>JAOAFV010000023.1 GCA_026416095.1 Bacteroidales bacterium | reverse complement strand
ATATTTCGCAAACCATAGGTAAAATTCCCTTTATTATATCCCAATAAAAAATAGCCGGCTTCTTCTTGAGAATATAATAAGCCATGGAACTCTACGATTATCAAAATAAAAAATAATAATTTACGGTAGTGGTGCATTGCCATCAGAATCAGTTTTAACCAAAATTACAAAATTTTTATTTACGGTATAATCTTTTTTAAACCCCGTTATAGCATAACCTCCATCGCTTGTAGGAATAATTTCATAACATGCTCCATTTGTATAATTACTCGAAGTTGGTTTTCTTTGCCATAATACGTTACCGTTTTCATCGACTTTGAAGTAGTACAAACAACTTCCAATGTACGATAAATAATCTGTTCCACATGCTAGATACCCATTATCTAATGATTGATTGAATTTATCAATAGTCCACGCATTACAAACATACTTTTCAGAAACAATATTTACGGCAGTATCTGTTTTCACAAAATAAACATTGTTCGATGTTGCAGAAGTTATTCCGCATATCATATATTTATTATCATTAGTTTTGAATATTGCTTTAGAATCGCAACTATATGTTGTGTTCATGTTAATTTTTTTAGTATAAATAACATCTCCCGTAGTAGTCAATTTTGCTATAAACGGAGCACCTGATATTTTGTAAAGGTTTACAATATTTCCATTATTATCTTCAACTGAAGCAACTCCATAACCATCGGCAACAATTTTTTCCCATACAATATTAAAATTATCATCCAGTTTCCAAACTACTACCTGATTGCCGCTGTACGAAGAATAATAATCTCCTGTTGCAATATATCCTCCAGCAAGCGAAGGTTTTATAACGTTTGCTGACCATGATATAGGTTTAAATAACAACTGATCGCCATTTTCGTTTATCTTTATTAATGAAACTCCCGAAACTATTACAATCTCGTTTGTAGGTGTCTTAGTAAAACATTTAACATAATCGTTTACAGCAGGTTGTCCGTAATACTTTATCCATTGTTTGTTGCCGTATTTATCGGTCTTAATCACAAACACATCCCAGTCGCCAACATACGTGGTATTGGTATGTCCGATAACTAAAAAACTACCGTCGCTGGTTTCGATAATGCCTTGCCCAAGGCTTTCTGGCAAATCGGAGAAAACTTTTGCAAAGGTAATTTGATCTTTTATAACTATAGTAAACGGATCGGACCAAGCTGTTTCTTCGTAAGTATATGTATCTTTTTCTTTTATTCTAATCTGATAAGTTCCTGGTGAAGTCCACTTATGATAAGCTGAATCTATTCCTCCATACAATCCAAAAGTAAGATATGTGTATTGGCTTCCATCGCCCCAATCAATATAATATCCTTTACCTACTTGATAATTTCTTAAGTAGAATACATATTCTATATTTTTTGTGCCAGATGAAGGGCCTACAAGATAAGCAGTAGGTTTAGGTTTGGGTGAATTTGTTTGATTTTCGTTTTCTGGTTTATCTTTTTTACAAGAAATTACTGTTATTCCTATACAAACAAAAATAATAGCAAATGAAATTTTGTTATTCATAATAAAATCAACTTTTTATGGTTAAATATTCACTGTAATTCTTTTTTAAAAAATCAATTATTTGTTCGGTTTTCATTCCTTTTGTGGGTTCATCTAAGTCAGTATTATCGAATCGAAGGTTACTTGCATCGGAAATTAAGTTTCTTATGATCGATGTTTGTTCTGGCATCGATTTAACTCTAAAGCTAATAGTTGTATATATTTGTCCTGCAAAAAAATTATCTTCTATAATTATTGATTGAATATCTGATTTCAATAATTTTAACATGCTGTTATTGAGTGTTGTAAAGATAATTCTATCGGGAAATATTTCTATACTGGCTATTTTTGCTTGCATTATCCTATTAAAAGAAAGAAATATTAAAGCAAACACTACAAAGAAAAACAACAAAAATATAAATAAAATTATTGACGAAGCATCTTTTATACTCAATGCTGTAACAAAAATATTACTTGTAAAAACCAAAAATATTAACGATATAAAGATGAAAATGATTTTAAAAAAACGATAATTTCTAATATTTTGTTTCTTCACTATGAAAATTTGTTCCATTTTTATGATTTTACTATTAGTAATTTAAAAACAATAATAGATTTTTTCGTAATAAATTTCAACCAATATATTCCTGTATTTATTGTTGATGGCAACCTTATTTGTTGTTCGTTCATCTGTAAGCTACTTATCCATTTGCCATCGCTTTGAAACAATTCTACAGCGATTATTTCTTCCCAATTATCATTTTCTACATATATTTTTTCTATACAAGGATTAGGAAAAATTTTAATACTTTCTAAATCATTTTCATCTATTCCGTTGGTGCTTTTTAAGGTTAGTAAAAAGATATCTGAGGTATTTATGTAAGAATATCCCAAACCGTCGAAGTAGGCAGCCAGTGTATTATTTAATTGTAGAGCATTAAATGCAAATGTAGTACTAGTAAAATAACCGCAAACTAAAATTTTATCTTTTATAAAATTAATACTATTTGCCACATTGCCAGCATTTATTCCACTTGTGTTTCGGGAAACATACGCCCACTTAACAATTCCATTTGCATCAATGCCAACCACAAAACACGACCATTCTTCGCTTGTCAAATTGCCGTATGGTTGATTGTCAATATAAATAGCTTTACCTTCTACGTATCCGCACAAAGCTAAATTTCCTTGATGGTCAAAAGTTACATCGGTCAGATACGTAGGATTATATGACATTGAATTTTTTGACCATAAATAATTGCCATTTGTATCGATTTTAATCAGAACAAAATTTTCTGGAGAAGTTGCAGAGTTTTGAAATAAAATTGTATCAAATTGTGCATTATACCCTTCTTTCATGGTTGTACTCCAAAATATTTCGTTGTTCTTAAAAAACTTACAAAAACTTGGAGAGCTTACATTATCTATTCGCTTTGCCCATAAACAAACTCCTTGAGGTGTTAGTTTTGCTATAAAGCCACTTACAAGACTACTACAATTATTAATTCTAACAGTATCTATATCCATATAATAATAAGAAAAATGCCCTGTAATGTATATATTGTTCGAATTATCAACAGTACATGATGTAATTTCGTCGTGGCCATAACTATAAACATGCTTTATCCATAGCTTATTCCCATCGGCATTAAATTTGGCAACAAAACCATCTCTCGAAAGAGTACTAGGTGGATTAAAATCTGCCAAAGTATCATCTTCCCAAATAAACGACCCGTCATGATCGCCTACTACAATCAGATTATTTTCTTTGTCGGTAATACAAGCAACAATTCTTTGATTTTCGAAACCAATTCCTGTATTAGATTTTGCCCAAAGTAAATTTCCCGTAGAATCTAATTTTATAATAAATAAATCACTGTATCCTTGATGAGTATTATAAAATGTACTTGTTCCTAAAATTATAGATTCACTACTATACCCACCCACAACGTAAACATTCTTATTATTATCGGCACAACAACTAAAAGCAACATCGCTATCATTACCACCAAATGTTTTAACCCACACACATTGCTGGTTAGCTTTAAAATAAGCAACAAAGAAATCGGTTGTACCATGACACTTCATATAAGCAACCTGATTGCCAAATTGTAGGGTATCTGTCATTATTCCACACATAAAAAAAGAACCATCGGGGTTGGCATATACCTTTTTAACTTTCTCTTCTCCATCTGAAGCAATTTTATCTAATGATGAAAGTATAAAATTATAACCTACTTGGGAGTAAAGGTTAATTAGAATTGATACATTTATTATTATTATAATACAAGTTTTAGCTTTCATAAATTTTTTTCTCAAAAGTTTATAAATGATAATTACTTTTCTTATATGCTTCATTCAAAATTTATTCTAATTTTTTTGTAATTTTTTTTCATTTGCATTAAAGCAATAATCATTTAAAAAGGTATATATCATAATTAGTAATTGTTTGATGATAATTTTGATAGTGAATATATTAATGCTTCTAATAACCATAAATTTGAAAATTTTTATACTTTCAAACTTATTTCGCAACTCATAAATCTTTATCATAATAGTGGTTTTTTCAATATTTCAAGCCAACAGTTAAATATCTATTAATTATATCTTTTCATTGCTATTATTGAATAAGCATAATAACTTGATAAGAATAGATATAAAAATTACGTACGTAAATAAATAGTTTGCATTGTTATACATACTATACAAATAGTATAATTTAATTGCTCAAAGTTATACTAATAAGTCTTAAGTGAATAAATTTACATTTATTAATCTTTTCCTATTTTAAAGAAAGTAGGAATAACAAGTTTTCAAATTATAAATAAAATTTTGTTGCTTTTGTAAAACTTCTTAAAAAAAATTTTTTTCAATAAAATATGTTTAAAAATTTTAATTTTCTACAAAAAAATATAAGAAATAATGTCCAATTTTATAACTTTTATGTCATAAATAACAAAAATTTTAGATTAAACTCCTCAATTTTAACCTATTATTAATTAATATTACTCGCTAGGGTGACTTATGAGTTTGATATTACGCACGCAATTTTAATCCTATTATTGATTAATTACCCTCTGAATAACACACAAATTACAATACTTCTAAAATTCGCAAATTTCGATTAAGATTTTAATGTGTAGATAACAATACATGCTGCTCATGTATTTTTACTATTCCTTTCTACTTCGCAATTTGCCTGTTTAACTATCTCTTGCAACTATCAAATGTCCTCTCTTCTACATACCTATAGCGCCAAGTAGTTCATTTCGTTAGCGTTGCCTGTACGTGAGTACACGATTACGATACCTCCTTCTACATAATACTACTTATCTCTTCTTGTGGCAATAACTCGTCAACCTCAGAAGTCTTGAATCTCTTGTTTCTTATAATCATTTCATTTATATTCTTTGCAGTATACCTTACAACTTCTTTTACATATAAGCTAATCTCATCCAAATTTGTACCACAAATTTGGACTACTTGTCATAACAACATAAACTAGATTTCGTACAACTGCCTAAATTGTTTGCTTATTACCTCTGTTTTATTTTCATGCTATATAGTGATAATATGAATATGATTAATAAAATCATCTTTAAAAAATAATTACATAAGCTACTAATGCACTAATAACTACTTTGCAAAGATTCCAAATTGATTATTCATTGATAAGGTAAAAAAATAAATGATTATTTTGATTTATTAAAGATCAAAAAACTTTTTTTATAACACTAATCAAAAAATCAATATAAACCATAAAATTTTCAAACATTAAAATTTTATTTTTTGAACTTTTTATTGTTTTTTTCAAATTTTCATATTTATTTTGCATAAATTTTAAAATTCATGATCTATGAAAAAGTTTAATTGTCTAATTTTTATTTTAATGACAATATTAAATTTATTAAGTCAAAATTATTACGTTGGACATAGGCAATTTAATTTTTTTGATCCTTCAAGAAATAGGACCATTCAAGCCGAGGTTTATTACCCCGCCACTAGCACTGGCGATAATAAACCATTTGCTTCGGGACAATTTCCCCTACTAGTATTTGGCCATGGTTTTATGATGTCGTGGGATGCCTATCAATGGTTATGGGATAGTTTAGTAGCGCGAGGTTACATTATGGTTTTTCCGCGCACCGAAGGTGGTATGTCTCCAAGCCATAATGCATTTGGTTTAGATTTGAAATTTTTAAATGATTTTATTCTAAGCGAAGGTAACAATTCATCATCATTTTTTTATCAGCATATATTAGGGACTAGTGCTATAATGGGACACTCCATGGGTGGTGGTTCATCGGTGCTCGCAGCAGCAAATAATACAAATTTAACCACATTAGTTACTTTTGCTGCTGCTGAAACCAATCCTAGTGCTATTACCGCGGCAAGCAATGTAACAGTACCTACCCTAATGTTTTATGGTACCAACGACGGTGTTACTCCGCCTCTTAATCATCAAATACCAATTTATAATGCATTATCATCTACTTGCAAAACACTCATCGGTATAAACGGCGGTGGACATTGCTATTTTGCTAATTACAATTTCTATTGCAGTTTCGGCGAAAGCAGCACTAATCCACAACCTACAATAACACGCGAACAACAACAAGCCATAGTTTGGCAATTATTATTTCCATATTTAGAATTTATATTAAAAAATAATTTAGATGCCAAACAGTTATTTTACCAACGCTTAAATACAATGAATACTATAACTTTTCAACGTAATTGTTTAATGAATCATGATCTTGCCTTAGTAGAATTTGTTTCACCGGTTAATGGTTGTGGCTTACAATCGAATCAGGCTATTAGTGTAAAAATTAAAAATAATGGGACAAACACTGCAAGCGGTTTTTACATTTCATATATATTTAACAATCAATCGCCAGTGAACGAGCTTTTTACAGGAATTATAAATCCTGGCGAAATTATTACATATACTTTCAATACAACAGTTAATGCGGGTACTCATGGTCAAAGTTATTCATTTGTAGTATATACTACATATCAAAACGATGAGTATAATTTTAATGATACTATCAAAACCAATCTTATTAATACTTCGGTTGCTTTACCATTGAGTGTTGACTTTACAGGATATAACGGAACAAACTTAAATACAGTATTCCCAGGCTGGAAAGAAGCTCAGGGTATTGTACCTTCTGGAACAAGTTCTACTTGGGTAAGTAGAACTGGCTTAGGTAGTAACAATAATATAACAGCAAAAGTTAATTTTTACGGTTCACCTATTCGTGAATGGATATTAGGCCCAGCTTTTATTTGTACTCCTTATACATATTTGTACTTCGATGTTGCCTTAACTGCCTATAATAGTAATAATATATATCCTAATGGCATGGGCAATAATGATAGTTTGCGAATATTTTATTCTACCGATTGTGGCAATACATGGAAACGTTTAACTGCGTATGGTAAAAATAGTGGCTTTACTAATAACTTGCAAACAAAAATAATATCTTTATCGCAATATGCGGGAATGGGTATAGCTATAGCTTTTCAAGCTTTTAGAGAAACTACTTCTGCAAACGATTACGATTTACATCTTGATAATATTCTTATTAAAAATGAATTTCCCTATGATTTATCAGTTAATACTCTTTTGTCTCCTACCATAAAAGATTGTTATGGTAATGAACCTGTTATAGTACAACTAAAAAACACCGGATTAAATACTATTAATTTTAGTGAAAATCCTGTATCTATACACGTACAAGTTAATAATGGATTATACAACGAAAACATAACTATTACTACTGGTACACTATTGCCAGGAGATGTATTGAATATAAACTTACCTTCCATAACCATGATAACACAAGGAACTTATAATTTTAAGGTTCAAATAACCTTCAATCCCGATCTGAACTTAAACAATAATATTTTACAAACCAGCATAACTGTTTATAATCCTAATGTCAGCATATTAGGCGACACATTAATTTGCAATGGAAACAGTACCCATCTTCACGCAAATGCTTCGGCATATGGTAGTGTTTTAGTTTCTTCTTCTAATTCTACAGCGTATAATATTCCTGATAATATTGGGAATGGCATATTATCAAACATCACATTAACCATTCCCTCTAGTGTCCAAGCTTCATCGATTTTAGAGGTTGTTATTGATAGTTTAACTCATCCTTATGTTGGCGACTTGAAGATGGAATTATACGCTCCCAATAATAGTTTTATTACTCTTGTTAATCGTAAGGGCGGAAACGGTGACAATTTTATTAAAACTGTATTTACCATGAATGCTACCAATTCCATAGTAAACGGTATTGCTCCTTTTACAGGTCAGTTCACTCCTGAAGAAAGTTTTTCAAACTTAACAGGTAGTGCTAATGGAACTTGGAGGCTTAAAGTTATGGATTTAGCTCCTGGCGATGTTGGTACTTTACACAAATGGACTATAAAAATTTTGGTACCAAATGCTATTGTATCTTATACATGGAGTAGTGGTCAAAATACTGCGAATATTACTGTTTCGCCAACCACTACTCAAACATATTCAGTAACAGTTACTGATATGAAAGGATGTACTTCTGTTTCAAGTTTTACAGTTAACGTTAATGGACAGGCTTCAGCAATAAACCTTGGAAACGATACAACTATTTGCCAAGGTCAAATAGTAACTCTCGATGCTGGTAATAATTTTACTAATTATATATGGAATACTGGCCAACAATCGCAAAGCATACAAGTTTCAGAGAGCGGAACATATTGGGTACATGCAACCAATGAATGTGGTACAATGAGCGATACAATTATAATTACAGTTAATCCATTACCCAATTCTAATCTGAGCAATTATTCTGTTTGTGCTAATGAAGATTTAATTTTGTCGTTACATAATAACTGCGCAACATACTTATGGTCTACCGGAGCAACAACAAATTCCATTATTGTTCCTACACAAAATCCTGGTATTTACACTTATCAAGTTACTGTAACTGATTGTAATGGGTGTACAAATATTGGAACGAGTAATGTAATCATTAACCCAAAGCCAATAGTGAATTTAGGTAACGATACTTTAATATGTCAAGATCAAACTTTGTTATTAAACGCTGGAGTACATCATTCGTACACTTGGTCTAATTCTAGCACGTCACAAACTATATTATTCGATGCATCACAATATCCAATAGGAACATATACTTATGCCGTAACTGTTACAAACGACGTTGGGTGTAGTGCTTCCGACACAATTCAAATTACTACTGATCCATGTTTATCGATTTTATCTAATCAATTATCATATTTACACGTTTATCCGAATCCCACAACCGACTATGTATTTGTAGAAAATTTGCCTAAAGGCTCAATTATTTCGATTTTAAATAGTTATGGTCAAATAATAACTTCTTTTGAAAGTAGAAACGAAACAGAAATAATAATTGTAAAACACTTGCCCTCTGGTTGCTACTGCTTATTTATAGCTTCATCTTCTGGAAATTACAATATAAAGTTTACTAAGCTATAGACTATAATTTCATATACAGTAACAAACATAAATAGTACTGCTGCTATTTTTTATTTTGAAGCATTAGGATTAGTAGATTTACTTTATATGTCGTAATTACGCAATAAGCTAAGTGATAGATGAATAAAGTTTTAGTTTAACTTTTTTCAGGAAATTAATGGTTTTTATTGTAACTATGGTATTGTACCGCATACCATTTAAGCTTTTTTTGTGTAACATTAAGAAACAATGTGTGTAAAATTTGTTAATGTTCCATAACTTACTAGTTTTTTTTTAAGAATTTTTATTACTATTATTTTTGTTTTTTTTTCAGTAAATTTATGCCTTATATTGCGTATACTGTAATAACTCTACTTATGTGGGAAGTTTTCACTAATTAATATCTTTAAAATTTTAAAATTGTTTTAAATTCTATTATTGGTAACATTTTTAAAGAAACCCTTATAAAATATCTTGTAAATTACTGCAAATCAATAATATTGAATAGCTTATTTAAAAATTGAGACTTTTGAATAATATTTTGCTAAATATTCATAAATACTTTAGACAAGAGTGTCTTTTAACCATATTTAATTGTTAAAAAATTATTTTAGTATGATTTTACAAAAGATTTAATTTTATTACTCAAACTTCATTAATTTCTTAATTTTATTAAAACTTTATAATTCCACCCATTTACTAAATCTTTTTTTTTCATGATACTTAATAAATGCTGATCACAGACAAAATTTTAAGACGACTTTCTTAATATTTCCAGTTTTTCTAATTCCTGCCTAATTTTTGAACTCAAAGAAGGAGAAACTTGCACTAGTGGTAATCGAAGTTCGTTTTTAATTAAGCCAAGGTGCCATAATGCATTTTTTATACCTGCAGGGCTTCCTTCTTCAAAAATTAAACCAAAAAATCTTAAAAGCTTTTTATTAATCTCCGACGCTTTTTTTAAGTTATTTTCTTTACACGAATTAACTAAATTTTTCATAAGATCGGGTATAGCATTGCCAGCAACAGATATAACCCCATCGCCACCCATTGCCATAATTGGTAAAGTTAAAGCATCGTCGCCTGAAAAGATTTTAAAATCTTTTGGCCTATTGACAAATAAAGAATTTATTTGTTTAAAATCTAAAGAAGCTTCTTTAATTGCAAAAATATTTTTATAACTCGAAGCCAAACTAACTATAGTTGAGTAATCTAGATTACAACCAGTACGAGAAGGAACATTATAAAGAATTATTGGTTTTATTGAATTTTCGGCAATTTTTGAAAAATGGGCAAATAATCCTTTTTGATTTGGCTTATTATAGTATGGTGTTACACAAAGAATTGCATCTACCTCTTTAATTTTATTAGTTTCAAGTACTTCTTCAACAACTTCATTTGTATTATTTCCTCCAACGCCAAAAACAATAGGGACTTTATTTTTAGTATGTCTTGTAACAAATTTTAGTAATGAAAATTTTTCTTTTTTTGTAAGAGTTGGTGTTTCACCCGTAGTTCCACAAACAACAAGAAAATCAGTATGATTAATTAAATAGGTTAATAATTGATCTAAACTATCATAATCAATACTTCCGTCTTCATTAAATGGAGTAACTAATGCTACACCAAAACCATCTATACTTATCATACTTTACGATTTTATTGTTTTTAAATAATAGCTAACATTTTGTAAAAATACTTGTGGATCTTTTCTACTTGTTTCATCATCGATGAGCAAATCATAATAATTAATCATATATTTTAATGTACCTATTTTAAAATTTGCAAGTGAAAAAACAACTATGTAATCGATAAAATAGTTTTTATTTTTTCTAACATCAAGTAATACATGAAAAGGGGTTCTACAAAATTCGTTAATAGAAGAATTTACTAACTTTCCCAAAATGTTAAAATCATTTTCGGAGAAATAGATAAGAGAGGAAAATAAAGGATTGTTATCGTATTTTTCTATTGGAGAAATTAAGCCAAGACATTTATATTTTTTCCCTATAGATTGAAGGAAATTTGTAAAAGATCTTATTGCAGCGTAACTATCTACTTCTTGAGCATTAAATACAATACCAAAAGTATTAGCTTTTTCTAGGTTGTTAAATACTTTTTTTCGATGCACTTTTTTGCTTCTCCTATTTAATAACAAAGTACCGAATTGTGATTTTATGAAAGTTCTTATAGGCATAATTATTTAAGTTCTTTCATGTAACATCTTTTTCTTTTATGTTGAATATGCTCATAATTTTTCCAATGATTAATTGCATCATGATTTGTTTCAAAAATACCTGTAGTTTCGGCATATTTTACTCCTTTTTCGAGCATAGTTTTTTGTAATTCATTAATTAATATAGCCGAAACTCCCTTGCTTTGATAATTGGGATGTATAGCTGTTAATAGTAAGTCAACAACTTCAGGTTTCTTTAGAGCTTTGTAAATATAATAAATTCCAAATGGAAATAACCTGCCTTTTGCTTTTTGCATTGCTTCCGATAAAGAAGGCATTCCTATAATGAAAGCAATAATATTTTTATTTTCATCTTCTATTAGTTTGATAAACTCAGGATTTAACAATTTTAAATATTTCTTTTTATAGTATTCTTTCATTTTTTCGTTTAATTGGTTAACACTAAATAATGGGCTGAAAGCAATGTTAAAAAGATTAAAAATTTGATCGCTATAATTTAATAATTCTTTAGTAGATTTAAATTGTAAGACTTTTAAGTTATACCGTTTTTTTACAAGCTCGCTAAATTTTTTGGCTTTTTCAGGGACTTCTTTTATTGTTAGTCTAAACTCGATCCAATCAATTTCTTTTTTATATCCGCAACTTTCAATTAATTCTTTGTAATATTGATGATGATAAACAGAGGCAACCGAAGGTAAATATTCGAATCCTTCAACTAGTAATCCTTGGGTATCGAGATTATTAAACCCGAGCGGACCATAAACATATTCCATTCGTTCTGATTTAAGCCAATTTTCAACTGTTTTTAATAATTCGTTGGCAACATTTTTATCGTTTATGCATTCAAAACGCGAAAATCTTCCTATATTTTTATTTACTTTTTTATTATATTCATAATTTATTATTGCCCCAATTCTTCCTACAACCTCATTATTATAATAGGCAAGCCAAAATTTAGCCTTACAATGCTCAAAAGCAGGATTATACTTAGCTTGCAATGTTTTTATTTCTTCGCTCTTTAAATAAGGTACCCAGTATTTATTGTTCTTGTACAAGGAAAAAGGGAAATTTACAAAAGTTTTTAAGTCGTTTTTGGTTTTAACTTCTGATATTCTTAATTCCATTTAAATGTAATAATTTTACAAAATTATGTAAATTATGAATCATAAAAAATAACACGACTATTAAAATTATTTTTTTTATAAAAAATAAAAACTTAATAAATTTGCATTAAATTTATTGTTAATGTATCTTGACTTCGTAAAGACATTGTTTTTTCTAATGCAAGACCATAATTTAGGTTACATATATAAAGGAATTTTTACTCCCGAAGTAACTGATACAGTATTATTTCTGACCGAAAACAAGTTAGAAAAACAAGAAGAGTCGTCGAAATTAAAGAAACGTGTTTATCATATACTTGTAGAAGCTTTACAAAATGTTGTAAGACATCAGGCAAAAGACGAAAAAAGAAATCCATTTCACGACAGTTTGTTTTTGATCCAAAAAATAGAAAACAGATATGTTATTACAACGGGTAATATTGTGAAGACTGAGAACATACCTTTTCTTCAAGCGTTTATTGACAAAATAAATACACTTTCAAAAGAAGAACTTAAGGAGTACTACATGAAGATACTCGAAGAAGGTACTTTCTCTGAAAAAGGGGGAGCAGGTTTGGGGCTTCTTGATATTGCAAGAAAGTCGGGAAATAAGTTACTATATAAATTTGTACCATTTTCAAAAGATCATTCGTATTTTTATCTTTGTGTAATTCCAACACTTGAAGACCAACAAACAGAAAGGTCGTATGAAAATGACTTTAGATTTGTTGAACTTATTCATAGCATATTAAATAAAGAAGATATTTCTATAATTAACAATGGGCCTTTTAATCAGGAAAACTTAATTACCTTTCTTAACTCTCTTGAAGGACAAATGTTAGGAAATGTTGGTTACAAAAAAAAGGTTTTTTATATAGTGATTGAAATGATACAAAATATTATTAAACATGGCTACATACCAGATAATTACGATAAGACATCTGTTCCTGGAATTTTTTTGCTCGGTCAAATCGACGATAAGTACAGAATATTAACTGGTAATTTTATTGAAAATAATGATCTTGTAGCTTTAAAACAAAAAATAGATAGGGTTAATAATATGTCAAGTAAAGAATTGGAAGATTATTATAATGACTTTTTATTTAATTTTGGCATAGACGATTCCAAAAAATCGGGGCTTGGTATGATAGACATAAGAATTAAAAGTAAACACCCAATTTATTATGATATTTTACCTATTAATAATCAATATTCTTTTTTAAGTTTGCAAAGTCTAATATATATTGAATAGTATTGTAAATGAAAGCGTTATATATAGAAGCAACAGAAGATACCCCTTATGTTAAATTAGATAAAGAAAAAAATATTTTTGAGATAGGCAAACGGTCTTTACCGGAAAATGCTATTGCTTTTTATGAACCAGTAATTAACTGGTTAAAAGAATATAAAACAGCACCTCTGTCAGAAACTAAATTTTACTTTAAATTTGAGTATTTTAATACAGCTTCTGCTAAACAAATAGCTAAAATTTTACTTGAGCTTCAAGAAATATCTAAAATTGCAAAAGTTAACGTATGCTGGTATTTTGCCAAAGATGATACTGACATGTATGCATCAGGGCTAAGATTTTCTAAGCTTCTAAATATACCTTTTGAGTTTCATGAAATGTAGCAATCTTTTATAATATTTTAGTTTTGTGTTCTTCATATAGCTTTTTTTAAAAAATTAAATATCTTTTAAAGAGTAAAATTTTTTGAATGCAACAAATGAAGCTTAATTAAATTAAATAATTAAGAACTTTTCAAAGCTATATAAAATATAATTCTGGAAATTAACCACTATAAAAGTTTTATTTTTTTACAAAAAATAAAAAAAATATCTATTTTATATAATTTTTATGTCGTTAAACACTCAAAAGCATTGAGATCTCTTCGAAACTACCGAAAAATAATTTTTTAACAATTAAAATATAATTAAAAATCAATATTATCGAAAGTATTTTATCTGCTTGTAAAAAATTTTGCAAAGGTCTTAAAGTAATTGTTTAATAATTTTAGAAAGATCTCAAATTAAGAATTATTTAAAGAAAAAAGATTATAAGAACACGTTATGAGCTTTATTTTAACATGATATGAATAAATAAACCAAAAAGCCAAAAAAGTTTATAAAATTCCAAATATCAAATATAGTTGAAATATAATTAAAGAAACTAACAATGATATTATTGTAAAAGGTAATCCTATTTTTAAGAATTCTAAGAAAGTAATATTAATACCTAATCGTTTAGCCGATTCAAGTACAATGATATTTGCAATTGCACCAATAATTGTTGCATTACCTCCTAAGGTTGACGAAGAGGCTAAACTCAACCACAATGCATCGGGAGCATTATGTAAAATTGGTACCATAAACATAGTTAGAGGCACATTGCTAATAATTTGTGAACCAATTAAACTAATTAAGTGTATTAAATATACACCACTTATAGATTTCGATAATTTAATATTTTCCAATATAGTAGTAAAAGTTCCTGTTTTTTCAAGGCCTTTTATTAATATGAATAAAGAGCAAAAAAAGAGAATAAGTATCCAATCTACTTTATCTATTACTCGACGTGGTTTACTGTGTCCAAATAAAAGCATTATTGAAGCACCACTTAACGCAATTAGAGAAATAGGAATTTTAATTAAATGTCCTGTAAAAAAACCAAATAGAACTATTCCGAAAATAAAAAAAGCAAGTCGCAATGTCTTTAATCTATAAGTGCTATTAAAGTTTTTAACAATTACTTTATTTTCTTTAAACTCTTCTTTATAAAATAGCGTAATGAAGTAATAAATCAATATCATACTAATAAGAGAGATAGGGAGTAAATAAAGCATAAAAGAGAGGTAAGAAATATTGCTTTTCATACCAATTAACATATTTTGAGGATTTCCAGTAATAGTCATAACGGAACCGGCATTTGTAGAAAAAATTTCAGCAATCAAATATGGTACAGGGTTAATAGAAGAAGACTGACAGATAGCAATTATTAATGGAGTAACCATTAATACAACAGCATCGTTTACCATAAAAGCAGAAGATATTCCAGTAAAAAATATAACAAACCATAAAAATTTTTTGTTGTCTGGTACAAACTTTATAATTTTTTCCATTAGAAAATTAAAGGCTCCATCTGCACTAAGGACGGTAATTATTATCATCATACCTATTAATAGTGAAATTGTGTGAAAATCTATTGCAAGCATAGCTTCATTGAAACTAACAATTCCACTAACAATCATTGCAACTGCACCAAAGAATGCTGCCGAAGGTCTATCAATATTTACCCAAGGTAAACGAGTAAATATTATACCCACATAACTAATTATAAATATGATTATTGCAAGAGTTTTTGCATCAAACATAATTACAATAATGCGCTAGCTAATTCTGCAAGATAACTTCGTTCGCCTTTAATTAAATTAACATGCAAAAATAAATCTTGATTTTTCATTTTGTCGATCATATATGTTAAGCCATTGGAGCGACTATCAAGGTATGGAGAATCGATTTGTTCTATATCGCCTGTAAATACAAGTTTAGTGTTTTCGCCAGCTCTTGTTATAATAGTTTTTACTTCGTGGGGGGTTAAATTTTGTGCTTCATCGATAATAAAAAAAACGCCAGATAAGCTTCTCCCCCGTATGTAAGCAAGAGGTTGTATTACAAGTTCTTCGTTTTTAATCATTTCTTCTATGTTTTTATATTCTTTCGATTCTGGCGAAAATTTATGTTTAATAACACTGAGGTTATCATATAAAGGTTGCATGTATGGCCCTATTTTATCTTTAACATCGCCCGGTAAATATCCTAAATCTCTATTTGATAAAGGTATTATTGGTCGTGCGACAAGTATTTGATTAAAATTCTTTCGTTGATGTAAAGCTGCTGCCAATGCCAATAAAGTTTTACCTGTGCCAGCCCTACCTGTAATAGCTATTAATTGAAGTTCATCTCTAAATAATCCGTCGAGAGCAAATGTTTGTTCAGCATTTCTTGGCTCAATACCATATGCCTTTCTTTTTTCAACTCTGTATATTCGCTTTTCCTTTTTACTGTAATAAACTAATGTACTTAATCTATTACCTTTTAGAATAAAATAATTATTATTTTCTATTCTTTTTTTCAAAGGAAATTTATCAATAGCTATTCCCTCTTTTGCTTCATATATCAATCTGATAAAATCATCAGAAATATTCGTGATTATATTAGCAGTTTGTTTAAATTGATCTATATCCTGTACTTTATCTGATTCGTAGTCTTCAGCCTCAATGTCCAAAGATTTTGCTTTCATTCTAAGATTTATATCCTTACTCACCAAAATAACGGGGCGATCGGTATATTTATTTTTTAAGTATTCGGCAATTGCAAGAATTCTATGATCGGGGGTTTTTTCAGAAAACGACTCTAATAATCTTTTAGAAAATTCCTTCCCTGTCTCTATGTATAATGTCCCTAACCCTTTACCCAATGGTATTCCTTCTGAAAACAGACGTTTACCTGCTAAGTTATCGAGCTCCCTTGTAAATTCTCTTGCATTATAACTTATAAGATCACTACCCTTTTTTAACTTATCTAACTCCTCTAATACAACAATAGGAAGTACTAAATCGTTTTCTTTAAATTTATAAATGCATTTATAATCATGCAATATAACATTAGTATCAATAATGAATATTTTTTTCACTTTCTTTTTGGGCATATTATTTTTTTCAAATTTTCTAAAAATCCATGAAAATATGAACAATATTAAGTTTAAATTATGAACATAACATAGTTTATAATCCACATTAAAATCAGTATTCTATAGCTCTATTGTTATGAATGTTTCAAAAATAAATACACTATATCACTAATTAAGATACGTTAACTTTTTCAATTTTGGAATTAAATATTATTAATTCCTTTCTTTAGACAACCATTTTCCAATTGAACATAATAATGCAAATAATATAAAACATTTTTTATTGTTGATAAAAGCAAATGATAGTTTTCCATAAGGCTTAACATATTTCCTAGAAAAATTGCAAACATTATCATCATTAAACCCATACTCATCATTTGTTCGAGAACCCTCATTGTTGATGAGGTTGTAGAAGCCAAGCAATAATTATGTTTTTCGACATTCGATACTACTGCGTTAGTGTTATGAGTAGCAAACATTGCAAAACCAATACCAACTAAGAATAAGCATAAAATTATAAAACTTAAAGAAGTAAAATAAGTAATAAAAGACAATAAAAATAATACAGTAACAATTGAAAATATTCCTATCGAAGCTATAACTGCGGCATTAAATTTGTCGGAAAAGGCAACCAAAATATAGGTAAAAATAAAATCATCATGATGGGTTAAATCATTTAATATATAGCGTGTTTGTTGAGCATTTATATGTTTTATATTTTGTAGATAATAACTTAAAATTAAACTTATTCCAAAGGTAGAAGAATAATAAAAGCAGCAATATTTCCGTATTTAAATTGCTTATTAACACTAAAAATTTCAATGTTAAAAATGGGTTTTTTTACTTTTTTTCAATATCCCAAAATAATACAAAAAAGTATTGAAAGAAAAATTAGTATAATACCTATCATTTTAGAGGCAATTGAAAAACCATATATTAACAAAGAAATCGCAATCCAATATAAAACGTTTTCGAAAAAATTAACTTTATTATTTGAAGAATATTTAATGTTTGGTATAAACACATTATAGCAAAAATTTCTGCAAAAATGCTTATAGAAAAAGCTAAAACAAAAATATATCTCCAACCAAACGAATTAACTATGATACCACCAAGAGTAGGGCCAGCAAGAAGCCCTAAACAAATAGCAGTTGCATTAAATTCAAGAATTTTTCCTCGCTTTTGTGACGGAGAAACTGATGAAAGAATAGAGACTGAAGTAGCAAACATGAAGGAGGTGCCAACTTCTTGCAATACTCTAAATATAATTAATTGATAAATATTGCCAGAAACACCACATAAATTAGCAAATACGCTAAAAATAATAACACCAATGATAATTACGTTGTCTATAAATATCGGCAAGTTTGCCAGCAGTAACTAAAAAAATAGCAGATATCAATAAGAAGCTTGGAGCAATTAAATTCATGTCTTGCAGTGGTTTATTAAAATAATATCCGATAGAAGGTAGTGCAACATTTATTGAAGCTCCGGAAAAGGGCGAAAAAACGCAGCCGACATTGTTGCAATTAGAATAAATTTAAGCGATTTCATTTTGTTAATCTATTTTCCAATTTATAGGAGAAATTCCTTTACTTACAAGATATTCATTAGTTTTTGAAAAATGACGGCAGCCAAAAAAGCCGGCAGCACTATAAGGCGAAGGATGTGCAGCTTCAAGTACTAGATGTTTATGCTGATCAATAAGATATTTTTTTTCTTGAGCAAATTTGCCCCACAGTAAGAATACTAAATTTTCGCGTTTAGAAGATAATGCCTTTATTGTAGCGTCGGTAAAATTTTCCCACCCTTTATTTCTGTGAGACGAAGCTTGATTTTCGCGAACAGTTAATATAGCATTTATTAAGAATACACCTTGTAATGCCCATTGTGTTAAATCGCCATGATTTGGTGGATCTATATTCAAATCGTCTTTCAACTCTTTAAAAATATTAATTAACGATGGAGGTTTAGGAACTCCTTTGGGAACAGAAAAACATAATCCATGTGCTTGACCAAATCCATGATAAGGATCTTGCCCTAGTATTACAACCTTTACTTTATAAAAGGGTGTTAAATTGTATGCGTTAAAAATTAAGTTACCCGGTGGAAATATTCTATATTTTTTCTTTTCTTCTATTAAAAATTTTTTTAGTTCAACGAAATATAATTTCGAAAATTCGTCTTTTAATACTTCTTTCCAGCTTTCTTCGATTTTTGGTTCTATTTTTATGTCTAAATTATTTTGATTAAATAAATCATTCATTTTTTATGACTTTTAATAGTCTACCTTCGCTATGGCTTGTAAAAGATGGTGAGTAATAACATTGAATATAGGCAA
Source organism: Bacteroidales bacterium (assembly GCA_026416095.1). Taxonomy (GTDB): domain Bacteria; phylum Bacteroidota; class Bacteroidia; order Bacteroidales; family GWA2-32-17; genus Ch61. The sequence continues at coordinate 24,513 of JAOAFV010000023.1, read as the reverse complement.
TACCAGTATTACACAAGCCTGGAGTTAGAGCTTTTATTTTATACTCAATTACATGTTTACCTTTAGGAAGTCTATCGATGTAAATATTATACGATGATTGAGTAATTTCTGAATAATAGGCAAACGCATAATTATACTTATAGCCAGAAATATATTCAATAGGTTCTATATTTGCAGGCCACATATCTTTTAAATATACAAAATCCATATCTCTATCACAACCAAAAATTAACTTAACTACAATAACATCGCCAGCTCTTACCACACTAGTATCTGTAATTTCTATGAGTTTATTACCTGTTTTGTCTTTTACCTCTTTAAAATACTTTCTTTCTACCGATAAATATGTGGTATTGTAATTTAAGATTTCGTTCATTTTTGCTTCGTAATACCAATAAATATTTGCCCACGCTTGAGAATTAGCCTTGTTTATTATGCTAATTTTATAAAACGATGTATCGATATCTTTTTTATCGAACAAAACTTTAAAATAACCTGTACCTGCTTCTTTAGTAAAATAATCAACATCAATAACCTTATTACCAATTTTAATAGTGCTTTCAAATTTTTTGTTTATGTTAAAATTAAAGTGATTTAGAATTGTATAAATTGCATTAACAGTAGCCTTTGAAGTTTTCCACATTTGTGTTTGTTTTTGAAGAATAAGCCATTTTACTATTCCATCGAGTATTTTTTGATCTTTATTTATTGTATTAATTGCTGAATAAATAATAGAAATGTTTTCTATTTCGTTTTCATACCATCGCCAGCCGTTAAATAATTCTTTCCAATAAATTCCTTTTTCATTACTATAAATAGCTTTCTCTTTTATAGAACTAATAATCTTTAATGCCATATCAACTTCGCCATAATTATAACAGGAAAGAGCAATTAGAGCTTGCATATATACTGGGTAAGAATTCCAGAATTTTTTTGACTGTTCGTAAAAGTAATTCTGACACTCATTGTTTAAGGCTTTATTTTTATTTAAAGACTTAATATATGAATAAAGTAAGTAATAATAATCGGGTTGCCATTTTGCCAATACATCCGATGTTAATGAATTTTTAATTTCTTTGTAAAATATATTAGCTTCGTTATCTAAGTAAGCAATAGCTTTTTGTATTGCAGCATTCAACTGAGAATTTTTTAATAAATCTTTTATTCTATAATAATTAAATACGATATTTATAGTTATGTACTTATTAGACTTCATTCCTTTAAACCAACTCCAACCTCCATCGGAAGTCTGTAATGCTAATAGTTTTTCTATTAATAACTTAATATTTGTATTTATTTTTGTTTGTTTAAAATATTGCGACAAGTTAGTTTTTACTTCTTTTTCACTAATACTTTCGTTCACCCATGGTGTTTCTTTTAAAATTACTTCCTTTAATTCCTGATTTTTTTCCAATTCAGATAATAACGATTTAGTTATTGTGTCTTTTTCCCACTTAGATACTACTTGTTTAAACGAATTGATATTTTCTATTAGATATTTTGACAAAGAAGCTATGTAAAGTTTATTAAAAATCTCATCGCTATTTTCGGCAACTATAGAGCTTACGTATGGAATTGCCATAATAGCATACCATATAGGATTTTGTGTATATTCGAATATTATTTTATCGACCTTTTTTATTTTATTTTTTAAATTCCTGTTTTCTAAATTAATTGTTTGTTTGGCGTCGACATAAAAAGGATTTGCTTCCATAACACTCATAACATCGGGAAAAATTGGCACTAAATGTTCTTCTCCATCGGAGCCCACATTAGAGTTCATAAGTAAAGTAACTTTAAGTAATGACAAGCTATCGGGTACTACAAAGGGAAATAAAATAGAGGCCGATGTTTTACCTTCTATAATTGTATCGATTTTTTTACTAAAACTATAGTTGACTTTTAAAAAGGCATCATTTATGATAACTTTTATGCATGCATTTATATTTATGTCGGTATTATTAGTTACTTTTACAGGTATAGTAATGCTATCGTTTTTTCTAAAATAACGTGGTAAATTAGAAATAAGCATAACGTTTTTTTGTGTAATAAATTCAAATGTTTCATTTAAAATTTTTAAATCATTTGTATGAAATAAAGTTAAAATTTTCCAAGTTGTTAACGACTGAGGCACTTTAAACGAAAATTCCAAATACCCATTTTCGTCGGGCTTCAGCGACGGAATAAACAAAGCAGTTTCGCTAAAGTTTTTTCTTAGATCGATATTTATTATACCACTATCTAAATTTTTTAATATCTCAGGTGATTGAGTTTCAGACATTGCTTCAACAGTAAGGGTTTTAGGTTTACTTTTTGTGATTCTGGGTATGCTTTCTCTATAACTTTGAATAAATATTTTAGGAATGTATATCAAAACATTACCATGATATAAGCTCTTTTCTTCAAAATAATTTATTGGCAATATGTAAACATACGAATTCTGACATTGAAACATTGTTAAAGAAGAAAAACTTATTTCGTTTAAATAATAAGAATAAGGATTAAAATTCCATGTGTGACTATGTATTGCATCTAAAGCTTTATCGTACACAGAAATAGCGAGCTCACCATTTACTGGTTTACCATTAAAATTTGTTATTCTTAATTTTACAGTGGCATTACTACCAGGTTCTAATTTATTAGGAATACTATCGGCTTTTATTACAAGAATTTTTTCAGGATTTGATATTGAAATATTTATTTTTTCAGTATAAATTCTGTTGTTGTAAACACATAAACAATTTATAATAACATTTTCAGAAGGTGCTTTAATATTTTCGAGTGGAATTTCAATACTTTTTAAGTTATCACCTTTTAAATTTAGAAAATAAAAATAAGTTTTAAACGAAGTTGTAGCAGTTATCGCTACAAAATAATTTTTTATAGTAGAATAAAAATATAGTTTAATTTTTTCGTTTGCAAAATATTCGGATTTATCGGTAACACACAAAAAAGGGTGGTTAAGCCTGATTTCTTTTTCCTGTGGATTTAAATAAATAAAATATTCCTTATGAGTTACTTCCTTATTATTTACAACTGTTTTATATTCTATAAGATAGTAGCCACTTTTTTTTAAATTTAAATTAAAAACATGCTCACTTTTACTTTCCGATTTAATGCTTTCTACTAATTTTTCTATTTTTAAGTCTTTTATATTAAGTTTTTGGTCATAAACATAAAAGGGTAATAATTTTTCCCATTCTTTTTTAGTATAAAGAAATGTATCGGGAGTTTCCCACAAACGTGGTTTTAGAAACTCAGGGTTAATAAGCGAATAAATATTTATGAGCAAGCTTGTAATAATTGGCTTTTCAGAATTATTAAGGGTTAGTACTTTTATTTTATCATCTCTTGAGGATAGTATTATGTTGCTTATTGTAGATTTAAAAAAAACGGGCATATCGGAAATACTAATATTTGTTTGAGTAAATTGAGTTTCATTATTTATGTCGGTAACCTTAACTTTAATAATGTAATCAAAAATAGGATTATCTTTTATGTTACTGCTATCGGGTATTGCAATAAAAGTTACGTAAGCTTCTCCATTTAAGTCGGTTTTTGTAGTGCCATCCTTTAGTTTTATCTGTTTCAAACTAAAGGGAGGTTTTATAAAATAAAAATATCGCGACATTAGGTATACTTCGTATTGCACACTGGCATTCTGAATAGGAATACCAGTATATTGTTTAGCAATTATCTTTAACGATATTGTATCGTAAAGAGCATATTCTTTATTTGGTTTTTCTATGTTTATATAAAATTTTGGGATTTTATATTCTTCTACTTTAATATATGTCGAAGAAGTTTCGGTATTTATTGAATAATTACCATTCAAGGCATTCCGAGGTATTTCAAATACACCCGACACCGAACCAAATTCGTTAGTTACTAGTTCGTGAGTTTCTATAACCTGAAAATTGGGATCTTTAAAAACAACTTTCAAGTTAAAATCTTTAACTATATATTTAGTATTATTGTCGTATACTATTGCTTTATAATAAACTTTCTGACCAGGTTGATAAATACTTCGATCGGTAATTATATGTACTTGTTTTTTTTGTTCTTCATAATATTTTTGCCTTGCAATTGGGTAAATATTGTCATCGGGGACAAGTGTATCCGAACCATTTATTATTTCAAGGGTAAAGTAACCATCGTATGATTTAGCAAAATTATCGTTTTCGGTAAGTAAAAATGCATATCCATTTTCATCGGTATAATATGTTTTTCCTTTTTCTGGCAATTTATGTGTTCCGTAAAAATTTTTATATACCGTAATTGCTGCCTTTTTTACCGGTAAACCACTTTTCCGATTTAAAACAACCACCCTATTTACACTGTCATTATAACTTGTCTTAAGACAAACAAGGTCTGTTACATTAAATGTATTGTAGCACTGAACGCTCGTATTTTCATCAAATAGGCTATCGGACGATAAAGCTAATAAATAAAAACCATAAGGTAACGGTGGTAATATTACTTCAGTTGAATGGCTTAAAAAATCGTTGAAGTTTGGTAAATTTATTATTGTATCGTAAATCATTTTTGAATTTTTTACAAGTAATCCTACTACTCTATTATCGTATATTTGCGAAATAATTCCTTTAGCAATATCTTTTGTTAAATATCCAATGTAGATTCTACATTTGTTTATATTGCGATAATGTATTTTTACTGGAAAATGTTCATTTGAAACTATATATTTTTCAATTTCAAACTGAAGATCTTTTTTAGTTATTTCATAAACAATATTTTTTAAATTGTTTACAAATTTTCCATTAGGAAATCTACTAATGTATTCTTCGCATAATTTTAGTGTTTGATATAAAACACCTTTTACTTTACTACGATTACTTGCCGATTGTTCTATATTAAATCTAGAAATAGCATAAACAATTGCTTGTGATATTGGCAGTGTATTATTGTCGGCTAATAATTTTATAAGCGATTCTCTATAAAGATCATCTTTATCTAATAATTGAGAATTATCATGAATATATTTTAACCTTCGCAAATCCCACAAAATTGTTAATTCAATATTTTTATTATCACTATGACACTTTAACAATTTTTGGTAACACCAAAGGATATTATAAATAGGCGATATTGTGTCGAACTGAGGTATTTTTATATTAATAAATTCAAAATATGGCTTAAAAAACGATAAATTATTAATACTAAAACTTTCTGAGTATGCTGGAAAATATTTTGCAAACTTAACATAAAAATCTAACATTTGATATACTAATAAGTCGTATAAAGATGTAAAATATTCAATGTCTTCTTTTGAATATGTGAATAATTCATTAAAAGATGTAACTGAAATTTTCTTCAATATATCTTCGTTTTCAAGAGATTTTTTATAATATTGGCTACATGTTTGTAAAATACGATATGCGCTCCATGTACGAATGTCGTCGGTTTCGTTTTCAGAATACGTAAATTTTTGTATTTTAATATAGTTAACACTCAAATAGTTTGCAAATAAACCTGCAAGAATAGAGTAATAAATATTAGAATATGGGACTGACGATTTATTTATTTCGGTACTAATAATTTTAAAAAATTCAGTTTCTATATTATCTGAAATATATTTTTGAATATCAATTTTTTTTATTGTTGCTTTTAATCGTTGAAAGTGGTTGTTTTCTTTGTCGGCATTCTGATAAACTTTTTCTACCAAGTTTAAGGCTGTTTTATATAAACCGTTTGTTAATAAACTATCAATAATCTTCCATTCTTTGTCGTAGTTGTATTTAATATTAGTTTGATTATAAGTATTTATAGAAAATACAACAACGAAAAAAAAACAAAATATTTTTTTCATATAAAAGAGAAATTACAGATTATTTAACAAGATTACCGTTTTTATAAACATACTCATTAACTTTATTACCATCCTGATTGAATTCGATCCATATTCCATCTTTAAGGTCGTTTGAATATCTACCTTCAATTTGTTTAGTGCCATTTTCGTAGTAGCATGTCCACATACCGTCGCGTTTATCATTTTTATAATTTCCTTCGCACGATTTATTACCATTTTCATAATATTCTATCCATAGCCCCGATTTTACTCCTTTTATATATTTACCTTCGGCAAATTTGTAGCCGTTATCTCTATATTCAGTCCAAACGCCTTCTTTTTGACCAGCTTTATAAGTCCCAACTTCTTTTTCTTTTCCATTTTCGTAGTAATATTTAGCTTGACCCTCGAGAATTCCATTTAAATACGTTTCAATAGATTTTCTATTACCATTTTCATACCAGTACATACATTGTCCGTTTTTTTTGCCACTATTGTAATATTCTTCGCTTTCCTTGTTCCCATTAGAATAATATGTTAATCTTTTACCATGGAGCATACCTTCTTTATAAAATTCCTCAATTTTCATTTTACCATCTTCGTAATACTCAGCCCATTTTCCTTCTTTTTTTCCATTAAGATAAGTACCTTCTATTTTCTTTTGTTGGTTACTGTACCATTCATGGTAAGTTCCTTCGTATACACCTTTTTTAGCAAATGCTTCTAATTTTTTTTGACCACTTTCGTACCACTCAATAATGTTGCCATCTTCTTTATCTCTTATGTAAAATCTTTCCGAAGCCTTTTGGCCATTTTTATAATATGTTTTAAAAAAACCCTCTTTCATTCCTTCTATAAATAATCCTTCGCTTTTTATTTGACCATTGTCGTACCATTCTTTATATTCTCCAATTTGCACACCGTTTTCCCATTTTTCTAGCAACATTCTTTGTCGATTAGGATACCATCCTTCTACCACACCGTTTTTTTTGCCATTTACATAGTTTGCGTAATAGGCCTCTGTGCCATCTTCGTACCATGATCTACACTCTCCATGGAGTTTACCCATATTGTAATTTTCGATAGCTTTAATATTCCCGTTTTTGTACCACCATATCCATAGTCCATCTTTTTTATCATTAGCCATAGTTCCTTCGAACATTTTTTTACCATCTGGATAAAATTCTTTTAATGTTTTAAATACAATATCTTTTGAGGGATTACCTGCTTCATCCCACGATTTCCATATTCCTTCGCGTCGATCTTCCACATAATTCCCTTCGCATTTTTTTGTTCCTTTCTGATAATAAAATATTCCCTTTCCATTAAGTTTACCATTTTCGCAAATTCCTTCAAACATTTTAACACCATCTTCATAATATTCAATTTGAGTTCCTATTTTTTTGCCATTCTGATAGGTTACTTCCAGCTTTTTATTACCATTAGGGTAATAAGTAACATATTGGCCATCTAATATGCCATTCACGTAATTTTCTTCTTTCGCCTTTTTCCCATTTGAGTAATATTCAACCCATTTACCTTCTTTTTTTCCATTAATAATTAGTCCTTCAAATTTTTTTTCGCCATTTTCGTACCACGCTTCAAACTTACCATTAGGAATATCTTCTTTATAAGATTCCTTATATTTAAGCTGACCGGTATCGTACCACCACAACCATTCGCCATCTTTTTTCCCATTAACATATTGTTGCTGTTCCGACTTATTCCCGTTCGGAAAATATTTAATAATAGTTTTATATGTTGTAGTTGAAATTATTTGGCCTTGTTCATTATATTCATTCCAAGTGCTATCTTTAAATCCATGTTTATAAAAGCCACTTATTTTAATCTTATTGTTAAGAAAATATTCATAATATGGCCCATTTAAGCTATCATTTTTCCATGTATACACTTTTTTTATATTATCGTTATTATAATATTCTGTTTCAACACCTTCTTTTTTATCTTCATAGTAATTAACACTACGAACCAAATTTCCTGTTTCGTCGAAATACAACCACAAGTCGTGTTTTTTATTATTTCTTAATGTTCCTTCTTCTTTTTTTCGTTTATTAGGATAAAAATTTTCAACAGTTTGATAATTAATTTCTTTGCTAGTTTTTCCAAATTTATCCCATTCTATCCACTTGCCAACTTTTCTTCCATTCTTAAAAATGCCTTGAGCCCTAACTTGGCCATAAGGGTAATAATAAGTTGCAAGGCCATTTAAATAGCCATCTTTATAAGTTCCTTCAAAAATTTTAAAACCATCTTCATCGTATTCAATCCATGTTTTATCAGGTTGTCCTTTTTTTATATATCCTTCGTAATGTTTTTTACCATTTGGCCATTTTTCTACATATTTACCAGAATATAGTTCGTTTGTATTCTTGATATAATAATAATTTCCTCGCTTTTCAATACCTACTATCGATTCATCTTGACCATAAGTAAGGTTTAATAAAAAAAGTACTAGAAAAAAAATAAAAAATTTCATAAACCTATTTTAGATACAATGCAAAAATAATTTATAGCGTAAAAAAATAAAAGAAAAAAGAAGATATTAACATTTTTCTCAAAAAAATTGTTAAAAAAATTAGTAAACTTTCTTAAAATATTTTTAATTAAAAAAATGAAAACTATACTTATAAAGTTGAGTTTTATAATTGTAGCGAAAAAACTTCTAAATTTTTATCTATTTTCTTTACTAGATTTTGTAACACTTGTCCAGGACCAACTTCGATAAATGTGGTAGCACCATCTTTTATCATATTCTGAATAGTTTGAGTCCATTTAACTGGAGCGGTTAATTGTAAAATTAAATTTTCTTTTATTTTTTCAGGATTTACTTCTGGTAATGCTGTGACATTCTGATAAATAGGACATATGGGTTCATTGAATTTAGTATTATTAATAGCTTCAGATAATTCTTTTCTAGCACTTTCCATTAAAGGAGAATGGAAAGCTCCACTTACATTTAGTTTTATAGCTCTTTTAGCGCCTTTCTTTTGAAGTTCGGCTATAGCTTTTTCTACACCTGTTACTGTGCCAGAAATTACAATCTGGCCAGGGCTATTATAATTAGCAGGACAAACTATATCGTCTTTTATAGAATAGCAAACTTCGGCAACAACATTATCGTCGACACCAAGTATTGCTGCCATAGTTGAAGGTGTAGCTTCGCATGCCTTTTGCATGGCCATTGCTCTCGAATACACCAGTTTCAAGCCATCTTCGAATGATATAGCTTTAGCTGCAACTAAAGCCGAAAATTCTCCTAATGAATGCCCAGCAACCATGTCGGGCGTAAATTTCCCATTGGCAATAAAAGCAAGTATTACGGAATGTAAAAATATTGCTGGTTGTGTTATTTTTGTTTGACGTAGCTCTTCTTCGCTACCATTAAACATTGTTTCTGTAATTCTATACCCTAAAATTTCATTAGCTCTTTCAAAGTAGTCGCGAGCCAATTGATTCGACTCATACAAATCTTTACCCATACCACAATATTGTGAACCTTGTCCTGGAAAAATATATGCTTTTTTCATAAACCAAGTTTTTGCAAATGTATGCGATGTTTGAAAAAAAACAAAAAACTGTTCATATGAATAAATTTATAAACTACCCAAAGTGTTTCTTATAAGCTTTCCTAAATGCTTTAAAAGTCGATGCCATCCATAATAAGTTATAAAATCTAAATAACACAAAATCTGGTATTCTTGAAAATTCGCCAATTTTTGTAATAGTATAAATGATTTTAAAAATAGGAAAGAAAGAAATACATATTTTAAAAATTTTATGAATAACAACTTTAAAGCTATCGTTTCTTTCAATTGGAGCATTTAAGTACCATGTTGGATGTTGTTTCCCTTCGGGATGTAATTTGCACATTACTACCGCACTTTGTATTCCTGTTGCTTGCCTATATAACCAACGTTTAAGTTCAAAGTTATCTAATTCGTTATGATAACAGACATTAGAAATATCGACAAAACAACGGATATTTAAATTTTTAGCTCTATAGCAAAATTCTGCATCTTCGCAACCTGCATATTCAAATGTTTCGTTAAAAGGGCCAACAAGTTCATATACTTTTTTGGGCATAGACATTGCAAATCCTGCTACACTATATGCCTCAAAAATATTATTAAATTCTAATTCCTCAACTTTTTTTAATGTTTCAATATCAATTGCCGAGTACTCATGTTTTAACTTATATCGACCGAAAGCATATTTTTTTGCTTGCTCTTCTAATTCAGGAGGGTATATTCTATATGCTCCTAATATGATATTATCAAGTTTATTGTGAACATTTAATATTTTAATAAAAAAGTCGTCGTAAACAAGAATATCATCGTCAAAAAAAATAATAAGTTCGTTTTTGGCATATTCTACTCCATTATTTCTACCTCCTGCAAGTCCTTTTTTATGATGATTTTTAACTATCTTAAAATTACCTTTATTTAGATATACATTATTTAAAAACTCCAGATCTTCGTCGCCATCGTTAGTAACAATAACTTCAAAATTTGTTGGTGGTAAATTTTGTTTATTATAAATATTATGCAAAGTTTTTTCCAAAATTTTTGCTCGATTCGAAGTTGAAATTAAAATGCTTATACTCTTATATTTTACCATTTATTTAACTTTTCTAACCTACTTAAAAGATTAACAATATTTCGATAAGAATTGTTAGAATAAATATTTTTCCACTCATCTTTTGTAGCAAATATAATCATATTAATTTCTTCATCTTTTTGTGGTATTAAAGTGTTTAAAATTTTTTCCTTTAAGAAAAATAAAAACCAGTAGGTACGCTTAAAATATCTAATATTATTTTGAATATAGATATGATAAGTATAATCGAAAAAAGAAGCATTTTTTTCGTTTAAAAGAATATTACATTCTTCGTAGGTTTCGCGGATAGCAGCAGAAAGAGGGCTTTCATTGTTATCTATTTTCCCTTTAGGTAGGTCCCATTTGTTGCGGCGGTGTATAAGAAGCACTTTATTTTCTTCGTTAATAATAATAGAACCCGCAGCATCAATAAAAGTAAATTTACTTTTTATTTTATCAAAAAAATCTGAAAGATTATTTACCTTTAAACAAATACTTTTAATGTCTTTTTCTAAAAAATCGCATAATGCCGCTACCGACTGTGATGTATTATCGACTTTATTACTTTCAATAACCTTTATTTCTCTATTGTTAAAAAAGACCCTAATCACTAATTCTTTATAAATTTTTCGACAAAATTAGAATACTTAGTTGTTATTTTTAAGAAATATAAGCCCTTTTTTAGTTTAAAAGTATTTAGTTTAATTACATTGACATCATTATTTAAAACTACCATTTCAGAAATAATTAAATTTCCTTTGGTATCGTATACCTTAATTACTGATTGCTGTTTTTCTTTGCTATTAAACATTATATTTAAGTAATCGTTGGTAGGTATAGGATAAATAATAAGCAAATTATCGACATTTTCAGAAGCTATGCAAGCAATATTATTAGTGTAATTAATTTCTTCGGCGTCTATCGATGCAGTTAAGCATGCATATTTAATACCACCTTCAGGAATTGGAATTATTGTATTCATATTATAAACTATAAAATCTAAAGGCAAAATAGTATCTTTAATAATTTCAAAAACATTAAAAACACTATTAATGTTTAACTTAAGAATTATATTAGTTACAGGCAACGTACCAGAATTAATAATTTTACATTTAAATTGTAAAACACCTGCATTTGCGGTAAAATTCAATTCGTTAACCATTAGGTCGTATAAAGGAGGTACAACTTTTATTGTTTTAATAGCAGAATCTTTGCAAGTGTATTCATTTTGTTGTATTAGCAAAACTGTATAACTTCCTGTATCAAGGTATGTATATTGTGGTGAGGTTTTTGTAGAAGTATCGCCATTTCCAAAGTTCCAAAAAGATGTGCCTGGCGAAGAATTATTAATAAAATTGACAGTTAAAGGTGCTGGTCCAATTTGTGGAGAAACAGAAAATGATATAGATGGCAAAGGATAAATAATAATTTCTTTACTTACCGAATCACTACATCCTGTATTAGTTTCTACATATAAATAAAGAAGAAGCGTATCGGGAACATTGGAATACAATATAATAGTGTCGTTACTAGAATTAATTAATTGGTGATCTTTTATCCACTTTCTATTGATTATTGTGGCATTTTCGGCAGTAGAAAAATCATAAATTCTAAAAAAATTCTTTGCACATGCTGTGTCGTTAGCAATTATAGCAATAGGATTCGACGATACCGAAATTATCTTTTTTGCTGTATCGCTACATCCGTTCAATGATTGTACTATCAAAGTACATTCATAATTTCCAACACTATTGAAAACGTGTATAGGATTTGGTAAGTTAGAAAAATTACCATCGCCAAAATACCATTCCCATTTAATTAAAGGATAATAATAGTTGGTTTTACTGGTATCTATAAAATAAACTGGCGTTTCAACACAAGTTGCAGAAGTAAAAAAACCTGCTAAAGGAGTTTGTTTTATAGTTATTGTTTTTACAATACTATCAACACAATTTTGATTTGAAGTTGCAATAAGTTGAACATTGTAATCTTGATATAAGTTATAAACGTGCACAGGATTTTTCGATGTATCTATAGCAGAATTATCGCCAAAATTCCATTCGTATTTAACAATAGTATCAAAAGGTATTGTCGATGTATTTATAAAGTAAGTTGGTTTATTATTGCAAAGGCCGTAAATATTAAAATTAGGATTTGGAAGAGGGTGAATAATTATATTTTTTGTTGTATCGTCATAACATTGGTTTGTAGTTTTAACTATAAGCCTAACATTATGAATTCCATAATTAGGGAATAAATATTTGAAATTTTGAGTATAAATAGAATCAGAATTATTTACAATCCAAAGCCATTCGCAAATTGAAGCACTATCTTGAACAATAGAATTATCTGTAAAGTAAGTTGTATCGCCAAAACAAGTATGACTAGCTATGTACTGAGCAATTGGAGCAATACCAATAATATTAATATAAATAGAATCTTTATTACTACACCCATAAATATTTTTAACTTCTACGGTATACAATTGACTCTGATCTACAACAATGGCACTTGTGGAGTCGAGAGTAGGTTCCCACAAATAAGAGGTAATATTAGACAAATTTTGCTGAATCGTAAGTAAATTGCCACTACAAAGATTTAATGTGTCGTTTATAAATAGTGGAATAATGCTTAAGCTATCTACTTTAACAAAAAACGAATCTATAGTTGAACATGCTGTTAAATCGGTAACTGTAACATAGTGCCAACCATGTTGCTTGACATATGAATAATTCTTTTTGCTTCCTGTGCTCCAGTAATAATCAACCAGATTTCCGAGAGCAGATGTTACTAATGCAGAATCGCCATAGCAAATAACAATTGTATCGGGAATATTAGTCTGCGGGAATGTAACAATCATAGAATCTTTGCTAACACGCCCGAATATATCTGTAGTTGTAATCATATATTTGCCACTTTTGGTAATTGCAATAGAAGAGGACGTATCGCCTGTATTCCATAAATAAGAAATGAAGTAACCATTGGGTTTAATTGTAAACGGACAAAAAGAAGTTAATACTGTATCTGCTGGCAAAGAAACAGGTGGGGCATATTTGTCCATAAGGTAGGTTTCTATTAATTTATGTTCAAGGTCAGACACGATTGTATCGTAAATCAGTATTTCTGCAATGTTCCCATTTAAAAAGTAACCTCCAGGAGGTACAGTTCCTTCAGTGTTATTATAAGCACCAATTAAGAAATCGTAAACATTATTCCAATTGTATGTAGCACTAAAATTAAAACTTCCTTTATATATTGAATTATCAAAAATTTTCGCTACCGATTCAACCTTGTTTATAAGTATTGTCCAAAGATGAAAATTATTATTTACAGGTAAAGTAAAGATATTATTGTTTAAATCATGATATAAAAACTTAATTTCAGAATTTTCAACAAACAAAGAATAACGAGACTCAGCATTTCCTAAAAGTGACTTTGAAATGAAAGTACCATTACTGGAATTAGTATTACCTAAAATAAAAAAAGAATTTCCTCTAGCACTAATTGGTAAAATTTTTCCACCAAAAAGAAAATTATTTATACCATTAAATTTTATAACATAACGATTATTTAAAATTGTTGAAATAGAACGAAAAGGTGAAAAGGAAATATTTGATTGAGATAAAATGTACTGATTATTTGAAATATCTTTCCATTCATAAACTCTATTATTAAGTGTATAAACTTGTGAGTCTGCCATTAACCATAATGATAAGTAACTATTTTTAAAGTTTTTATAAGTACTAAATCTATAAATACTTGAAATTATTGAATCATTACATTCATTAAAAGTAATTATTTTCCAGTAAACAGTTTTATTTGAATCTACTGGATAAGCAAAAAAATTGTTATAAGATAAGGGACTTTTAATCAAAATATTTGAAAAATTAGAATCATAACTTATTTTAATGTAAGATAATTGATTAAAATTGTCCCATGAAAAAAGAACTGTGTCGGATAAAACATTTTGATTATTCGAAGGAAAATTGATTAGGGCAGGTAATGGTAAAGAAGGATTCTTAACATTTAAATTGTATAAAATTGTGTCTTCACAGTTATGTTGAGTTTTAACTTTGTGAAAAATAAGAAATTTGCCTGGATTTAAATCTAACTGAATTATACTACCAAAATATGTTTGATTATTTATTAACCAATAATATTCTACAATAGAATCGTTAAATTGAACAATAGAATTGCTTTCTAAAATTGTATTTTGTCCAAGACATCCTAATTTATATTTTAAGCCTGCTCGAGGGTTATCATATATAGTATCTTTAAAGGTTAACAAAGTTTCACAATTATTAATACTTATAACATTAAGTGTATTAAGATAAACACCACTATCCTGATATTGATAGTATACTTCTTGTCCAAATAACGTATCGTTATTATTAAAAATCCATTTACATAACTGAATACTATCTTCCGAAAAACAACTATATTTTATAGGAGAATTAAGACAAGAATGAGTTTTTTGCCAAGAAATTACGGGTTTTTGTCCCTTTATAATTACATAAGTACTATCAATTTTTCTGCAGTTATTTACATTCGTTACAGTAAGCTTATACCATCCTGTAATATTAGGTAAAATGAATGATAACGTATCATTTGTTGACCATAAATAAGAAAAAGAATTATCTAATGCATTGCTTTTTACAGTATCACCAAAACAAATTATAGTAGTATCATCTAAAAAGTCATTAAAAGCAATGCTATCTAAATATACATTTATGGTGTCTGAATGAAATATACAATTTGCAGTATCAACAATTGAAAACCAGTATTTACCAGGCGTATCAATAGTAATATAAGAACTTGTATAATTATTGCTCCATATAAAATCATAAAATTGTTCATCTAAATTCGTGTGAATAGTAATACTATCATTTAAACAAAGAAATCTTTCATATAAAAAATCATCACCTATTGGAAAATTAATTAAAATACTATCTGAACTCACTCTTCCAAAAATATCAGTTACTGTTAATGAATAAATTCCTGATTTTGTTACTACAATTGAATCGGTTGTTTCACCAGTATTCCATAAATAAGATGAATATATTTTTTTAGGTTTTATTGTAAAAGGACAAAATAATGATAATGTTGTATCCTCTGGTAATTTCAATGGTGGAATAATCTTGTTCATTAGATAATTTTCTATATTTTTTTGCTCATGCAAGGTAAGGTTTCTATTAAAAAAAATAATTTCGTAAATATACCCGTTAAAAAAAAGGATTGGGGGTATAGTACCTGCTTCATTATTGTATGCTCCTATTAAAAAATTGTATTGAGAAGTCATTGGATATGAACCATCAAAAGAAATTGTATTTTTTTGAATACCATTAATGGAAATATTTATTGAATTGGTACTGTTGTTTTTATTTATTGTTACTAAAAAAATACTATCTTGCAAGGGTACTAAAACAGATCTGTCATAATTATCTTGATAAAGAAAAAGTAAAGCATTATTCATAATAAGGGAAGCATATCTAGCATTTGCTGGCCCATATAAACTTTTAGCTACAATTGAACCATTGCCTTTATATTTAGCCAAAATAAAAATAGTATTACCGGTGGGTGATAAATTTAAAATATTACCACCATCAAAAAAATCATTTAATCCATCAAAATACAACGTAGGACAAAAGAAAGAATTATCAATTAAAAGTTTTGGCCTAGCTAATGAATCATTTTGAATAAAGATAAAACTATTAGGAGAAAAATCATACCATTGCTTTACTCGACCTGCTAAATCTAATACTATACCACTATCAGATCTAATCCATAAAGATAAGCCTGATATAGTGTCAATTTGAGCAAAGAGTTTTGAAAAATATAAGAAACTCCATAAAAAAATAAAAAATTGTGAAATAAAAAAATTTTTTTTCATATTTGCATCAAAGTTAAAATTTATTTATATGATTTAAAATGATGGAAATAATTATTAAACCCAAGAAATTTGCTTTTCTTAACTTAAAAGAAATATATGAGCATAGAGATATTTTGTTTTTCCTAACATGGAAAGATATTAAAATTAAATACAAACAAACTTTGCTCGGTTTTTCATGGATAATTTTGCAACCTTTACTAATTACTTTTGTATTTGTTTTATTTTCTAAAGCCATTAATTTTTCTTTAGGAGATTCAAAAGTCCCTTATACAATTTATGTTTTATCTGGAATTTTGTTGTGGAATTTATTCTCATCGGCAATAATACAAACTTCAAATAGTATAGTTTCAAACGCTCATATTATCAAAAAAATATACTTTCCAAGAATTTTTTTTCCAATTAGTGCACTATTTGTGAGTACTTTTGATTTTTTAATTTCATTTATAATTTATATTCCTCTAATGTCATATTATAAAATTTATCCAAGTTTTTCTGTAATTTATATTTTTCCTTTAGTTTATTTATTGTTGGCAATGCTTATCCTTGGAATAGGTTCTTTTTTTGCAGCTTTAAATGTTAAATATCGTGACGTAAAATATACATTGCCTTTCTTAATACAATTGTTTTTTTTTATTTCTCCTGTTTTTTATGCTCATAATTTGATAGAATTGAATTGGTTAAAAAATTTATATTATGCCAATCCCTTAACAGGAATTATTGAATTATTCCGGCATTCATTATTTAATACTCCACTTTATTTTCATGGATTGAAGATTAGCATTATTTTTAGTATAATTATTTTTTTTACAGGAATATTCTATTTTCGTAAAATGGAAAATATACTTGCAGATATAACATAATGAAACCTATTATAACCGTTGAAAGCTTAGGAAAAATATATAGAATAGGAACTTTACAGAGCTATTATACATTACGAGACAACATATTAGATACTCTTTCATTGAAAAAAAAAACAAAAACATTTATAAAAGCATTAGACAATATAAGTTTTGAAGTATATCCGGGTGAGAAAATAGGAATTATAGGTAAAAATGGTGCAGGTAAAACAACATTACTTAAAATATTGTCGAGAATTACTCCACCAACTGAAGGAAGTGCTATTTTAAGAGGTAAAGTAGCTAGCCTATTAGAAGTAGGAACAGGTTTTCATGGAGAGTTAACTGGCAGAGAAAATATTTTTTTTAATGGTGCCATTTTAGGAATGAAAAGAGATGAGATAAAACGAAAACTTGACGAAATTGTAGCTTTTGCAGGAATCGAGAAATTTTTAGATACACCTGTAAAACATTATTCATCGGGCATGCAAATGCGATTAGGTTTTGCAATAGCTGCTCATCTTGAAGCAGAAATACTATTATTTGACGAAATTCTAGCTGTTGGAGATGCTGAGTTTCAAGATAAAGCATTGAACAGAATGCAATCGGTAAGCAATCAAAAAGGAAGAACTATACTCTTCGTAAGTCATAACATGACAGCTATATTAACGCTGTGCGAAAAAGTTATTTATCTCGAAAACGGAAATATTTCTTTCTTCGGGAAAACAACCGATGGAGTTAACTTATATATTTCAAAAATAAGCGAAACTAATCACTATTACGAAATAAATGAATATGATGTCTATAAATATTTGAAAATTTTAAATATTTCTGTAAAATCTGAATTTAACAATATTATAACATTAAGCGACGTTATAGAAATCATAATAGATCTTTTAGTTTATGAAATACCAAGCGAAAAGTTTCATGTTACATTAAAACTTAAAGATTTTTTAAATAACGAGATCTTTACAGCAACACACTGGTTTAAAAATATTAAATTAAACATAGGCTATAACAAACTTACATGTTATTTGCCCTCCAAATTTTTAAATGTTGGGTATTATTGCATCGATGTTTATGTCTTTAATGTTAATGAATGTATTTTACAAATTAAAGACAAAGTGAGATTTAGAATACATGATTCTAAAAAAGATTCTTTAGGATGGTTATACAATGAAGGAGGTATTCTATACCCCCCAGATTTGACTTGGAAGATTGAATATAAATAAAATGAATGGATAAAATTCGTTTATATGTACTATTTTTTTATGACGTTGAAATTATTAAAAGAGTTTTGCTATTCCTAGAAAGGGTAAAGAAAAATTATAATTCTATAGATATTGTCGCGATTGAAAACAAAAGTAAAAATTCAAAAATTATTCACCAACTCGTAAAGTCATTCATCGACAAAAATATTATAGAAAGATTATACTATTTTAACAAAAATTTAACAAATAATGCATTTGAACTAGTTCTAAAAATAGAACAAAATATAATTAAAAAATATAATTACATTTGTATTACTGACGGTGATTTGATTGCAAACAACTATAATTTTTTGAGTGAACAAATAAAAATTTTGCAAGATGAAAATAACATTGTAGGGGTGTCTATTTCATTGGATTATAGGAATTTACCAACACAAACATTCCCAGAGTGTTATAAATGGAAAGAAATAGATATGAAAATTAAAGAAAACTATATAGAAGGCATATCTGGTATATGGTTTTTTACTTTAAAAACCAATTTTGTATTAAGTTTTCTCAAATACATCAAAAAAAGAAATACAGTTTTTGTTGATTCTCAAATATATAATTTTGCAAAAATTAATAATTACAAAATTGTAAAAACAAAATATTCTAAAGCGATACATTTAACATGGTATAGATACCAAAACTTTAATCATATTTATACAAAGTTTAAAATTAGATTCTCAAAAAAAATTTGGAATCATAGAAATTATTCTTTTTATGTAAACTGCTTATTCAAAGAAAAAAGTTATAAAAATTTTATAATTATATATGTTCTATTTAGGTTATTTTATATTGCAATTGATTTATTATATCAAAAATTACTTAGAAAAGAAGTAGCATAAGAGAGGAAAATTTATATAACTTTGTAAAAAAAAAAAAAAAAAAATTAAAAGAATGATACCTGTAACTAAACCTTACCTACCCAATAAACACTTATATAAACAATATATAGATCAAATTTGGGATCGTCAATGGTTTACTAACCATGGTCCTTTAGTCACAGAATTAGAAAAAAAATTAGCAGAATTTAGCGGAAGAAAGTATGCTTTTTTTGTAGCCAATGGAACTATTGGTTTACAAATATCTATTAAAGCTTTAAATCTAAAAGAAGAAATTATTACAACACCTTTTAGTTACGTCGCAACAACTTCAAGTATAGTTTGGGAAAATTGTAAACCAGTTTTCGCTGATATTGATCCTTTAACATGGAATATTTCACCTAAAGAAATTGAGAAAAAGATAACAAAAAAAACAACAGCTATTATTGCTACACATATTTATGGTAATCCATGCGATGTTGAAGCAATAGAAAAAATTGCAAAGCAAAATAACCTGTACATCATTTATGATGCTGCCCATGCATTTGGTTCAACATACAAAGGAAAATCTTTATATGCTTATGGTGATATAGCTGTGGCAAGTTTTCATGCTACCAAATTGTTTCATACAGCGGAAGGGGGTGCCATTTTTTGCGACAACGAGGCAATAGCTCATAGAGTAAGTTATATGCGAAATTTTGGGCATAATGGACAAGAAGCCTTTTGGGGTCTTGGAATAAATGGCAAAAATTCTGAATTACATGCAGCCATCGGGCTTGCTATTTGGCCCGATATTGAAAAAATCCTTCTCAAAAGAAAAGAAATCTATAAAACATATTTTAACTTTCTTTATCCATTAATTAAGAACAATTTAATTCAAATGCCAGTAGTAATAGATGGTGGCAACTCAAATTATTCTTATCTGCCAATATTATTGCGTACCGAGGAGGAATTATTAAAGTTACGTGAATTAATGCATATGAACCAAATTTATCCTCGTCGTTACTTTTATCCTTCTTTATCTAAATTACCTTACGTAAATGAAACTTGCCCCATCTCAGAAGATTATTCAAAAAGAGTTTTATGTTTACCTTCTTATTTTACTCTTAGCGTTGAAGATATTAAAAGGATAGTTGACTTAATAAAGAAAAGTTATAATTTATGATAATTGTTGGAGCTGGTGGCCATGCTTTAGAGGTATACAATGAAGTAATTAACATTTTAAATAATGAAGAAGAAATATTATTTTACGACGATCAAAATATCTCAGAGAATGAAATTTTAGGAAGGAAAATTATTCACAATATTAAAGACATAAAAACACCTCAATCTTTTATTATAGCAACTGGCCAACCTAAAGTAAGAAAAAAATTGTTTTATTTATTTACTGATCACAACCATATTCCAGTTAGTTTAATTGCACAGAGTTCTATAATTAGCAGTTTAGGTGTTTATTTAGGCGAAGCAATTAACATTATGGCTCAAGTGTACGTCGGTCCATTTACATATGTAGGACGAGGCACTTTAATAAATGCTAAAGCTAACATACATCATGGTAGTAAAATTGGTGAATTTTGTGAAATAGCGCCAGGAGCAATTATTTCTGGAAATTGTAAAATAGGAAATGAGGTATTTATTGGTGCTGGAGCAATTGTTTTACCTAATTTAACTATTGAAGAAGGCGCAATAATAGGTGCTGGCTCAGTTGTAACAAAAAATATACCAGCACATTCAATTGTAAAAGGTGTTCCTGCTAGATAACAAGGCTTATCTTTATGGTTTGCATATAACAATTTTAAAAAAGTTTATTTATATTTGTAAATTATTTTTTCATCGTGAAAAATCATAAACATTGCATTGAAAGAATTTATCTAAATAATTTTAATGCTGTGGTTTCTGAACATGTTCATAGATATATTTTTGCAAGTAACTTTGTAAAAGAAAAAATTACTTTAGATATTGCCTGTGGAAGTGGGTATGGAACAAGCTACCTCGCTAAACATGCAAAATATGTATATGGTATCGATATTGATTCAGAAACAATTAATGAAAATAAAAAAATTTATAAGGAAAAGAATATTCAATTTATTCATGCTGATGCTCATAATATTCCATTAGATAACGAAAGTATAGATGTAGTAGTTAGTTTCGAAACTATTGAACACTTATATAATGCAAATTTGTTTCTAAAAGAGATAAAAAGAGTTTTAAAAAAAGAGGGTATGTTACTAATTTCTACACCTAACAAAAAAAATAGTGAAGAAAATAATATAAAAAACGATTATCACATTAGAGAGTACTATGAACATGAATTTAGAAATCTTATAAGTTTTTATTTCAAAAATCTAATCTTTTTCTTTCAAACCACAAAATATGTTAATATTATTTATCCTAATGAAAATGATAATTTAAAACTTAACTATGCCAACATTAATAGTTCTGAAATGCTTTTAAAAAAACAAATAGAACTTAATTCAGTAAACAGTATGTCAAAAGAATACTTTATTACAATTGCATCCGATTCAAATATAAAACTAGATTATAATTTTTATCTTTTAGACTTTACTGAATATATTAATTTTATGATAAACGATTTATATAATAGCAAAACTTATAAAATTGGTCACTATTTAACATTACCTATTAAATACTTTTTACATATTACAAATATAAAAAAATACAATCAATTTGAAAGATAAATTTGTAACTTAGTAAGATATTAAATGGTATATAATTAATCTCTAATTTAATTTCTTATCAGGTACTTTATTAGTTTTGATTTGTTATTCGATATTGTATAATTTTTATAACATTTTTTATAATCAGTTTTAATTCTAAAAAATATACATATAAAATTTGCAAAAGTTATATTCATCTTTTTTTCAATATTTTATGACTTTGCAAAACTTTTTTTTAAAAGTCATATAGTATTTTGGAAAACATTGATTTTCAACTACATTTAATTTAAGGTAGTTTCGCAAAGGTCTTAATTTTTAATAAGAAAAACTTTAAAAACTATTGGCTTTTCTGACATTAGATGTAAAAATCTAAAATTAGTAGAAGCAAAAAATGTAAAGAAATTTTGTGAATGTATTAGATATATCACAAATAAAAACAAACGATACCAACATATGAGAAAAAAAGAGTTAAAAAAATTCTCTTTTGTATTTGTTATGTCAGGGCAAAAAGGTTTTCACATAGGCTTTCACTTGGTTATTGAGTTATCTCAATTTTTGAACAAATTTAATGCTGCTCTTGTTTGGCTTGGCGCGTCAAAAGGTTATGGCTTAAATTTTTATGTCGAAAAAGCGAAAACAAACTTAAAGATAGATAATTTAATATTACCAGGAATTCTAAGAGGCGAAGAATATTATTCGTGGCTAAATGTGCCGATGTCTTTTTATTAACTTCGCTTGTAGATCCATATCCACTGGTTATGCTCGAAGCTGCATATTTACAAAAACCAATAATTGCTTTCATTAGGGGTGGGGTTTCAGAATTTGTGAAGAAAGGTATGGGTAAAATCGTGTCGTACTATTGTGTAGAGAAGTTAAAAAATGCAATAGAAGAATTTATATCTGAAAAAATTATTATTAATAAAGACCTATTGAAGAGGGAGGCTGAAAAACATGATATAAAAATAAAAATTTCTGAATTTGAAGATATGATTCTAAAATATATTTAAAAATTTTTCTATGTTATTGCTGATGATATTAATCTTTCATCTACTAACTAAAAATTTTAGTAAATAATTTTTTTTTTTGGAAAAAATCGTTTACTTTTGAAAAATCATTTTAAATTATGGAATATAATTTTTTGAAACAAATAGAATTTTTTTATTTCAACGTAAAAGAAATATCTAGCACAATTGAATTGGAAAAATATTACTTTAACAAATTTGATGAAAGTGAAGTTACTGAATGTGAAAAAATTATTTGAGGACTCATTACAATCAAATATGTCAATAAAATTACAGTTAACATATTAAACTAAATGGTCGCTACAAGTTAAAAGAATCCTAAATTCAAAACTTAAAAAAAATGCGTATTATGAACTTTATGGTAAAGAATGAGAAAGAAAGTGTAAGAATATTACTTATTGGTTATGCAAGTATTTTTGAAATATCAATCTTTAAGAGTTTCAGAAAATACAAATGAAAAAAATGTTTTAGTCGGTATATACAAAAATGTTGGTAAATGAAAGAAGAAAATATAATTTGATCATAATTTGAATTTTTTTTAATTGGTGTATATAAATACATTGGACAAAAATTGACTATGATTTATTTTTCAGTAGTTTTACCAGCATATAATACACCACCAGATATATTACGCAGAGCAATAAATAGTGTACTTAACCAAACATATCCATACTTTGAATTAATTATTGTTGACGATGGTTCTGAGCCATCTTTAGGCACTATAGTAAATGAATATACAGATGAAAGAATAATCTATATTCGTCATAAAGAAAACAAAGGTGCTGGTGCTGCTCATAATACAGGTATAAAAGCTGCAAAATATGAGTGGATTGCTTTTATTTGCCACGACGATGAATGGCTAAATAATAAACTCGACATTTGTAAAAAAGTTATAGAAAAAGAAAAAGATTATAAATTTTTCTTCCATAAAGTAAAAGAAGTAGACAATAAAAAAATTTTTGAAAAATTTAAATATTATACAGGAAATTATTATAAAAATTATTTATGCGACATTAATAGAAACATTCAAACCTCAGCAATTATTGTTAATAAAGAGTGTTTTTCGGAAGTTGGTTTATACGATGAAAACGGTGTATTAATTGACTGGGATTTATATTTACGCATGTCTAAAAGATATGATTTTTACTGCATTAATAATGAGTTAAGTAATTATTACTATTCTCCTTTAGGTATGACCCACGAAAACACTATAATGAGAAACCCAAAAGCTGGTAATGATCTCCTTAAATTTTACTTGAAATGGGAAAAAGAAATCCGCAATGATCCTGAAGCATGTAAAAATTGGAGTATAAGGTTTAATTCAATAGCAAAGTGGATAATAAAAGAAAATATACCTAAAAAAGAAGCTATTAAAATGATATTAAAAGCTATTAAGTTAAATCCATTTTGGAGAGGTAATTATATAGATCTGTTTAAAATACTATTTAATCTTCATAACTAAACTTAAAATGGTTTCAATTATAATTGTAAACTACAATACGTTTGAGATTACATGTCAGTGTATTCAATCTATATATGAAAAAACCAAAAATATAGATTACGAAATTATTGTTGTTGATAACAATTCAA
>JAOAFV010000059.1 GCA_026416095.1 Bacteroidales bacterium | reverse complement strand
CCTTTAATAAAATCATGACCATCAAATATTATTTCCGAAGAGATTCTTTTCATTGCAAATAAAGAATTAACTACATTTTATAATTAAATATAGAGCTTTTTTAGGTAAATATATAAATTTTCGATAAATAATTTAAAAGTTAAAATTTTTTGACTAACTTTGTTAAAAATTTTTAACCATGAAAAAAGTTTATTTCATATTAAAAAGTGTTGTCATCAGTTTTATTTGTTTATTTCCGCAAACTTTGATTTCTCAAAATGTAAAAGAGATTCATCCTCAAAATCAAAATCGGTGGACAGGGCATGTAGGAAGTAATGGGTATATATATGATGATGGTATTGAGATAGGTGCAGGGTGGCTCGACACTTATAGGTCGTGGGCTAAATTTGATTTAACAGCAATACCAACAACAGCCATTATTACAAAGATAGATGTACATTTAAATGTTACTGCTGCTGGCGGAAGTTATCATCGTTGTCATATTACAGATTTAACAAATGTAGATCCAGTTACCGCAAGTGGTTCATCTTTATACAGTTCCATTTATTGGGGACAAGAATTATTAGATTATCCTGCTTACACTACTGAATTACGCACAACAGGTCATAAATTTATAACATTAAATTCAACTGCTATTACAAACCTTCAGAATAGAATTAATAATAATTTAACATGGTGGGCAATAGGTTTTTATGAAGAAAGCGATGCTTGGAAAGCCGTGTGTGACGGTTATTCTCAAACAAATACTAATGAACCTTATGCAATAATTACTTTTAAAAACGATTTTGCAGAACCAAATGAAACTTGTGATAATGCATATAATTTAACTCTTAATTATTCTAATAACAATTTGTATTTATACCCAGGCGAAATTGATTTTTACAAGTTTACATATAACAACAATGTTTATTTTATTAAAGTAGTCGGTTATGGTTCAACTACCGAAGGTTATTACGGTTTGAATGTTTCAGCAAATAATAATACAATTACAGTTGAAACAATCGATGTAGGTAAAAATCCAAAACCTGATACTAAGGTTTATCTTTATGCTGGTAATTGTTCTACTGAACTTGCTTTTGACGATGATAGCGGCACAGGTTTATTTTCACTTATTAATTTTAGTTCACCAGCAGTATCAATGATCAGCATAAATGGTTGCGGAAATGCTCATCAACAAACTTTTAGTTCATCGGGTCAAGGGTTATGGAACGATAGCATATGCGGATGGTCTGTTGCTGGCCAA
Source organism: Bacteroidales bacterium (assembly GCA_026416095.1). Lineage (GTDB taxonomy): Bacteria > Bacteroidota > Bacteroidia > Bacteroidales > GWA2-32-17 > Ch61. Next base: position 17,007 of record JAOAFV010000059.1, on the reverse strand, counting down.
GAAGTAATTTACAAATTTATTGCTCCTTCTACAGGAACATATAGTATACAAGTTACCCAAACCAATAACTCTTTTGTAGATTATGCTTGGAAAACTGGTAATCCATATGATCCTAATGGATGGACTTGTATCGACGATATAATGAGCAGTGGAACTTATGGTAATTTACAATGGACAGCAGGAACTACCTATTACATATTACTTGACGATGAAAATACAAGCCCATCGACCCATACATTTTATATTAACTGTCCGTCGAATCCTTGCCAAAGTCCTACTGCTACTATACAAAATGTTACAGGTGTTGGCTCCGCTACTTTAACATGCAATGCAAGCGGAGGTAGTGGTGGACAAATTATGTATAAGTGGTATTCAGGTAATTCATGTAGCGGAACAGTATTAGGTACGAGTTCAACTCTTAATGTTACAGCCACAGGCTATTATTCGTGTAAAGCATACATAAGCGGTTATGAATCAACATGTTTTACTTGTGCTACTGCCTATGCTACAATAATACCTGATCCTTGCCAAAACATTGTTACAATATATGGTTGTGGGCCTAATTACGAACAAACATTTATAGCAAGTGGAGGAAATAGTGCATGGAATGCTCAATTTTGTGGTTATAGTCAAACAGGCAACGAACAAGTCTATTCATTTACTCCAACAGTCACTGGAACTTACAAAATAAATGTAACACAAAACTCAGCAGGTTATGTCGATTTTGGCTATAAAACTGGTAGTTGTTCCAGCAGTGGTTGGACCTGCATTGCCGATGTCATTAATACAGGCATTTATGGAGAATTACAGCTATCTGCCGGAACAACCTATTACTTTATAACCGACGATGAATATCCTAGCACAACTGGAACACTTAAATTTTACCTTACATGTCCTAATCAATTGCCAACAATATCTATTACTAGCCCGGCAAATAACTCAACATTTACAAATCCTAATATAACTGTAACAGGGACTGCAAACGACGCCGATGGTACAGTTTCCCTTGTTCAAGTAAAATTAAACAACGGTAATTGGGAAAATGCAACAGGTACAACAAACTGGTCAAAGTCTATTACACTTGTACCAGGGCAAAATATAATTTATGCTAAAGCTCAAGACAATAATAATGAATGGTCACAAGAGGTTTATATTATTGTTACTTATAATACACCAAACCAACCTCCATTAATTTCAATAACATCGCCAGTTAATGGTTCAACTCACACCACTCCAAATATTACAGTTAGTGGCACAGCTTCTGATAACGATGGTTCAGTAACATTAGTACAAGTTAAAGTTAATACAGGAACATGGGAAAATGCAACAGGTACTACTAACTGGACAAAAAATGTAACATTACAATCAGGTACTAATGTGATATATGCAAAATGCCAAGATAATAATGGCGATTGGTCGCAAGAAGTTTATGTTAATGTTACTTATCAATCGCCAAACCAATTACCTGTGGTAAACATTACTTCTCCTATAAATGGCTCGACAACAAATACACCCAACATTACAGTTAGTGGCACAGCATCAGATAACGATGGTAATGTTGTACTTGTGCAAGTTAAAGTAAATAATGGAACATGGGAAAATGCGATAGGTACTACTAACTGGTCGAAAAATGTAACCTTAACATCAGGTACAAATATAATATATGCCAAAGCACAAGATAACAATGGCGGCTGGTCGCAAGAAGTTTACATTAGTGTAGTATACAATACCCCAAATCTACCTCCTGTGGTGAATATTACTTATCCTTCAAATGGTACTTCAGTTACAAGTGCTTCGATAAACGTAACGGGCACAGCACAAGATCAAGATGGAAGCATTACTATAGTACAAGTGAAATTAAACAATGGTAACTGGGAAAATGCAACAGGTACCACTACATGGTCAAAAACATTAACATTAGTTCCGGGCACTAATGTTATATATGCAAAAGCTCAAGATAACAGTGGCAACTGGTCGCAAGAAGCCTTTGTTACAATTACTTATACTACACAAAATCTACCGCCTATAATTGTTATTACTTCACCAAATAACAATGCCATTGTGAATACACTGAACATTATTGTTCAGGGTCAGGCTGTAGATAACGATGGCACAGTATCGCTTGTTCAAGTTAAAGTTAACAATGGGAACTGGGAAAATGCAGTTGGTACTTCTACTTGGTCAAAGGCTGTTACTCTTGTCCCTGGAGGAAATATAATATATGCAAAAGCTCAAGATAATAGTGGCGATTGGTCAAATATTGTTTCTGTTAATGTTACTTCAACTGTTGGAATTGATAATACTTTTAGTGAAGATTTGATAAGCATATATCCAAATCCTGCATGCGATTTTATTAATATTTCTATTTTGAAAAATTATAGCGAATATGAAGTTTCCATTTATAATGTTATAGGAGAAAAAATTTACACATTCAAAAGTAACCTTCAGAATGAAAGAATATCATTGAAAAATTTTTCTGATGGAGTTTATTTTGTTAATATAACTGGTAATGAAATAAATGTGAATAAAAAGATTATTATAAAAAAATAAAGACGTTTGCCTTTATTTGAATTCGAAGGTATTAGGGTTATTTTTTTGAAATAAAAATTTCTGAAAAGTTAAAGATGAAAGTTTTTTTAAAGCAACTTGAAGTAATTGGGTGTTCTGCAAGAAATGAATGAGTATATGATTAGTCGTAACTTCATAAGAAATTATGTAGTAAATAGGGTTAGAGATTAAGTTTAAACTTTTTAGAAAATTAATGATTCATGTTTATAGTATCGGTATTGTATAGCATTCATTTTATTTATCTTCATTTATTTAACATCAATCAATACATATATAAAGTCGGTGAGTGAATATTTTGATATTAAATCTTTTTCTGTTAACATCTTGTACATCTTGTAGGACAATGTAAAATAATATGCAAATTAAACATCAAGCTTTCTAATGATTTCTTACTTTGCATATATGTCTTATTGGCTTTAAATATAGTGGCTTCTATATATCAAACATTTGTTCTATTTCGTTCACACCCTTGTATATCATATATTGTCTCATCTATCTTAAAATTCCTTCGATTGGTAATAATTACTATCGTTTATTAACAATATGTTTAGCTGAAGGTATAAATTATTTCTTTTGTCATTTTTACAAAGTATTATTAATTATTTTTCTTGGTTTTCTCTTTTAAATGATAATACCAACGTTTTTGCTTCGTAAAGGTTATAATTTCTTTCGATAGAGTACATAAGTTCGGTGTTAAAATACTCGTACACTCATTTGGGATAAACTTTTTTTCATTAAACTATTTAATCTAAGTATTATATATTTTATTACAAAACCAAGATGTTAAAAAGCTTATTTAAATTTTTAATCAAAAAAATTATATTAATTTTTTTTAAACTTAGGCTGTAAAATTTATTTATCAATCTCTTTACTTAACGAAACATTTTATTTGTTGCTACTTAATAATGCGAAGTTACAGTTTATAAATATATGCTTTTTGAAAATAATATTTTATATTGAGAATTGTTATTATTTTAATCCAAAAAAATAAGTTATAGTGCCTCTTTGTAATTCGGGAGCATTACTTTTTGGTTCGAATTGTGCTTTAAGGGCTGCTTCTTTAGCAGCTTTTAAATATGCTTCGCCAACAAGGGTTGACCCCTTAATACCAGGGTTTGCACTTACAACTTTTCCTTGTCGATTAACAAAAATTTCTACCACCACTTTCCCTTGTTCATTGCCTGGATGTTGTGGCTTAGGTAAATTGCCTATTAATCCTCTGCCTCCTAAGTAATATGAATTACCACCACCTATATTTATGCCTACGTGAGAATTTGCAAGAGGATCACCATCTACGTTTCCTTGATTACCTATTCCTTCATTTTCTCCTTCGCTACCACTACCCGTTTGAGAAGTTCCAGGAAAAAGTGATTCAGATTTTATTTGAGGTTTATTAATTTCGGCTTTTGTGATTTCTTTTGTATTTGTTTTTTCAACTTTCTCATGTTTTTTCTTTTCAGTTTTCTTTTCGGTTTTACTGTTTAGTACAGGAGCTTCTTCTATATTTTGAGTCATAAAACCCTCATCTGTTGTTTGAGTTGGTACATTTTCTTTATTAACTTGAATATCGGGCTCATTAGCTCCTAACCCATGTTCTGTATTGCCAAAGTTTATTAGAATTCCTAATTCGCCAGGCAAAGGAAGAGGTTGGGTTATTTTGAAAAGAATTAGAAATAATAAAATCAGTAAATGGTATATAATGGTTATAATTAAGCTTACTTTATTTATACTTTGAGCTTTCATTTATTCGGGTTGAGTTGCTAATATCATTTTATATCTGTTATTTCTGCAAATATTCATAATTTTAACTACTTCTTCGATTGGCACCGATTTATCGGCATGTAATGAAATAGTAGGAGCCTTTTCGACATCAGTAACAATTCCAACTTTCTTTTGCATTTCAGATTCTAATAGTTCAAAAGGGACTTGCTGAGTTCCTATATAATATTTTAAATCAGCTGTAATCGATACTATTAACACAGGTTTTGTTGTTTGTACTTGACTATTGCTTTTGGGTAATAATAGTTTTAATGCATTTGGAGAAATAAGAGTGGATGTAATCATGAAAAATATTAACAATAAAAATACAAGATCAGACATTGTAGCTAGACTAAATTGAGTGCTAATACTTGTTCTAGATTTAATAGCCATAATTTTTTTATTTTATTGGTTCATTTAAGAGATCCATAAATTCTGTAGCAGTTGCCTGTAACATATAAACAAGGCGTTCGATTTGAGATACAAGATAATTGTAAGCAAGGTAAGCCACAATACCCACTATTAAACCTCCAATTGTTGTAACCATGGCTTCGTAAATTCCTCCAGCCAGCATAGTAATATCGAGATTATTACCTGCATTTGCCATATTATAAAATGCTCTTACCATACCGGTTACAGTGCCAAGGAATCCTATCATTGGTGCAGCACCTGCTATAGTTCCCAAAAATGGTAATCCTTTTTTCAAATTTTCTATTTCAAGCTGCCCAACATTTTCTATTGCAGCATTAATATCGTTTAATGGTCTTCCTATGCGTTGTATTCCTTTTTCAATCATTCTTGAAAACGGATTATCGTTTGCTTTACAAAGTGCAAGAGCGTTGTCAAGTTTGCCATCGAGAATATATGCTCTTATATTTTCCATAAACTTACTCTCGTATTTGCTGGCTTTTTTAATCGCTATAAAACGTTCTACAAAAATATAAATAGCAATAAAACTTAAAAAAGCTAGAACAATCATTATCCATCCACCTTTTACGGCAAGTTCCCATAACGACAATGTCATTCCAGTAGTTTTTTCTACTGCCGAAGTAACATTTTGGACATTTTCAACTACTTGTAGTAAGACCATAATAAAAATTTTTTTTAAAAATACTACATATAGTTATAACTAAAATAATGCATTATTATTATTTATCAACATTATTTTGTTTAATAAAAATTACTTTTTATTTTTTATTTTTTAATAATTCCACTTCTTTTTCAAGTCTTTCTAATTTCTCGATGAATTCAGGTAAGTGTTTGAATAGTATGTACGATTTTTGGTATTGAATTTTATTAAATGCAGGAGAACCTTGTATTATTTCGCCTTCTTCTGTTATACTTGAGCCAATACCCGATTGAGCAGCAATTTTGGCTTTATCGGCAATATAAAGATGACCTGCAATTCCTACTTGACCACCAATCATACATCCCTTACCAATTTTAGTAGACCCAGAAATACCTGTTTGAGAAGCAATAACAGTGTTTTCGCCAATCTCAACATTATGAGCAACTTGTATTAGATTATCGAGCTTCACTCCCTTATGAATTATTGTACTTCCAATAGTGGCTCTATCTATGGTAGTATTAGCTCCAATTTCTACATTATCTTCTATAATTACGTTTCCTATTTGTGGAATTTTTTTATTTACTTCGCCATCAAATGTAAAACCAAAACCATCAGATCCAATAACACTATTAGAATGAATTATACAATTATCACCTATAATGCAATCTTTATAAATTCTTACACCTGAATATACAATAGTATTTGAACCTATTTTAACATTTTCGCCAATATAAACATTTGGAAAAATTTTTGTGTTGTTTCCAATTTGTACACCTTTAGCAATATAAGTAAATGCTCCTATATAAATGTTTTTACCTAGTTGTACTCCCGGACTTATATAACACGGATATTCTATTCCTTCTGGAAAAACTTGTTTATATTCGCATAGTTCTAATAAAGAAGCAAATGAACGATAAGCATTATCAACTACAATTAAAGTTGGCCTAACTTTTTCTTTTGGAATCAAGTCTCTGTTAATAATTACTGCATCGGCTTTAGTAGTATATATATACTTTTCGTATTGAGCATTTCCCAAAAAAGTTATTGAACCTTCTTTTCCCTGCTCTATTCTTGATACAGAAGTAAGTTCTATATTTTCATCACCTATAATTTCTCCTTTAAGAAGCTCTGCAACTTCTTTAACGGTTAATTTCATTGTTAAAAGTTTTTACAAAGTTAATAAAAATATTTTATTTAATCATGGTTTTTACTTCCATAAGCTAGATCTCCAGCATCGCCTAATCCTGGTACAATATAAGCTTTTGCTGTAAGTTCTTCATCTATGGCAGCAACCCACAATGTTACATTTTTTTCTGGAATATTTTTCTTTAAATGAGAAATACCATATTTACTTGCAATAACTGTTACTAAATGTGTATGTTCTGGTTTTCCATTATTCAAAAGGTTAGTATAAGCAAGAAACATAGAAGAACCCGTAGCAAGCATTGGATCGGACAAAATTAATACTCTATCGTTTAGATTAGGACAGGAAAGATATTCAATAGCAATTTCAAATTTACCATCTTTGTCGTATTTCCTGTATGCACTTATAAAAGAATTGTCGGCTTTATCAAAAACATTTAACAAACCCTGGTGAAGAGGTAACCCTGCTCTCAAAATTGTTGCAAGAACAGGCTGTTTAATAAGAATATTTACCTTTGCTATTCCAAGAGGTGTTGTAACTTCTGAAGTTTTATACCTTAGAAGTTTGCTTATTTCGTAACCAAATATTTCTCCAATTCTTTCCAAGTTTTTTCGGAACCTCATGCTATCTTTTTGAATATCTTTATTTCTTAATTCATAAATATATTCGTTTAGTATGGAATTTTCTATTCCTAAGTTAATTATATTCATTGCTTTATTATATTTTTTAATAAAGAAAATTTTGTCCAAAAATAACTAAAATAAACTTCATTTACAGCACCAAAGCCTTTAAAAAATCGAGCTATGTTTTCTATTACAGAGCCCTCGAAGCTCAAAAGTAAATTTTTACCACTATTATTTTTTAAAAAAGAATCTATTATTTTAAACATTGCTCTTTTTTCTTTACCTTCATCATTGCTGCAGGCAAATAAGTAATATACTTTGTTAAATTCATAAAAAAAACTGGAAAAAGCAATAATTTTTCCTTCCTCATTATATGCAACATAATTCATTACCGACGATTTTTCAATTCCTTTTTTTAACAATAAATAAATGCGATTATAATAATAATTTTTTAAAGCAACTTTCTCTTGAAGGTATTTTTTCCAAAATTTCAACAAAGCCTCTGGATTTTCACTATTAATTTTAATAACAATACTATTTTTTTCAGCCTTTTTTATGTTTCTTTTAGTATTTTCATTATAATTTCTATAAACTTTACTATAATCATTATTTAGATCAATTACATAGTTTGCTCTTTCTTTTAGATAAACATTTTCTGTGTTTACCTTGTTTACAATATTATTTCTTATGTGCAAGTAAATAAAAAGATATTTTCTCTGAAGCAAATCAAATATATCGTTGATTATTTTACTTGCAACTTCATTTTTTGAATAAATACTTATTTGTTGAACAAAAACTGGTTGTAATAAGTATTTTAAAAAGAATTTTTTTTTCTCAAAAACAGGGAAAAATATATCATAATCGTTTAAAACAATAGCCTTCCAATTAGGGCAAATAATATCAAGATACCATGCACATCCATAAATATCTTTATCGGGGCAAAGCGATAAATTAAAATCCCATTTACTTTTATCTATTTGGTGATTCTCAAGAAAATTTATATGCATTTAGTAAAATATTTTTATATGTGTTAAAATAATTAATATTTTTTATAGTGTTTAATGTTTGATTGTGCCATAATAAAACAAATTCTCCATTATACTTTTTAGTACAATTAAGATAATAGTTAGCAAGAGAAAAAATTCTTTCTTCTTTGTTAAAGTAATTAATTAAAAATCTATCCATAAATACAAATGGATGTACCAGTAAAGACGACGGTTTATTTTTTTTTAGATTAAAAAAATAAAAAGGTGTACAAGTACCTGCCCTGAAGCCATCGATGTTTGAGTATCCCATAGAAAAATCTTCGTTAATTCCACATTGAATTAATTCTTCGTACGAATCGGGAAGTTTAAATTTTAAATAATGAAATCTGTTTTTTGTAACTTTTGTTTTTATTATATTTTCAATACTTTCTTTTTCACTTATTAATTTATTGTCTTTACAAGAATAATATGAAGAATGCAAAGCAATTTCTGCTTTTTCTGCAATTTCTTTAATTTTTTCAATAAAATATTTGTTGGTACATGTAATATTTCTGTCGTATTTTGTTTTTTTTGTTATGGTTAATACAAAAAAGATTGGTACAATTTTAACTGTATAATGTAGGTTTAATATTTCGTTGTACAAATCGAAAGGATCTTTTTTACTCTTTAAATACTTTAAATACTCCTTGAAAAAATTAATTTTATCTTTATAAAAATATTTGAAACATGTACCAATTATTCTAATAAAGTTTTTACCTTTAAAAGCATAAAGGTTATCAATATCTAAAGTAGAAATAAATTTAAACTTTTTATTATTCTCTATTTTAACATTAAATTTTAGCTCTATAATTTTCTTTAAATTATTTAACCAAATATCAACTAAAGGCACATTTAAAACGTTAGCTTTGTAAAGTAATGAGTTTATATACTTAAATCTGCCGTGTTCATCATAGTTTGTATAGTTATATTCTTCATATCTTGATATTAACCAAAAAACAGAAGCAAATATATCAAATGGTATTTCCTGCTCTTTTGTGTAATTGAATAATATTATTTTCCAAAAATTATCTTTAACATAATTAGGAGTGAACTCGGTTATATTGTCTTCGAATAAAATATTTTCAGGAATAATATTTAAGCAATTTTTTTTAGGTACCCTATCGTAGTTAATTTTTATTCCATTAAAAAGATTAAAATCACATTCATTTGTAATTATTTTATAATTAATGTTTAAGTTATGAATAAAAATAAAATCCAATACGTACACTAATCTTGTAGTAATCTTATTAGAGTAAATTAAAATCATAAAAGATTTTCATCAGCAAAGCTGAAGTATTTATCGGTATTCTTACCTATAATTAAATGATCCAAGAACCTTATATCAACAAAATTACATGCTTCTTTCAACTTTTTAGTTATTTCAATATCATTATGGCTTGGAGTAATATTATCGCTTGGATGATTATGAATTAATATTATTCCCGTTGCTTTATCGTACAAGGCTTTCCTGATAATTTCGCGAATATCTATAACACTGAAAGATTGTCCGCCGCAACTAATTTCATGTTCTTTGATAAGCGTATTTTTATTATTAACAGTTAACAAAATAACTTTTTCTATTGTATAATCTCTTAATCTGTGAATAATGTAATCAAACACCTGATGACTGTTAAGAAATTCTTGTTTTTGCAACTTGTTTTCTTGTAGTCTACGTCGGCATAATTCAAAAGCTGCAATTATAGAAGCTGCTTTTGCTGAACCTATGCCTTTTATAGATCTTAATTGATTGTAATCAAGCTCTGCAAGTTTATTTAAATCGTTGTCAAAGTTATTTAGAATTTCCTTTGCTAAATCTATTGCGCTTTTATGGTTTCCTGAACCTGTTCTAATGAGTATTGCCAGAAGCTCAAAATTACTTAATGCCGAAGGTCCTAATTTTAACAATCTTTCTCTTGGTCTATCGTTTTCGTTCCACTTTTTTATGGAACTGCCGTATGAGTTTTTTGTCATTGAAAATTGTTAAGATAACGAATTTACATACTTCGTTATATTTGATTTAAGATTTGCTGCTTTATTTTTATGTATAACACCTTTTTTTGCAATTTTGTCAATAAAGCTATATAATGACGGAAGCATTTCGTTTGCTTTTTGTTTTTCTTTTATAGATTTCAACTTTTTTATTAATGTCTTTGCTGTTTTTTTATAATAACGATTATATAATCGTCTTTTTTCATTCTGACGAATTCTTTTTTTTGCCGACTTATGATGTGCCATTATACAGTTTTTACCTTCTTAGTAGCCCGTAGGGGAATCGAACCCCTGTTTCAAGAATGAAAATCTTGCGTCCTAGCCGCTAGACGAACGGGCCTTAAAATTTCTTGCAAATATATATATTAAAAACTTAAAATACAAATTTTATGAAAAAAATTTTTTTAAAATTCAAACAAGTTGTTACCAAACTTAACTAACTCAAATTTTTAATAAATGTGGTAAATAAAAAATTTTAACTTTCTTGACTTAGTATTATTTACAATATTAAACAGCAATTATTCATGTAAATACAAAAGATGATCGATGTTTATAAGAAAATTTTTTAGTTTATATGTGCATTTTTAAATATAAATAGCAATAGAAATAAATCTTTTTCTAAATTATAAAATAAAATCTTTTTAAAAATTATTTTATAATTACTTTTAATTTGTTAAACAACATACTTATTATTTGAAATTAGCATATATATTTGAAAAAAAATCTTTAAGTATGGCAACAAGAATAGAATACGACACAATGGGGCAAGTAGAAGTTCCTGCCGATGTATATTGGGGAGCACAAACTCAACGGTCAATTAATAATTTTAAGTTTGAAAATGAAAAAATGCCAAAAGAAATAATCTATGCGATGGCAATAGTTAAAAAAGCTTCTGCCATTGCGAATTATCAATTAGGAAAGCTACCTGAAGATAAAAAAGATTTAATAGTAAAAGTATGCGACGAAATACTTGAAGGTAAACTAGACGACCAATTTCCTCTTGTGATTTGGCAAACAGGAAGCGGAACTCAAACTAATATGAATCTGAATGAAGTTATTTCCAACAGGGCTCATGTTTTACAAGGCAAAAAATTAGGAGAAGGTAAACCTTATCTTCATCCAAACGACGATGTAAATAAATCGCAAAGCTCTAACGATACTTTTCCAACTGCTATGCATATTGCTGCTTATAGTGTATGTATAAAGAAAACTCTTCCAGCATTAAGACGTTTACTTGCCACACTTGAAAATAAAACCGAAAGTTTTAAGGAAATAATAAAGATAGGAAGGACACATTGGATGGATGCAACACCTCTTACTCTTGGCCAGGAATTTTCGGGTTATTGCCAAATATTAAAAAATTGCATAAATGCAATTGAAAAATCGCTAGAAAATGTTAGAAAATTAGCATTAGGTGGTACTGCAGTAGGCACAGGGCTGAATGCACCCAAAGGGTTTTCGGAACTTGTGGCCAAAATAATTGCCGAATTAACTGGATTTCCTTTCGAAACAGCCCCAAATAAATTTGAAGCTTTATCGTCTCATAATGCCCTTGTTGAATTAAGTGGAGCTTTAAAAATGACAGCAGTTGGTTTAAACAAAATTGCTAATGATATTAGAATAATGGCTTCAGGTCCAAGAAGTGGTATTGGAGAATTATTTATTCCTGAAAATGAACCAGGAAGCTCTATTATGCCAGGTAAAGTTAATCCTACTCAAATAGAATCGCTAACAATGGTATGTATGCAAGTTATTGCCAATGATGTGGCAGTTACACTTGGCGACTCTAATGGTTTCTTTGAATTAAATGTCTACAAACCATTAATTATACACAATGTTTTACGTTCACTGAAATTACTTGCCGAAGCTTGTGATTCGTTTAATGATAACTGTGCTATTGGTATCGAACCAAATATTCAGAAGATAAATGAACATATGGAAAATTCTCTTATGCTTGTTACTTCATTAAATCCTTACATTGGATACGAGAATGCTGCAAAGATCGCTAAGAAAGCTCATAAGGAAGGTAAAACACTACGTCAGGCTGCAATTGAGCTTGGTCTTGTTACAAACGAACAATTTAATGAATGGGTTAATCCTAAGAAAATGATTGGCGAATAAAAAAACTAGTTTAATTTTTTCTATCTGATAATTGTTACTGAACCAGTTTCTATATGAAAGTTATTATTGTAATCGCGAAAAGTTGCTTTCCAATTATAAGATCCTACGGGTAACATTTCGCCATGTTTATTTTTTCCATCCCACTCTTTGTTTATATCATTACTTTCCCAAATTATGTTACCCCATCTATCAAAAATCTGCAATTTGAAGGTATTATAATCTATACCCGTAGCAAAAACTTTAAAATAATCGTTTATTAAATCGTTATTAGGGCTAAATGCAGTTGGAGCATAGAAAGTATATACTTCATCAATATAGACTTTATATTTAGCAGTATCTACACAACCTTTATCGGTATAAACAATTAAGGTAACAGTATATTCGCCAGGTACTGCGTTATAAATATGATAGGGATGATATATATTTGAACTATCTCCGTCTCCAAAAAACCATCGTACACTATCGGCAAGTGAAGAATAATTTATAAACATAATTTCAGGCTTAATAATATTTGCTCTTTCGGGGCTTGCTATAAATCTTGCAACAGGATTTGGGTAAACATGAATCCAATTAGGATATACATTGGTAACTTTACAGTTATAAATGTTAGTCACAGTAAGTGTAACAGTATAAACACCTGGTTCTTTATATTCATGAACAGGATTTCTTATATAGGCACCTTCACCATCTCCAAACTGCCAGAAATATGACTGACCTTCGTCTGGACTTCCATCGTTAAATGAAACAGTCAATGGTGCACAACCAGCAACAACATCGGATGTAGGACTTATTGGAGGCATAGGATAAATAAAAACAGGAACATATACTGTTGCCGTATAATTACAACCATCTTTTACTGTTAACTGATACGACTGACTATAATTAGGATACAAGTGTATAGGAATATTTGATTGAATTTGTTGATTAAGATAAAATGTATATGGTCCTCCATTTCCACCGCTAGCCGAAGGATATATTGTAAATAATGTTCCGGGGCAAATGGAATCGTTTGTCGTTGTATAGCTTAATTGAAGAGGAGGGTATATAATCACAAAGGTATTATCGTACGCCATGCAGTTATTAGCATCATACACTGAAACGCTATACATAGTAGAAACCTGTGGAGAAACATTAATGGTTTGCGAATGTTGGCCTGTATTCCATATCAAAGAATATGGATATGTTCCGCCGGTGACAGAAGCTGATAATTGAATTACAGAATCTTTACATGCTAAAATAGTATCTGGTATATCTATAAATAATTTTGGTGGTTCATTAATATAAACCGAAGCAGAATCCTTACATCCTTTGGCATCAGTTACAGTTACAGAATAGATTCCTCCGCTTGCATTAGCAATAAATGAGCTATGCATTCCATTAGACCACAAAAAGCTATATGGAAGTGTTCCTCCTGAAACGGCTGTATAAACTTTTCCGTCCATTGCACCAAAACAACTTACATCTTGTTTCGATAATTGTATTGATAATTTGGGAGGATTTGTAGCCATTTGAATTGTTGGATTAGAAACACAACCATGCTGAGAAACTGTTAACGATATAGGAAATTGACCAGCACTGTTAAATGTAATCTGATAAGGGCCTGCTCCACTACCACTTATAACATTTGCCTGCCCAAAATTCCAATTATATGTTGCAAAGTTGTCGCTCATTCCTGTAAATGTAATAGTAGCAGTATCGCCAAAGCAATTAATCTCAGAAATAGTGAAAGTAGATGTTGGAATATAGTTAAAAATAATAGAAACAGTATCGGAAGAAATACAGTTATTATTATTTTCGGTCCATATAAAATTGTAGGTACCATAAGCGGTAACATTAACAGAAGATACCGGTGAGTTAGGATTAGAAAAAGAAGCTAAACCTGGGCCCGACAAAAACGACCACGTTCCCTGTCCTACCGAAGGCTGTGCATTTAAATTATATGTAAGAGAACACACTGAATCAAGAACTCCAGCATTGGCTACTGGCTGGTTCCATAAATTAACAGTTACTTGATCGGAACTAACACAATTATTCCCTCCATTGTTTTCGGTCCATTGTAAAACGTAAGTTCCTTGAGTAGATGCTACTATTTGTGTATTAGGATCATTAGCATTTGAAAAAGAAATAGTACCAGGGCCCGATATCTGCGTCCATGTACCTGTACCAACACTTGGAATTGCATTCAAATTGGTTGATAATTGACATAATGTAATATCTGTTCCTGCATTAGCAGTGGGCATTGTGGTAAAAGTAATTTGCATAGTATCTTTCCCTATGCAACCATTGTTATTTTCGGTCCATACAAAAGTATAAGTTCCATCGGCAGTAACACTAACTTGCGATAAAGGATTATTAATATTAGAAAATGTTGCTGTACCAGGTCCAGTATAAGACCATTGTCCTACACCTACTGTTGCCTGTGCTTGCATTGTGTAAGAATGAGAACAAACTGAAGCATCAGGCCCAGCTGTAGGCGATGGAACAGCAATAACATTTACAACAACTGTATCAGACAACGTGCAATTATTAGCTGCTGTTACTGTTACTATATATGCAGTTGTTTGATTTGGCGATACAGTTATGGTTTGAGTAGTTTGTCCTGTATTCCATTGGTAAGAATTTCCGCCTTGAGCAGATAAATTTACCGACTGACCACTACAAATAGATACATCAGGACCAAGTATTGGAGGAGTAACGCCACCAACGCTTACATTAAAGTTAGCGCTATGGGAACAACCAAAAACATCGTAAACAATAACATTTATAGGATAAGTACCTGGTTGTGTTGTTGTAAAATATGCGGTAGTATCATTGATATAACCAATAGTACCACCATTACTATTCCACACGACGTAATCAACAGGTACAGAATACGACCACCCTGTTGTTAAATTTTGGTTTTGCAGTGTTAAGCTCCACCAGAAAACCCACCCATCGTCGATCCCCCAGTTATCGCAAATTTCTATACTCCAAGTACCATTTAACGGACAACCAATCAAGCCAGATAAAGGCTGTTCAGGAGTAAGATAACCAGTATTATTAACTAAATCTGTGGCAGGTACAGGACTTGTGCCTCCATCTAAATTATTCAGTAATCCTTGTTGCGGATAAATGGAACTCCAGCAATAAGTCCACGGTGTCCCTTGCGAACACCCAGTGGGAGTCGTACTACAGTTATTTTCACAAGGGTCACTATCAAGAGCTTGTCCTAAATATGCACTTCCACTGTTATCATAACTATCTAATATTACACTTTGTCCATTTGGACATATAATTCTAAACGATAAATCTCCAGCAAAAGAATGTTCCATATTTATACATATAGAAGCAATATCTTGGGCCGATTGGATTGTGGCACCTGCGGGAAAAGAATTAAAAGTAACAGGTGTGCCATAACATTGAGTTGGACAATTAGGACCATCTGGAATATGAGTAAGCTGATTAAACATTTCTGTTTCAATTGTTGCTAAACTTGAAGTAGTAACAACAATTGAATTTGGATCGTTCCATGCATTAAGCATTATTGTATCGCCTGTACACATTGGCGGGGGAGGATTTACCGTAACAATATGTTCGCCTGATATTCTTACTCTTATATGAAATTGTTGAGTACTAACACAACCGTTATTGTCGGTAATAGATAAATACACATTATAACCACTAATAGCAGAATAGGTATGAGTAACTATCTGTCCAGTTGCTGTAGTGTTATCACCAAAATTCCAGTGAAATGTACAATTAGTCGAATCTTGATGATAAAACATATCGTTTTGAGGAAATACTGAGGGGCCTCCTCCTAAAGCGGCAAAAGTTATTGTTTGTCCAGCACAAATATCGATATAATAATAACCATCGCTCTCTTGGTGAGGTGTTGGTTGGGTTAAAGAAAAGTTTATTTGTGGAGTTATTTGTTGACAAGCTTGTGCACAAATTACTGTTGCTTTCCATCCAGCTGCATTATTAGAGGAATTAGATTTAAACCGTACTGTTAATGCTCCTGATGCATTATTCAGAGTTGCCATAACAAGTGTATTCGAGCCAGTTAAAGGATTGTAATTATTATTATGTTTGCTTAATAGAGGCGACGAAATATTTGGTCCATCGTAAATGTAAAGAGTATCATCGGGCTTAATGTCGAATTGAGCAAAATTTAAGCGAACGTGTGTATTTGGTGCAGCCCCTCCTAAAAAAGTTATCCAATAATCTATGTTATTTGCATAATTAGCAGAAGCCCCACCATTATCAAAAAACCAAAACCCACAATATTGCCCCGATGTATTATGAGTCGATGCATTTAAAAGAATGTTCTGATTTTGTCCGGTAATATATTGTTCTATTAAAAATAACGTTATTATGAAAATAAAAAATTTCATATTTTATTTTTTAGCTTTAAATTTTTTTTCATTATCAGTTTTCGATTTCAAAATTAATACTAAATCTGTATTTTTAATTAAAAAGTACTTTTCCTCGTTCTCATTTTGCTGTAATCTAAGCATTAGAATATTAAACTTCTCAAAATTAATATTATTATTATTTTCAATCCATTCTTGCGGAATTGAAATTTTTTGAGCATTTGTTAATTTTTCTTCTGAAACATACTCTTTTTTTGAAATTCTAAATCCGTTTTCAACAAAAAATTTATAATATTCAATAGAATCGGGATATTTAGTTAAATACTCCAAATATTTTTCATTACCTAATGCTTGTTTA
>JAOAFV010000013.1 GCA_026416095.1 Bacteroidales bacterium | reverse complement strand
CCAAATACCTGTATAACCACTACTGTTTTCACTGTAAGGAGCTTGAATAGCCTCGGCCCATTGATATAACCCACCATACGTACCACAATTCGATGCCACGTTATTATAACAATATTTCTCTACCTGACTATCGTTATTTTGTTCGGCAGCATCATTTACCATCACACCAACATCCATATTCGCGATCATAAATACCTGACTGCCACAAGCAGTAGTACAAAACAAAGTTTCCGTCGTTATCGTATTGCTATTGGCACTCGTACCACAACTGTTATATGCACGCACACGATAATAATACGTCGTGTTGCACACTAAGCCCGTTACAGCATAACTCGTTACATTGCCCACATTCAAATTCTGATATCCACTTACGTAACACCCCGTAAAACCACTACATGTGGCTACATCTAAATAATAACCCGTAGCCCCACCGCTCGCCGTCCAATTCGCAGTAAAACTCGTCGGCTGAACGTTGGTGGCACTGCTTGCACTAAAACCACCCGGTAACTGACAACCTATACATGCTATCTGAACCCATGTGGAAGTTGTTGCATTATATGCCTCAAAACATTCAGTGCTTGTGTTGTATATTAAAAGCGAATTTGCCGGATTACTTATCGCATTACGTTGGGCTGTTGTCATGCGCGGTATTAACAATCCTTTGTCAGTCGCCTGTATGTCCAGCATAGCCGAATTGTCAGGATCTGTGCCACTCAGCGATATGCTTATGTGTGCATTAATTTTAGTAGGTAAATTACTCTCAGGTAATACTACACCTAAAATTAATCCTGTTGCTAAAACTAAAAAAACGTTTTTCATAGTACATCCTTTTTTTTATATGGTTTAATCATCTTTTCTTTTTTATCTTCCTTAATGAACATACAATCTCATTATTACTCTTTTATTATACCTCGTTACTGGCAACTCGCTGCCACTTTGCATCTTTAGCTTTAAACCCTTACCTCATTTTAGCTCGCTTACTAATTGCATATTCACTAAATACTTGTTGTGTACTCGCATAAAACCATATTTGCTCAATACCTTTTCGTAATACCCTATTGTCTTGCTCGTCTTGTACCCCTCTCCACCCACCAAATGTATATCGCTGTAACATCCATCCGACTCCAAATACTCCACTTCACTTATATCAACAACCTTTACACTCCCATCAGCAGTAATAAGCATTTTTTGTATTTTTTTACTCTCCATTGGTAATTAAATTTTTTGGTAAGTTCTTAAGCCAATAAAATTTTTGTAAACAATACAAATCTGTAAAACAAAAAGAAAAGGTAATAAATACCACACCCCTCGCGAGGTGTTTAATATTTTTTCCGAGTTTTTTAAATGGCAAGAAAGTCCTCTCTCTCTCCACAACCATGCGGATTTCCGAAGGTATACCTATCAAAATTCCTACCACACAAGGAATACACGTATACATACTTTTAAAAAGCACTCTCGAAGCGTATTTTAAAACACTGGCCAATTTAGTAAGATTTAAAGATTATGCAAAATTAAAATTATTTTTTTTAAAAAAAAAAGTCTTTTTACATAAATTTTTTTCATACGTAAACACCATTGTACAATATAAAACTTTTGCATAAAATTTTTTCAATAGGTTAATTAATAATCGTAGATAATAATTTTTTTATTAAGCGTTTTAAATGAAAGTATATTTTTAAGTAAGTAAAGTAAAAACAGAGTTTGCAAATGAGTTTTTGATATTTACAATTTTACAAAAGCTAAGGCATAGCGAATCTTTTAATACACTAAATATAACCGTAGATTAGTGTTTGCAAATTGTTGAAGTGAGTTAGAATTTAATAAGCCCCAAAAGTAATCTCTAATCAAATATATGTTAAAATTGAGATATTAATGAATAATTTTTTTGTTTGTAACAAATTAAAAAAATACCAAGTTTTTGAATTTTATTTTAGAAAATTAAAATTTACATTAATCTTTAATTATAAAAAATTTTAGTTCTCTTTACAATTATTATGAAATAAAAGAATTAAACACCTTTAAAATTTTTATCAAGAAACTGTATATACTTGTTTAATAATTTACTTTTTAATTTCTTAATTTCTTAGCTAAACTTTATTTACATTGCTTAAAAAAATAATGATAATTTAACTATAATTATTAATTACTTAAAAAAATTTACCTATTATTTTTTAATTTTTAATAAAACTAACTGTTTTACAAAAACCATTTGCATCTATAATTTTAACGAAATAAAAGCCAGAACTTAACTTACTTAAATTTAAGATTGCTTTTTCTTCATTAATTTGATAATCATATAAAATTTTTCCCACATAATTATAAACCTCAATTTTCTTTATATTATTTTCTGCTTCAATTTTAAGATAATTATTAACTGGATTAGGAAATATACGTATTTCAGAATTCTTGTTGTTAAATAAAACATTAGAACCACTATCCCATTTAAAAATACCACTTGTGGTTGAATTTAAACAGAACCCCCCAGCCCAACCTACATTATTATTTAAAAATTCTACTGAGATATATTGAACACCCGAATCAATTGGATTCCATGTTGCTCCATAATCTAAAGAATAAGAGCTACCATAAGTAGCTGAACCAGAAGCAGCGCCATTTGTACCAACAGAAAAATATTTACCTGGCACACCTGGTACAGCGCAAATATCGGATTTCCAGAAAGGGCCTGATGGAGTAACTGTTGTCCAAGTTTGGCCTCCATCGTGAGTTACTTTCATGGTCAAAGAAGTAATAGCACCACTAGAATTATTATAAACAATTTGTTGAACTATTCCATTTGTTTCGTCATTGAAAGTAACTTTAGCAATATCTGTCAAGCCAGTTGTATATACTTGCCATGTATGACCTTTGTCTGTGCTTTTAAATATTCTACCTTTATTAGTACCAAACCAAACGGTATTGTTATATACATCGTAAACACCAGTATAACCATATTCACCAGATAGAGGAGATGGTAAGTTTGTTACGGGCACCCACGTATTGCCCCCGTCGGTAGTGTAATATATCTCAAAAACATTATTTACAGGGTCACCCATACAAAAACCTTCGTTTTCATTCCAAAAGTGTACAACATTAAGAAAACTTGCAGAATTTGAAAACATAGTCGAAGAATTCTGAATATTCCAAGTTTGGCCACCATCTTGGGTATAGTAAATTTTCCCACCCCCTCCGTTTTTTGGATACATTGCTACCCATGCTTTCTGATCGCTAATTGCACATATATGAGCAGGAGCTAAAGTTGAAGGAGCAGGAATATTGCCAGCAACCCACAAATCGCCCCCATTTGTTGTTCTGGTAAATTCATTAACTGGGCTTCCTGTGGTTCCATCGACAGCAGTTGCCCATGCCACATTTTCGTTTACAATAGATATAGAATAAACACCTCGATACATAGTGCTAAAACCACTTGCTTGTTCTATCCATGCAGATTGCGAATGTGGTAACACGGTAATAAAATTTGGTTTAATTTCGGTACTAGTATTAATGCCATCAGACACTGTTAAAATCACATCATACGAACCTGGAGTATTGTAAGTGATATTTTGAGGATTTTGAGAATTAGAAGACGACGGACTTCCACCAGGGAAAGACCAATTCCAACTAGTAATATTCCCTACCGAAAGATCAGTGAAATTGACATGACCACCTGCAACAATAAAATTGCCGGAACATGTAAAATTTGCAACTATTGAGCTTATGCTATCCTGTGCCATTTTAACTGCTTTAAATGCGTTTATTCTACCTGCTCCAACTTTACCCTGGTGTGCTGCATCTTGTAAGTTATCGATATTGTCGCATGTAGCTTTTAAGTATTGAGTTAATTTATCGGGCGTTAAATTAGGATTAACAGATTTCATAAGAGCACATAATCCTGCAGTAATTGGAGCTGCCATCGATGTGCCAACCATTTTTCCATACGAATTTCCTGCCATAGTGCTGTACACTCCTCTGTTTAATACTATGTCGGCAATACCACCATCGTTTTGATAACCACCTGGAGCCATAACATCGATCCATGTGCCATATTGAGAAAACGAAGCTGCAACATCGTTGCCATTTGTAGCGCCAACTGCTATTACATGATTACATGCAGCGGGGTAACCCACGTAATTAATATTATTAGGATCTTCGCTACCATCGCCGTTGTTACCTGCAGCAGCAACCAATACACACCCTTTATTGTAAGCATAATCGATAATCATTTGCATTGTTTCAAAATAATTAGGTCCACCAAACGACATATTAATAACATGAGCTCCATGATCGGCAGCCCATATAACTCCTTCGTACATAGCTGTAACACCTTGCCCCCCATCGGCATTACGACCTGCTTTAATTGCAATCAACTTGCAATTAAATCCAATTGACGCAATACCCGATCCATTATTAGTAGCAGCAACAGCAAGGCCAGCAGTGTGGGTACCATGCGACCAAATTGTTGTATTTTCTGGTGGCCTAGGATCATTGTCACCATCGGCAAGGTCAATTGCCTCGGCTACTTTACCCGAAAGCTCAGGATGTGAAATATCTATCGCATTATCAATTATTGCCACTTTAATGTTTGGATTTCCCTGCGTTATATCCCAAGCTTGCTTAGCCTTAATTTTCTCTAAATGCCATACTCTACCAGCATCTGAAGAATAATCGTTTGGGGTAAAAGATATTCTAAAATATGGTGCTTTTTCGGCATATTGTATTTCATCGTTTTCTGAAAGTTCTTTTATTAATAGCTCTACTTTGTATATGCTATCAAATTCTACTCTGAAAATTCTATGAAGCCTAGAATCTGTTGCTTGCCAAAAAGTATTTGCAACAGATTTTATACCATATTTTTCCTTAATCTTGTCTAATACAGGTATTTTGTCGACTGAAATTTTTCCTGCTTTTGTTTTATAAATCAAAGGAACATTATCCTTAAACTTGAAATAAATTACTCCATCTTGAGCATATTTATCAACCCTTTGCCCTATTAGTAAAAAAGGATATAACAAAATTAAAATCAAAAAATTTAAAGCCTTCATAGAAAAATATTTTGTGGTAAAATTAGGTAAAAAAAGTAACTTTTAAAAGTTCTTATTAGCTTAAAAAGTTTTATCTTCCAGTAACAAACTTATAATAATAGTTAGCTTTAACTGAATCGCCTTTTTTTAAGAAATATTTATATAAGCTCAATGCTCTTTGCTGATTGTTAGGATTAATTTTAAAGGATTTTTCCCAATATTGTAAAGCAGTTAATGTGTCGTTTTTTAAAAAATAATAATAACCAATACTTGAATATGGAAAGTCTGATTCAGGATATTTTTCTAACATTTTTTTTGCATATAAAAAAGCAGAGTCGTTCCAATTTAGTCTAAAATATGTGTTAATTGTATATATCCATGCTAAGTAGTTAATACTATCTATTTTTAATGCTTTTTTATAATATTTTATAGCAATAGAGTCTTTTTTTAGAATTTCATAGCAATACCCGATATTAAAATTAATATGAAAAGACTTTGGATTTATTTCATAACCTTTATTAAGATAAAATAAAGTAGAATCTATATTCTTATAAAAATTTAAGTAGATATTTGCTATGTTATTATAAGCTTTAGCATTGAAAGGATAAAGTTTTAGCGACTGCTTCCAGTATCTTATCGCACTGTCTAACGACTCTTTTAAAAAAGGTGTTGTTTTATTCGCGTTGGCATTTTTTACTACCCTGTCCATAATTACTTGAGCTAAAATATCGTTTGCTTTAACTGAATTTTCTAAATAATTTATATCGTGAGAATACAAGGTTATTTCATCTTTCCAATGTTTATTTCTATTCCATGTAATAATGGTAAAAATTAGAATAACAAAAATATAAATAAACTTTAATGAGTTTTTTATTTTTTTGATAGAATTATTATTCAATAAATTCGATTTTTTCATTAATAAACTAACAAAAGCAATAGACAAGCCTAAAGAAGGAGCATTTAAAAAACGTTCTGCAACAATCCCATTTATTGGTATTAAGTAATTAATAAAAGGAAAAATCATTAAATAAAAAAGTAATATTCCAAAAACAGATTCCTTATACTTTTTCCAATATCGAATGCACAAAAATAAAATAAATGCATTTATAAAAATCGACACAACAATTATAAAATCTGTAAAATGTAATTTTGGAACTTTATATAACCCGTAATAAAAAAGCAAAGGATAAGGAAAAACAAACATTTTTAAATAAAAAATAAGAGAATACATAACAAGCGATAGTTTCAATGTTATACTCGGATTAGTATGTAAAGGGTTTTCAAATTCCAGCAAATCTATTTTTTCAATTGGGAACAATATTTTTGGAAGCTTATACAATGCATAAGTTAAGATTAGTACAGACAATGAAATTATTAATATTTTAAAAATATATTTATTTTTAAGAATCTCTAAAAGCTCATATCTAAAAGTAGTAATTTTAAACGAAACTTTTTTCTCGTTAAGAACTATAAATGTAAGTATTAATGGTAAGGATAATGAAAAAGATATTGCACTTTCTTTTGTAAGATAAGATAAAATAAAGAAAAATAAACCTAAAACCAAGTTTAATATTTTATCTTTATCAAGATATTTGATAAAGTTAAGAATAGAAATAATTGAAAAAATAATATAAATAATTTCTTCTCTATTTTTTAAGCTATTAACAACTTCAGTATGAATTGGATGAAACATCCAAAATATAAGAATTGCCCATATATAAAGTTTAGCGTAGCCCACAAATATTTTGCTCAACAAAATAAGCATTAAAAAGCAAAGCAAGGCATAGTAAAAAACATTGAAAAAATGATGAACAGCAACATTATTACCAAAAATACTAACTTCAAGTGCAAATATTGCCTTTGTAACAGGACGATAACCAAATTTAACTTGCGAATTTTCGAAGTAGTTCGAAGAAAATATTTGTGGTATAGCCGAGATGCCTTTCAATACTTGTTTGTTCTCTCTTATAACAAAATAGTCATCTAGGTTATATGAGTGAGTTACTGTATTTCCATACAAAATAAAAGAGAAAGCAAGTATTAATATAAAGTTCTTAAAGGTAAAAAAGCTATTTTTTCTCATTTCTTTTCGGTAAAAGTACCTAAACGATATTCTACTCCAAAATAATCTTCAAGTTCAGAAATTAAATCTTTTTTAATAAGAAGAGTCTTGAATCCAGCTTGTTTTGCAGTTTCAATATTTTTGTCTATATCATCAACAAATAAAGTTTCGAAAGAATTTATTTTAGCTTTTTCGATTACATATTGAAATATTTTCAAATCGGGCTTTCGTAAGTTTATTTCGAACGATAAAAAACATTGGTTAAAAAATTCCTTAAAATTTACGTTAAGATTATCTATAAAATCTTTTGAATATACTTTATAATGTAATGAGTTTGTATTACTCAGTACATATAAATTGTACTTTTCTTTTAATTTTACTAATAAATTAAAAATCTCTTTTTTAATAGGTTTTATCATCGAATTCCATGCGTTTTGTACTTGGGCTAAAGTTGGATTTTTACTACATTTAGATCTCATAAAATTCAAGAATAGCTCTTCACTTATTAACCCTAATTCATAATTTTCTATAATAAATTTCAATTCAGAATTGGTAGCTAATTCTTCTCTTATATTATTAAAGCCATAAGCATAAAATAAATTTATCGATTTATCAATATCAACGTCGATTATTACACCGCCTAAATCAAAAACAATGTTCTGAATTATTTCATTCATTTCAAAAATATTTTGGTTTAATTATGTCGGAAAGTATAATTGATTTTATTAGATCCGACTTAGTGAATATAGGTTTATATTTTTCTTCGTATTTTGTTTCGGTTACTTTAAAGTTTCCAAGAACGTTTCGATCTTCATTCTCATTAATAATTTTTTCTAGAGTATCGGTTTCTTCGAATTCATTGTTACTTATTGGCCGATGTACTTCCTGTTTAACATATTCTTCTTCAGGAGTTTTTTCTTTCTCATGCTCTTTAGTATTTTTCCGGTTAGTAGGAGGAATTTGCGATTGTTCGACTTTCTTTTTTTTACTATATGCACTTAACACAAAGTACAATATAATTACGATTGTCCAAATTAATATTTTGATTGTTTTTTCTTCCATGGCCATTCAAGTTTTGTTATTGAAATTTTTGGCAATTTAATTTTTTTTCTTGACATTCTTACAAAAAAATTCTCAACAGGCTTATTATGCTGAATTTTTTCGGCTTTTCGTTGATTTTTTTTCATTCTCTTATATACACTTTGATTTGTGCCAATTTCATTAGATTTATTGTAGGTTTTCCAGTATTGTTTTTTTAATTTTTCTTGTAACTTTTGGGCTTTTTGCGCCTCGCGCTGTTTCTTTTTTTCTTTACGTTGTAATTTTCTTATTTCTCGCTCTTCTTTTGTTGGAAAATTAAATTTTATTCTATTTTCGGTACTTGGTTTTACATGATCGATAGAATATTGCGATGGGCGTTTTTGCCCCTTTGTAGTTATGGGCATTAGAAAAATTAAAACAATAATTTTTAAAAAAATTTTATTAATAATTTTATTACATTTGTAAACACATTCGCAAACTTTACTCATTTGAAATTAATGACAAAATTAAACATTTTTCTTACAATAATTTATTTCTTTATAATGTTTACTTTTTGCAAGAAAGACAACAATATTCCCGACGTTTCGGTAAATATAGCACTACACTTAACAGATCCAGATTTTATTACACTTCAAACTATAGGAAATTATGTTTACATAAATGGAGGTGTATGCGGAATTGTAGTTTACAGGAAAAATAATGAAGAATTTTCGGCAATTGATCAATGTTGTCCTTACAAGATAGAAAAAAAATATAAGGTTTGGGTTGATTCAACTAATATATATTTAATTTGTGAGCATTGTAATTCATCGTATTCAATATACGACGGCTCTTATATTAGTGGGCCTTCAAAAAAAAGTTTAAAAACATACAAAACAACTTTTGACCAACACGACATGATATTATATATTCACAACTAAAAATTCAACTAATAAAAAATTTTTTAGTTTATGAATAAACACAAATGAGTTGTGCATTTATATTAAGGGTTCTTTCAAAAAACTAATTAGCAAATAATCGTTGGTATAAATCTTTAAATGAGTTAAACTCATCGGAATATGATATACCAATACCTTGGGTATAAGGCGAGTTTTCTTTGAAAATTCTATTATTTGTTCTGTTGAAAACTTTCATTCTAAGTTTTTTGTTTTTGCTTATAATTGCATTCATTTCGAAATCGCCAATTAAATATGACTGATCGGGTTGATTACTATTCGACATGCCAAAATTTGTGTGTATAGATATTCTATCGTTTAAAATTTGGGTGTTTAAAGCAATTGCCATTTCCTCGTTCGATAGTTCCGAACCAGGTCGATAATTAATTTTAACATTTACATTCTTAGAAATAGAGTTTAACCAATTATTTATTTGATTTGTAAAGTATTCTGAAGTGTTTGCTCCAATTGGATTATAATCGGTAGTTTTTATACCGCCTCTATATAGTTCAGGTGTAATAAATTTATTAAGAACAAGAAGAGAAATGAACTGTTTACTTTTTTCTTCTTCAGTTAACGAATTTAACACACTCGTAACCTTACTATCTGCACCTGGTATTTCTATTTGAAAGTTTAATACTGGTTGAGTAAGTTTTCCCGATAAGTTTAAGAAACAATTAACAGTTGTTCTTTCCCTATAGGTAGAATCTAGCATTAATTCTATAAGATTAGTTCTTATTTTATATAATGTTTTAACATTTACAGCTGCGTTTAATGGATCGCCATTGAATGTAATATTAGATCCTTCTACAATATTAAATTCTTTTTTAACTAAATTTCTTATAGAAAACATATAGTTACCTTCTTGAATTTCGTAATTTCCGTATATAGTAAATATTCCTTTATTAGATAATTGTAAGCGTAGATTTCCTGTACCTTTGGCTTTTAATATATCATTTGTTTTTGAATCAAAAATTAATTCAACATTCGCATATGGAGTTGCTTGTATGTTGAAATTCAATGTTAACCCAAGATCTTCTGTTGTTATACTTTTTCTTTCTTCAATTGCAATCTTATTAGAGCTAACAAATTTAATATATGGACGTTCCGATAACTCTTCGGTAGATTCAAGGTTTAGAAAGAAAATACTACCCTTATCTGTTTGTACATTGGCTTCAATGTTTATAATTTTATCTACAAATCCATGAATATTTACAATTCCTGTTGTAAAAACTGTACCAAAATATAGTTGCTCTGGTGAGGGCTTAGTATTTAAACACATAAATTTTTGAGTATTTATATTAAAATCGACGTAAATATTACTAAAGTAATTATGAGTTATTTTACCATTAAGTTTTGCGATATTACCATCGCTATCGTATAAATCTATATTGTTTAATTCAAAAGCATTCGAAGTAACATTAACATCGCCTGTAAAATTATATCTTGTATTAAGGTAATCGATTTTAATTGCAGCTTTAACTAAATTAAGCGTACCATTAATTTCAGGTTTATTTATTTTTCCAGTTATTTTTAAATTACCTGAAAGATTACCTTTAATTTCCGAGCTGAAAGATTTAACAAACGGTTCTAAAAGATTTAACCTCCATTTATCTAAGAAAATATTAGCATATATGTTGTTTTCGTTGTCATAGTGACCTTCTGCATCTATTGTTTTAATTTTACCTCTATACGATTTAACCTTATAATCAATCCTTTGTAAATGTTTATTCCAGGATGCATTAATCTCAAATCTTCCAAAATTTTCGTTATTAATAGTTAAAGTATCTATATTTAAATTACCTATCACTATTGGAGTTTTCAAAGCACTTAAAATGGTTGCACTTCCATTTACTTTACCATTAAATGTAAAATTATTATCGGAAGTAAAAATATTTAGCTGTGAAAGTAAAATATTTTTGAAAATAATTCTTAAACTATCGGAGTAATCGGCTCCTATGTTTCCAGTTACTTCGAGCCCCTGATTTAAGGTATTTAAACTTAAGTGTTTAACATTAATTTTAGTTGTATCCAATGCTAACTGCGATTTGTTTATAAATATTTTCTCGTTCATTATTGTAATGTATGAAGGATTTATTACAAAAAATATTGGATAAATATTTTCAGAAAGATGAGAATTTAATGTAACTATTGATTCTTTAATTAATGAACTATTATTTCCAATTTTTAAAACTGTAGATATTTCGTTATTTTTCAAATAATTGTGTAAAATAATATTGTTTATTCTATTTTTTTCGGAAGCTACAACTGAATCGATACTCAAAGAAAATACCAAAGAGTCTTTTTTAATAAAAGATTCTAAATTTATATTTGTTAATTTAATATTATTAAACAAAACTAAAGAATCTGTTTTTATATTTGTTTCATAATGATTATTACTTAAAAAAATTTTTAAATTTAAACCAGAGAAATCGTGTATTATTGGAAAGAAATATGAAAGCAAAGGATGATAAAGTTGAATAAGTTTTACTTTTAGATCAAAATTTTCTGATCGAGACATTTTAATATTGTCGTTAAAATTCTTAATTTTAAGATATGGAAGCAGAAATGCCTTAATATTATCAAGCAACTTTTCTTTAGAAAATTCACCACTAATTTCAGCTATAACAAAATCAGAATTTACTTTTAATAAATGTTTATCGTTTAACGAAGAAATATTAATACTAATGTCATTCAAATTATATTCCTTATTTTTATTGTAAAACTTAGCCTGGTAAATATTCAAATTACCGTAAATATTTGAAATATCTTTGCCTGTTATTTTTGAATCAATCATAAACGATAAAGTATATTGAGAATCGGGGTTTACAATGTTTAAATTATTAAGTTTAATGTATTTAAAGTCTGCCATAAAATTTAAAACAGGTAATTTTGAAGAAAAATCAACTTTTCCTATAAAACTAAATTTTATGTTTGGATCGGAAATACTAAAAGAACCATCAAAATATTTATCTGTAAAATTGCCTTCAGTTTCAATATTTGAATAAAGGTAATTATTAATAAAAACTTTACTTATACTTAATTTTCCATTTCCTTTAAAACCTTTTTGTCCTATTATTAAATTTAAGTTACCCTTAAAACTTATATTACCAAATAAATTTTTCCCTTTTATAATTTTTGCAATATTAAAGTCTTCGGTAGAAATTGAACCATCGATAGTTGTAGTTTTGCTAAGTGTATCAATAATAATTTTAACGTTAGAATTAACTTTTCCGATATTAGTTTCAAGATAACCTGAAGTAACAAAATTATTAAGAAAGCCTAGTATATTCCCTTTATAAAATACTGTATTTATTTCAGAAGCCAAATCTAAAATCGATTTATTGATAAATTTTTCTAAAAATTTTATATCGTTTTTAAAAACCGATAAAGTATCGAAATTAAATACAAAAAAAGTTTTATCTGGTTTTGTAATGTCGATTATATTATAATTACCTTTTACATATGTCTTGTTCGATAAGCTTATCAACAAATTATTTGTTTTTAGATTGCTTAAATTACCCTTAATTATTCCGCTTAAGCTAAATTTTTCGTTTGTAAACTCTTCAAAAACAGTTGATACTATAGAAAGGTCTTTCAAATAAATGCTTGAATTCTTTATATCTAAATAAATTTTAGTATTTTTGTCTAATTCAATTAAATCGTTAAACTTTTTATATTTGAAGATTAACTTATTTAAAAATAAAAAAGAATTATTTGCTTCTATTATTAACTTCTCAATTTTTGTTTTTTTATTATCTTTTACAATGTTAGCCGAAAAATTCTTTAATTTTAAGTTTTTATACCTTTCTCTAAAAGTAAGTTTATTTATATTTAAGGCTACAATATCTTCTTTAAGTAAAAAATTGCTTACATGTAAATTTAACTTTTTAATGTAAAATTTTTTAAAATTGTTATTAGCACTGTTTGTATTAATTATTAAACTCCCATTTTTTATAATAAATTTTTTTAGTTTAATACTTAACCGCGAAGATCTCTTTGAGTTATTATTACTTTCGAAAAGTTTCTGCAAAAATGTATAATTGTAATTGATACTATCAATTGCATTTATTTTAATTAAGGGATATTCTATATGTACTTTATTAATTGTAATGCTATCTTTTAAAAATTTAAGAATATTAGTATTAAGAATAACGGTTTTAACATAAAAAAGTGTATCGTTTGTTGTATCGTAAATTGTTATATCATTAAAAATAAAGTTATTGAAAAAAGTAAAATCTACGCTTCCTATCTCGACCTTTGTATGTAAGTAGTCTTGAATATATGTAGTTAATTTTTTTATTATTTTTGTTTGTATGAAAGGACTTTTAAAAATCAAAAAAATACAACATACACTACACAATACTGTTAAAATAATTATATATAATATTTTTTTCAAAATACTTATTTTTGCAAAAATTTAAAATACAAATATAATGCTTTTCAACGACAAAGAAATAATAATCTTAGGAATAGAAACATCTTGCGACGATACGTCGATAGCCATATTAAAAAACAATGCATTATTAAGTAATGTTGTTTATAACCAAGATGTTCATAACAAATATGGTGGTGTAGTTCCAGAATTTGCTTCGCGTGCACATCTTTTAAATATTATACCGGTTTTAGAATGTGCTTTAGATAAGGCTTCAATAAAATTATCGGAAGTAAATGCAATATCATTTACTAATGGGCCAGGCTTAATGGGTTCTTTACTTGTTGGGAACTCATTTGCTAAAGGTTTGGCTGTTGCCTTAGGTAAACCATTAATTGCTGTTAATCATCTTCATGCACATGTGCTTTCGCATTTTATAAAATTAGAAGACAATCAAAGTTTTCCTACTTTCCCTCACTTGTCATTACTTATTTCTGGAGGCCATACTCAAATAATTATTATTCACGACTATCTAAAATATGAAATAATAGGTAACACACTCGATGATGCTGCAGGCGAAGCATTCGATAAAGCTGCTAAAATGATGGGGTTCCCATATCCAGGAGGACCTTATATAGATAACTGTGCACAAAAAGGAAATCCTCATAAATTTCAGTTTCCTATACCTACTATTCCCAATTTGGATTTTAGTTTTAGTGGAATAAAAACTTCTTTGTTATACTTTTTAAGAGATAATATCCAAAAAAATCAAAACTTTATTAATGAAAATATAAACGATATTTGTGCCTCGTATCAGAGATGTATTGTAGACTTTTTAATTTTAAAAATTAAGCTTGCAGTTAAGCAAACAGGAATAAGAGAAGTTACTTTAAGTGGGGGTGTTTCTGCTAACTCGGAGGTTAGAAGAAGATTTAAAGAATTAGAAAACGAAAATATAAAAATTTATTTACCTCCTAAATTCTTAACCACCGATAATGCAGCAATGGTGGGCATTGTGGGTTATTATAAATACCTAGCGGGAATGGTTGACGATTTAAAAGTAGTTCCTTTTGCTAAGTGTTAATTTTTACGATAATTCTTTTATAATACTTTCGAACAAGTAAAGTCCGTCGGTATTAAAAAGCATTTTATCGGCTGCTCTTTCGGGGTGTGGCATTAAACCAAATACATTCTTTTTCTCGTTACATACACCAGCAATGTTTTCTATGGAACCATTAGGATTTGCATCACTTGATGTAATTCCATCTTTATTACAATATTTAAAAATTATTTGACCGTTAATTTTCATTTTCTCCAAAGTATTGTTGTCGACATAATAATTTCCTTGAGCATGAGCAATAGGAATTTTCAATACCATGTTTTCGGGTATATGTCGTGTAAGTATTGTATTCTTATTCTCTGCCTTTATGTATACATTTTTACAAATAAATCTATGATTAATATTATGCAATAATGTACCTGGCAATAAACCTGCTTCACATAATATCTGAAATCCATTACATATTCCCATTACAAAACCATCTTTTTGTGCAAAATTTATAACTTCTTGCATAATAGGAGAAAAACGAGCTATTGCACCAGCCCTTAAGTAATCGCCATACGAAAACCCACCAGGTAAAATTATGGCATCAACCATTTTTAATTTTGTATCTTTATGCCATAATATTTCTACTTTTTGTTGTAGTATTGTTTCTAAAACATATATAACATCATGATCACAATTACTTCCTGGAAAAATTACTACTCCAAAAACCATTCAAAAAAATTTCTCAAAAGTATCAAATTGATAGAATTTTAAAAAAATAATTTTATTAACTTATAACATTTAAAAAAAATAAAAATTTCACTAAAACTATCCAATAATAAGATATTTGATTAATTTAACATTTATTTTGACTAATTAAAACCAACCAGATCATTGTAAAATTTTACAAAAATACTTATCTTTGTAAGTTAATCTTTTATCTAAGACGAATGAGCAAGGGTAATATTTTATTTGTGATGCAGGAAATAATGCCTTATTTGCCGGAGTCGAAATTATCAACAGTGGGGAGGTATTTACCACAAGCTGTACAAGATAAAGGCTATGAAATAAGAACATTCATGCCTCGATATGGTGTCATTAACGAAAGAAGATTCCAATTGCACGAAGTAATTCGACTTTCAGGAGTAAACATGGTTATTAACAACAACGATCACCCCTTAATTATTAAAGTTGCTTCTATACAATCTGCACGAATGCAAGTGTATTTTATTGATAATGAAGAATTTTTTAAAAGAAAATTTACTGTACTTGATGACAATGGATGTTTATTCCCCGATTCCGATGAAAGGCTAATATTTTATGCTAGAGGAGTATTAGAAACAGTAAAAAAATTAAGATGGGCACCAGACATAGTTCATTGCCATGGTTGGTTTAGTGCTCTACTACCTTTATATCTACATAAAGGTTATGAAGAAGATCCAATTTTTGATAAAGCAAAAGTAATATTTACAATTTATGATGATAATATAAAAGGAGAGTTTAATAAAGACTTTTATAAAAAAATACCTCAAGATAAAATTTCGCTCGACGACGTCAAGATTATTGAAAAACCAACTTATGAGAATTTAATGAAACTTGCTATTATGTTTTCCGATGAAATTGTATTTGCATCGGAAAAGCCAATTTCTTCGCTAATCGAATTTGCCCAAAAGCTAAATAAGACTATCTACTATCTAGAAGACAAGAATGATTACATTAGTTATTATCTTAACATATATGATACAATTTGTAAAAAAAATTTTATTGAAGAATTTTAATTTCCTTTACATTCTTTTAATTCTTTTCTCATGTAAAAAAGAACCTTCCGAAATTGGGCTAAACTTACGACAAAACGACCAGTTAGTAAAAGGGTTTGTTACCGATACAATATCTATAATTGCATATACCATACAAGAAGATTCTTTTACAACCGACGAACGTTCTTTTCAACTTCTTGGTAGCTATCTAGATCCGGTTTTTGGCTACACCGAAGCATCTTTTGTTACTCAAATTTTTTTGACCACATCGAATGTATCTTTTGGGTCAAATCCAATAATCGATTCCGTTGTCATGACTCTCGATTATCAATCATATTATGGCGATACAACAGTTTCGCACAATGTTTTTATTTACGAGATAGAAAAAGATATTTATTACGATTCAGTTTATTATTCTAATTTCAAAATCGATGAATACATACCATCTCAAAACCTAATTGCTAATTTCGAATATTATCCTCGCCCAACTAGTGGTTTACTTCATTTTAAATTGAGTAATGAATTTGGTCAGAAAATACTTAATGCTTCACAAACCGATCTTACTTCGAATAACAGTTTTGTTAAATACATTAAAGGTTTATACTTCAAAACAGAGCCAAATTATAGCAAAGGAAGCATTATTTCGTTTAATTTATTAAACCCTAATAGCAAAATAACATTATATTATCATAACGATAATAACACTAATTTAAAATACGATTTGATAATCACTAATAAATGTGCAAGAGTTAACATTTTCAAGCACGATTATTCATATTCAACAATAACTTCAATAAATGATACAACAGGTAGCGATACACTATTGTACTTGCAAGGAGCTGCCGGATTAAATGTTCTTATAAAATTTCCTTTTATAAAACAGTTTTCTAAACTTATGCCTTTTGCTATAGTAAAAGCCGATTTAGTAATACCTATAAAAGAAGATCACGAAGCAAGCATTTATAAAACCCCATCAAGGCTTTTATTAGTTTCAAAAAATGCTAAAGGAGCCTATGAGTTATTACCAGATTATAACGTAAGCACCTCTTACTTTAATGGGAATAAAGATGATACAAAAAAAGAATATAGGTTTAACATTGCACGTTATATACAGCAGTTAGCTTCGGGTCAAAAAGAAGACAAAGGCCTTATACTTATGGTCGCCGATAATAGAGTAGCAGCTCACAGAGTTATTATTAAGAATTCAAATTCTTTAAATAGACAAATGAAACTTGTAATTACTTACATTAAACCATAAAAAATTATGTGTGGGATAGTTGGATATATTGGTTTCAGAAATGCATACCCCGTCATAATAAACGGTTTAAAAAGATTAGAATATAGAGGTTATGATTCGGCAGGATTAGCTATTATAAACGATAATTACCATATATATAAGTACAAAGGAAAAGTTAAAGATTTGGAAGAAAAAACCAAAAATTTAAACCTTACAGGAACAATAGGTATTGGTCACACACGATGGGCTACTCATGGCGAACCAAGCGATATTAATGCTCACCCTCATATTTCTATGAATAAAAAATTTATTATAATACATAATGGAATCATTGAAAATTATGCACGCTTGAAAAAACGATTAGAAGATAGGGGTTATAATTTTATTAGCCAAACCGACACAGAAGTCTTAGCAAATTTAATCGAATATATATACCTTAAAGGACGCGTTACTCCAGAAATTGCCTTACGACTTGCTTTAACAAAAGTTTGTGGAGCATACGGCATTTTAGTAGTTTGCACCGACGAAAAGGAAACCTTATTTGCTGCCCGTAAAGGAAGTCCATTAGTTATTGGTGTTGGTGAGGGTGAATACTTTATAGCAAGCGATGCAACACCCATTGTTGAATACACCAATAGAGTTATATTCCTTAACGACGATGAGGTGGCTATTGTTAAAAAAAATGAGTTTTCTTTAAAAACAATAATGAACGTTCCAGTAACACCAGTAATTCAAGAAATAGATATTGAAATTGGAGACATTGAAAAAGGCGGATTCGATCATTTCATGTTAAAGGAAATATTTGAACAGCCTCGTGCTATCGAAGATACCTTTAGAGGAAGACTATCTATTAAAGATAAAAGCATAACGCTTGGTGGTCTTTATAATGTAATGGATAAGCTTATAAATGCAAAAAGAATAATAATTGTTGGATGTGGAACTTCTTGGCATGCAGGTTTAGTTGGCGAATATCTACTTGAAGATCTTGCTAAAATACCAACCGAAGTTGAATATGCGTCGGAATTTAGATATCGCAATCCAATAATTAACGAAGATGACATTGTTATTGCAATAAGCCAAAGTGGCGAAACAGCCGATACTATTGCTGCTATTCGACTCGCAAAAGAAAAAGGTGCCACAGTAATTGGTATATGTAACGTTGTAGGTAGTACAGTTGCCCGAGAAACACATGCAGGAGTATTTACTCATGCTGGTCCAGAAATTGGTGTTGCAAGCACAAAAGCTTTTACTGCCCAAATTACTATCTTGACGCTAATGGCTTTACTTCTCGGTTACAAACGAGGATTTCTGCCTAAAGAGAAATATGAATATTACATTAATGAAATGTTTGAAATCCCCAAAAAAATCGAAAAAATTCTAAACCAACATGAAAAAATTAAAGAATTAGCACAAGTATTTAATAACATAAATAATAGCTTGTACCTTGGAAGGGGTTATTTATTCCCTGTTGCATTAGAAGGAGCTTTAAAACTTAAAGAAATATCATACATACATGCCGAGGGTTATCCTGCTGCAGAGATGAAACATGGACCTATTGCACTTATTGACGAATCGATGCCAGTGGTAGTGCTTGCTTCTAATAAAGATATTACTTATGAAAAAATAATTTCCAATATCCAAGAAGTTAAAGCAAGAAAAGGAATGGTTATTTCTATAATAACAGAAGGCGACGAAAAAATTTCAAAGATATCTGATTATTGTATCGAAATACCTGAAGCCCCTGATATCTTAACTGCCTTGCTTTCGGTTGTACCACTACAATTACTTTCTTATTACATTGCAGTTAATAGAGGATACAACGTTGATCAACCCCGCAATCTTGCCAAATCGGTTACAGTTGAATAATATTTTTTTTCTTAATATCTTTGCAAGTATGCTATATAAAAAACTCCAAATTTTTTTAATGATATTGTTTATAACTTTAATGTACAGCTGCAGTGAATTTCAAAAGTTACTGAAAAGCAACGATTTTGAAATGAAATACCAAAACGCTATTAAATATTACGAAAAAGGCGATTATTTTAAAGCAAGAAGTTTACTTGAAGGGTTAGAAAATGTATATAAAGTATCGGATAGAGCCGATAAAATTCTATATTACTTAGGTCAATGTTATTTTAAGGAACACAATTACTATGTAGCAGCTTATTATTTTAATTCAGTTGGACAAAGATACCCTTTGAGTCCTTATAAAGAAGAAGCAGATTATATGTCGGCATATTGTTTATACCTCGATTCACCAGATTATTTACTCGACCAAACAAGTACTTATAAGGCAATCGATGCTTTACAGGAATTTATTAATACATACCCCCATAGTAAGTATGTTAAACATTGCAATGAAATGATAGACAAACTAAGAAATAAGCTTGAAACTAAGTCATTCGAAGCAGCACGTCTCTACTACAATATGGAAGAATATAAATCGGCTATTGTTTCTTTCAAAAATCTTTTAGAAGACTTTCCTGATACTCAATATAAGGAGGATGCTTATTATTATATTATAAAAGCTTCATATTTACATGCTATTAATAGTATAGAATCTAAAAAAAAAGAACGTCTAAATTCTACAATTAGTGAGTATCAAAAGTTTATATCGGAATTCTCTAATTCAAAATATTTAGAAGAATTAAAAAAAATTTATTACCTTGCAAATGAATATTTAAAAAAATAAAACTATGGATTATAAAAAATTGTATGCTCCTTTTACTACTGTAACTTATGATATTGATAAACTAGAAGATTTAACAGGTAATATTTATTTAACAACAATTATTGCTGCTAAAAGAGCTAATCAAATTGCTGCCGAAATTAAAAATGAGTTGTATCAGAAGCTCGAAGAATTTCAGACAACAACCGATACTCTTGAAGAAACCTTCGAAAACCCTGAACAAATAGAATTGGTAAGATACTATGAAAAGTTGCCCAAACCAACCATGATTGCAGTTCAAGAACTAATAGATAATAAGCTAGTGTATACCTTTACAGACGAAAATAAATAACCATTGAAGCTAAAAGAAAAAAATATTATTGTTGGAATTACTGGAAGTATTGCAGCTTTTAAAAGTGCTACAATCGTTAGATTACTAAAAAAAGAAGGGGCAAATATAAAGGTAATAATGACCCCACTTGCAAAAGAATTTATTACACCAGTAACATTAGCAACACTTTCTCAAAACACTGTGCTTTCAGAATTTTTTAAATACGACGACGGAAAATGGAATAATCATGTTGAACTAGGTTTATGGGCCGATTTATTTATTATAGCACCGGCTACTGCAAATACCATTGCAAAAATGGCTTATGGCATTGCCGATAATTTATTGTTAACTACTTACCTTTCGGTACGTTGCCCTGTTATGGTTGTTCCAGCTATGGATACCAATATGTACCAACACCCAGCTACAGTACAAAATATCGAAATTCTGAAACAAAGAGGTCATATAGTAATCGAACCTATCGAAGGTGAACTTGCAAGTGGTTTAATTGGAAAAGGACGAATGGTAGAACCTGAAATAGTAGTTGAAAATATTATTAATTTTTTTTCAAATAAATCTAAATTATCTAATAAAAACATACTTATTACAGCTGGACCAACATACGAACACATTGATCCTGTAAGAGTTATAGGTAACTTATCGACAGGTAAAACAGGTTATTTACTTGCTGAATATTTTGCAAACTTTGGTGCAAATGTCACTTTAATAAGTGGC
Organism: Bacteroidales bacterium; assembly: GCA_026416095.1. GTDB lineage: Bacteria > Bacteroidota > Bacteroidia > Bacteroidales > GWA2-32-17 > Ch61. The sequence goes on along the minus strand of JAOAFV010000013.1, from coordinate 49,379 downwards.
CCAACTAGTTTTAAATGTTATAATAACAAAATAAACTGTAAAAAGGTTACATCGGCGAGCGAAATGTATAATGCTTGCAAAGAACACTTTAATAATGCCGATATAGTTGTATTTTCTGCAGCAGTTGCAGATTACACCCCACAAAAAACATCATCTACTAAAATAAAGAAAACAAAAAAAGCTTTGAAACTAAATCTAATTCCTACCATAGATATTGCTAAAGAATTAGGAAAAGTAAAAAATAAAAATCAAATACTTGTTGGGTTTGCTCTTGAAACTAATAACTTCGAAAGTAATGCACTTAAAAAACTCAAAGAAAAAAACCTTGATCTTATTATTTTAAACAAAATTTCCGATCTAAATAATCCTCTACAAAGTGAATATAACGAAGTTACTATATACAACAAAAATGGCGATAAGTATTTTATTCCACTTTCAAGTAAAGAAAAAATAGCTTTTAAAATTGTTGAATACCTTATTAATTCTTTTAATTTATGAATTTTTTTTATTTTCTTTTCATTTTTATTCTAATTATCATCAATGAAATTACTGCACAAGAGCTAAGATGTAATGTACAAGTATATTCACAACAAATACAAACATCAAATAGACATATTTTTGAAACAATGCAAAAAGATCTTTACGAATTTGTAAACAATAGAAAATGGAGCGATCATAGTTTTTCTTACGACGAAAGAATAGAATGCTCAATAATAATTAACCTTACCGAGCAAGTATCAACAAGTACTTACAAGGGCACCTTACAAATTCAAAGTGTCAGACCTATTTTTAATACAAATTATAATTCGCCTCTTATAAACTTTAAAGATAACGACATACAGTTCGATTACATAGAATACCAACAAATGGATTTTAACGAAAATACCTTTACTTCTAACCTAACTTCTTTGCTTGCCTTTTATGTTTACTTAATATTAGGATACGATTACGATTCTTTTGGTTTAATGGATGGCACTTACTTTTTTCAGAAAGCAGAAAAAATTGTACAAAATGCCCAAAATGCAAAAGAACCAGGTTGGAAAGCATTTGAAGGACATAAAAACAGATACTGGTTAATTAACGATCTTTTGAATCCCAAATTTGCTCCTGTAAGAGAGTTTATTTACAACTATCATAGATTAGCACTCGACATAATGTGGGAAAAACAAGCCGAAGCTCGCCAAAAAATAATAGAATCTATTGAACTACTTCAAAAAGTATATCGCGAAAAACCTAGAAATATTATGATGCCTCTTCAAATGATTTTCGATGCCAAATCAGACGAATTTGTACAAATATTCTCAGAAGGCTATGCAGAAGAAAAAGCTCGTGTGTTTAATATTCTTAAAGAAATTGATCCTTCAAATATAAGCAAATACCAGAAGATTGTTTCAGAAAACAAATAATAATGATTAAATCGCTTCAGATAACAAATTTTGCTTTAATAGACAATTTACAAATCGAATTTAATAAAGGGGTAAATGTTTTATTAGGCGAAACTGGAGCAGGAAAATCTCTAATTATCGAATCATTAAATTTTCTTAATGGAGAAAAATTTAAACCCGACTTAATCAGAGATAACACTAAAAAAACTATAATCGAAGCTATTTTTCAAAATATTTCCGACGATGTAAAAGAAATATTATTAGAAAACGAACTCGAATGTCAACAAGAACTAATATTACGAAGAGAAGTTTTACCATCTGGATATTCACGCTCGTTTATAAACGATACTCCAGTTAGTACTTCTTTATTAAAAGAAATTTTTCCTCTAATCATTGATATCCATTCACAACATAAAAACATTCTTTTGGCTAAAAGAAACTTTTTATTTTTTTCGCTCGACGCATTTGCAAGTATTATCGATAGAAGAAAAATATATTTGAAAAATTATTTAAAGTATAAAAACTTATCGGAAAAACTTAAAACACTTAAACAACAATTCTTAGAAACAAAACAAAAATATGATTACCTTATATTTCAAAAGAAGGAACTTGAAAAATTAAATTATTCAAAACAAGAATTCACTAATTTAGAAAATAAATTAAATGAATATGAAAATGCTCACGAAATAATTACAACTTTAAGTGAAATAGAAAATATTCTTATACTACAAGAAAATTCGATAATTGCTAACATTAAAAACATTCAAAAAAAGCTAAATAATCTAATAAAAATAATACCAATTTCAAAAAATTGGAGTGATTCGTTAGAGAATATTTATATTCAATTAAAAGAAATATGCCAAGAAGTTAGTAATAAAAAAAAATCTATTCACATAAGTCAACAGGAATACGAAAAACTTCGTTCCGAAGCAGACTATGTTTATTCTCTTTGCCAAAAATATAAAGTAAACGATTATTCTCAATTACTCGAATTAAAAAAACAAGTAGAAAATGATTTAAAAATTATTCATAATTCAGACGAAGAAATAAAAAAAACTGAAGAAGAATTAGAAAGCCTTTATTCAATTTTACAAAGCGAAGCAGAATTTTTAAACATGCAACGAATGAACCATAAAGACACTTTTCAAAGACAAGTTTTAGCACATTTAAACGATCTTAACTTAAATAGATCTCAATTTAAAATAGATCTTTCTACTTCTCCTGAATTAAACATTTATGGTATAAATAACATAAAATTTTTATTTAGTGCAAATCCCGACTTTCCTTTGCAATCAATAGACGAAATTGCTTCTGGTGGAGAATTATCACGTTTTATGCTAGCATTAAAAACCACTATAGCAGAAAAGCTTAACACATCAACCATAGTTTTCGACGAAATAGATACTGGTGTTAGTGGCGATACAGCATATAAAGTAGGAAAGAAAATAAAAGAAATATCAAAAAACACTCAAGTTATTATTATAACTCATACACCACAGGTGGCTTCGTGCGGCGATGTGTTTTACCTTGTAAAGAAAACTACCCAAAATAATCAAACACAAATCTCTGTTACTACTTTAGACGAAGAAAGTAAAATAATAGAAATCGCACGCCTTTTAAGCTCAAGCAAAATTACCGAAACCGCAATTAAACATGCAAAAGAATTGTTGAAACAAAATATGTAACCATGATTATATATATCTTAATTGTATTGTTTGCCTTTATGAATTGTAACTCAATAAAAATAGAATATCCTTATACAAAGAAACAAAACATTGTTGAGGAGCATTTTGGAATTAAAGTTGAAGACCCTTACAGATGGCTTGAAAACGATTCGTCGGCAGAAGTAAAACAATGGATCGAAGCACAAAATAAGGTAACTTTTGATTATTTAAACAACATACCTTTTAGGAAAAAAATTAAAGAACGCTTAACCGAATTAGTTAATTATGAAAGACGAACTATACCTATTAAAAAGGGAAAATATTATGTTTATTTCAAAAATAGAGGGCTTCAAAATCAAAGTGTGTTGTACATTACCACAAATCTAGACAATGAAGGTACAGTGCTTATAGATCCAAATAAACTTTCCGAAGATGGTACAATTTCTATTTCAGCAATTAAAATGTCTCCAGATTGTAAATATATTGCTTATTCTATTTCGCAAAGTGGTAGCGATTGGCAAACAATATGCTTTAAAAATATTGAAAATGGCCAACAACTAAAAGATACGTTAGTAAATGTTAAATTCTCAAGTATTGCATGGTACGATAATGGTATTTTTTACAGCGGCTACTCGCAAGTTAACAATGTAGGCAAATATACTAATGAAAATAAATTTCAAAAGTTGTTTTATCATAAAATTGGTAATAAACAGTCGGACGATGTAATTGTACTCGAAAATACTAACGATCCTTACATTAATTTTTATGCTTATACTAACTCCGACGACAATATACTTTGTATACATGAAGAAAAAGCAGGATTTAAAGGAAATGCTTTAAAAATAATAGATCTCAATTTGCCTAAATTATTTATAAAAACTATTATACCAAATTACGAATATGAGTACAAAGTTATAGAAAGAATAAACGATTGGATCTATGTATTAACAAATGAAAATGCACCTAAATATTCCTTAATTAAAATTAATATAAATACCCTTGAAAGAAAAACCATTATACCTCAAAGTAACGATGTGATTAGCAATGCACTTATTGCTAAAAACAAAATTATTGTTAAGTATTTACACAACGCTTACAGCATTTTAAATGTTTTCGATTTAGATGGGAATAAAATTAAAGAACTAACGCTTCCGTGTATAGGAAATGTTAGTTCGTTAAGTGGAAACTTAAATGATACTATAATTTTTTACGAATTTTCAAGTTTCAATTATCCTCCAACAATTTTTAAACTCAATGTAAATACATTAAAGCAGGAAGTATTATTTGAAACTAAAATAAAAGATTTTATTCCCGAAAAATATATTGTAAAACAAGATTTTTATAAAAGCAAAGATGGTACTTTAATACCAATATTTATTATTCACAAAAAAAACATTAATCTCGACGGGACAAATCCAACAATACTATATGGGTATGGAGGATTTAATGTTAGTTTAACTCCTTCGTTTAGTGCTACACGTTTATTTTGGCTTGAAATTGGTGGTATATATGCTGTAGCTAATTTAAGAGGTGGTGGTGAATTTGGTGAAGAATGGCACTTAGCTGGAACAAAACTTAATAAACAAAATACTTTCGACGATTTTATTTCGGCTGCCGAGTATTTGATTCAAAATAAATATACCTCTCCTAATTGCTTAGCAATTCAAGGGGCATCGAATGGCGGTTTATTAGTTGGTGTTGTAGTTAATCAGCGGCCAGATTTATTCAAAGTTGCCATTCCATCTGTTGGTGTCATGGACATGTTAAGATTTCACAAATTTACAATTGGGTGGAGTTGGATCACAGACTATGGGAATCCCGATAATGAAAAAGAATTTAAATACATTTACAAATATTCTCCTCTTCATAACATTAAAGAAAATACAAACTATCCAGCAATACTAGTTACAACTGCCGATCATGACGATAGAGTAGTACCTGCTCATTCTTTTAAATATATTGCCACACTTCAAGAAAAATGCAAAGGAAGTAATCCAGCTTTAATACGAATAGAAACTAAAGCTGGTCATGGTGCTGGAAAATCACTAACAAAAATAATTGAAGAACAAACCGATATTTTTTCTTTTATTCTATTTAATATTAACCCCAAAATAAAATTATAATATCAAAATCATGAGCTCTTGCTACATAGTAATTGAAGGCAATATAGGAGCAGGAAAAACAACTCTTGCTAAAAAACTAGCTGAAGATTTAAAAGGTCGCCTTATTTTAGAAAGGTTTGCAGAAAACCCATTTTTGCCTAAATTTTATGAAAACCCTTCACGCTGGGCATTTCCTTGCGAATTATCATTCCTAGCCAACAGGTATTATCAATTAAAAAACGAACTATTACAACCATCTCTTTTCGATAATTTTATTATTTCAGATTATTACTTCATTAAATCTCTTATTTTTAGTAAAGAAACTCTTCAAATCGATGAGTTTCGCCTATTTTCTCAGTTGTTCGATATAATTTACCCGCAAATTCCTAAGCCCGATATCTTTGTGTATCTACACGCTCCCGTTTACAAGTTACAAAAACAAATAAAAAAAAGAGGAAGAATATACGAACAACAAATATCTGATGAATATTTACTGAATATTCAAAACAATTATTTTGAATACATTAATAATTATCGGAACCAAATAAATTTTTTAATAATTGATACAGAATATATTGATTTTGTAGAAAACATTACCGATTATTATAAAATAAAGGAACAAATACTAAGTAATTTGAAATGTTTTTAAAATTTTTTATTATACTCGTAGCTTCACCATTTTAAGTAACATCAAAATTAAAGATTCTCAAAATAAATAGGTTGAAAAACAAAATCTTAGTAAAATCTAAAAATAAATCGTTAAATGAAAGTTTTAATAATGTTATCAATATCTTAGATTGGTAGTAAGTTTATGATATTTTTTGAAAAAAAAGAAATGTTTACACAGAGTTAAGGAACAAAGATTTCTATAAATAATGAACATTCTATAAAGGGAGTTAATTATGGGTAAAAAAAGGAAGTTTAAATATATGCAAAGAAAGAAAAAAACTAAACAGTAACAATATAGAGTACATTGAAAAACAATTTAATGGGTTAAGTATATCTTTAGCAAATTTTATAAACATATTGCTTAATTTTAAACGTATTAAATTAAAATTCTATATAATACAATGTAGGTAGGTACTACAAACAAAATCAATTATTTTGCTGAAAAATTTGAACTAAAACTCTAAATACCCCAATCAACTTTCAACTATTTATAGTTTAAAATTATCTTAATGTAATATGGATAAACCTATATTTTTAATACTTGAAATTTTTTTAATCGGAACATTCAAGTTGTAAAAACATACAATACCCTCTTTTAAAATTTTATTTTCTTTAAATTTTCTCTAATATTTTCCTAAATAAAATGCAACAACTTAATATTCTTTAAAAATTCATTTTTTTAGTTAAGTAATTAAACAAAATAAAGAAATGTTAACTTTATATTTAACGTTGTTTTCTTTTTGCTTCTACACTTAATGTAGCATGAGGTACAAGACGAAGACGTTCCTTAGGTATTAGTTTGCCAGTTTCGCGACATATGCCATAGGTTTTATTTTCTATTCTTACTAAAGCAGCTTCAAGGTGTTGAATAAATTTTAGTTGTCGCTGTGCTAATCGTGCTATTTCTTCTTTTGAAAGCATTGTTGAACCTTCGTCTAATGCTTTAAAAGTTGGTGAAGTGTCGGCCGTATCATTGTTATCTTCATTTGCAAGAGCCTTTTTTAAAGCTTCGTAATCTTTTTTAGCTTTTTCTAATTTTTCTAATATTATCTTCTTAAATTCTTCTAATTCTTCATCTGAATATCTTGTTTTTTCTGCCATAGGTTTATATTTTAAAATTTAATAACCTTAATTTTTATTGTTAAATCTTTATCTAGTTCAACGTTAAAGAAATTATTTTGTTCCATATTTTCTATAATTTTTATTTCATTTGCAAGAGTTTGTGACTTAATATAATTTTCATGTTTTAAGATAGCTTTTTCAACTATACTATTTTTAGTTGCATAAACTTTTATTCTATCTGTAACATTAAAATTTTGCTCTTTTCTAATATTTTGTATTTTATTTACCAATTCTCTAGCAATACCTTCTAATTTTAGTTCTTCGGTTATGGTTACATCAAGGGCCACTGTGTAAGTTCCGTCAGAAGCAACTAACCAACCTGGCATATCGATTGTTGTTATTTCAAGTTCGCTCACATCTATCTTAATTTCTTCATCGTTATGTTTAAAGATTAAAAAACCTTGTGATTCTATCTTCATAATCTCCTCTTGAGACAGAGTATCAAGATAAGCAGCTAGTAGTTTAATTTTACTTCCAAGTTTTGTTCCAAGCAATTTATAATTTGGTTTTACTTTTTTCACAATAATTCCTGAGGCAGGATCAATAATTTCGAGCTCTTTTATGTTAGTTTCACTTAGAATAATATCTTTTACATAGAGTATATTTTTTATTAATTCTTTATTTATGGCAGGTAAAAGAACTTTTTGCAAAGGTTGACGAACTTTAATATTGGCTTTCTTACGGAGCGATAATATTAAAGAGGTTACTTTTTGAGCTATTTCCATTTGTTGTTCTAAAGTTTTGTTTATATAATTTTCGTTTGCTTGCGGGAAAAAACAATCATGTACCGATAAATAATTTTCCTTTTTATTAAGGTTCAAATTTTGATATAAATACTCAGAATAAAAAGGAGCAATTGGTGCAATTAATTTAGCAACTATTCCCAAGCATTGATAAAGAGTTTGAAAAGCAGCTAATTTATCTTCATCGATTTCGCCACGCCAATAACGCTTACGATTCAACCGCACATACCAATTACTTAAATCATCGATAACAAACTTTTCTATTAATCGGCCTGCATCGGTGGGATTGTATTCTTTATAACTTTTAGTAACTTTTATTATTAAGGTATTTAGTACCGATAATATCCATTTATCCATTAAAGTTAATTTCTCAAACGGTACCAGTGGTTCATCTCCAGTAAAATTATCTAAATTAGCATATAATGCAAAGAAAGAATAAGTATTATGTAATGTAGAAAAAAACTTCCTTACAACTTCCTCAAGTTCGTTTATATTAAACTTAATATTTTCCCAAGGATGAGAATTTGTCATCATATACCAGCGTACCACATCTGCACCATATTTATTAATAACCTCAAAGGGATCAATTACATTTCCAAGACGTTTCGACATTTTGTTACCATTTTTATCGAGTACCAAGCCATTAGACACAATATTTTTGAAAGCAATAGAATCGAAAAGCATAGTAGAGAGAGCATGTAGAGTAAAAAACCAGCCTCGAGTTTGATCGACACCTTCGGCAATAAAGTCAGCAGGAAAATAATTTTGAAAATCGTCTTTATGCTCAAAGGGATAATGTAACTGAGCATATGGCATTGCTCCAGAATCGAACCAAACATCTATCAAGTCTGGTTCTCTATACATTGGCTCACCATTAGATGCTACCAGCACTATTTTATCGATATAAGGTCTATGTAAGTCGAATTTATTATAATTTTCATTTGAATTGTCACCAGGTATAAAATCTTTAAGAGGATTGTCTTTCATTAAGCCAGCTGCAACCGATTTTTCAATTTCTTCTTTAAGTTCTGCTACCGATCCAATACATTTAACTTCAGAATAATCTTTTGTTGCCCAAATTGGTAACGGTGTTCCCCAAAAACGAGAACGCGATAAATTCCAGTCAACAAGATTTTCTAGCCACTGACCAAAACGGCCAAATCCTGTATGTGGGGGTTGCCAATTTATTGTTTTATTTAATTCGATCATTCTTTCTTTAACAGCAGTAGTTTTAATAAACCATGCCTCGAGAGGATAGTATAATATTGGCTTATCGGTACGCCAACAATGTGGGTAAGAATGTTCGTATTTCTCTACTTTAAATACTTTGTTTTCTTTTATAAGCATTCGAGCAATTCCAACATCCACAGACTCTTTGTTTTGTGCATTTTCTTCTTCGTATTCTAATTTAACATAGCGATTACTAAACTCCCCACAACCATCAATGAATTTGCCTTGTTTATCGACAAGAGTAAGTGTACCAAGGCCATACTGTTTTGCCATTCGAAAATCGTCTGCTCCAAAACTTGGAGCAATATGTACTACACCAGTACCTTCTTCGGTAGAAACAAAATCTCCGATTATTACAATAAAAGCTTTACCACCTTTGGGTTGATGCCATTTTATTAGTTGCTCATATTCTAAATCGGCAAGATCTGATCCTTTAAATGTACCAATTATTTTATAAGGAACTTTCTTTTTTGTTGCTTCATAATTGCTAAAGTCAATATTTTCCATTTCTTTTTCAAAATAAACATGAATTCTATCAGTTGCTAAAATTACCGAGATTGGTGTGCCCGAATATGGATTTAATGTATATATAAATGAATATTCAATATCTTTTCCAACTGCAAGTGCTGTATTAGAAGGTAATGTCCAAGGTGTAGTGGTCCATGCCATCATGAATATATCAGTATCAGTTAGCTTATATAAAAATTCAGATTTCTTATTTTTAAGAATTTTAAATAAAGCAGTAACTGAAGTATCTTTAACCATCTTATAACAACCAGGCTGATTTAGCTCGTGTGTACTTAATCCCGTCCCAGCGGCAGGTGAATAAGGTTGTATAGTATAGCCTTTATATAACAGACCCTTATTATATAGCTGCTTTAATGCCCACCATAAAGTTTCTATATATTTATTCTCGTAAGTAATGTATGGATTTTCCATGTCAATCCAAAAGCCCATCAAATCTGTCAAATGTTCCCACTCTTTTGTGTATTTCATTACATCTTTTTTACATAAGTTGTTATATTCTTCTATTGATATTTTCTTGCCTATGTCGTCTTTTTTAATACCTAACGATTTCTCCACTCCAATCTCTACTGGAAGGCCATGAGTATCCCAACCTGCTTTTCTTTCTACTCTATAACCCTCCATTGTTTTAAAACGACAAAAAATATCTTTTATCGTACGCGAAATAACATGATGAATTCCTGGAGTTCCATTTGCCGAAGGAGGTCCTTCATAAAAAATAAATTGCTTTGCTCCTTCGCGTAACTTTAAATTCTTTTTAAAAACATCTTCTCTCTTCCAAAATTCAAGAATATCTTTATTTATTTGTGATAAATTCAACTCCTTAGATTCTTTGAAAATTTTTTGAGTCATCGACAATTGATTTTTTTTGCAAAGGTAATAATTTATTTATAAAATTTTTAAAAGCATAATAAAAGTAATTTTAAAGAGCAGTATCAGTTACCTATTAAAAAATAGGAAAAGAAAACATATAAATAGAAAACAACATTGTGGGTTGCAATAGTAATTATTAGCAACTGAAACATACAAAGATATACTGTTTAAATATCTTCAAAAAAAGTTGCAATAGTAATTATTAGCAACTGAAGAAATTTTAAAGTAGACTAAAAATAAAAGTTAAATAAACAAAATAAACCATAAATTCAATGCCCAAAAGAATATTTGAACCAATAAAATATAATTTTAATGTAAAAAAGCTGTGTAAGAATTGACATTCATTTCGCATATTGTTTTACACAGAACGTTATAAGACACACAAACTGCTAAAAAGAGCTTTAATACCACACAAAATATAATTACTCGGTAAAAAATATTTCATAGATTATACTGTTTTAAACGAATTAAAACAAATGTGTAATACAATCTCTAAACCTACAAACACAACTATAACCTTCCTAAAAAATTTTATACTAATATTTCATTACCATTAATTTTAACTTGCACAATACCACTAAAATTACATTTTATTCTTTTTAGCCGATACTGATTTTTTACTTGTCGATAAAATCAAAACCGATATTTTAAACAATCTAATAGTTCAAAGTATTTTTTTAAATTTAAAAACTTACATAACTTTGCAAGCCATCGAAAATTTACCTTAATGATTATAAGACTCCCAGATAATAAAGAAATTGAATTTGATGGTCCTGTAACGGGACTTGATATTGCTAGGATGCTCAGCAAAAAACTGGAATACGAAGCTTTATCGATAACAGTAAATAACGAAGTATGGGACTTAACAAGACCTATAACTTTCGATGCTACAATAAAAATAAATACTTGGGATGATGACGAAGGCAAAGAAACTTTTTGGCATAGTTCTGCACATTTAATGGCTCATGCTATAGAAATTTTATATCCTGGCACTAAATTTGGTATAGGCCCAGCAATAGAGAATGGCTTTTATTACGATATTGAATTACCACAAGGTAAAACACTTTCCGAAAACGATTTCCCAGCAATCGAAGCCAAAATGAAAGAACTTGCTCAAAAGAAAATTAAAATAGAAAGAAGAGAAGTTTCGAAAGCCGAAGCAATTAAATACTTTTCAGCAAAAAACGACGACCTTAAACTCGAATTAATAAATGAGCTTGAAGAAGATAACATAACTTTTTACGAGCAAGAGAATTTTACTGATTTATGCCGTGGTCCACATTTACCACATACTGGCTATATAAAAGCAATTAAAATACTTAGCATAGCAGGTGCTTACTGGCGAGGCGATGCATCACGAAAGCAACTAACACGTGTATACGGTATCACATTTCCACAACAAAAAATGCTAGATGAATACCTTAAAACACTTGAAGAAGCAAAAAAAAGAGATCATCGTAAAATTGGTAGAGAATTAGAATTATTCTTTATATCGCAAAATGTAGGTATTGGTTTACCAATATGGTTGCCTAAAGGAACTATTATAAGAAATAATCTTGAACTACTTTTAAGAAAAATACAAAAAGATTATAATTATCAAACAGTAATTACTCCTCATATTGGCAACAAACAATTGTACGTTACGAGTGGTCATTATGAAAAATATAAGGAAAGTTCATTTCGCCCAATTTCTACACCACAAGAAGGCGAAGAATACATGCTTAAACCAATGAATTGTCCACACCATTGCGAAATTTATAACAGTAAATTAAGATCGTATAGAGAGTTACCACTACGATTAGCTGAGTTTGGTACAGTTTACAGATACGAACAAAGTGGCGAATTACATGGATTAACAAGAGTGCGAGGATTTACTCAAGATGATGCTCATATTTTTTGTACACCAGCCCAATTAAAAGACGAATTCTTAAAAGTTATGGAAATAATCTTATACATATTTAAGATATTTAAATTTGAAAACTACATGGCTCAAATATCTTTAAGAGATCCTAAAAATACCGAAAAATACATAGGTAGCGAAGAAAATTGGGAAAATGCAGAGAAAGCAATTATCGAAGCTGTTGAAGAAAGTGGTATTCAAGCAAAAAAAGTTATTGGCGAAGCTGCATTTTATGGGCCCAAACTCGACTTCATGGTTAAAGATGCAATAGGTCGTAAATGGCAACTTGGTACCATTCAAGTAGATTATAATCTTCCAGAACGTTTTAACTTAGAATACATAGGCGAAGATAATCAACCTCATAGGCCTGTTATGATTCACAGAGCCCCGTTTGGCTCGTTGGAAAGATTTGTAGCTTTGTTAATTGAACACACCGGTGGAAAATTCCCTTTGTGGCTTACGCCCGATCAAGTAGCTGTTTTACCTATAAGTGAAAAATATAAAGATTTTGCAAAAAATCTTGTAAATTTGTTAAAAAATAACGATATTCGCGTTTTGTTTGATGATAGAGATGAAAAAATTGGAAAAAAAATCAGAGACGCTGAAGTAAAACATATTCCTATTATGGCTATAGTAGGAGAAAATGAAGTTAAAAATAATACTGTTTCTATGAGAATTCATGGTAAAGGTGATATGGGGTCTTTAAAAATTGAAGAATTTATTAATTATATAAAAACAGAAATTGAAAATAGCTTAAAATAAAGGAGTAATATTAAATGCATTCAAAAAAGAAACAAATACAAAACGAATTAGAAGAACAACATCCCGCCAATTATAATATAAAAGCAAAAGAAGTACGCTTGGTGGGTGATAATATTCCAAATCCTGGAATTTATAAAATAGAAGATGCTTTAAAATTAGCCGAAGAAATGGAATTAGATTTGGTGCTCATAAGCTCACAAGTAAACCCACCAGTTTGTAAAATACTAGATTATCAAAAATATATATATCAGCAAAAACAACGACAAAAAGAAATAAAAGCTAAAAGTGCTAAGATTATTGTAAAAGAAATTAGATTTGGACCTAATACCGATGACCATGATTACAATTTTAAACTAAAACACGCAATTAATTTTTTACAAGATGGCGCTAAAGTGAAAGCTTATGTATTCTTTAAAGGACGCTCAATCATGTACACAGAACAAGGAGAACAGCTTCTTCGCAGATTCATTAACGATTTAGCAGAGTATGCTAAAGTAGAACAGGAACCTAAACTCGATGGGAAAAGAATGATAGTAATACTTACTCCTCTTCAAAAGAAAAAAAATTAATTTAAAATTATAAAACAATGCCAAAGCTAAAAACAAATTCTGGAGCAAAAAAAAGATTTAAAATTACAGGTAGTGGAAAAATTACAAGAAAACAAGCTTATAAGAGCCACATTTTGACTAAAAAATCTAAAAAAAGAAAAAGAAAATTAGGCCACTTTACCATGGTAGATAAAAGCAATATTAAAAGCGTTAAAAAATTATTGTGTTTAAAATAAGAGTTTAACTTGATTATTTAGCATATAAAGATCAGCAATGCTGACGCTAAATAATCATAAAATAAAAAGAATATGCCAAGGTCTGTTAATTCTGTAAAATCAAGAAAAAGAAGAAAAAAAATTTTAAAACGTTGTAAAGGGTATTTTCTTTCGGCAAAGAATGTTTGGACTGTTGCAAAAAATATTTGGGAAAAAGGGCAAACTCATGCATACGTTGGACGTAAGTTAAAGAAAAGAGATTTTAGAGCACTATGGATCCAACGTATAAATGCTGCATGTAGAGAAGAAGGCTTATCATATTCAAAATTTATGGGAGCATTACGAAAAAGTAATATTCTAATCAACCGAAAAGTCTTAGCCGACCTTGCAATGAATAACCCCGATACTTTCAAAGAACTCGTCAACAAAGTAAAAGCAGGTGTTTAAAAATTAATACATTCTTTTTTTTGCCAATGAATGTTGCTCTTATTGGATATGGTAAGATGGGCAAGTTGATTCATCAGCTTGCTCCTGATTACCATATTAATGTAACATTAATAATAGATATTGCAAATAAAAACGATATTAATAATTTAAAGGAAAAAAACATCGATGTAGCTATAGAATTTACAACCCCTAATACCGCTGTTGATAACATAATAGCTTGTTTTCAGCAAAATGTTCCTATTGTATGTGGAACCACCGGATGGTACGATAAAATCGACTTTATTAAACAAGAATGTAAAAAATATAATGGGGCTCTTTTTTACGGGCCAAATTTTAGCATAGGTGTTTATTTATTTAAGCAAATTATCGAAAAATCTATATGCATAATGAATAAACTTTCAGAAAAATATAGTATAACACTAACAGAAACCCATCACGAGCAAAAAATAGATTACCCAAGTGGTACAGCATTGTTTATTGCAAACTTAATTACAGCAAATTCAAACAAATATAAAAAACATTACTCTATACTCAATAAAGGTTTCGATGAGAACTATAATAAGTTTAATGATTCTATTACTATTGCTTCTTATAGAAAAAATAATTTTGTTGGCGTTCACGAAGTAAAGTTTTCTTCTCTAAACGATACAATTACATTAAAACACATAGCACTTAACAGAAAGATCTTTGCCGAAGGAGCAATTTTAGCTGCACACTACATCAAAGACAAAAAAGGCATAAAAACTATTGAAGATTTGATCTCTTCTTTATAAATAATTTTATCATGAAACAATTTATAACAAACATTAAAAACTTTTTTAAGAATAAATGGGTAAAGTTTATAATTGCTCTATTAATTTACGTACTTTGGGTTATATGGTTAGAAAATTATTGGTTTTTTCTTGGAGTACCTATAATTTTTGATTACTACATTACAAAAAAAGTAAATTGGACACCTTGGAAAAAGCGAGGGAAAAAACCAAGTAAAATAATAGAGTGGATCGATGCCATAATATTTGCAGTTATTGCAGCTTCGTTAATCAGAATATTTTTAATAGAAGCATATACAATTCCTACCTCTTCGATGGAAAAAACATTACTTGTAGGCGATTATTTATTTGTAAGCAAATATTTATACGGGCCACGAGTACCAATGACACCTTTGTCGTTCCCTTTTGTGCACCATACAATGCCATTTAGCGAATCTGCTAAATCGTTTGTAGAATGGATAAAATGGCCTTATAAGCGGTTAAAAGGGATAAGAGAAATTCAGCGCAACGACCTTGTAGTATTTAATTTTCCAGAAGGCGATACTGTTGCTATAAAAAGACAAGCCGAAAGTTATTACGAATTATGCAGAATTTATGGTAGAAATAGAGTATGGAACGATAAATTAAACTTTGGCGAAATTGTTGTTAGACCTGTAGACAAAAAAGAGAACTATATAAAACGATGTGTGGCAATACCAGGCGATACAATCGAAATAAGACATGCACAAGTTTACATTAATGGTAAACCACAAAAGCACTTTGAACATATGCAATTTAATTATGAAGTAATTACAAACGGATTACCTCTAAACACAAGAAACTTACAACGGATAGGCATTTCAAACGACGATATTCAATTCGCTCTTTCTACTCAATATCAAGTTTACGATTCTCTTACAAATACATTTACTATACATTATATAATACCGCTTACAAAAAAACAAGTAAATATTATTAAAACTTACCCTAATGTTATCTCCGTAAAACTTTATGAGATTAAAGAGCGTGAAAATGTTTTTCCGCAAGATAGTACTATAAGCTACAACAGAGATAATTTTGGTCCTATTTGGGTACCAAAAAAAGGAGCAACTGTTAAATTAACATTAAAAAATCTTCCGATATTCCAAAGAATAATTGAAGTCTACGAAAATAACAAACTAAATGTAATTAATGGTAAAATATTTATTAATGGGAAAGAAACAGACAGGTATACTTTTAAAATGAATTACTATTTCATGATGGGAGATAACCGACATAACTCACAAGATAGCAGATTTTGGGGTTTTGTACCAGAAGATCATATTGTAGGTACACCATTATTTATATGGCTATCGCTCGATAAAGATAAATCATTTCCTAATAATATACGATTTAAAAGATTATTTAAAATTGTTGACTCTTCATGGTAAAAAAAAGAATAAAATTATGGTTTTATCAATTTATCATAGCTCTTTTGATAATAATACTTATTAAAATATTTTTGTTCGATATATATATTAACTCAGATCATAGAATGAATTCAACTTATTCTAATGGCGATGTTTTACTAATATATAAGATAACTCCAGGACCTCGCTTACCAATTACTTTATTAACAATACCTTTTACTCACCAATACATACCATTTACTAAATCAAAGTCATACCTAGATTTTATTCAATTACCCTATGTAAGAATTAACATTAAAAGCATAAAACATAACGACATATTATTATTCAACTATCCAATAGAACAAGATAAACCAATTGATAAAAAAACTCAAAGAATATCAAGGTGTGTAGCACTTCCGGGTGATACTTTTACAATATATAATAAAGAAATTTTTGTAAACAGAAAATTACTTGAATGTCCAAGTACTGTTAACTTTAACTATCGAATAGTCTTAAGAAAAAATGATACAACAATTTTTAGAAAATTTAACATAAGAGAATATTATAAATTATCAGAAAAAGGATACGACTGCTTCATTCCTATTTATTTGTCGAAAGTGTTAGATACATGTAGCGAAATAAAATCTATAAGTTTATTCTCAACCCAATACAAAAAAAGAGATAATAAATATATATCATTATTTCCACATAGCCCTTATAATAGTAGCTCCTTCGATTTTTATGAAACAATAGTTATTCCTAAAAAAAACCAAACTGTTAAACTCAATAAATATAACATATATCTCTACCGAAAAATTATTGAATTATACGAAAAGAATAATTTAGAAATTGTAAATGATACTATTTTTATAATTAACGATACAATAAGCACTTATTATACTTTTAAATACAATTATTATTTTGTTCTCGACGACAATCGCGATCGTTCCAATGATAGCCGACGATGGGGATTTTTACCCGAAACCCACATAATTGGTAAAGTTATAGGAAAAGTGTTTAACATTTATACGTTATTTTAATAGATGAGTAAAATTATAAAGTTTATTCTTAAATACCTAGATCGCCCTACCCTATTAAAAGTAAGCAAAATAATAATGCCAGTAATAAAGTATTTTTACATTGGGAAAAAATTTAAATGCCCCATTTGCAATTTTACCGCTAGAAAGTTTTTACCTTATGGTTATGGAAAAAATTTCAGAAACAATCGTCTTTGTCCTGCTTGTTTTAGTTTGGAACGTCATAGGTTAATTTGGTTATACTTGAAAAATAAAACTCGTTTTTTTAATGAGAATTTGAAAGTATTACATGTTGCTCCTGAACAACCCTTTATTAATAGATTTAAAAAATTAACTAATTTACACTATATTACTTGCGACTTATTTTCTCCCCTTGCCGAAATTAAAGCCGATATAAGAAGCCTTCCGTTTAGCAATAACGAATTCGATATTATAATATGCAATCATGTACTTGAACATATTGACGACGACATTAAAGCAATGAGCGAATTATTTCGTGTTCTTAAACCTAAAGGATTTGCTATTTTGCAAGTTCCTATTAATTATAGCTACGAAAAAACTTACGAAAATAAATCTATAACAACCGCCAAGGAAAGAGAAGTTTTTTATGGCCAATACGATCACGTTAGAATATATGGAAAAGATTACCCCCTACGTTTGAAAAGTGTAGGATTTATAGTAGATGAAGTTAATTACATTAGTGAACTTTCAGAAGAAGACGTTAGGTTCTTTGTACTCGACGCAAGTGAGATAATTTACATAGGATCAAAAAATGAATAGTTCTATACTTTTTGCTTCTTATTTTCCACCTATTTCGTATTTTATTGTAATTAAAAATTCGTCAAAAGTAATAATAGAAGCAAACGAAACATTTCAAAGACAAACAATAAGAAATCGTTGTTTTATTTTAAGTGCTAACGGAATACAAAAATTAATAGTGCCTGTAACTCACCCACTAAATAAAAAAATTAAAGATATTGAAATAAATTATAAAACTAACTGGGTTAATAATCACATAAATGCAATAAAATCGGCTTACGGTAAAAGCCCTTACTTTTTGTTTTATTCAGATATTTTTTTTAAAATTCTTTTAAAAAAGCCTAAATTTCTTTTCGATTTAAACATTGAGATTCTATTCAAAATACTTGAAATTTTAAACTTACAAAAAGAAATAATATTTTCTGAACATTTTATTAAACCAGATTGTAACAACATAAATGACTATCGCCTTAGCTTCTCAAAAAAAAATATGCCATTCATAAATACAGAATTTAAAAAATACATTCAAACATTTTCAGATAGATTTAATTTTATTCAAGACTTATCAATTATCGATCTACTCTTTAACTGTGGTAAAGAAAGCATTCTTTATTTATAAAAAAACAACTTACTTCCTAATGTTTTTCTGAGCTTGTTCAAAAAGCTTAAAGTTTATTTACAATTTTTACCCATCTTTTTTTTACAACACGCTTTTCCAGCATCGTTACAATGTTTCCTAAAATAAACTTTTTGATCATCAGTTAAAATAAGACTTATCGCTTTATAATATGCTTCTCGCTTTTTCATAATCTGATTCTCAAGAGAAGTAATTTCATCTATAGTCTTATTTATTTCTTGTTCACTAGCATTTGCATTTCTTAAAGATTTTAAACGTACCTGTTTTTCATGTAATTGATCTTCAATTGGTTGAATTTCTTTTAAATAGTTAACTTGTGTTTGTTCTATTTTCTTTTTCTGTTCATCAGTTAAATTAGGAATTATTTGAGTTAAATTACAACACTTATGTTCTTTTTTACTTTCACAACTTGGCTGAGAGTAAACATTGTTAAAACTAAGGCAATACATTAAAGTTACCCCTAACAATAATTTTAAAGTTTTCATAATCTATAAATTTTTAAATTTCATTTTCTTTGACATTAAAACACATACAAAGGTTTAAATTCTTTTTTTTTTTTTTTTTACACACTCCATTCAACATTTAAATTAAATGGAAAATAAACCACATCAGACAATTTTTTTTCTTCGCTATTGATAACGAAAAAAATTTCTGAATCTAAAAATATAAATTTTCCACTAACTAAGTTAACAATAAATGGTTGAATTTTAAATAAACCATTAGAAAATATTTTTGAATTTAATTTTGCTTTTACTGTTGTTTTCTCGTTATACTTTATTTTTATTGTGCTAGTATCCAAATAAAACAACGTTAAGCGGTTATTCATACTATCCATAATTATGTATCCTATCGACAATTCAGCATTTGTAGTTAAAATCTCAGAAACTATACACAAATAAAATTGATTAGAAAAAATACTATTTTGTTTTCTTACTTCTTCTCCATTACTTAAACATTCTACAATATAACATTTAAAAACTTTAAAACCATTAAAATTAAAAGGCGGATCGAAATTAATTTCGGGACATTTATATTGAAAGTTGTCATATAAGTTTAAATTAATATGTTTATAATAAGTATTCAACGCATACAAAGGAATATCGTCGGCAATTTTATTCCCTTTATACAAAACGATAACTCTATCGCATAAATTTATTAATACATTTAACTTATGTGTAACAATAATTATTGTTTTGTTTTTTGAGAATTCTTTAATATAATTATTTATTTTATTTTGGAACGATACATCGCTAAAAGAAAACACTTCGTCAAATAACACGATTTCTGAATTTATAAATTGCACTACCGAAAACGATAATCGATCGAGCATGCCACTTGAATAGCGTTTTATAGGTTCATATAAAAATTTTCCAATTTCCGAAAATTCAAGTATCTTATGTATGTTTTCTCTTATTACCTTCGTAGGAATTCCAAGCGATTTTGCATAAATAAGAATATTATCATAGCCTGTAAGATCTTTATGAAAACCAAGACCTGAAGAAAGCAATGCGGTTATTTTGCCTTTTATTTTTATAGTGCCTTCGTCGTATGGAATTATTCCAGCCAATATTTTTAGTAAAGTTGTTTTACCACTTCCATTAGGCCCAGTAATTCCAACAATTTCGTTTCTGTTTATTTTAAAACTTACGTCATTTAAAGCCTTAAACTTTTCTTTTCTACTTACGAGTGAACGAAAAAAGCTTTGTTTAAAGGTAGTTAGTTCATAATACTTAGAGAGATTACAAACCACTATAACTTCTTTTTCTTCCATTAAACGTATTCAGCTATTTGTTTTTCCTTTTTATGAAAGATAAGCAATACAACTATAAATAATAAAATTAGAATTATAAAACTTAAAGTAAAGTTTTTTATAGGATATGTACCATCAAGAAAAGCTGATCGGTAAAGCTCAATAACACCTGCTATTGGATTAAGATGTAAAAATATTCTAAGGTATTCTGGTATCATATAAGGATGATAAAATATTGGAGTAACAATCATAATTATACTTATGATATACGGCACAATCTGGTAAATGTCTCTATATTTAACAGAAAACAATAATATAATAAGACCAAAAGTTAAACCAGTAATTATATGAAGCGGAATTGTATAAACTAAAGTAAAAATACCAAAGTTAATTTTAATACCATATATAAATGAAATAACAAATGCTCCAAATATCCAACAAAACAAATCGATAAGTCCCATAAAAACTTTTGCCATAGGAAAAACAAGACGATAAACATTCGATTTTTGTATTATATCCTGATTCTGAATAAGAGAAGTACTTGAATACAAAAACAAGTAAGAAATATAATACCAAGTCATCATTCCTAAATAAGCATATATGTTATAATATTCTATATCTTTACTTATTTTAAATAAACGTCCGAAGAAAAAAGTTGTAATAACAAAACCCATAATTGGTGGTAAAATTACCCAAAAGTAATGTAAGCGAGTTTGTGCGAATTTAATTTTTAATTCTCTATAAGCAAAAATAAGCGACAACAACCAGAATTCTTTACTTAATAATATATTCAAAATATTTTTTTCATTAACTCTCATCAAGCAACACTATTAAAGGCTTCTATTGGATTCATTTTACTTGCTTTGTAGACCGGTAAAAAACCCGCAATAACTCCAATTATAATTGATAATATAACCAAAAATACAATGTTATTAAAATAAAGAGTGACTTCTATTTCAGAATACTTGTTTAAATAAAATACGCCAATAATAACAAAAAAAAGGCAAATTAATCCTCCCATTAAAGATAATATAATGGACTCTAATAAATACTGCAAAAGAATAAAATAATTACCAGCCCCGATTGCTTTTTGTATATCTATTAATTTTGTTTTTTCTTTAACAGGCACAAACATAATATTTGCAACACCCAAAATTCCTACAATTATCGAAAAACAGCCAATAATAAGCCCAGTTGTATTTACTATTTTAAATATGTTTTCAAACCTAGAAATTAAAAAACTAGCCCGATTCAATGCAAAATTATTTTCTTCGAAAGGTCGTATTTTTCTTATTAATCGCATTATTTGTCGGGTTTCATTAATAAAAACTCGGTTTCCAAATTCGATTTAGGCTTTACAATTATCGAAGGACTTGAGATTTCTGAATTCACATTAAATAACTTTTGATTTGAAATAATTGGAACCACCACCAGATTATTTAGATTATTTTCGAATACCGATGTTCCTTCTTTTTTAAAAATTCTTATTATGGTAAGTTTAGTGTTTCTTATCTTTATTGTTTTACCAATTACATTATCATTGTTTCGAAAAAGAACTCCTGCAATAGTATGACCCATAACAGCTACATTATTGTTTCTAATGAATTCAACTTTATTGAAATACCTACTTTTTCAATCTCAAAAAAACTTACTTTTTCAAAATGTTGCGAAACTGCCAAAAGAAATGCATTCTCTATAATTTGTGTACTACTTTTTACCTTTACAATACTTCCAGAAACAAACACTACAGCCTCAGGAAACTTCGACATTGCACGTAATTGATCTGCCTCTTTAAATGTTACTTGCGTGCGATTAACATACTTCAACCATGGGTAATCACTTTCAAAGGTCCACGGCCACTTTTGCACATATAAAGTGTTGGTTTCTAACAACTCAATACTTTTACTTATTTGCGATTCTATGCTATCTAATATACTAAAAATACTATCAAGACAGAATATTCCTATGGTAATCCCCACTAATGAAAGAAAAGAACGTAATTTATTAGTTTTTAAAGAAGATATAGCAGCATTAAGCGATTCATAAAAAAATACAAAAAAACTACTTAACTTATTTATCACTTATTATTCTTTTTATTTTTATTAATTGATGGGTATACTGTTTAATTTCTGTATTATAAATACCATGATTATCTACATAATCTATTCTAACAAAACCGGAAGAATGAATTAATTTATTATCGCCCATGTATAAACCCACATGAGATATTTGATTTTCGTTACCAAAAAAAATTAAATCGCCTTTTTTTGCATTTTCAATAAAATAGATATCGGTTCCTATTTCGGCTTGTTTAAAAGAATCGCGTGGAAGTTTTATGCCAAAAACTCTATATACAATATAAGTAAGACCTGAACAATCGATTCCTGCAATAGATACTCCACCCCATAAATATGGTGCATTTAAAAATTTAACTGCAAGATTAACTATATTAGATTTTATAATTGACAATCGATTTGGTTTTTGTTTTAAGTAAATTTTTTTATTACAAATGATAAATGAATTTTCGGTTTCGTTATAACTATGCAACCACGTGCCACAAAGTATAGGAAAATTATTTCCATTTTCATCTTTAGCAATTGTAAATAGATCATTATAAAAAACCTCGGTATTCTGATGCTTTTTAAACATTAAGACATCGATATTTTTTATTCCTTTTTTATTGATCCAACCTTCATAATTATCAAAAAAATTTTTTATAAAAAGCCATTCAGTGTATTCTTCTTTAATTTCAAAAATATCGCCCAGAATTAATTGTGTTTTAAGTTCCGACTTATGATCAGGCTGTTCACGTAAGTTAATTAATGGTATAGATACAATTCCAAATTTTTCCATACTTTAAAACTTAACGCCAATAACAATTAAATCATCAAGTTGTTTATTTTCTCCTTTCCATTCATCAAATTTAGTTTGAAGTATATTATTAACATTTTCGAAATTGTTATTTATCACAGCATCTATTATAATATTATTAAAGCCTTTGGAACCAAGTTTCTTTTTTTCGAAACCACCAACCTGATCGGAAAAACCATCGCTGTAAAAAACAGCAATTGTATTTTCATCGACAATTATCTCATTTTCCTTATATTCAATGTTTCTTTGAGCAAATACACCACCACCAATTATGAATTCCTTTCCATCGATTTCATTTACTTCGTTTTTATTATTTATAATTAAACACGAGTGACCAGCGAGCGCAATTACAGCTTTACTCATGCTTTTATCATATAAACACATAGTTATATCCATTCCAAAATCGAAGTCTTCACTACTTTGAGAAAAAGTATCAAGTAAATTATTATTTAGTTCAGATAATATTTTAGAAGGTAAAACAAATTTTTGCTCTTTTACAATTTTATTAAGTAAAGTATTAGTAATTAAACTCATAAAGGCACCTGGAACTCCATGTCCTGTACAATCGATAGTTGCCAGCCAACATTTTTCATTATCAGAATGATACCAATAAAAATCACCACTTACAACATCGCGTGGCTTAAAAAAAATAAAAACATCAGAAAAAGACTTTTTAACTACATCAACCGATGGCAATAAAGCAAATTGAATATACTTAGCATAATCAATACTTTCGCGTATTATTTTATTTTGATGAGCTAATTCTTTATTAATTTTTTCTATTTCATTTTTTTGCTGCTCAATTCTTTCTTTCTGTTCACGAACAATTTTCAAAGTTCTCCTATTCTGAACATAAAAATAAATAACAAATGATAATAAAATAAACACTATAACAAGAGCCGACAAAACAATGATTAAAGTTCTTCGTTGATTTGCAACAATTTCTTTTTGCTTAGCATTTTCTGCTTCTATCTTTTTCCTTTCTATTTCTTTAAGTTTTAATTGTTGCTCTTTTATTTGATTTTCTAAAACTTGTTTTTCGTATTGGCTTTGTATATAATGTAATTTTAATTCCTTTGCTTGATTTTCATAGCTCAATTTTTCTATTTCTTCTAGCGTTTTTAAACGCTGTTGTTTTATCATTTCGTATTGAGATTGTAACGAAGCCACATATTCTTGTTGTTGCTGTTGTTGTTCTTGCTCGTATGCTGTAATTTTTTTTGCTTCTTCAAGTTTACTTAAATTATTAATGTTAGTATTAATAGTAGAGATAAGAGTATTATCACCAAGCGACTGGGCAATACTTAAGGCTTCCTGAAAATACTTTTTTGCAGATAGTATATCGCCATAATTTGAATATGCTACGCCTATTTGATTAAGAATAAAAACTACTTCTTTTTTATTATTTTGTTGCTCGGCATAATCCTTTAATTTTTTAAAAATTTCAATAGCATTTTTATACTGTCCTGCTTTTAGATAAGTTGTGGCCAGATTGTTATTAACAATATTTATATTTTTCACATCATTTATAGACGTAAAATAATTTAAGCTATTTATAAAAGCATCGATTGCACTTTTTAAGTTATTTTGTTCTTTATAACATAAGCCTATTTCGTTATATGCCACTGCCAACCCCTCTTTATGATTTACTTTAGTCAATATATCTATAACATTACTAAGAACTTCAATACCTTCATTAAATTTTTTTACATACCTTGAAGATTTTCCATACAACATACCAGCGTTTACTTCTAAATTTTTATTGCCAGAATTCTTTGCTATATTGAAAGCAATTTTTGATAATTGATACGAAGTTTCATTATCCTTATTTAGGAAGTTAGTTGCTAATTTTAACAAATAATTAACTTTTTCGTAATCCGACTTTCCAGATAACTTATTATTTAAAGTATCAGGAATTTCTTGGGAATTAAAATTATTTACACAAAAAATAAAAAAAAGAAAAACTAATAATATTTTATTCATAATTAATTACATTTTCAAAATTTTAACTTCAATTCTTCTATTGATAGCGTGTTCTTCTGGAGAACAAGTAACACCATCTTTACAATGATTTAAGAGCTTTGTTTCGCCATATCCTTTTGCAATAATTCTTTTAGGATCAATTCCTTTTTTTATAAGGTAAGATCGGGCATTATCTGCTCTCGCTTGCGATAGTTTCATATTAAAACCAAAGCTTGACTGGCTATCGGTATGTCCACTTAATTCTATTACCATATTTGGATATTCAACGAGCACATCATATATTCGATCTAAAATCACAGCTGCCGTATCTGTTATATCGGCCTTTCCGTAGTCAAAATAAATATTATGAAATTGAATTACTTTATCTTTCTTGATTTCTGGTTCAATTTTTAGATCATAATTAAAATTTATTTCACTTGCAAAATCGCTTATTTCAAATGTTGACGATTGATATTCATTTTTTTCAATTATTAAAACTGCTCTTTCAACATCTGCGACATTTTCGAGCCTTATTTCAAATTCTCCTTTCTCGTTAGTATAAGTCATAGCTAAAACTTTTTTACTTAGTGTATCGGTCATTAATACAACTTTTGCTCCAACAATTGCTTTATCGGTTAATTTATCAAATACTTTACCCTTTAAGGTTTTATAAGCACTTCTACTAATTAATTCAATTGGTTTTTGTTCAATTTCAGTATAATCATGAATAGAAGTTAAATCAAGAGTTTGTTTACCATCAATATAACCGTTGGCTTTAATAATTACTGTATATAAATATCCAGTGGGTAAATAAACTTTAAATTTTCCTGTTAAAGAATCACTAACTTCCTTAACAACAATTGCTTCTGATGGATAATTTTTATATATTATAATAGCACCTCCTATTGGCTTTTTTGATTGAAAGTCAATTATTTTACCTTTTAACAATGCAACAGCAATTGGTTTTAATGTATCTGGAAGTAAAATCTTAAAAATATCATTTAAGCCAACGCTACCTTCTGTTGAAGTGAAATAAGCATAATTACCTGCTGCAGGAATAGAAAACTTAGTATCGGATCCTTTTGAGTTTATTGGTGGGCCTAAATTTATAGGCTCAGTCCACTTTTGCCAAGTGTCATCAAGTCTACGAGTCACAAAAATATCTTCATTCCCGAATCCAGGCAAGCCCGATGTTGAATAATAAAGAGTAATTCCATCGGCAGCAAGAAATGGACTAAAATCGTTGGCCGCAGTATTTACTGTTGGTCCTAAATTTAAAGGTTTCGACCAAGTGTTTTCTGACAAACGAAAACTAACGTACAAATCCAGATTTCCATAGCTATCGTCGCCTTGCATAGCAATTAACAAGTATTTATTATTTGGGGCAAGAAAGTAATTAACAAATTCGCTATAATTATAAAAATCTTTGATTTTTTGCTCTTCCGGAAACGACCATCCACTAAATGTTTTATAAGCAACTGAAACTCCTTTTTCGCATAATACATTTTTACCTTCTTTGCGGTATTTATTGGCAAGCAAAAGCATATTACCATCGGGCGAAACAGACTGAACAAAATTATCGCAACAATTATTTAAAGGGGGCCCTAAATTTATTGCTGGTAACCAACCATTTTCGGTATATTTAGAGTACCATATATCATCCTCATCGGTTCGGCCACATGCATTGTTAGGATGATTTTTACGAACAAAATACAATTCAGTACCATCGGCAGAAATTATTGGAGCTCTTTCATCGTATTCTGTATTTATTGAAGGGCCAAGAGATTCTTTTTGAGATTTATATTTTAAACCAGGCGGTATATTAATATTTGCCTTAATAGTATCTGTCAAGGTAGAAATTGCAACAGCATCTATTTCAAATTCACTAACTTTTTTCGAATTTAATTGTAATTCAAGATAATAGACATCAAATTGCGGTTCAGTAAAAAATACATTCAACATTCTTGAGCTTAGATTTAACAATTTTGCTTCGTTTTCATATACAACTATGTATTGGTTGTTATTTTTACCATAAAGAATAATTTTTTCAATTGCACCTGGTTTATAATTTTCGGCAACAGCAACTTGACGTGGCCTAATTGGATGGTCAAAACCAACTTTTATAAATTCTTTTCCATCTTTAGCTTGTTTTTTATATGTCCAAGCGCAAGGTGATTTTCCACTTCCTGGTAAAACACTAGGTTTTCCTAAAATTTGCTTAGCAGACTTTATTGTTGAAGAATATTCCGATGAAAAATCTATTACTTTACTGGCCCATAATACTGGATTAAGAGTAATTTCTGCCTTACCAATATCGATAAATTCTGGAATTTTTACTGTATCTTCTTGGGCAAAAACTTTTAATTTACTTATAAAACAAAAACTTACTAATAAGATAATTTTTTTATATTTCATTAAAAACTTTTTATAGTTAATAATTTTAAATATAATTTACATTTTCTTAATTTCATATTCATAATATTCAACTACTGGATTTCGCAATAGTTTTTTGCACATTTCTTCGATAATTTCTTTGGCTTTTTCTTCAGAATCTGCTTCGAAATCGACGGTAATATTCTTACCAATTCTAACACTCGAAATTGTTTTAAATAACAATCCAAAATGAGTGGACAAAGCATTCTTAACTGCTTTGCCTTGAGGATCGTCGAGGTTTTTTAAAGGCATTATTCTTATATTGGCAATAAATTTTTTCATAAAAAATTATTTATTAATCTTCAAGTTCTGGTATTTCAAAATCTCTTATTCTAATTTGTAATTCTTCTTTATTATTATAAAAATTTCTATCAATTGAATAACATATATTAAATTCGGAATATTCGGCAAGCGAAGTAGCATATTTGCCAAAATTAAATGCTACTGCTGGGAAAAAGTATTCACAATTATTTTTTTGTACAAGTTCGAGTTTCAAATGTTTATTTTCATAACCAACGGCTCTTCCTCTTCCTGTATCTTTAACATTTTTAGTTATAAAGATAGGTCTGTTATTACCGGGGCCATAAGGTTCAAATCGGTTTAGAAGGTTATAAAATTTTTTATCAATTTCATTGAAATTTAATATTCCATCGACTTCTATAAAAGGTTCAATATCTTCGTCTTTTAACAATGATCTTGCAACCTCTTCGAATTTATTTATAAAATTAAAAAGATTTTCTTTAGAAACTGTCATACCAGCAGCATAAGTATGACCTCCGTAATTGACAAGATATTCACTACATTGTTCAATTGCTGAATATAAATCAAAATTTTCAATGCTTCGTGCCGATCCAACATAATAGCCATTATGAAAAGTCATTACTATTGTGGGGCGATAAAATTCTTCAGCAATCCGCGATGCCACAATACCAATTACTCCTTTATGCCAGTTTTCTTTATAAACAACTATAGTTCTTCTCTTATATAATTCATTATTCAATATCATTGCTTTTGCTTCTTCACATATTTTTTCATCAAAATTTTTACGAGCGTTGTTACATTTATCAATTTCTTTTGCATATTTTAATGCTTCTTCTTCTTTATTTGAAATCAATAGTTCAACGGCTTTACTTCCGTGTTCTATTCTTCCAGCAGCGTTTATTCGTGGACCTATTTTAAAAACAATATCGTTAACATTTAAAACAGTATTTTCTAAGCCTGCTACTTTTTTCAAAACTTTTAATCCGAGTAAAGGATTTTCATTCAATTTTTTAAGTCCATAGTATACAATAACTCTATTTTCGCCTGTAATTGGTACTATATCGGCAGCAACACTAACAGAAACGAGATCGATGTAATTTTTTAGTTCGGCAGGAAATAAATCATTATAATTTCGGTGACAAAAGGCTTGTAATAACTTAAAACCAATTCCACAACCTGAAAGTTCTTTATCGGGATAAGAGCAGTCAGGTCTTTTAGGATCAAGTACAGCGTAAGCTGGAGGTAATTCGTTGCCTGGTAAATGATGATCACAAATAATAAAATCTATGTTTTTTTCTAATGCGTATTTTATTTTATCATTTTCCTTTATCCCACAATCGAGAGCAATAATAAGTTTTACATTGTTTTCCTTAGCAAAATCGATTGCTTTTAATGAAATACCATATCCTTCTGAATATCTATCTGGAACGTAATATAATAAGTTATTGTACCTTTTCTTTAAAAAAGAATATAATAAAGCAACAGCAGTAGTGCCATCGACATCGTAATCGCCGTATATTAATATTTTCTCATTCAAAGAAATAGCATTATTAATTCTATCTATTGCTTTATCCATGTCTTTTAAAAGAAACGGGTTGTGTAATTGGACGTAATTTGGATTAAAAAAATCATACGCCTGCTCTCTTGTATAAACTCCTCTTTCGACAAGTAATTTTGCTATTATACGAGGAATTTTTAGTTCTTTAGCTAAGGCATCGATTGCTTTTGTATCTTTTTCAGGTTTAATTTTCCAATATTTTTTTGTTAGTGTTGCCATATTTAACACAAAAAACTTGAGCAAAAAGTTCCTTTACCTTTAACTTTACATCTTCAATATTAATATAATTATTTACTTCTTTTTGAAGCGAAGTTACTAATTTATCTTTAAAACCACAAGGATTTATGTAATCAAAATATTTCAAGTCTGTGTTTACATTAAAAGCAAAGCCATGCATAGTTACACCTTGTGATATTCTAATTCCTATGGCACATATTTTCCTTTGCTTGCTTGGAGTATCAGCATCAATCCATACCCCTACTGCTTTAGGTATGCGACTTGCTTTTATGTTATAGCACATTAATACTTTAATTATAAGTTCTTCAATTAAGTAAACAAAATTTTTAACACTTAACCCCAGCTTTTTAATATTTAATATTGGATAACCAACAATTTGGCCAGGGCCATGATAAGTTATATCGCCACCTCTATTAGTGCAAAAAAATTCCGCTCCTATTTTTTTTAAAAAACTGTTATTAACAAGTAAATTATTAATGTTACCGTTTTTACCAAGAGTGTAAACATGAGTATGTTCGCATAAAATGAAATAACCAACAAAATTTGTGTTACTTTCACTCAATACTTGCTTATGTAATTTTTCTTGAAACTCATATGCTTGCTTATAATTTATTAAACCTATATCTATAAATTCAACAAAATTCATTGTATAAGAATATTTTCAAAATTACTCAAAAACTTTTTCATAACTAATTTTTTGCTATTTTTTTAACTTGATGTTTTTTTTGAATTTCGTATATTTTAATATATTTTAAAAAAGTACCAAAGGCCGAAATTGCTGCAATAACAAAGCCATAGTAACCATCAAGAAATCCAAGATTAAAAAAGTAGTCTCTTTTGAATTTCCATATTGGATAAAATAAAATTTTTAAAATGTTTGCTCTCTTTCCATTTTGGTAACTTGCGTTAGCTGCAATATTAGTAAAATATTCGATTTGTTTAATGTGATCGGAAACTGATCTATACGAATAATGATACAAATGGCCTTTTATCTTTGTGGTTTTACAATTTTTATTCAACTCAAATTTATCGTGTGGATTAACTCCTTTCCATTCTCCTGCTGGGGCATACCACAAGCGCAATTTCCAATCGGGGTACCAACTACCGTGTTTTATCCATTTTCCACAATAATTTGTTATACGATTAACATAATAACCGTCGTACTGCCAATTTTCTTTTATTTTTAATATATTTTTCTTTAATTCCTCGGAAAGGGCTTCATCGGCATCTAACGATAGTATATGTGGATATGATGCTTGAGTAATGGCATAATTTTTTTGTTGAATATGACCTTCAAATTTATGTTCAATAAATTTTACCCCATAAGACAAACAAATCTCTTTAGTTTTATCGGTCGAAAATGAATCAACAACAACTATTTCGTCTGCAACATCAATAACCGATTTTAAGCATCGTTCAATATTATTTTCTTCGTTGTATGTAATAATAACTACAGATAGTTTTACCTTATTCATAATAGTAAACTCTTTTAACACGATAAGATATACTTGTAAGCACCTCGTATGGTATAGTATTAAGTATCTTAGAAATTCTTAAAATATCATCGACAGAATCGAAAATTACAACTTCGTCGCCTTCTTTTGCGGCAATATCTGTAACATCTATCATACACATATCCATGCAAATATTTCCTATAATTGGGGCATTTTGGCCATTTATTTTAACACTATAGTTTCCGTTACCAAGATTTCTATGTAACCCATCGGCATAACCAACAGGTATTATAGCAACTTTAGTGTCTCTGGATAAGATGCCTTTTCTTTCGTAACCAACTGTTTCTGGAGGTTTTAGCCACTTAATTTGAGAAATATTTGTTATGAATGAAAAAACATTTTGTAAATAAGATTTGCTTTTATTAGTACCAAAACCATATAAACCTATTCCAAGCCTTACCATATCAAAGCAATAATTACTAAAGCGCTCAATACCTGCAGTGTTAAGGATATGGCTTAAAAAAGAGTATGGTAATTCTTTTTTAAATAAATCTACTACTTTGGAAAACGATTTTACCTGTTGTAATGTAAAATTGTCGTGAATAGGGTTTTCGGCAGCAGACAAATGAGAAAAGATAGATTTAACTTTTAAATATTTTTGTTTTTTTAATTCTTCTAATAATAAATTACATTCGTCTGGTAAAAAGCCAAGACGATGCATGCCTGTATCAATCTCTATATGAACATTTGTAATGTCTGTTGAATAATATTTAGCGGCATTCAATAATTCGTAAAAAGATTTAAAACTATAAATTACTGGTTCAAGATTATATTCAAACAATAAATTATAATTATTTTCACAAGGGTTCATAATCATTATGGGCAAGAAAATTCCGTTATTACGCAATTCTATACCTTCATCGATGTACGCTACACCAATATAATCGATTTTGTTAGCTTGTAATATTTTAGCAATTTCAAAAGTCCCACCTCCGTACGAAAATGCTTTTAACATAACCATAATTTTGGTGTCTGGAGTTACCAAACTGCGATAATAATTGAGATTATTAATGATAGCATTATAATCGATTTTTAAAATAGTATGATTATGTTTAAGCTCAATATGATTAATTATTTTCTCAAGATTAAATTTACGAGCTCCTTTTATTAATATTGTTGCGTTGGAAATTTCAAGTTCATCTATTTCTTTTATAACTTCGTCGACGTTGTTATAAAAAAAAGATTTTATTTTAAAATAATTAGCATAATTTTTAAACTTATTCCCTATTCCAATAAAGAATAGTAAATTTGATTTATTAAGCCAATCAACAACTTTTAAATAAGAATCTTCTTCATTAAAAGAGGAACATTGAAAATCAGACATTATAACAATTTTTTTGTCAGATTTTTTTATTTTTTCCATGAAATTTAAAGCATAATTTATAGTTGTTAGGTCAGATGAATAGGTATCGTTTATTATAAGACTATTATCTATACTGTTTATTACTTCTAATCTCATAGGCGAAGGCGACAAGTGATTTAGCTTATCTTGTATTAATTTTAAATCAATATTTAAATACAAACAAATTAGTATTACCGTTAGTGCATTTTCTACATAAGGTTCTGCAACAAATGGAAGATAAAGTTCAAAAGCATTATTATTATATTTTAGAGATAAAATTGATCTATGTTTTTCGTAAATTACATCGTCTACAATAAGATTGTCGTTACAAAAAGTTCCCCAAGTAAATATTTTTTTATGTGGATATTCTTTTTTCGCAATACTTAATACATTTGAATACTTTGATGGAATAAATATACAATCGGCGTCAATAAACAACCTAAGTTTTTCTTGAATTTTTTCTTCAAGCGAATTAAATCCACTGCTATGAGCATCGCCTATATTAGTAAACACACCTATTGTGGGCGATATAATTTTTGCAAGATTGTCCATTTCTCCTTTCTCTGAAATGCCTGCTTCGATAATTGCAATTTGGTTTTTTTCATTTATAAGTAATATTGAAAAAGGAACGCCAATCTGGCTATTGTAACTTTTAGGACTCTTAACCACTTCAAATTTCTCTGATAATATATCAAACAACCAATCTTTAACAATTGTTTTCCCATAACTTCCAGTTATTCCAATAACAGGAATATTAAATCTTTTTCTATGATGAGTAGCCAATTTTTGAAGGGCTAATTTGGTATTTTTTACTATTATAAAAGAGCAATTGGAATCTTCTTTAAAGTTATTGTTTTCAACAATAAAAGTTTTAACTCCAGCTTTAATCAATTGTGGTATATATTCGTGCCCATCATTTAAACTACCCTTAAAAGCAAAAAAAGCAGAATTATTATAATGAATAATAGAGCGAGAATCAAAATAAAAGTGTTCTGCTGTATTATATGGATTACCTTTTAAAGTACCTTCAACAATTTCTGCTATTTGTTTAGAATAGTATAACACATCCAATTTAATTTATAGCTGTAACACTATTATAACATTCCCTGCAAAGTGGTTCGTATTCTTCTGCTTCGCCAAGAAGTATTAAATTTTCGTTTTTAACTTTACGATGCGAAAACTGAGCCAGGTTACCACACTTAACACAAATAGCATGAAGCTTTGTTACATACTCAGCAATTGCTAATAACTGAGGCATTGGTCCAAAAGGTTTACCAAGATAATCCATATCAAGGCCTGCAACAATTACACGTATTCCACGATTTGCAAGTTGATTGCACACATCAACCAGGTCATCGTTAAAAAATTGAGCTTCGTCGATGCCAACAACATCGACATTATCGCCTACATATAAGAGAATACTTATTGCATTATCAACAGGTGTTGCTATCATTGCCTTTTCGTCGTGCGAAACTATTTCTTCAACAGAATATCTTACATCAATAGCAGGTTTAAATAATTCTATGCGCAATTTGGCAATTCTGGCTCTATTCAATCTTCTAATTAACTCTTCGGTTTTACCCGAAAACATTGACCCACAAATAACTTCGATCCACCCTCTTTTTTTATACTCATTTGGCTTTTGTTCCAAAAACATTCCCAAATTTTTTACAAAAATAACTTATTAATAATTCTTTTTACATATAACATACAAAAAATTACATAAAATTATGGATTATATGAACACTTTTTTGTATTTTTGAAAAAACATTTTATGCGTATTAATCAGTGGCACAATATTTTGTTACAAATTGAAGAACTAAAAAAAGAAGTTGAATTTATCTCAGAAGAAGCATCTAACTTCCCAATGATTGAAATTGACATTGCTTTAGAAAAGCTATCTCTAATATACGAAAAAATATTACAATTAAAACTAAACACAGCAATGACAGAAGAAACAGGTTTTCTTTCAAAAAACTCTAACCTTTTAAGAAAACTTATACCTGAAGTAAAAAACATTAAGGAAGAAACTAACCAAAATAAAGAAGATAAAAAAGAAAAAAAACAAGAAAATACAATCCAAAAGGGTAAAATACTTGCCGAAGCTCTTGCAACAAATAAATCGACGCTTGCCGATTTACTTTCAAGTTCTCTAAAACATAAGGACATAACTGCTCTTGAACAACTAAAACCTATAAACGATTTAAAAAAAGCTATAAGTTTAAATGACAAAATGATGTTTATAAAAGAAATTTTTAATGGTAACGCTGAGAAATATAATGAATGTCTTGAAAAAATTAACAATTCACAATCATTAGAAGAGGCACTAAATTTTCTAAATAATAACATTACAGTAAACAAGGAAAATAACAGCACTTTACAACTATTACTGGAGTTGGTTTACCGACGTTATATGAGTAATGTTAATTCATAATTGCATTTTACGCCTCATAAATTGTTGGAATTTACAAGTTAAAATTGGTGAAAAAATAGTTGGTTTACTTATAAAAATGACATTAACATAATATTATTGAAAGTTAGTTGGGAAGTAGAAAAAAAGTTTCATTCTTATTATATGAGTTTTTTATTAACTAAAAGTGATTTACTCTTAAGGGTAATGTTTAAAGTAGTTAAAAAGAAAATTATACTTTTTACTTTATCGAAACTCTACACAAAAAAATTACATTTGACAGCAATTAATTTTTTCTTGTTACACAATATTACTTAGAACTTTGCAAAATTTTTTATAAGGGTCTCTAAGTATTTTGAAAAATATTGATTTTCAATTATATATAATTGTAAAAAAAATTATTTTTAGTGAGTTTTGCAAAGGTCTCATTAATTCAAAAAAATTTTCTCTATTTGCACCAAAATACATTTTTAACAATCTCAAAATTTTCAATAAAAAATAGTTTTCGTCGATCAAATTTAGTCGATTCAAAATAGTTAATTTGAATGTAAATTTTTCTACTTTTACTAAAGAATAAAATAAAAAAATTAACAAAATAATTTGTTTTTCAACAAAAACCATTAAACTTGAATAACTTTCGAGAGAAATTAAATTCTACGCAATAATAAAAATTAGCAAATAAGAATTTACTGTACAAAAATATAACAAAATTGTTTGTTTCTTTGCTATTTAGCAATTATAATATTAATTTTGAGAAATTTTTAAATGATACCCAATTTAAATTCAGCATTTAAAAGTTTGATTATATGTTCAACTATTCTATATTCTTGTAAAAAAGAAATCCATCCTTCAATAGAACAAAATTGGTTAGTACCACTTGCCACAAGTGAAATAAAAATATCAAAATTCTTAAACGATACTTTATACAATATAAACAGTGATAGCAGTATTTCTTTAGTATATAATACAACGCTTTCAAAATTTACGATAGACACTTTTGTTAAATTAGATGAGATAAATTATAACTATGGCATAAGCTTAACATCTTTAAAACTTAACCCTTATAACTTTACATACAAAATTTCCATGGGTGATATAGCAAATAAAGACAAAGAAGAAAATGGCCCTAGTGGCACTATTTACACTACAATTATGACAGCTCATAACACTGGTCAACCTACAACAGTACAATCGTTTGGCCCTTATAGCTACGATTCAATAAAGATAAGCACTTCGCAATATTTTAAATACATTGCAATTAGACAAGCAATATTAAAAATAAGCATAAAAAATAATTTACCTGTTCCATTATCAAATATTAGCTACGAAGTAAAAACATGCGGAAATAATTACCCTTTAATTAATGGCAACTTTCTAATAGTGTTACCAAATACACAACAAACTAACACACACTTTTTACAGAACATTTATATTGACACTTTACTTTTAGCAAAAGTTACTGTTTCATCGCCTGGCTCTCTAAGTCCTGTGATAATAGACACTTCACAATCAGCTATTACAACCATAACAATAAGCGATTTGCAAGTCGATAGTGCAATAATTAAAATACCCGAAAACGAAGAAATAAATTACCACAGTAATGCAGTTTTTACGATACCCGATAGTGCTCAATTATTGTTAATGTCGGTAAAACAAGGCAATTTAATTATACGTATTAATAACACATTAAACACTAATGTAAATATTGATTTTACCCTACCAGATGCCATTAAAAACAATCAGCAATTAAAT
Source organism: Bacteroidales bacterium (assembly GCA_026416095.1). Taxonomy (GTDB): domain Bacteria; phylum Bacteroidota; class Bacteroidia; order Bacteroidales; family GWA2-32-17; genus Ch61. The sequence continues at coordinate 12,531 of JAOAFV010000013.1, read as the reverse complement.
ACTCAAATACAAATTCCTGCGGGCACTTCATTACAGCCATCATATACAGAAAAGCAAGTTGACCTATCAGGTTACGATATAAAATTTAGAGGCATTGGGCATTACGAGCAACAGATTGGAACTGACTTAAATAATAACGGAATTATAGACGCCGATACGTGTAATACATTATATTATCATTTAAAAATCTCACCATCTTTTGCCAATCAATATATTCACATTGGTAAGCACGATAGTATATCTATAAACATACAACTAAGCTCATTTAAGGTAAAGTATATTAAAGGTTTCTTCGGTTACAAGAGTATAACCATTTCAGACACCACAATTCAACAGCTATTTGCTGGTGTTAACATAGATGAATTACACGCCGAAAATATTATAATAAACTTAATTTCTGAGAGCACAATAGGTACAAAAGCAAAATGTTATATTCAGCATATTAAAGTTACCAATACTAACAAAAATACATATGAAACCTTAACAGGAACAGTATTGAATACACCTTTTATTATAGACAAACCTAATGATCCTGGTTATTATCAGCAAAACAATATAGTACCATCTTTTTCTTATTTTCATATTAGTAATAGCAATTCTAACATCAGCAAACTTTTTAATATATTACCGAATAAATTCGAATATTCCTTCAAGTTAAATTTAAACGATGGTGAGATATTACCTCAACCTTCATATGCAAACGATTTTCTATACGATTATTCATATATAAGACTCAAAGCTAACATTGAATTACCATTATGGTTTTCAATAAAAAACGCTATCATATACGATACTACTGAATTTAACGTTAAAAATATTAACATCGACAATATATCCAATGGTAAATTAATATTACATTACTACAATTATTATCCTTTATTGGTACAAGCAAACATATATTTTCTTGATTCTACTAAACATAAAATTGATTCACTAACCGCTTATCCTATACTAATAGATTCACCACCTGTATTCAATACAATACTTCCAATTTCTCAGCCCTGCTATAATAAAATAACAATTGATATGCCTACATTAAAACTTAAAAGAATTTTAAATTGTAAATATGCTGCATTTAAACTAATTTTTAACACACCAAATACAGCTTCTTCTATAAAGCTATTCAATAGCTATTACCTAAAACTTAACTTAGTTGGTGACTTTAGTTACATATTTGAAAAATGATTAATCTTTTACTTACATTTTTTTTGTTTCTTAATTTTCTTTCATATTCGCAACTATTAGTTGATTCTACTTTAAGTTTTACCATTGAAAAAGATAAACATTTAATATTTTACAATAGCGAAGGTCTTTCTATTTCAAATTTTTTGACCCTTAAGCCTCAAAAAGCTTTGCTATTCAAAGAAACAATAAATTGTAAAACTCTTCAAAATATAAAATATCAAAAAAATAATTTCTATCTTTTTTTACTTAAAAATGAGCTAAATTACTTTTACAAGCCAGATACTATGTTAAATAGCGACGATTTAGGAATGCATTTTTCACTTGGTAGACAGCAATTTTTTTCGGTATATGCAAATAATAACACTGCAAAACTCTTATTACTTGGCAATAAGGCACTTGCTGGCGATTCAATTAGTTTAAATTTTAGACTAATTAACTATGATAATTTTTACCTAACAATAGGAATTTTTCAATTACAGAATATCTATAATAAACTAAAAACTTTTGCAAACTTCGATATTAATCTTCATTACTTACAAAAAATTCAACAATTAAAAATTTCTGAAAGTAAATTTTACACATCTGTAGATGGGACAACGATTAATACCAAAATCAAAGGCGAGTACAACGATAATTTAACTAAAAAAAACATATGTTATGGTCTTTCGTTCAGTGGCGAAATTTATGCCCTCAGTAACGATTACCTTTTTTCTTTTACTTTCAAAAATTTAGGTTTCTTTAAGCTTAACAATAAAAGTTTGTATGCTAAAGCCGATACTTTTATTAATTATGAAGGCATTTTTATAGATTATAATGAAAAAGAAATTTTATTAAAATTTCCCTTAAATATTGATTCTTTAAAAAGCAAAGTAATCGATACTACTTCTTCTATTGTACTAATACCATCCTTTTTTAATTTGAAATTTACAAAATATCATAAAAGTAAATGGTTAATTTTATCGGAAGCAAATATTAAATATTTTTCTTTTATTAATCAAAGAATACCTTCAATTTCACTTAAACAGCATTATCGAAATAGTAAGAATTTAACAACAGTTTTTCAAATAGAATATTCTATACTTTCCAAACTTATAGGAGAATTAGGTTTTAATTTGAATTACAAAAAATTAAATACACAAATTTTTATAAAGTTTCCTATGAATTTTATATTTAACAACTATTGTTTCAGTACAGGGATAAATATAGAATTAAGTTACAGTTTGTAAAGATTAAAATTTAAAATATTTCTGTTTCTTTTTCTACTCTAACATATACTTGTGCTTTTTTAAAATAATCAAAAGGATGTATGTTGGGTTTATTAACTATCGAAATAAGATTAGGAAAAGCTTTACCATTATATAGCTTTATATGAGACCAATCGAGCCCTAAAAATTGTCCTTCACAAAAACGACCATTATATTCTTTATCATCTGAACTCGTTTCAATTGGGTAATAATTTAAATCTTTATCAAAAATTTCGATCCATGTGTGGTTATAGTATACACTAATTATACCTCCAAGGCAATTATAAAAGCGTGGAATCTTATAACCAGTTGCTGATCTACATGAGATATTATTTTTATACAAAAAAGCCAAAATTAATGCAGTATAATCACCACATGTTCCATATCCATCTTCAAATATTTCAATATAACTTCTTGCATTCTTATTTATTCTATATTCTAATCTATCGAAAACAATGTTTCTTAATTTTAGAACTTTTTCTATATCACAAATACTACCATAAATCTTAAATTTATCATAAAAGTAATTTTCAACATCAAAATCGTATAAATCATCATCGGTTAAAAAAACTACATTACTTAAATTAAAAGACTTAATATCTTTTAAAGTATACTTTATACCTTGCAATTTTAAATTAGCAACATAGCCAATACCAACTGTTTCATTAAAATCATTGCAAATATCATAAAAGGCTAATTTTTTATCATTTTCTTGTTTAATTTTAAAATTAGCACCGAGCGGCTTAATCGATAAAACCTTTTGATTAACACAATCAAGTGGTAACGACAAAGAAATTGTAGCAGGCAAAAAATCTGGGCTTTCGTAAAAGGGTTCATAATAAAAAAAAGTTACTTCAAAGGCATTAGATTTTGTAAGAACAATATTTCCTTTCTCTTCTACTTTATAATTGAAGCGGTGGAAAAAAGGCTTCTGCTCTTGCCAGCAACGATTTTCATATCCAACTTCGTTAACAAGACCTCCATATAATATGTACAATTCATTGTTTAACCATATTTGCCCGATAGGGTCTATAAAAGGCGTAATTGCTTCCCATAATAATTCGCCTTTAAAAGAGTAGCATCTTATAATATTCTCTTCAGAATCGGTAATAAATAACTTGTTATTATTTATTGATAAAGATGCATTCCCAATTCCTTTAATTGAGAAAAAAGATAATAAATTTAATTCATTAGTTAAAATTTGAAATATACTAATTTCGCTTGTTTCTCTGTTGTAGATTATAACTTTTTCATTTTGTATGACAAATGAATTCACATCGAAATTATAAGAAATACTTTTTTCTTTTTTTAAATTATACTTATTAAAAAAAACAAATTGGTTATCACAAGATGAGAAAAAAACAAACATTTCTTTATAAACACAAAATCCTATAAAATTCTTAAAATTACTTTTATTTGAACAATTCAACTGAATAATGCTTTCATTCGATATATCGTATTTATATATACTTCCATCTAAGTTATTGTGTATATATATGTTGTCGTTATCTTGACAACAAAAAACATACCTTAACTTTTTATGAGGTGGCACAGTAATAGTACCATCACTATTTTCAATTACTGTATCGTATTTACAAAATGGTACAAAACGAATATTCATAGTCTTTTATAAAACTTTAAACTTTTAAATAAACTCACAAAAATAATAAAAATACGACTTAATAAAAGTTACCAATAACCGCAATTCTGCAAGAAGTTAAGTAGTACATATTTAGAGTTTTAATTTAAATTTTGTAGTAAGTTAATATTTTTGTTTTTAGTTTCAGTATTGTACCATATTTCACTTCTCTTTACTCATTTAACATTCGGCAATATGTCTATGAAGTTTCTGAGTGAATATTTAGAATTATAAAATTTTTTCCCATTAACATCTTGTAGGTATCATAGTACTATTGTAAAACAATGGGCGAAATTAACATACTGTATTACAATGCTTCTGCACTTAGTGTATATGTCTTATTGGCTTAAAGTGTGTGCTTATTTACATCAAATATCTGCTTTATTTCGGTTCGGCTCGTGTATATCTTTTGTCCTTATCTACTTTAAAATTCCTTCGATTGGTTATAACTACTACCTTCATTCACTAATATCGTTTTGCGATGGTATAAATACTTTGGTTATTTTGCTTTCTTTTTTCTATTTATTACAGGATTATACATTGTTTTTTTTCGTATAGATTAGTAAATTTCTTTGATTGGATGCACATTAGTTTTGGTGTTTTAATATTTTTAAAATCTCGGCGTAAATCTTTTCTTTTTAATAAAACAATCATAAATAAAGAGAAAAATAACTTATTTAAAACTTTTGCTAACAAAATTATGTTAATTTCTTATGAATTAGCCTAAAAAAATTAATTTTCTCGGTAATGCTTATTTATGGAATATCTTATTTCTATGGTACTCAATAAGAGCGAAGTTAAGTATTAATTTGTTGAGGTATCAAATTTATAAATAAAGATTTGAAAAGAAATATTTAAAAATTTATATTAAGAGAACTTTGCAAAACCTTTTATAAAGGTCATTAAATATTTTAGAAAATGTTGATTTTCAATTATATTTAATTGTAAAAAACTTATTTTTAGGTGGTTTTGCAAAGGTCTCGCCATTTTCATTTAAAAAAGGGTTGATAAGTTTTTTTCATCTTTTATTAATAAGATCTTCATACTTATTTCAAGTTGAGATGAAAGTTAAATACAAATATTTGTTTTAAATATATTTATAGAAAATTTTTTTAGTTGTGATTTTAAGACAATTGTTGAGCTTATAAATCTTCGATATATTAAACTTATATCTACTAATTTTTTATTAATTTTTAAACTGAATTTTTATAATATAATTTCAACATTCTACACTTTTACAACTGTTATCCTGTTGCATCTGTCAAAGTTATAAATTATTTCAACAGGGTTTTATTAGAAGTTTAGGTTCGGTCATTTCTTTTATTGCGTATTTAATACCTTCTCTACCAAAACCACTATCTTTTATACCACCATACGGTAAATGATCAAGGCGAAATGTAGGAACTTCATTTATTAACACAGCACCTGTTTTAATGTATTCAAATGCATCGTTCATTTCGCTGATTAAATTAGTAAATACCCCTGCTTGTAATCCGTAAATAGTATCGTTTACCAATGATATTGCTTCTTCAAAGGTTTTATATTTTTCAATTACTACAACCGGCCCAAAAACTTCTTGTGAATTTACTTTCATGAATTTGTTTGTGTTTGTTAACACAGTTGGTTCAACTATGCTATCTGTTCTTTTCCCTCCAATTAATAATTTTGCTCCCTGTGCAATAGCTTCGTTTATCCAGTTTTCTACTCTAATTGCATTTTCTTCATCAATCATTGCAGATATATCGGTTTGTGGATCAAGCACATCGCCAATTTTTAGTAATCGTGTTTTTTCTAAAAATCTATTTAAAAATTCATCAAATATAGTTTCATGTACGTATATTCTTTGAGTATGAATACATATTTGACCTTGATAAGCAAAAGCTCCTGTTACACATTTTGGAATAGCAACGTTTAGATCAGCAGTAGGTGTAATAATAACACCAGCGTTGCCGCCTAATTCTAAAGTTATCTTTTTTTTGCCACAAATTTTTTTAAAATTCCATCCTACTGGCGATGAACCTGTAAATGATATTTTGTCAATCAAGTCATGAGTTACTAAAATAGTTCCGTTTTCTCTGTTTGTGGGCAATACAGAAAAAGCACCTTTAGGTAGAGGTGTTTCGTCGATAATTTTTGCAAGTTCTAATGTTGATAAAGGTGTATGAGTAGAAGGCTTAATAATGATACAATTACCCGAGGCAATAGCAGGAGCAATTTTGTGGGCAGCCAAGTTCATTGGAAAGTTAAATGGAACAATTCCAGCAATTACTCCAACCGGAAAGTATTTTATTAGAGCTTCTTTATTTATTCCTGCTGGTGTAAGGTCGCAATACTCATATTCTGCAGGTAATCGTTTGCTTTCTTCTGCAGCAATAGTAAATGTTTGAACTGCTCTTTCAATTTCGGCTTCGGCATATTTCCATGGTTTACATGCTTCTAAAGCTAAAATTTTAGCAAGGTGTTCTTTTTTTTCTTTTAATTTGGTGGCAATATACATTAATATTTCGTATTTTTGATAAGAATGTAGCTTTCTAATTTTTTCTTTAGCTTCATTAGCTTTTATAATTGCCCTTTGAATAATCTCAGAATCGGCAAGATAAGTTTTAGCAATTAAAGATTTGTTATAATTATAATAAACATTTAAAACTTCTTGAGTTTCAATAAATTCACCAGCACAATATATTTGATAAACATTCATAATTTTTTTTGCATTAAAAATAGTATTAGAAAAGATTAAGTTCAAGTATAATTTTCACAAAAGGTTAAATACAAATTTTTTATTTATTTCCGGTGGCGTTTTGCTGTTGTTCATCTTCTTTTTTGCTAACATCACCAACTATTCTTAAAGTTATTTCGGCATTGTTTGGATCGTTTGTTATCACTGTAATAGTTTTAAACTGACGTCCTACCCTTCCACGCGAATCGAATTTTGAATATATAGATGTAGATTGTCCGGGTTTAATAATTTTTTCTTTAGGTTCAACAGCAGTACAACCACACGAAGCTTTTACTTTTCTAATTATTAAATCACTCTTACCTTCATTTTTTAACTTAAAGTTATATTCCACCACATCGCCATCTTTAATGGTTCCAAAGTTATATTCAAGTGTTTCAAAAACTGCCTTTGGTGCATTTGCTTTCTGTTCTGGTGTTAAACTTGAAAAATCGTCGAGTATTTTAGCACTAACTGTAATAGTATTGTTTGAAGGAGATTCATTATTTATAAGCAACTGAAATCTATCTGATACAAATCCATAGTCTTGTTTTTTAGCGGCGTCGTAAGTAATAATAATATCGCCCTTTTGTTTAGGCTTTAAAGATTCCGGAACTGTTTTTATAGAAATATGGGAGGGAATGCCTGTATAAGATAGTTTTACTTCTTTGTCGGAGCTATTATAAACAGGTATACTATCGGTTTTTAGTTTACCGATATAAGTATCCATGAAAGCAAGATGATTAGTTTTTAAGCGGATATCGCCAACCTGTATTGGATAATCGTCTTCGATTGTTTTAGGTTTTGGAGTTACATTTCCTTTAATAAAGAGGGTTACTGTATTGTTTTCGGCATTTGATGTAACAGTTATAGATTTGTTGAAAGGACCTGGTCTTCCTGCTGGATTGTAAGTTGCTCTAATGAATCCTTTTTTACCAGGTAATACTGGATCTTTAGTCCATTCAGGTGTAGTACAGCCACAAGAAGTTTTAACTGTTTGTATTATTAAGGGTTGTGATCCTGTATTAGTAAATACAAAATCGTAAGAAACTGGTCCTGCTTCTTCTTTAATTGTTCCGAAATCGTGGGTTTCTTTTTCAAAAACAATTTTTGGACTTTGAGTTTGATTATAGCTGCTTAAAAAAATTAATCCTGATACTAACATTAAAAATAAAGTTTTCATACTACAATTTTTTTTCAAAGTTACATTACTAAGTTTAAAAAACATAATTTATTTGTAATAATTATAATTTTTAATTATTTTTAAAATTCAATTCCAATTAATAAAATATCATCTATTTGTTGATTATTCGATTTCCATGCAATAAAGTTTTTGTAAATTTCAACATATTGTTGAGTTATAGGTAAATGAATGGTTGAATCGATCCAGGAAATTAGGCCACTAACTTTTAATTTTTTATTTGACAGCCCAAATTGGTCGGTAATACCGTCGGAAAAAAGATATATTCTATCCGATTTTGAATATTTAAAAACACTATTGTTAAAGGTTTTTGTGATGGTATATTTAGATTTACCTATTGAAAATCTGTTTCCTTTAATATAAATTCTTTCGTTGTTATGATAAAATATAACAGGTCGCATGGCCGAAGAAATTGTTATTCTTTCATTATTGACCGCACATATTGCAATATCGAGGCCATCTTGGGTATCGCTTTCTTCTGAACTAAATATGTTTGATATTTCTTTATCAAGAACATCAAGTATTTTAGAAGGGTCGTATATTTTTGAATTCAGAATAATATCTTTTAGAAGTGTCATACTAATAAGCGACATGAAAGCCCCAGGAACGCCGTGTCCTGTAGCATCGGCACAAATAATAATTTTAGTGTTATTTATATTAAAAATCATATAAAAATCGCCACTTACAATATCTCTGGGCATGTACATAACAAAAGAATTCGGAAAAGATTGATGTAAAGTTTTTAAAGAGGGTAACATAGAGTCTTGAATTCTTTTAGCATATTTTATACTATCCATAATATCTTTATTTTTAATTTCAAGAAGTTCTTTTTGTTTAATTACTTCGCGAGTGCGTTGGTCTAATCGTTCTTTTAGAATTCTTTCCATTCTTAGGTGGTTTCTTTCTCTAATTTTAAGTATTATGTAAAATATTGTTAATGTTAAGATTACGACTAAAACGATAAACCACCATCTTTTATAGATAGGAGGCAGAATTTTTATCACAATAGGAGTGAAGGGTTCAGATGCCACGTTATCGTTGTTGTATGCAATAATTTTAAATTTATAAATTCCTTCATCAAGGCGTGGAAATATAGCAGTATTATTCGTTGTTAAATTAGACCATTTTGTGTCGTAGCCTTCGAGTATAAATTGATATTTTACACTATCAGGCTCGCGCAAGCAAATACCAGTAAAATTTATTTGAAGTTTATATTTCCCTGGATCAAGTTCATAATAATTTTTTATACTTTGTTCAATATCGTTAATGAAGACATTATTAATAATTAACTTAGGTGGTATACTGTTCAATATATTTTTTTTAGCATCGTATCTTAAAAGTCCTTGTGTTGTACCAAACCATATAGTTCCATACTTATCTAAACATATAGCCAGAGGGTTGCAATCTCCGTAAAAGTTTATGTTTTTCGAAAATGTTTTTACTTCTCCATTATTCTTAATTTGAGATAAACCCTGTCGATGGCCTGTCCAAATATTTGAATTTTCATCAGCAATAATGCTATATATATAATCTGAAAATAATCCGTTTTCGGAATTATAAATATTAATAAGGCTATCTTTTTTAAAAATAACACCATTACCTAAGGTGCCTAACCAAAGATTGTTCTGGTTGTCGTAACAAAAGCAACTAAATTTTATTGGTTCACCTTCAATGTTTATTTTATCTAACTTAAATTGTTGAGAGTGAATATTGTAAATTGTATGAAAATTAGTAGGAGTAGAAATTTTTATTTTATTATCTACAGAGCAGAAAACCTGATTAATGTAATTATGTGGTAAACCGTTAATAGATGTAAATGTTTTTAATTCATATTTTTTTGAAATATCTATTATTATCAAGCCATTCTTAGTTCCTATTGCAACCATATTACCAAATGCATCGATCGATGTAACACTGTTTTGAAGATTGTCATTAAACTGAAAATGTTTTACCAATTTATTGTTCTTCATGTTAAATACAAAAATACCATCGTTATCAGTTCCTAACCATATATTTAAGTTCTTGTCAATGAATATTGAGCTAATTTTTTTATCTTTTATTTCTTTAAAAGGGAGCAAGACACTATTAAATGGATAAGTTATTTTAAATTCAAAAATTTTGCCAGATTCTGTACCTGCATAAATACTTTCGTCTATATAAAACAATGCTGTAATATTAAGATCTTTTTTATTTAAATAATTATAAGGTATGAATGAGAAAGGAGATTCGTAATATTGTAAAAGTCCGCCACCATATGTTCCTATCCATAAATTATCTTCTCTATCAAAAAATAAACATTTAATTTCGTTTAAAGGTAGCCCATTATTTGTATTGATATGGCTTGATAAAGAATATGAACCTTTGGCTGGCATGTAATTAAAAACATAAATTCCACTGTCTAAAGTAGCAATGTATAAATTGTTTAGTCTATTAAACTTAGCATCTTTAATTTTTCCACATATGAATTTATTATTAACATAAAACTTGTTTTTGCTTTTCTTTAATTCAAACAGCCCTTCATCTTCTGTACCAACAATAAAAATATTTAGATTAGGGTTATATAGTAAACATGTAATGTTTGTTGATGGTATGGCATTTACATTGCTTAATATTCCATTTTTAAAAACTTTTAAGCCTTCTGAAGTTCCAATATATAAAACATCGTTTATAAAAGTAAAACAAAAAGTTTGAGCGAAATCTATTCTCACTACTTCATGTATGTTATTATTTTTATCAATTTTATAAATACCTTTGTTTTGTATGGCAACCCATAAAAAATTTTTATAAAACTTTAATTGTTTAATAGCACTCTTGAAAGAAAAAGTTTCTTTAATTAACTGAAATTTTTCTGTTGCTTTAAATAAAACTGAGCCGTTATTTAAGCCTATATACGGAGTATTATTGAATGCAAACTCAATATTTGTTACAAAATTATCTCCACCAAAAAAAGTTAATGTTTTTGTATATATATTTTTGCCATCGTAAATATATAAACCATTGCCAGTTCCTATCCATAATAAACCATTAGTATCTTGATTTATTGAGTATATGTAAGGATAAATTTTTACTTTCTCAGAAGTTATATTTTTAAAATTGTATAATTGAGAAAACAAATTAAAACATAGAAGCAATAAGTAACAAAAAAATAATAATTTTTTCATTTATTAAGCATAATATTTCTCAAAGTTACAATTAAAAAAGCTAAGAATAAAATCTTACTTTATTTTTTTATTTTAATAGGTTTGATTTTTCCTTTATATTTAGGAATACCGCCAATAGGAGAAACATAAAAAGGAAGAAGTTCTCCATATTGGTTAGTAACATAAACTACAACATTATTATTTTTTATATATTTTGTCTTTACAAATTGCACATCGAACGATGTATTTCTTTCTTCTTGAATGACTGGTAATATTTGGCTTTTCCAATCTCCTTCGCTAGAAGCTTCAAGTTGTATGCCATTTTTAGCAACAGAAATTACTCTTATTATACCATCATTGTCCCAATCAAAATTTGATATTTTGACAGAGATAACTTTGTCATCGATGTATGGATATATATGAGAAATATTATTTGCATCATCGTACAACCTAAAAGTATATTCGTAAGTAAAAGCATTACACCCTTCGATAGGAGTATTTTCTTTATTAGAAGTTGAAATAAACATGCGATATAAATTACCATCGTCACCGCTTATACCTTCTATAACAATTTTAAAGACATAACCTTGAAAATCGCTAACCAATTCACCTTCTGATGGATTAAATGGACCAAAAGAATACCAATTGTTATCGTACTTTGTGTCTATTCCAAACGATTTTGTTGTAAGTAAGTTTCCAGCTTTATAATTGCCAACCGGATCGATGTTTTTAGAATCAGGATTAGTATAGGCTCCCTTACCCCCATATATCGAAAAGGAAGTTTTTGTATTAAATTCTGCTTTTAATTCATCGAATTGGCCGCCACAATCTGGATCAAATATTCTTATGTAAAATGGTTGTATAAATTTTACAGGTATAACAACAAAAAAAATCTGAACAAAATCGTCATCGCCCCATTTAACATCGCCATCTTTACCAAATGTCACAAGAAAAGGTATATTTTCTTCTATAGAAGGTATAGGTTGTGATTTTATGTCATAAAGTTTTAGGAAAGTAATAATAATTATTATTAAAAGCACTTTACTTTTCACTTTAAAAATTTTTTTTTATTTACAAAAGTAACAAAAGAAAATCATATTGAAAATAATAAAAAAATAGATTATATTTGCAAAAAAATGGGGTATTAGCTCAGTTGGCTAGAGCGCTTGCATGGCATGCAAGAGGTCATGGGTTCGATTCCCATATACTCCACCGAGAACCTTCTTAAAGTCTTTATATAGATCTTATTAAGTATAAGTTTTCTATATTATAGTTTACATATAGATTAAAACTTAAGTACAACAAAGCAACCAAAGTAATGCTTCTGCAAGCAATGTAAAAACAGCTGAACAGAATAAGCCTTTAACAACAAAGCAAACAAAAAACCTAAACAGGAAACAACTAAAAAA
>JAOAFV010000010.1 GCA_026416095.1 Bacteroidales bacterium | reverse complement strand
GCCAACATTACAAAATTGAATGTAGACACAATCAACAAATTACTCGAAACTAAATAATCTCCTATACAGGTAACTTCTCACCATACATTTTTTTATTCCCTCATTTTACATTATCTTTACCAAAAAATTTCATATGACTCTCATTGCAAACCCCATTTACGATGTCGTCTTTAAGTATTTAATGGAAAACAACAAAGTTGCTAAGCTGCTTTTATCGGACCTTACCGGCCTTGATATTGTTTCGCTTGAATTACAGCCACAAGAATACACAGCAAGGCCAGAAACAACGAGTGTAATAATATACCGAATGGACTTTAAAGCAAAAGTTAAAGACAAACATGGCAACTTAAAACTCGTACTTATAGAAATTCAAAAAGCTAAATTCTTTACCGATATTATTCGCTTTCGTAAGTACCTTGGAGAACAGTATGCTCACCCATCGAACGTTATTGAAAAAGACAACAAGAAAGTAGGTATACCAATAATAACCATATACTTTATAGGCTACAAGTTAGACAGTAACATAGAAGTGCCTATAATAAGGGTAGCTCGTCAGATACTTGACAACACCACAAAGGAAGTGTTAGACGTGAGAGACGATTTCATTGAGAGTTTGACACACGATAGCATAATAGTGCAGACGCCGTTATTAAAGAGCAAGCGTCGCAACGATATAGAGGTTGCGTTATCGATATTTGATGAGAGCAAAGGCCACGAGTTAAGTATAGATGAGGAGCAATACCCACCGAAGTATAGAGATGTGATACGACTTTTGAATAAAGCGATAGTGGACAGCGAGATAAGGAAGCAGATGGAATTAGAGGATGAGATAATAGAGGAGTTCCGAATATGGGAGAGAACACAGATGGAGTTAAAAGAAATGGTGAAGCAAAAAGAGGAAGAACTTGAACAAGAACGACAACGTGCCGAACAAGAACGACTTGCAAAAGAGCAAAAAGAAAAAGAACTCGAATATGAACGACAGCGCGCTGAACAAAAAGAAAAGGAACTTGAAGAGGAACGGCAACGGCTTATAGGTGTAATTAAATCGATGCGTGAAAGTGGCTTAAGTGTTGAACAAATAGCTATCATTACTAAAATGGACTCTCATGTAATTAAAAAAATTATTGAAAACAAATAATATGGTAAACTTTTTAATACTTATGTTAATGCAATTTATAACTTCTAGCATAACTTTATTTACTATATTTTTTCTTATATTTCATTAACTCCGAAAAAAATTAAGTAACATATAGTTAAGTTTTTATTTAAATGTCTTCAAGAAGTTAATTGGTTTGTTTGTATTTTCGGTATAATATATTCCATTTCTTTTAATATTAAAGCAATTTGCCTATGAAGTCTTTAAATAAATATTCTTATGTAAAATCTTTTTCCGTTAATTTCTGTATATATGTCTTATTAATACCATTTTTTTAGAAATGTATAATAATTAAAAAAAGTTGTGCACAATAGTGAAAACTTTTGAATGTAAATTAGGTCAATAAAAATTAAGAATATAAGAACTAAAAAAGTTAAAAAAAATTCTTATTAAATATGGTAATTGAAAAATGCTAAAGTTGATAGACAATCAAAAACGAGTGTTATTCTTACAATAATAGCATAATATTTATTGAAGTTAAAGGCGTGTTGGACTTTTTGGGCTTTCCATACCAATGAACTAAAAAATTGCTGAATGCAAGATAATCTCTTAGAAAATAAAACTTATTTATTATTAATGATTTTTCAGATTATACCGAACTCATAAAATCTTTGTACCCTCACTCGATACATTAATTAAATAGCATACACCTTAAACTAACTCTAAAAATAACCTAATGTTAATGAAGAAGTGACTTGCTATTAAAAAGAGAACCGACAAATTTAATTCCTTATACATTTTTTAAACGATACTGTTAATATTCTTTCAAAAGGCCGTGCTTTTTCTAATAAATTTTTAGTCAAAACTGCTTAATCTTTAAAACACATTTCTACCTAAATTTTTTTCATTTTCTATTATCGCTCTCAAATTTTTCTATTCTTATTAAAGTTTCTTAATTCTTTTTTACATCTATATTGACGAAAATCCAAACTACTGTCTATATATTTTTTTAATCTACAAGTAGACAAAAAAAATTACTTTTATTGAAATTTAGTAATCTAAAATTAAAGCCAAATTTTTTAAAATATTAAATAATATCTCACAAATGTTGTTTCTCTTTTTTATCCAAAGTTTTAAGTTAATTGTATGTCGAGTAATTAAATTTGCAAAAAAACTAAATATGTTATAATTTTGTTGAAAATACCACCAAATATGATTGAAGAAGTACGAATATGTTACGACACAACAAAAGAAGAGATGGATAAGGTTATAAAGTTTTTAGAAAATGAACTCTTAAAGATAAGAGCTGGTAAAGCGTCGCCAAATATGCTCGATGGTATTTACATAGATTATTATGGCACTAAAACACCATTAAATCAGATTGCAAATATTGCAACACCAGATCCAAGAACTATTATTGTACATCCGTGGGATAAAAGTGTACTTGAAACAATTGAAAAAGCTATTCTACAGGCAAATATTGGATTAACTCCACAAAACAATGGTGAAATAATAAGAATCCCAATACCGCCCCTTAGCGAAGAGAGAAGATTACAGCTTGTAAAACAGGTAAAAAACGAAGCAGAAAAAGCTAAAGTTAGCATAAGAAACATACGAAGAGACGCCAATGAAAGTTTAAAAAAACTTAAAAAAAATGGTATTTCAGAAGATGAAATAAAAAATGGTGAAGAGAAAATTCAAAAACTTACAGATCAGTACATAGAAAAGATAGATAAAATACTAAGTATCAAAGAAAAAGAACTTTTAACATTGTAATAAAAATGAAGTTAATTTTAAGTTTTTCCCTTTTTTTATTTTTTTTTATACTGAACAATTGCAAAAAAATAAATGAAAGTTTTTATAAAGATACTTTATTTTACACTGCAAATGAAAGGAATATTATTTTTAATGGAGATACCACTACACCCATGCAAATTATTCCGGTCAATTCAGAAGCCCTTAAGAAAAAATCTAAAAATGTAAAATTATTAAATGATACAACTAAAATCTTAACATTAAGACTAATAAAAACATTAAAATCACAACCTAACTTTATCTCATTATGTGCACCTGAGGTAGGAATAAACAGAAAAATTATAGTTTTAAAAAGAGTAGATAAAACAGGTGCTCCGATTGAAGAGTTAATTAATCCCCAAATAACATATTTTTCATCTTCACAAGTAAAAGTACATGAATTATGCATTACTAATCAAAATGATATACCTACCCCCATTTATAGGCATTATACAATAGTTGTTAAATATTATGACTTGGAAGGTAAAGAATTTACCGAAACATTTGAAGGTCAATTATCGTATTCCATACAGCATCATTTCGATCACTTTAATGGCAAGACAATATTGGATTATCCTAATCCATATAAATTTACTCAATCGGAAATAGATTTAATTATGTCTGGTGGCGAAAACGAAAAAATGCGAATTCTTTTAATAACTAATTATAACGATTCTTTAATTTTAAGAAAACAAAGTATAGATGTTTATCCCGACACTAATGATACTGTATTAATTCGATTGATAAAAAGAATGAAGAAAACACTTGACTTATCGCAAGGTGTTGGTATAGCAGCACCGCAGGTTGGTATTAACAGAAATATTATTTGGGTAAAGAGGATGGATAAACCAGGTCAACCTTTCGAAGTTTATTTAAACCCAAAAATTGTTTTAACTACTCAAAATACAATTCAATTTAATGGTGATGGTTGTTTATCAATACCTAATCAAAGTGGTAAAACAATTCGTTGGCCTTCTATTGGAATAGAATACGATTTATTAGATGGTAAACATTATTCTGAAGTTGTTTATGGTTATCAAGCATATCAATTTACAGCTGTTATTTTTCAACACGAAATTGACCACCTTAATGGAATTCTTTTCATTGATAGGCTTGTCGGTTCTAAGTAAACTTAATATCTAATAATATTTTTCACAACTTAACAAAATACTTTTTTGTGTTGATAGTTTCACTACAAAATTCTAAAAGATAAATTCCTTTTCTCAATTCGCTTATATTCAATTCTATTTTTGGTTCTTTAATGTTACTGAACTGGAAAGAATAAACTTTCTTACCTGTTGTATTGTAAATATTTATTTTGCCCATGCTTTCTTTAAAACCTGAAATTATAAGAGTATTATACGCCAATGATGGGTAAATGTACAAGTCACTATTATTAAGGTTATTGTTAATGTTCAAGCATTGTACAGTTATTGTATTAACTGCAGTACATCCATATATATCGGTAACGGTTACTGTATAATCACCAGCAGATATATTCTGAATATTTTGTGTAGTTGCTCCGTTACTCCATACATAACTAAAAGGAGCGTTTCCATTAACTTGTAGAGTAATAGCACCATCTGATATTCCTATTCCTGTTTCATTAATAACACTATACGATATTTCTGGCTCACTAATAAAAACATTCACAGGAGTATAAGCACTTTTACAGCCTGGAGCAACTACTTCCCATTTATAAAAATAATAATAATAACCAGTTGGGTTAGTTGTCGCTGAACTATATTTTATTGAAATAACATCTCCAATATTGTAAGGATACTGACAACCGCTATTATTTCTGTATAAATTACAATTTGCTGGACCAGCTAATTTTAAATTTGTACCTTGTGGAATATTAAAGTTCAAGTTTATACGGCTTATTCCATTAGGTATATTTATTGTAATACTTTGCAATACATTATCATTTGCATCTCTTAACTGTATGGTTCTATTGGCTGTACCATTTGCATTAACTTCGACAGATTTAAGCAAACACGGTTGATATGCATCGAACACAAGGTAATGTGCTATTGTGCTATTAAGATAACCACCATTAGTGTTAGATTGTGTATTTCCACCATTTGTGTAAGTTACTGAATCGGTTGTATTAACAAGCCAGAATGTTGTATCGTTGTTCACATTATGTAAGGTATAAGTATTACCTATATAGAAAGGAGTCTGTGAGTTACTTGAAGTATACCATGTAATTGTACCATTTGCTGTTGCATTTATTTGAGCATCGTTTCCTCTGCAAACATAAACGTCGTTAGCAATTGGAAGAGGTGCACCAACAGTAATAAAATTTTGTTTAACTATACTCACATCACCACAAATTCCAGCATTAGCTGTTAAAGTTACAGTAAATTGTCCCATTTGAGTATATGTATGAGACGGATTAGTTTGTGTACTTGTTGTTCCATCACCAAAATCCCATGTAAAACTTGAAACATTTGTAGATAAATTATTAAACTGAACAGTTAAAGGAGGATTGCATGTAGATAAGGGCGTTGCCGAAAAGTCTATAACAAGTCCTGATGTATCTACAGTGTAATTTATTGTTTTGGAATCGTTTGCTGGGTAACCATCAATAGTGCCGTTTGGGTTAGTTAAATAGCAGTAAAATGTATGAGTCCCTTGAGTTAAATTAAATGGTGGTAATAAAACAGTATCCATCTGATTTTGTATTAAATTTCCTGTCCAATTGTACGATACTACACTTCCATTATCTATTTTATAATTTATTGTAACTGAAGTTAAATTATTTAGTCCGCTGTTTTTAAGTATGACCTTAGGTGCAACACTAATATTATTGCAATAAAAGGTACCCGATGGTACTAAAATAGAAAATAAATTTGCATCGATAGGTATATTATTATTAATTACAATAATGTTGCCAATATGTGGTATATAATTAAATGCAGTAACACATACTACAAGAGTATCACCAACATTTTGTGGGATTGGATTTAAAGTAATAGTTGCTATTCCATTATTAACATAACCAGTTCCAAGAATCTGGTAATTTTTAGTTACTGCAACATAAGCGCCATTCACATTGCAGTAGATATCGATAGTGGATGTTCCTGCAGTAATTTCAGTTACATGACTTACATTTAAATTTATTGGATTTTTTGTTCTTAAAACTACACTTGGATCGGTAAATACTGTCCATGTATCGGTCATATCGTAATCTGCATAAGTATCGTTCATTTTGAAAAGCCCATTTACCCCCACACCTGCAAATGTACGTTTTATATTATTAGCATAAGTACCAATTAAAACATCAACCATTTCGTCTTGAGCTTCCATTGGAGGACTCCATGATTGATTTATTGTAGATCCCATAATTCCTATTGCTCCAGTTGGACCTGACGGTTGTTTTGCTCTCATCCATGCTTCACAAAAACATGTCCCTTCGTTAAAATGGCCAATTACACACGAAACAGAATAAATAAAAGGTAATTTGTAAGCATTTGTTAAAGCCGCTACATTAGAGTTAGAAAATCCTGTTGTTACCCATTGTGTTTCTCCACCGTGCCCACAATAAAAAATGCATCCTGTACCAGGGTTAACTTCATTAGTTACCATATTAGCTGTAGGATTACCTGCAGCATCTAGCCCGCCTTGACTCCCATCGAATAATTCTACTTTTGTGGTATAGGTAAAGTTCATGAGTTTTGTTTGGATATTTCGTATGTGTTGATAATCGTACTCGTTATCGTCGCCTGGCCCTTCAGCAGATGCAATTCCAACATTTTTTTGCAACCAAGTACCTGTAGTAGGGTTTTTTTCATATTGTATTATTCTATCCACTTGAGTTTGAACATCTGCTGGGCTTTCTGCAGAAAATCGTCCAATTAATATTTCCTGATATCTGTCGTTTCCTAAAATATACCCATACTCATTATCTTTTGCACCATTTACACCTCCTATAATGGCAGTTGGAGAAGTAACTTGTGAAAAATCTCCAACAATTAACAAATATGTTAAACCATTATTATTATAATAATTTGTTATAAAATTTTTTATGTTGTTTACATTATTTCCAATAGTTGAAACACCTACTACATCAACTGGTATTCCTTTTGTTTTTTTCCATTTTACAAAGGCATCTATGTATGGTATAAAATTGTCGTAGCAAATAATAAGCATTTTTCCAGGTAAATCGCTTAAAGGAGTATACTTTGTTAAAACATTAAAATTTATAAAGTGTCTTTCGTAAATTTTTCTAAACTCTTCGTCGATTCCTGTAAGAGGACTTTTTCGTACCAAAACATTTGTACCTTCTTTATTTGTGCTTCTAATTTCATAAACAATTTCGGTATATATTCTTAGTATTTTTTTTACAGGATTATATTGAAATGGATATATTACAAGCGTTTGTCCTCTAAAATCTCTTAATATATAAGGTTCTTTTAAGTATCCTAATGTATAAGGGAAGAAATCATCTTGAGTGTATTCAATACCAAATCTGTATGGTACTGTTTTTGGATCTATTGTTCTTAGTAAGTTTCCCTTTGAAGGTATTATTAGAATGTCGCTTACTTCGAAGTATTTATAATCTTTAACTATTAATTCCATTTCATCTACATCGGGAATAATTAACGAATTTGTATAAAAAGGTAATTCAGGGGCCCCTTCTTTCAACATTTTAGCACTTTCGGGGGCATCTAACTTTTTATATGTTTTACCATTAATATTTACATCGGTTAATTTATAGGCATTAAGAGTAAATTTCAATACAGTTTGCTTGTTAATACCTTTTGCTTCTACTATTTCAATATTAACATCATAATTTGTTTTATCGTTTATTTTCAACCACGCTTGTGATTTACCTGAAAAGAAAATAAAATTAAAAAAACTTAAAATAAAAATCTTTTTCATACTAAAATTATTTTTTCAATTTTATAATTCTATAATTATACTCTTTATTTCCTATGTCTATTTTAAGCACATAAGTACCACTATTTATATTCGATAAGTCGAGAGCAATATTAGTATTTCCTTCAAATTTTTTTTCATAAATTTTTTGACCGAGTGTATTATATAAGTTAACATAAATCCACTTTGAACTTATGTTATTTTTTATAAATAACATATCGTCGAATGGAATTGGATATACAATTATATATGAAACTGGTTTTTCTTCTGAAGTAGATGAACTTAAGAGGGGCGGAAAAGTAATATAGTCAATAAATCCAGCATCTTCACCGGCCGACTCAGAGAAATCTTTAGTATAACGCCAAATTATATTATGGGTACCTTGTAGTAAATAATAAGTTACTCTTGCCCATGGTATTTCTCCACTCCATTGGTAAATAATATTGCCATCAACAATAAATTGTAAGAAATCGTAATTTAGTTCCGAAGATACTCGTCGATAAAAAGATAAAGTATCGCTTGATGTTGTTGTAATTAGAATATGTAAATCGGACTTAGAGTTTTGCCAATAAGTACCATGCGAAATATAACCACTTCGAGCCGAATAATTACCTTCAAAAATGTTATTTCCGCTAATAATAATCCATGGTGCATCGCCATAATTAACAGTATCCCAGTTATAGCTATTAAAATTACCTGTTTCAAAATCTTCTATTATTAATCCTACAGGCAAATTAAATGTTCTGATATCGCCATACCCATTTGCGTCAACAACAAAATTAAAAGGGACATAACTGCCAATAGGTGTTGAAACACTTATATTTAATTCATACTGAGCTAACGTTGAACTTGATGGCAATATTTGATTAATCGATGTAACATAATTATTTATAAACACGTAAGGCGAATTACTGGTAAGTATTCCAACACCATTTGAAGATAAGCTATGACCGGCATTTGCTATTTCTATGTTTAAATATACTGTTTCTCCTGGGTCGAGTCGGCCATTATTATTACCATATTGTGAGTCATCAATGTAATAATCCATAATTTTTATTATAGGTGCATTTAAGTGTAGCACAAAATTTGTTATCCATGTATTTTCGTTACTATCTTGTACTATAACTGTAAAATGCACAGGAGTGAGATCTGGTATAAGTGTGTCAATTTTAAATGCAAATGCACTATCTATTTGAACTACTTGTTGAGGTCCTAAATTGCCAATAATTACGGTAGAATCGATCAATTCTACATATACATTATTGGTTTTTAACTTAGCACTGAGGTTATAAGCAGTTTCTTGCCCCAAGTTTTTAAAGATTGGATTTAAATAAATAATTTCTGAATAATCGGCAATTGAATTCGACAATACACCATAATCATAAAACGTATAATTATGTTGTATTACAAAAGGTGTATTTGATGGAACAAGAATAACATTCCCAAAATGAGGAATTCTATTTTGTTTAGTAATAACTATGTCAAGTGTACAAGGCATAACAACCGACGATATGTTAAGATTAACAATTCCTTGGCTTCCTGAATAACCTGCTGCAATCCAACTATTATTCAAGCTGAGCCCTACATAAGCATATGGTTCAGTTTGTATTTGAATGTAAGGGGTTCCAATAGGAACAGAAGTTGGATATTGAGCACTTAATAATGATGGTATTCCTAAATAAGGCATCAGGCTTGGGTCGCCCATTAAATGATAAATTTCCCAATAATATCTATTACTTGGAGAGCCAGATTCTTCTACTGCAAGATTACCAGCATAATTAATTTGCGAAGCTGTTATAAACCATTTAAATTCTTCTTCACCGAATAAATGAAATAATCTGTCATAAAAACCTAGATGAGCAGGATCGTAAACCGGATTAGCTGAAACTTGCTTTACTCCAACCGAATAATAATAGTCTTCGTCCCAATATGTATTATTTGAGCCACCTATATAACCAATTGCACCTTTATTTGGAGCTCTCAAAAGTGCTTCACCAAAGCATTCATTGTCATTGAATTTATTTGAGAGGCAACAATTTCCTATAAGAAAACCATATCTATGATTATTTGTAAGATTGGGTATATCGCTTGTGGTAACAGAAGGGTCGGCCCAACCATTTGAGCTACAATGAGCAGTATAATTTCCAAAGCCTATACCATTACTTATGTTTTGCTTAATTGCAGGAGCAGCTTGCGGGCTATTCGATACAATAGGAGATCCGCTTCCGTATAAATAAGTATAAGAGATAATTCCATTATTTTCGTTAGTGTAATATAAATTTCCATAATTTATTTGACCATTTCCGTAAGTTGGAGCATAAGTTGCATCGACACCAGCAATCATTAATGCATATTGTAAATATGAAGAATCGGGCATTGTAAACTGTTCGTATTCCAAAGTTTTTTCTATTATATTTTGTAATTGTTGAACAGTTGTTGCCGAAAATCGGCCAGAATACATATCGGGTAAATAATCGCTTGCTCCATTCATGGTTAGATAATATAAATCGGTTACATGTCCTCCCGTTGTGCCATTGTACGAAGGTATTTGTTGTATATCGCCAACAAATAAAACATAAGTAGGAGCAGGATTGTCTGGAGTTGCATTATTATATTGCGATTGTATATAATTCTTTATTGCACCAGTTGTGTTGCCTATTTGATCGGTATATGCAGTGTGTACTATGTATCCTTGTTTAATCTTCCAATTTATAAAAGGTTGCAAAGTATTTTCAAACATTCTATCGCTTATTATTAGGTATTTTATAGGATAAGTTGTAATTGCATCTTTTTTTTCGGGTAGTTTATAAAAGAGAAATCTACTTATGTTATCGGAAAAAATGGGAGAATTATACTTTTGTTTAATCTTGTAAATAGTATCATAGTTTACGTTATTAAAATGAATTTTGAAAGTAATATTCTTATATACTTTTAAAATACCTTCGACCGGGTTGTACTTAATTGGTAAGATCGACAGTAATGCAATTTCTTTATCTCTTATAATGCCACACTTTTTAACTTTTACTAAAGTATCATAATAAAATTTGTTAACGTGATAACTTTCTTTATTGTAATAAAAGGGCACATTAGTTTGGTCTTTTCTAACTGATGGCTGATATGGGTATAATGGATCACGTATTCCTCTGTCTGCTAACTTAATAATCTCTTCATCGTAAGAAATAACTTCAATGAAAATATCTGCATTATAAGGAATCTCAATTAATTTATTTAATATAGGAACTGAAGGATAACCTTTATATCCATAGTTTATGTAATTATCTACTTTTAAGCGAAAAAATTGATTGTTTTCTTTTTCTATGGGTTCAAAATTTATTTTTCCTATCGAATTTTTTAAAAAAATATTATTTATATCTTCTCCAATTACAGTTAACTGAGTTTGAGTATTAAATTCAATATACTGACTATATAAGATATTGATTTCAAAGAGTAAAAATAAGAAATAAAAAAAATTCATATTCAAATTTTTTTTTAGACGTCAAATGTATTAATATAGTTGCATACAAAAAATATTTTTTTGAAATTGTTATATTTTATTTTTTTTTTCTAAATTGCATATAAAAAAATGATAAAATATCATATATCTAATATTTTGATTTTCTTTTTTTTATGTATGTCAGTATTTCCACAAGATTATAAGACAAATAAAGAATTAGAAGTAAAAAATAATATTTATTACGATAAAGTCAGTAAATTACCTTATACGGGAAAATATATGGAATTTTATCCTGATGGTAAAGTAGGAATAAGTGGTTATTTAAAAAATGGATTAAGAGAAGGAGAATGGATATGGTATTACGAAAACGGGCAAAAAAAAAGGTATTGTATTTTTAAAAATGGAATAAAACATGGTTTAACAATTTATTATTATAAAAACGGCCAAAAAAAAGCTGAAATTATATTTGATAACGATGTTAATATAAGGCAAACTAGTTGGGATGAATATGGAAATAAAATAGATAATCCTTCTTTTGTTTCGTTTCAATGAATTTAAATAAACAGAAGACATATGAAAAAATTAGTAGTTATTTTATTAATATTGCCTATTATTATATGTTCGCAAACTAAGCCAGACAAAATTATTTTTAGAGAGTATACTCCAGGATTTTACGAAAACGAAATATTGAGAGACATTAAAAATACAGAAGAGTTAATTAATCCTCGTAAACCTCAAAGAATATTAAAATTAGATTATTCTGGAAAAGATTTACCAAATAAATTTGATTTATATAAAACTTACTGGCACTTTAAACCAATATCGCAAGGCAATGCGGGCACTTGCTGGGCATTTTCAACAATATCGTTTTATGAATCTGAAATATATAGAATTTCTGGTCAGCAAATAAAGTTAAGTGAAATATTTATAGTTTATTGGGAATATGTAGAAAAAGTAAAGGAATACATAAGAACTAAAGGTAATTCACTTGTCGACGAAGGAAGTGAATCTAATGCCGTAACTAGAATATTAAAACAATATGGATGCGTGCCTGCCGAGGAGTATACAGGATTATTAAACGGTCGAAAATATCACGATCATTCAAAAATGAAAGAAGAAATTATAACTTTTTTAAAGTGGGTTAAAGAATCGAATTGCTGGAACGAAGAATTTGTTGTAAACACAGTTAAATCGATAATGAATTATTACCTTGGAGAACCACCAACAGAAGTTATGTGGAAAGGGAAAAAGTATACTCCAAAACAATTTGTTACAGAGATTCTAAAAATAAATCCCGATGATTATGTAGACATTCTTTCTTATATGCAAGAACCTTTTTACAAGAAAGTTATATACGATGTACCCGATAATTGGTGGAAAAGCAAAGATTACTATAATGTTCCATTAGAAGAGTTCATTCAATCTTTACGAAACGCAATAGAAAATGGTTACACTCTTGCAATTGGCGGCGATGTAAGTGAAGCAGGCTTCGACACTAAAACCCAATGT
Organism: Bacteroidales bacterium; assembly: GCA_026416095.1. Classification (GTDB taxonomy): domain Bacteria; phylum Bacteroidota; class Bacteroidia; order Bacteroidales; family GWA2-32-17; genus Ch61. Next base: position 75,921 of record JAOAFV010000010.1, on the reverse strand, counting down.
GCTACTATTCCAAATTTTGATATACCACCACAATTTATTAATGATGAAGCCCGACAATTCAGATTCTCTAATAATACTACCACTGATGATCATGGTATGCATCTTGTTGGCTATACAGATTATAAAGGAGAAAGGTGGTACTTGGTAAAAGATTCTAGTTCAGGTTCGCGTAACAATGATCCAAATAGTAAAGAATTTGGTTACTATTTTATGAATGAAAATTACATAAAACTAAAAATTATGTACTTTACAGTTCACAAAGATGCTGTAAAAAACCTCTTAGCAAAATTTACCAATTGAGAAGAAACAATAATTCTTATACCTCAATAATCATTTTTTACAAGAAATGTTTACAATATTTTAAAAACAATTAACAAAAAATTATGTTACCATTAAGAAAGTAAATTTTGATTGCAATGAATACGAAAAAATTCTACCCTAATACTTCAAGTATATAAAAAGCAATCATTATAAAAACTCATGTATAATTACTAATAATGTTTATATAAAAGATTTTTTATAAAAAAAGGTATATCTAGTGCCAAAAAAATTAATATATACAAAAATTCTACACTTTATTGTTAGTTCTATGACTTTCTAATCTACCTTATAAATTATACAACTTTAAAATAGTAAATAATAAATTTAAGTTGTTTCATGATTTTTGTGAATATAAAAAAACATTGATAACTACTGAGTAATTTTAGTTTAGCATTTTACAAAATAAATACAAATTAATTCTTATGAACGAATTTGATAATTTCTGTTTCAAAATTTTTACTAAAATGAGTGAAAATTACCGTTCTACAAGGCCATTGTTTAATACGTTTGATTTCCATATTATAAAAAGAAAAAGAATATCTATTTTGTCTTTTGTTTAAGCTATATTAATGCTTCGATATGCAATATGTTAATGCAGTAATATTAAAAATTAGCTTATTAACTTAAATTTAGGCATTTAATAATAAAGTTAAGATAATTTATGGTAACTTAATGATATCGAAAATTTTAAAAATACTTAAAAAAATACTATATAACTTTGTTTTAAAAATTTATTTATATTTTACCTAAACAAACTTTAAACAATAACTTTTTTCTAATATCTCAATAAATTTGCACAAAAAAAATGGACGTAAACTTTTTAATTGACTATTTACTATACCCATTATTGATAGGATTTGCAAGAATATTTGATGTTTCAATTGGAACACTTAGAATAATATTAATTTCTAAAGGACAAAAAAAGTATGCTCCAATACTTGGTTTTTTTGAAGTATTAATATGGATAACAATTATTGGACAAATTATTAGTAAAACAAACAATATCGCATGTTATTTAGGATATTCATTAGGTTTTGCTGCCGGCAATTACATAGGCATGATTCTTGAAGAAAAGCTTGCTTTGGGATATGTGATTGTAAGAATAATTACACCTTACGAGAGCTTTAATCTTATTGAGAATTTAAAAAACGAAGGATTTGGTGTAACCTATGTTCCTGCATTTGGTACAAGAGGTAAAGTAGAAATAATTTATACCACCATCAATAGAGAACATATAAAAAAAGTAGAAAGCATAATTAATAGATTCGATCCTAATATCTTTTATACGATCGAGGAACTAAAATATGTTAGCAAGGGAAAGGGTATTTTCCCCGTTAAATAATAAAAATATTAGAACATTTGTTTACGGATATACTAATTTTTAAAAATGTTAAATTGCAAAAAGATTCTTTTTATGTTAAAAAAAATTAAATACATTTGAAAAATTTTTGGGTATGAAAGGGGTTTTACTTTTATCAGGGTTTTTATTAGGGTTGTTTATTAGTAATTATTTACATTGTCAATGTACACCTGATCCCACATGTAACGATATTAATAATCCTGGAGAAGTTTGTCCCGGTGATTTACCCGATGCTTATGTAAATCAATATTACAGCCAAGTTTTAACTATTATACCACCAGCCAATGCAATAATAAATGGCCAAACTGTTAATATTGCGAAAATTAAACTTACAAATGTAGAAAATTTACCACAAGGCATGAATTATCAGTGTAATCCTTTAAATTGCGAATTTACAGTAACAAACCCATTAACAAGATACTGTGCAATTTTACAAGGCACTCCTTCTCAACCTGGCATATATCAATTAAAAATACATGTTGTACCTTATATAATGGTATTTGGCGTACCAACAGCAATGCCAGAACAAGTAGACGATACATCTCTTGTATTAATAGTTCATGAAAGTAGCAATGTCGATGTTTTAAATACTAATGAGTTCTTTGTAAATATTATTCACAATAACAGCAATTTTAACTTTTTAATAAATTACCCAGATTTCGTAACTAACATAGCTTTTATTTTAGTATATGACATAACAGGAAAAATTATCCATAAAGAGAAAATAAAACTAAAAAAAGGATTAAATAATTTTGAATGTAAACTGAATTATTTATCTAATGGAACATATATTTGTAAAATAATTGTAGACAAATACACAGTAATAAAAAAATTCACACATTAGTAAATTTTTAGTTGTTTAACAAACTAAATATTATTCCTTCTTTTATTGCATAATTTGAATGTATTAATTTAATGCATTTAAAATACGATAGAATAACACTAACAATTAATGAAGATATGTGAATTAATTCAATTCTTATATCATCTATACCTCTTATTTGTTTTCTTTGCTCATATGAAGATATAATTAAAGTAGACAAAAGTTTATTAAATTTCATGATATTTAATTCGTTTGATTTTGCTGAATTATCGATTGGTTTATTAAATATTTGATAGCTTAAAATATTAGCAAAACAATCGAACGATCCAGAAGAACCAATTAAAGTATTTACCTTATATTTACTTACTTCTTCACGAAATTCTGTTAGCTCGTTATCAATAAAATTTGATAAGTCCATAATTTCTTTTGGAGTTAGTGGATCTGATACCTTAAATTTTTCGATTATTCTTGATACTCCAATTTTGTAACTATTTGCCCATAATATTTTTTTATCGTTAGCAATAATTAACTCTACACTACCCCCTCCAATATCAACAATTACTACAGGATTGCTATTTAAGTGAACAGCATGTTTTACTCCTTCATAAATATACGAAGCCTCTTTCAAACCATCAATTACTTCTATTTTCGTATTCAATATTCTTTCAATTTCAGAAATAAGTAAACTTGCATTTTTTGTATCTCTAAAGGCGGCTGTAGCAATAGGCTTTATGATATCAACATTATAATAATTTATTTTTTCTTTATAAATTTTTATTGTTTCAAGTGCTCTGTTAAATGCTTCGGTTGTTATAATTCCAGAACACCCCTCCCCTTTAATAAGACGAACTCCTGTTTTTTTTGAGTAAATACTTACAAAAGAACCATTATAGGCATCTGAAATAAGTATATTAAAGGTATTAGTACCTAAATCTATTACAGCTATCCTCATAACTTATAGCCTAATCCACTTTAAAAGATCTTTATAAGTAACTTTTTTTCCATAGAGCAATAAGCCTGCTCTGTATATTTTGCCAGATATCCATACAGAGACAACAAAAGAAAGTATTAATAAAAGTACTGAAGTTATGTACTGCCATACAGGTACACCAAAAGCTATTCTAACCATCATTGCAACGGGGCTTGTAAGTGGTATCATAGAAAGCCAAAACGCTATTGGACCTTCTGGATTTGTAATTAAGTTTGAAAATAATACCATAGTTAAAATAAGAGGTATAGTAACAGGAAGCATAAACTGTTGTGTATCGGCTTCGTTGTCAACAACTCCTGCTATTGCTGCAAATATTGATGCATACATAAAATACCCAAAAATAAAGTAAAAAAGAAAACTGCCAATCATTAAAGGAAAATTAATTAGATCAATAGAAACAAATAAGTCGGTAATTTTAGTTAAATTATCATTAAGTTCTGGCTTGTAATCAACCTTTGAATAAGAAGAATTAATTGTATTATTTAGTTCATTATAATTTAGTTTAGATGAATTTAAATTTTCAACAATGAGTGAGCCACCAAAAATAATAATTAACACGGTAAGTGTTGCCCAGCTAATAAATTGTGTTAACCCAACAAGAGCTACTCCAATTATTTTACCCATCATCCATTGAAAAGGTTTTACGCTCGAAGCAATTATTTCAACAATTCTATTAACTTTTTCTTCCATTACTCCTTTCATAACCATTGAGCTATACATAAATATGAAAAAATATATAAGAACAGCTGCAATTACACCAACTACAATTTGTAATTCAGATGTTTTAGTTTGCCTTTTCCCATCTTTGTTTAGTTTTATAATATTAAGCTTTACGTCTGTCTTTATTGAGTTTACAATTTCTGGATCAACATTATTTTTTACTAATTTTAAAGCCTCTATTCTACTTTTAAAAGCTGAAATCAGGTATAATCGAGTATTATAAGAAGGTTGCCGGGTAGACGAAATTGTAATTACAGGAGTTGTTAGTACTGTTGAGGGTATAAAAATAACAGCATAATAACCTTTATTAATCATTTCCTTTTCTGCTTCCTTTAATGATTTGTTTAGATAAATAAATTTATATTTCTCATTATCAGGTAATAATTTGTAAAATATTTTTGAACTGTCGACTACTGCTATAATTTTTAATTCATTTTCGTCCAAAGTGTTTACTATAATTGGAATAAAAAATATAAGTGAAAATAAAAAAGGGCCAATAAGTGTAATTACAATAAACGATTTCTTTTTAACTCTTATCAAGTATTCTCTTTTAATTATCAGTTTTAATTTCTTATACATACTTCATTTTCTTTAACTACCTTAACAAAAATTTCTTCCATTGTAGGTAAGATTTCATTAAATCGAATTATTTCTCCAGAATTTAAGAGGTCTTTTAATAGATCGGCAGAGGTGTAATCATTATTAATAATTTTGATAAAGTATATGGATGTATTATTATTTGTTTTATAAGTGTTGATTATTTTATAGTTAATATTATGAGATATAGTGATTGTATCTGCATATTTACTATATTCAACTTCATATATATTTTCCTTAAAACGATTTTTAATTTCGTAAACTTCTCCTTCAAGAACTTTCTTAGAATTGTTAATTAGTACAATTTCATCGCATAACTCTTCGACAGAAGGCATAATATGAGTTGAAATTATTATTGTTTTGTTTTTAGCTTTTAATTCTAAAATTTCTTTTTTAAAAATACTAATATTTATAGGATCTAAACCTGTAAAAGGCTCGTCAAGTATTATTACTTCTGGGTTATGTAATATGGTGCCTATAAATTGAACTTTTTGTTGCATACCTTTCGAAAGTTCCTCTACTTTTTTATCCCACCAAGTAGTTATTTCGAATTTTTCGAAGTAATATTTAGCTTGTTTTATTGCTTCTTTCCTTGATAATCCTTTCAACTGTGAAAGGTAAAGTAATTGTTCACCCACTTTCATTTTTTTGTATAAACCTCGTTCTTCTGGTAGGTATCCAAAATTAATTAGATCGTCAAGAGATATTTTTCTACCTTTGTAAAGTACTTCGCCTTGATCTGGTAATAATATTTGATTTATTATTCTAATTAATGTTGTTTTTCCTGCACCATTAGGACCTAACAATCCAAATATTTTGCCTTCTTTAATATTACACGATACACAGTCAAGAGCAATTTTTTTTTCAAATTTTTTTGTTATATTTTTAATTTCTAATACATTCATATTACTATTGCAAAAATATTCATTTTCTACGTAAGTCTATATAAATTGGGTAATGATCGCTAAAACCATCATTATACTTATAACCAATAAATGTTCTAAATGGTTTAAAACCGACAAAGGCCTCATCTGGTTCGGTAAGAAAATCTGCATCAAAAATATGTATATCGTTAGGAGTTGTATAAAGATTGCTTGAATTCATGAGTAACGAACCCGAGACAATTATTTGATCAATTAATCCCCATTGGCCTTGGAATTTAATAGAACCTTTTCCTTTTTCTTTCAAAGCCCACGATAAGTTATATAATTGTCCCTGCCATGGAATAGATATATCTTTTAATGCTTTAAGTTCTTCGGTAATACTGGTATTATCTGGCTCATCGTTAAAATCGCCCATTATAATAATTTTCGCAAAAATATTTGAATTAAAAATTGAATCGACTGCCTGTCGTAATATTCGTGCTACAAATATTCTGTTTTTCTCGGTTTCGGCTTGTCCGCTAAGTCGCGATGGCCAATGATTCATAAAGATAAATAGTGTATCGTCGAAAGATGTTATACCTTTTACATACAAAATATCTCGAGTTTTGCGAGTTGTGTCCCATGGAAATATAATTCTATAATATTTTGATTCAAGTACTTTGAACTTATCTTTTCTGTATAATAATGCCACATCTATGCCTCTATTATCAGGCGATTCATAATGTATAAAATCATAATTATTCCACTTCATTGGTGTGCTTTTAATGAGATCTTCTAAAACAAATCTATTTTCTACTTCACAAAGACCAACTATTTCTGGCATTTCCCACTCCCCTATTGCTGTAAGCACTTTATATATTTTTTTCTGTTTATTTTTATATTTTTCCCATGTCCAATGACGTGCTCCTTCGGGTGTAAATTCATCATCATTTTTTAAGGAATCGTTAAAAGGATCAAAATAATTTTCTACATTATAAGATACAATTCTCAGGTATCCTCGTTCACCAATATTTTGTTTAGTATTTCTATTATTTTGCGAAAGTGAACAAAAAAAAGTTAAGAAAAAAAATACAAATAAAAAAATTTTTCTACTTTTCATAGTCTATAAACAATTCGCCATTTATGAAAACTTTTTCTATTACATGATTACCATAAGAATATGGTATAAATTCGTACGAAGGTATTGGTTTTGTTATAATAAAAGAAGCTATTTTGCCAGGTGTAATGGTTCCAAGCAAGGCTTCGACATGCATTGCATAGGCTGAGTTAAGGGTAGTTGCTATTATTGCTTCAGATGGTGTTAATTTATATTTTATGCAAAGTAAAGAAACAATAAAATTCATGTTTCCAGAGGGAGAAGAACCTGGATTATAATCAGATGCGGCAGCAATAGGCAAGTCGTTTTCAATGAGTTTTCTTGTAGGGGTTAGTGGTAAATCCAGAAAAAAAGCAGCACCAGGTAATACGGTTGGCATGGTATCTGAGTTTTTAAGTAATTCTATGTCTTCGTCTGTTATGTATTCTATATGATCTACCGATAAGGCATTGTACTTAACACCAATTTCTATTCCACCCGAATGAGACAATTGATTAGCGTGCAATTTAGGGCGTAAGCCATATTTAATACCTGCCATAAGTATTCGTTCGGTTTGTTCAATTGAAAAAAAACCATTTTCGCAAAAAACATCAATAAAATCAGCTAGATCTTCAGAAGCTACTAATGGTATCATTTCGTTTACTAATAGTTCTACATATTCATCGGGGTTATTTTTATATTCTGGAGGTATTGCATGAGCCCCCATAAATGTTGACTTAATTTTTATGGGTGTTTCGTTTTTTAGGCGTTTTATAACACGTAAAATTTTTAATTCCGATTCGGTATCGAGGCCATAACCACTTTTTATTTCTACTGCAACTGTTCCAAGTTTTCCTATTTCAATTAACCTTTGAAGCGATTGTTGGTACAACTCGTCTTCCGACGTTTCTCTTAATTTATAAACGCTATTTATAATGCCACCTCCTCTTTTAGCAATTTCCTCGTATGTTAATCCTTTTATTCTATCTACAAACTCTTTTTCGCGACTACCTGCAAATACTAGATGTGTATGTGAATCGCACCACCCTGGTAAAACTACTCTATCGTTTGCATCGATTATTTTGTCTACCATCGAATATAAACGAGATTCGTGTTTATGAAGCTCTTCCATTTTGCCGAAATCTTTAATTCTATTTCCTTCTACATATAAAAAAGCGTTGTTTATAATAGGGATTTTGTCCATTTTGTTGCCCGATATAAAATTTTTAGGTTTTCTATCGGCAAGTAATAATTGCTTAATGTTTACTATTAGTGTATTTTTCATAGCTATACATATCTTATATTTAGATGATACTTTTTTGTTAGTTCGTAATATTGTTCAGTAAAAACATTTCTCTCGATACTTTCAACAATAATTTCATCGGCTGTAATGCCTGTAGCATCTTTACTGCATTTTAGTAAAATTCTATTAGGTTTTTTTATAGGATTTGGGTATACAACAGTAAAGGTATTTACATGTAAGCCGGTTTCTGCAATTAACCTATAAAGATAATTATATATATCGAAAGGTATTATTATGCTCAAATGACCACCTGACATTAAATGTGAAAATGAAAATTTAAATAGTTTTTCATAAAACGATAAATCGGTATGCTTAGAACTATTTCTATGTTCGTAAGGGCTTTTTAGCTGATTTATGTAAAAAGGCGGATTACATACAATAACATCGTACATTTCGGAGGTGTTAAAATTCTCTAAGGAAGCATGAATTACTTTAATTCTTGATGCCCATTTAGAATTTTTAATATTTAACGTTGCTAAGTAATAAGCATTATAATCACAGTCAATTGCAGTAATTAATGCATTGGAACGTTGAGCCAGCATAAGTGCAAGCACTCCTGTACCTGTACCAACATCGAGAATTCTATTAGCTATTTCTACTTCTGCCCAACTCCCTAATAGTATACTATCAGTACCTATCTTATGTACTTTATCGTTTTGAATTATTTCAAATTCTTTAAATTTAAAAATATCTTTTTGCATAATTCAACGCAAGATATATAATTTTCCAAAATTATGCATAAAAAATTTATCTGCGTCAGAATTTTTTATTTCAACATCTTTATTATTAATACGAGCAATGACCTTATAAAAGTATACGCCATTGGCAAGTTTGTCGCCATAATTATCGGTTCCATCCCATTTATATTCTGTAATATTCATACCAATTCTTATGTTACCAAGTTCTTCTTTTGATATTTCTTTTACCAATCTACCGCTTATAGTGAATATTTGAATTCGTAAATCATCTGGGACTTCACTTCCTGTAAGAATAAATATAAATTGTGTGGAGGTACTGAATGGATTAGGATAGTTTAATACGTGGGTAATCGATGGCTTGTTTATAACTTCAAATTCAATAGTATAATCGTAGCTTCCACTAATATTACCGGAAATATCGTAAGCATTAACTTTTAAACGATAGCGTCCGTCCGATAAAGTAGGCTTAAATATTACTTTACATTTATTTTCTGGAAGTGTTGCTGGATAAAACTGAATAAAGTAATTACCACCACTAAAAAAAATTTGTTTTTCGACGTTTGTATTCAGATTTGTGAGAAAGATTTTGAAAATAGAAGTATCGTTTAAAGGTAAAAATTTATTTTCGTCTTTTAATGTAATTGTTATTTCTGGCTTTGCCGAAACAATTTCACCATTCATTATGTGACGCCCATCAAACACTACATCAAGAATAGGATTTATTTTATCGGTGTTAACGTAAAAATATTTAACAGCGTAATTATTAAAATGATATTTTTCTAATTGATCAAAAAGTTGAGTAATTGGATTAATAGTATTGACTTCGTACCATATTGAATTAAGCTTACTAAAGCCAAGTAATTTAAGTTTTAAGGTGTCTACAAGTACGTCGTGAGCTGGATGTTTTTTTAGTCTTCTAATAATTGTATTTTTGACTGTATTTGTATTATCTAATATCCAATATTTGACGAGCAAACTATCCATATCGTAATCGCTAATATTTTCAGTGGCTACTGCAAACTTTATAAAGTCGCCTTCTTGTAATGTATCTTTATAAAAATAATATCCTTTTTGCGGATTAATAGCTGTTTCTGGTATTTCGTCGTATGTTATTTGCCAACGTGCCAACTGACAAGGTGTTTTAGCAACTTCGTCATTGGAATAAAAAAACAAACGTAAATAAGGATAAGTATTTGCATTGATGTAATCGTGTAAGTTGTAAATATCTTGTTGTGAATAATTTAATTTTAGTAATAAAGCACTATCCATATTAAAGGTATAGCCATAAACAAGTAAGTTTATTGTATCGGAAATAGGATATTCGAGAGCGAACGGACGCCAATGTAATGTTTGCCATTTGCGAGTTGGTCCAATTAAAGTAGAATGCATTAAGCCTTCTTTATAGTTAGTTTGTAAATGATGTTCAAAGATAAGAGTATCGTAAGGACCACCTGTCAATTCTTTAGTTGTTAAAGGATTACCTTTTTTAGTAAAAAATATATAAGCTCCATGATAGGGAACGGTTCTTATGTAATGAGCTCCCAACATTTCAAATGTCTGATAAGTTTCTTCGGGCCAATTTTGAAAGTTAGCATTTCTAAAATTATACACAAGAATATAAAAACTATCGGGAATGCTTAATAAAAAATTTTTAAGGTGTATTAAATAATTATTATCGGTAGGAAAAACAAAAAAATAATCGGGGCGGTTTTTACCAGGGCATAGTGGATAATTAATGTGGTTAAAATTTTCAATATTAGACGACCATGGTGTTATGGTATAAGGATCTATAACTACCACATGCACATAGTTACCAGGACCACATGAACTTTTTTCGAAGTAACCTTCAAGTAAATACCAATAATCAAAATAACTACTTGCAGCAAAATCGCCAAGTGTTTGACATTTTAATAAGCAAGGTGTATTAATAAATTCAAACTTTCTTATATTTCTGTTATAGTTTAAATACTGAAACCTATTTTTTTTGTATTGAAAGAAATGAGCTTGCGACCAACCATGTTTACCAGGAATATAGATAAAAGACGATTCTTTCCATTTAATAGTATTTTTGGGTGATACACGCCAAAAGTATACAGTACAATCGTTTAAATTAAAGTTTAATTTCCATTTAATTACTCCACCTGGTTGCATGATTTCTGCCGATTTTTTTACAGGACTGTTAAATAAATCGGTTGTATCTATTTCGAATAAATATACCGATGGCGGAGCAAAAGGGTTACCAGTAGAAGCTTTAAGAGTTACAGTATCGTAGGGATAAATTGAAAACTCATAAGGATATATTGGCGTAATATCGCTTATATAAATTGTACCCGTTAAACATGTTTCGTTATTTAACTCATTACATTCGTCAATATAATTACCTATATCGACTGTTGCACAAAAATTATTGATACCTGCACCTTTTAATGTATTGACTGGTATTTTAAAAAGTAAAGTGTCTTTAAAAAAACATTTATTTCTTACCTGATAATATTCGTCGTAAGTGTTATCGCTGTAGGTTCTTTTTAATCTTACAACAAATGGTTTATTTACAGTACTACCACTATTTGTAATTACAACTTTTACTTCGAAAGTATCGATATCTGTTTCTATAATTTCTGGATAAAATTTAATGTCAGCTAACTTAACAAATAAATCGGGCTTTCTGTTAAGGGGCAATACAACAGCAGGATCACCATGGTATATGTAATCGTAACATGTAGCAGCTTGTAAGTCGTAATGATTGTATAATGTTAATTGCCGTATTGTTTTTCTAATAATAGAGCCAATGGGTTCGTTAAAGCTTTTTAAAGCAATTTGTTCATAAAATTCTTTTGCATAAAGAAATAAGTAAGCAGAATAGGAGATATCGGTAGAAGCGAGAAATGCAATAGAGCCCTTATTTGGAATTAGTGTCCAAAATTCTGAAATACTTTTAGTGGGCTGAAAAATATCGCCCGAAAAACAAGTATTAGCAAAAAGTAAAGGATACTTTCCGTAATTATTATAATTTTGAGGATAATCTATGTTTTGATCAAAACCAGCGGCAGTAGCATGTCCAAAAAAAGTAATTATGCTACAACCATTATTTATTATGGATTTTACAGAATCGGAAATTGTTGTTTGAATTGGCAAACTTGTGTTTTTTAGGAAAGTAAAAACATTAGCTCCATATAATGAATCTTCAATTATATTTTTTAATGTTTGTAAATAACCTTGAATTGTGTGTTGTTCGGCAGTATTTGTTCCACCGCCAAAATGTATAACGTATTTATTCCATTCTGAGCATGTATTTGTACTATGTTGTATTACTTTGTTTAGATAGTCAATAACTTCGGCATTTGTTGTTGCCGATATTCTACCTATCGAATAATTCAATATAGAATCGCTCACAATGTAATAAAAATCCGATGGTGGGCTACCATAAGTAGGAACATAAATTTGAGAATAATATTGAGGAGATTTCCTTGCTATTTCCCATCGTAATCCTTTGCCTATCAATAAAACATACTTTTTGGTATTTGACGAAAAATTATCAAACAATTTAAGAAAATTTTTGATAGCTAATGGATGTTTTGGTATTCCAAAAGCAAATTGATCATATAATTGATCTACATCGCATACAAGAGTATTATAGCCAGTAGTATTTCTATAGTTAGCATATTGAAGAGCAGAAGAGTAAAGCTTCTTATTGGTTATTATTATGTAATTGCATTTATTGGCATAAGATAAATAATCGGTATAATTAACACCATTAAGTACTACTGCATTAATAACAGAATCTTCTGAAGTAATATAACATCGACGTATGTTGCCTATATTTTTGGTTAAAGCATGGTAATAACCATTATTGTAATTAACAGATATTTTTATTCCATTTTCGTAATCCCATAATAATAAAGGTTGATTTTGAGGATATAAAAATTTCAAGTAGGAATGAGTACCTACATTTTCATTAAAATCGAAAAAATTAATACCTGTAAAATTAGGTTCAGATGGATATCTTATAGTAACATAACCCACGGCTATTTTATCGGTGCTTAAATTCAAGTCGTTTACAGATTGTATTGTTAAATATGTATTGTTTTGTAACACACTATTAAAGGTAAAAGACTTTTTTATATTTTTAAGCCCACTAAAAATAGAATCGAAAATTACATTATTATTCAATAATACTTTTAAATGATGGTTACCAGCTCCAATGTACTGTGAGTTAGATACGCTAATACAACAAAAATTCAAATACCATGGTAATCCTGCTTTAAAATAAGGAGTGTACAATGATATATTTAAAGGTTGTAACAAGTCGCAATAATAAGAAGCCCAACCTTCGGCTTCGTTATACCAGCATCCTATTTCGCCATAATAATATAACGATGGGTCGTGGTATTTTACAGTTCTATAAACACTACTAATTATATTTTGAGAATGTTGTGTATAATTTGTATCGGTTTCAAATTTGGCTCTAAGGTTATTAACCGAATTATTCCATGTTATAAAGTAGTAAATAGTATCGTTAATTAAGGAATAATAAGGGTTTACAATATTTTGAGGATTTTCGTAAAGTAAAGAATCGTACCATCCATCGTTAGCTCGACCAAAAAATTCTATGTAATCGTCGTAATTAAAAACTAAATCTTCTTCGCCTTTTATGTATATTGGTTGTTCTTTACCGTAACCAAATAATTGAATATTTTTTGGTGATATATTATTTATTGGAAATCCAGCTTGCTCTAATGATTGACGAGTTATTCTATAAATACCAGTCTTACTAATTGGAATTCGAAAATATTGTTTAGAATAATCAATCCATTGATTTTGTGAGAATACATTAAAACAAACTATAAGATAAACTATTAGAAAAAAAATTATCATGCAACAATATATATGCAAAATTATACATAAAATTAATAAATGAAATAATTTGTTTTAAAATTAATAACAACATTTGGTTTATAACTTACTGAAATCTTAAATTTTAGTTAATTTAATAAGTAGATTGCTATAAAAATGAAAATAGGGTCGGCTTTAATCTCTGAGTAATTTACAAAGATTAGTTATCAACAAAAGATAAAGGAAATAAGTCTTTAATCGCTTAAATTATTTAACTTCTGTCGATTTTTAAAACTGCAAGGAATGCTTCTTGGGGGACTTCAACAGTACCAATTTGTTTTAACTTTTTCTTTCCTCTTTTTTGTTTTTCAAGTAATTTTCTTTTTCTCGTTATATCACCGCCATAACATTTTGCGGTAACGTCTTTTCGAAGTGGCTTTATAGTTTCTCTAGCAATTATTTTGCTTCCTATAGCTGCCTGTATAGCAACTTCAAATTGTTGTCGTGGTATTAGTTCTTTAAGTTTTTCGCACATTTTTCTTCCGTAAGAATATGCATGATCGTAATGAATTAATGTAGACAAAGCATCGACTTGTTCACCATTCAATAATATATCAAGTTTTACCAGTTTAGCAGGTCTGTAGTCAAGAAATTGGTAATCGAACGAAGCATAACCTCTTGAATAACTTTTCAATTTATCGTAAAAATCAAATACTACTTCTGCAAGGGGCATTTCGAAAATAATTTCCACTCTATCTGTTGTCAGATACGTTTGGCTTTTCAATATTCCTCTTTTATCGATACATAATTTAAGTATAGGGCCAACAAAATCGGCTTTAGTAATTATTTGAGCAAGTATATAAGGTTCTTCTATTTTTTCTATATATGTTTGATGTGGTAGCCCCGAAGGATTGTGGACTTCGATAATCTCTTTTTTTGTTGTATATACCTTATACGACACATTTGGTACTGTATTTATGACACTTACATTAAATTCTCTTTCAAGTCTTTCACGTACTATTTCCATGTGAAGTAAACCTAAAAAGCCTCCTCTAAAACCAAAGCCAAGAGCAGCACTCGATTCAGGGACAAAGGTTAAAGCAGCATCGTTTAGTTGTAGTTTTTCTAACGAAGATCTTAAATTATCATAATCGGAAGGATCGGTAGGATAAAGACCAGCAAAAACCATAGGTTTAACATTTTCAAAACCTGCAATTGATTCTTTACAAGGATTATCGTAATGAGTAATAGTGTCACCAACTCTTACTTCTTGTACGTTTTTAATTCCTGAGATTAAGTATCCTACATTTCCTGCTTGCAGCTCTTCGCAAGGTACAAGGTTTAATTTTAAAATGCCGAGCTCATCTACAATGTAATCTTTGCCTGTATTGACGAATTTAACGTGGTCACCTTTTTTTATTTTGCCATTAAAGATTCTAAAGTAAACAATTATACCTCTATACGGATTAAAAACCGAATCGAAAATTAATGCTTGAAGCGGTTCATTTTCGTTACCAGAGGGTGGTGGTATAACTTCTATAATCCTCTCAATAATTGTTTGAACTCCCATACCTGTTTTAGCACTAGCTTCGATTATGTCTTCTCTTTTGCAGCCAATAAGGTCAACTATTTGATCTTTAACTTCTTCTGGTTTGGCGGCAGGTAAGTCCATTTTATTAAGTACCGGAATTATATGAAGATTATGATCTAAAGCTTTATATAGATTTGCAATAGTCTGAGCTTGAATACCTTGAGTAGCATCTACTACCAATAAAGCCCCTTCGCACGATGCAATTGCCCTCGAAACTTCGTAACTAAAATCTACATGGCCAGGAGTATCAATTAAATTAAGTATATAATTCTCGTTCTTATATGTATAATTCATTTGTACAGCATGACTTTTTATTGTTATTCCTCTTTCTCTTTCCAGCTCCATATTGTCAAGTACCTGTTCTTGCATTTTTGATTGTGGTATAGTATTTGTAATCTCAAGAAATCTATCGGCTAAGGTACTTTTACCATGATCAATATGGGCTATTATGCAAAAATTTCTTATATTTTTTTTATCTATCGACATTTGCCTCAAAAATTTTAAATTTTTTTATTTTCCATTTTTGTAATCTATATTGCAACGAAGTTAATATTACACCAAGACCATATTTAATACTTCTTTTAAAATTAATCGATGAAGCTTCTTTAAAGTATCTTGTGGGGCATGAGATTTCAGCTACTCTAAAGTTATGGTAACATATTTGAGCAATCATTTGATTATCAAAAACAAAATCGTCAGAATTAGCTTTATAATTTACTTTTCTTAAAACATCACTTTTAAAAGCTCTATAGCCAGTGTGATATTCCGAAAATTTTTGTTTCATTATTGCATTTTGCAAATATGTTAGTATTCTATTGAAAATGTATTTATACAAAGGCATTCCTCCTTTTAAAGCACCTTTACCTAAAATTCTTGAAGCAAGCACCACATCGTAATGCCCCGATGTAATCATTGCTACAAGTGCTTTTATTAGTTTCGGAGAATATTGATAATCGGGGTGTAACATAACTACTATATCACAATTAAGTTTTAAAGCTGTATCGTAACATGTTTTTTGATTTGCACCGTAACCTTTATTTTTATCATGTTTAATAATATGTTTTATTCCTAATTGTTTAGCTATTTCAATAGTATTGTCGAAACTACAATCATCAACAAGTATAACTTCATCAACAATATCGAAAGGAATTTCTTCAACAGTTCTTTTTAAAGTTTTTGCGGCATTATATGCTGGCAATATTACTGCTATTTTATGGTTATCAAACATTACCTAAATATTAATTCCATTTTACCAATATAGCAAGGATTATATTTAACACTCCACAAGTAGAATTTAAATATGTCATTGTCTAAAAGAGTGTCGACATTAGGAATTTGATTAAAAAATTCGGCTTCTTGCCATTTTAAAATTGATTTTATTACTGTATCGCAAGATAAAGAATTCCAGAAAATAATATTATCGTTACGCCGTATTTCAAATACCAAGTTTATGTAAGAAGGAAGTGAAAATAAATACACTTCGCATTTACCAGTAACACTTTTATAACGCTTTCTTTTTAATTCCTTTAAAGGAATAGAGATAGTATAACTATATGGGTGAGTTGAATCGACAAAAAAAACATATTTATGCCCATTCATATTTACCTGCTTATACATATATTGTGGAATAATTTTATGCAAATCTTCTGGATCGCTAACGTACTTATTTTCATAAAACTTACAACATCCAACAACTATTAAAAATAATATTAATATTATACATTTATTAAATGTCATTTTAAAGTTCTTTAAATTAATTATTCATTTTGCTTAAATTTCTTTTGCAAATTTATTAAGAACATATCAATTTTTTAAAATTAAAGAATTTTAAATTAAGATTTCAAGTGATTTTTATTAAATTTATTCATTGTGAATTCAATACCTTGAAAAATAAAATTTAACACAGCTTCAGATGCTTTTTCTGTTAAAAAAGGTAAGAATTTTTCTTCATATTCAGTAAAGTTAGAAAGAACAAAATTCGACAAATTATGACGTACAAAAGTTTCGTTACAAATTCCGAATCTTAAACGTGGGTATTTATTAGTATTTAATGCTAAATCGATACTTTCAAGGCCATTATGGCCAGCATTTTTACCATAAGGTCTTATTCTTATGGTACCAAAAGGTAATGACACATCGTCGACAATAACCATAAGATTATTGATAAGAATATTTTCTTTTTCACTCCAAAATTTTACAACCTTTCCACTTAAATTCATGTAAGTTTTGGGTTTAATTAAAAAAACTTCCTTTTCTTTTTTTAGGAATTTACTATAATATGAAATACTATTTTCTTTGAAAGTGCAATTAAACTTTGCTGCTAAAAAATCAACTATTCTAAATCCTATGTTATGTCTTGTTTTTTCGTAATCAACACCAATATTTCCCAGGCCAACAACTAGGTATTTCAAGTCTTTTTAGTTTTTGATTCACTCGATTGAGTAGATTGAGGAGATTGAGCTGATGATTGTTCTTGCGATTGACTTGCTTGTAATTGAGCTGCCTCTTCTTTAGCTACACGAGTAATTTTTACACTTACAATAGGTTCGTCGGGTCTTTCTATTATTTCGATTCCTGGAATACTTATATCTTTAGCATGTATGGTTTTTTCAAGTCCAAGGTCTTCAACATTTACCTCGATTATGTCAGGAATATCTTTCAGTAACCCTTTAACTTTAATAAATTTTCTTTCTTGTAATAATCTCCCTCCTAATTGAACTCCTTTTGCAAGGCCAACGGTTTTTACAGGTATTTCTACTTCAAATGGGGTATCTTCGGTTATTTCATAAAAGTCTACATGAATAATTCTGTCGGTTACAGGATGAAGTTGAACTTCTTTTAAAATTGCTTTCTTTTCAATGTTGTTAAACTTAATGTTTACAGCATAGGAATAAGGAGTAAAGTACAATTTGTTAAGAAATTTTTCTTCTATACAAAGATTGTAGTTTTGTCCTTTCCCATATAAGTTTACTGGAATAAGTCCTTTTTTACGTAATTTTGCTGCTGCTTTTTTCCCTAAAGATTCTCTAATTGTTGCATTTAAATCAATTACTTTCATATTAATAAAATTTAGTGCTACTCAAAATTAAGTTTAAACTTAATTTCCCATCGCACATTTTTAAAAAAGAAGATGGAAAATTGAGCGTGCAAAAATATAAATTTATATATTAAAATAAAAACTATTAGAATAATTTTTTTATTTAAAAATTATACATATATTTGCACCGCATATTAAGTAATCCTTCTATGTGCAAAAGAAGGATGAAAGGGAATCCGGTGAAAATCCGGAGCTGTACCCGCAGCTGTGAGCTTCAATATGTGGTTTGTTAATCTGAAGCCACTGTTCTTTCTGGAAAAGAAAGAATGGGAAGGCTAACAAACCGAAGCAAGCCAGAAGACCTGCTTAATATGCACCGTTAGCTGGCTTCGGGTTAAAAGCCAGTGAAGTTAAACTCAAAGTAATTATTTATAAGAGTATAACTTTAAAGTTTATATAATATGAAAAAGTTTTTTATTTCAAGCATTGTTATTTTTTTATGTCTTAATGCAACTTCACAGTATGAAATTATTAATTTTGAAGATTTAATATTACTCGAAAATTCTTATTGGAATGGCTCCGATAATAGTGGAGGTTTTATTTCTAACAATGTTTTTTTTCCAAATACTTTTACCGATTGGGGTGGAGGAATAACATCGTGGTACGGTTTTGCTTATTCAAATATGATCGACGATACTTTTCAAAACTTAAATAACCAATATAGTACATTTGCAGGGCAACAAGTAGAACAATCAACAATATTCGGTATTTCGTACAATAATATAGATTTTAGTAACTTTGAAATTGTACCTAATGTTATAGACTTCAAACCTTATTACGATTCGATTGTTCCTATTTCAATTAAGGTAACTAATACAACTTATACAGCTCTTACAATAAAGAATGGCGACTTTTTTTGTAAACCGTTTGGAGGAGTAACTGGTAACGACCCCGACTGGTTCAAATTAATAATCGAAGGTTTCTTCGACACATTAAAAACTGGTGAGATTGAATTTTATCTTGCCGACTATAGATTTGCCAATAACGATTCTGATTATATTGTAAAAGAATGGCAAAACATAGATCTTACAAGTTTAGGAACAATAACTAAACTTAAATTCAAACTCGCATCGAGCGACACAGGACAATATGGCATGAATACTCCCGCATACTTTTGCTTCGACAATATTCAGTTTATTCCTAAAAACAATAATATTAAACTAATTAGCCAGAATAAAGTAAAATTATTTCCCAATCCCACATATAACTATTTATTTATACCCGATAATATCGATCATGTACAAATTTTCGATAATTTTTTTAGACTTGTTAAAGATATAAACAATCCTACAAATAAAATATCTTTATCGGAATTAAAATCTGGTGTATACATTATTAAACTTATAGCAAAAGAATGCACTTATCAAGAAAAAATATTAAAATTATAATAATTTTATTCATTGTAATTTATGAAGGTGAATGTCAGTTTTTAAATAATGATTATATATTTTATCAAGATAGCCGAATTAAAAGTTGGGCTACAAAATGTTATGTTCAACGCGGCTACAAGGACATATCAAATAAAAATACTGGACATACAACTTGGGGTAACGAAAATAATGCAACTTATAAAGCCGACAACATTGTAGTTTCACTTGGCGATAGTGGTATAGCAGTATGTAAGTTTAATAAACCTATTAGAAACGGAATAGGTTACGATTTTGCAATATTCGAAAATGCCTTTGTAGACAGTTTTTTAGAACTTGCTCACGTAGAAGTTAGTACCGATAGTATTAATTGGTTTAGATTTCCTTCAATATCTTTGACTCAAACAAATTTTCAAGTTGGTACATTTGGTTATATTGATCCAAACAAAATATATAATCTTGCTGGGAAATATAAAGCATTGTATGGTACATTGTTCGATATTGATGAGTTACCCCATTCCCCATATCTAAATAAGAATAAGATAAATTACGTAAAAATAATAGATGTTGTTGGTTGTATTGATTGTAGTTCACGTTCGTACGATTCAAAGGGAAATATTATAAACGATCCCTACCCTACTCCATTTGAAACTGGTGGCTTTGATCTTGATGCTATTGCTGTTATTAATGAGCTCAACGATTATAATGATAACATTAATTTTATATTTTATAATAAAACATTATACTTAGATAGCTATTGCAATTTAACCATTTTTAATATTAATGGCCAAGAAATCAATAAGTATTACAATGTAAAAGAAATTTTTTTAAGTTATCCACCAGGTATTTATATCATTAAACATGAGAAAAATAACACTCTTAATCATTTTAGAATATGCATTTACTAATTATTATTTCAATATTTCTTTTTATTGTTTATTATTTACCTTGCCAACAAGTGATTATGCTTAAACAAATCGATGTCACAGATAGTATAAATAAATTTTGTACTCATAAGATAAAAAAAACAGATATTCATAAATCTTATGGAAATTCTATAAGCAATATTTTGGCAAATAATGCCGACGTGATAATAAAAACTTATAGTTTAAACAATCAAATTCTTCAGATAAGAGGAACTTCTCCTTCTCATACAGAAGTATACTGGAACAATATTCTAATAAATTCTCCTTTTAATGGAATGGTAGATATATCTTCAATTTTAATTGCTCCCGATAATAATTATTCAATTCATTATGGTATTTCTTCACTAAATATTAGTAGTAGTGCTTTCGGTGGTACCATAAGTATTAATAGCGACGAAAACATTGAAAATAAAACAATTTTTAAATATTCTTACCAAACAATTCAAAATAACTGTTTTTTGATAAATAAATCACTAAAAAAAGAAAAACTTAAAACTTCGCATACTATAAGCTGTAACTTTAATAAAAATAGATTTAAAATAGTTAATAATTATTTTATACCACCTATCGAACAAAAAATTAACGAACCTTCAAAACGATTGAGTTATAGCAACTTTTTTATGTACTCCAAGAATTTTAGTAAAATTAAGTTTAATAACTTATTTTCAATACACGAATTGAACTTTCAGCCAATAATTTTAAATGTTAACAATAATTCTAATGAAACACAAAATTTAAAAAATTTCATAAGTTCATTAGAATATTTTTACATAAGTGACAAATTTCAATTCTCTTTATTAGAAGGAATAAATATAAACAAAGCAAATTATTCTTTAATTCATTTTTTTAACGAAAAAATTGTTACTAATATCTCTTCAAGCTGGTATTCGATTTCTAATAATTTTTCGTTTAAATTAAATTTCAATGTTAAAAAATCATCTTTCAAAATGAATTTAAATAACATATATAATTATGGAATATTTAACAAACAAAAATCATTTACTAACATACCAAAATTTGGCATAACACACAATTTAGAACTAGAGAACCACAATATAATTCACACAATAAATATTACAAAGCATAAACATAAATTTTACTGTAATAATAGACTATCATTTGAAAGAATACGATCGCAATTTTCTTACTTTGTATCAATAGGCAATAATACTAGATTCCCAACACTTAATGAATTGTATTTCAAACCCGGAGGTAACGAAAATTTAAAACCTGAAAAATGTTTTACAATTGAAGGTGGCATAGATTTTTCTAGTTCAAATATAAAATTACCATCTTTAAAATTAACAAGTTTTTACAAAAGGCTTTTCGACTGGATTTTGTGGCAACCAACAATATTTGGCTACTGGAAAGCTGATAATGTTAGAAATGCAACATTACATGGAGCTTCTTTAAATCTTATTAATTCCTTTCACAGAAAAAGAATTAATATCTTAAACGAATTTTTAATTACAATAAATCGAATATCTGGCAACGATGGTAATACTAAAATAATTCATAATCCTTATATTCCATTTATAACCTTTACAAATAGGACAACGTTTTTAATCAATAATAATTTTAATATTGGCAATAAACTTACATTTTACGATAAACGTTTTCCGTTTGCATACACTGAACATTACGTATTACCAGCAATGTTATTAATTGATATTGATATTGAAAAAGACATTAAAATTAACGAGAAAACGTTTGTCAGAATTCTTTTCAAAGTAATTAACTTAACTAATAAACAATACAGTAGTATGTTATGGAGAGCTTATCCTCGTAGATACTTTGAATTTGGGTTTACTTTAGTTTATAAATAAACTATTATGAAAAGTAAAGTAATAATAGGTGTATTTATTTTTTATGTAATAATTTTTCATTTTAGATGCAGAAAAGATGAAAAAGAAAATTTTAAGGAAACCTTTAATTTTAAAAAGGGGTTTTATATAGTCAACGAAGGTAACTTTACTTGGGGCAATAGTTCAATAAGTTTTTACGACGAAGTAAAAAGAGAAGTAGAAAATGATGTATTTTATAGAGCAAATAAAATACCTTTAGGCGATGTTGGAATGGATTTGAAAATAATAGATACAAATTGTTACATAGTAGTGAATAATTCTGGTTTAATTCAAATAACCGATCCTTTTACAATGAAATATAAAGCTTCAATAAAAAATTTGGTTTCGCCACGCTATATCGTTCCTATCGATAAAAATACTATTTGGGTTAGCGACTTATATAACAAATGTATTTACGTAATTAATACAAAAAATAATACTATTGCTTCTACAATTAACACACCACGATGTATTGAAGCAATGATTAAACTCAATAATAAAGTATATGCAACAAGTTGGTCGTTTAATAATAAGGTTTATGTTTTTGATACAAATACCAAATTACTAATAGACAGTATAACCGTTGGATTACAACCTAATAGCATAGTAAGCGATAAAGATAGTAACATATGGGTTTTGTGCGATGGTGGTTACGAAGGTAATCCTATAGGACATGAGTTTCCAACTCTTCATAAAATAGATAGTAAAAATAATAAGATATTAAAAACCTTTATTTTAAAAGATAAATCGGCTTCGGCACGTTCATTATGTATAAATCCAAGTTGCGATAGTATTTATTTTATTAACAAGCATATATATAAAATTTCCATATACGACACAGTTGTGCCTAATAGTTTTTTTATAAATGGTGAAAGTAAGAATTTTTATTCGTTAAATATACATCCTAACAATAAATATATAGTTGTAACCGATGCTAAAGATTATGTTACCAACGGTGAAATTCTAATTTATAATAATAATCGGCAACTGATTGATAAGAAAATTGTGGGTATTATACCCCGTACTATTACTTTTATTAATTTTTAATTACAAGTTTAGCTACATAGCGATTTATATCTTCCAAAATTACATTGTTCGAGTTTACTTGTTCTGCTAGCACTTTTAAGGTATAATGTCGAATAGTCAACAAAGTAAGGTTGGTTTCAATTTTAATTGTAAAACTATTTTCCAATTCTTTTGTAAAACTATACACTTTTCGTTCGTCGTAATCAACGCATAAAGATATTGATATTGCAGATTGCTGTAATAGATTTGTTTTTAACTTGTGTTTACACAATAAAGTGAAAATGTATTTAATATTTTCTTCGACAATAAAAGAAAAATCTTTTGAAGTAATATTAATAATACACTGGTTAAATTTATGAATGAATATAGGGGGTAATTTATTTTGATTTTGGCAGCATGAAATTTCGGTGCCTGTTTCTTCTTCGTTATAGAAAGGTTTAACATAAAGTGGTATATTTTTGTTTTGGAGTGGCTTAATAGTTCGTGGATGTATAACTTGTGCTCCATAATAAGCAAGTTCAATAGCTTCTTCGTAAGAGAGTTTTTTTATTTGAGTGTAGTTATTCATAATTTTAGGATCGGCAGTTAAGATGCCGGGAACATCTTTCCAAATTGTTACCGATTCGGCATTTAAGAAGTAACCTAGTAGTGCTGCTGTATAATCTGAACCTTCGCGGCCAAGAGTTGTAGTAAGTTTGGTTATTGTGCCTCCAATAAAACCCTGAGTAACAAAAATTTTATTTGATTTAAACTTACCACAAATTAATTTTTCCGAAAGAGCAAAATTGATATTTGCTTCGCGAAAAAAATCGTCGGTTATTAAATATTCTCTAATGTCTACCCATTCGTTTTCTACGTCAATAGATTTTAAGTACTCCGATATTATCGTAGAAGATATTAATTCGCCATAAGAAACTATTTTATCGTATTCGAAGTCAGGATTTAATGAAGGTTCCTTATTAGTTATCTCTTCTATTTCTAAAAAGTAATTATTAATTTTTCGACAGATATTATTTTTTTCCGAAAATATTTCACCTATAAGATTTAAATGGTACATTTTAATAGTTTCTATATGTGCTTTACAGTTGTTTTTATCGCCACTTAAATAATATTTGTGAACAATTTCTAAAGCATTTGTTGTTTTACCCATTGCCGAAATAACAATAACAAGTCCTTCTTTAGCATTTCTTTTTATAATCTTACCTACAGTTTTAATACCTTCGGAGTCTTTTAACGAAGCCCCACCAAATTTGTATATAAACATATAATCACCTATATCAAAATTTACCTAAACAATATTATTAATTTATTCGTAATTACCTTTTTTTACCAATCTTCTTTCTTTCATTAGAAATACACCATTAGCAATAACGGAATGTATACTAAAATTATCGATAAGTATAATATCTGCATCATAACTTTCTTCAATTTTACCCTTATTATGTAATTTAAGTATTCGAGCAGGATTTACAGTTACAACTTTAAGAGCTTCTTCCAATGGAATTTTTTCTTCCTTGACAGCATCGATTATTTCTTTAAAATTAGCAAAAGGTAATCCCATTTCAAGTTTAATCAAATTACCTTTATCATCAAAACCAGGAAGAGAGCCACCAGCATCAGAACTAAATGTTACATTGTCAATACCTATATTATTATCAATTAATATCTTTAAACATTTTGAAGGCTTTACCTCATATTCAGGAAAATATGGGTAAGAACTTGTTGTTATATCGATATAACCACCTTTTTTAAGGTATTCTATGGCTGAGTCAAACGTATAATCGTTTCGGTTGCAATGAGTAGGTAAAAACTGAGTTAACTTAAGCATATTCTTACTGAGCTCAATTACTTCGTAAAGTGGTTGAAACGGATTGTATTGATCGCCTAAGTGTATGTTTACAATACCTGCTTTACCTCCGAGCATACCACCTACTCTTGCATGTTCTGTTAATCGTAATAATTCGTAAGGTGAAGGCCATGAAGACCTGTGATCGCTTAAAGCAATTTCGCCAACTCCAATAATTTCATCTATTAAAGCAATGTCTTTACCAACATCGCCAGTTATTGTTGGAGTAGGTACCTGATATGCACCGGTATAAATCCATGCCGAAATTCCTTCGTTTCTTAGTGCCTTTGCTCTCATTAGCACCGATTCAACGTTTCGAGTCATACCATCGGTACCCAAACAACCTATAACAGTTGTAACTCCAGCTTCAATATACTTAGATAAAGGAAGTTCAGGAGTTCTTGTTGCGGGCCCTCCTTCTCCCCCTGCTCCAGCAATGTGAACATGGCTGTCGATAAAACCAGGAATAGCAGTTAAACCGTCGGCATCAATTACTGTACAATTAAAAATTGAAGGAGCATTAATATTTTCAGCTACTTTAACAATCTTTTTGTCTACAATAAAAATATCCTTTTTGCCTATGTATTTGGGTGCATATACTTCTGCCCCCTTAATTAAAATAGCATTCATATAACAAATATTTAAACATCATATTTTTTTAAGTAATATTCCATTTCGTCGCGTATAATTTTTTTAATAATTTGTTCCTTTTCTCGTGTAGAAAAGTACTCGTAAGTATCAAGTACATCATCGTTTGACGAATATACATTAATTTTACCACTTTGTGCATATATTAATATACTTCCATCCATTACTTGTTTCGATAAAACTCTTTCTTCGGCATATGCTGGTTCATCAAGTACAATTATATCAGCACCTTGATGAAAAATACCATAATCATAAATATCATCTTTAGAATGCTCAAAAATTGCAATATTTACATCGGGGTGCCTTAAAATTATTTTGACTGCCTGATCGTGTTCTAATTTCTTGCTAAAATATTCATTATTAAAAAATATTCCTTCTTGTATAAGGCATCCTATAAAAACATCGTTATATTCATAAATTAGTTCATCGACTAAGTCTTTAGCAAACGATTTATTAATATAATTGAATACAACTATTGGTATTCTACCTTTATCTTTTTGAGAAAAATGTGAAAATAAAATTTTTTTTGGCACATCTATTTTTTCGCCAAAAGCTGGCACAAAATGCATAAAAATGCCTGGATTTGAATTTATTTCAAGAATTACAAAATTGCCTTTTTGCCACGACACTGAAATATCGGAAGTAAGAATATCTATTCCAAGACATTTTACCTTAAAAAATTTAGCAATATTTTCTACTAGCTTTATATTGTCGGGGTGGACGCTATCTGTTACATTTATAGAAATACCTCCTTCTGAGATACTTGCTTCGCTCCTTAAATAAACAGTTTTATCTTTCTCAATTACCGACTCTAAAGTAAGATTTTGTTGTGAAAGGTATTGTACTAGCTTGTCATCAATTTTTATTTTACATAATGGCGAGCGCAAGTTATCGGCTCTTATTATTTTTTCGTTTTCCTTATCAATAAGTTCTTTTATAGTACTTTTGCCATCGCCCACAATATATGCTGGTATTCTTTTTGTAGCAGCAACAAATTTACCATCTATTGTTAAAAGTCGGTAATCGACGCCTTTAATATATTTTTGTACTAAAACCCCATCGAAAATTGTGTTTTGATCATTAAATGTTTTTAATATATTATTAAAACAATTTTTAACTTCTTCTATCGACGACAATTTTGCTATTGTTGTCTGTTTTCTTTGATCAACCACAGGCTTAATAATAACAGGGAAACCAATTTCTTCTGCAGCTTTAACTACTTCTTTTTCTGTAAAACAAGTAATAGATTTAGGGACTGGGAAGTTACACATTTCTAAAAACTCACCGACCATGTCTTTGTACATTGTAAATTCTGCATCTTTTATACTATCTGTGTGAAACAATGCCGACTTGCCCCTTAATTGTCTTCTTCCGTACCCCCATTGAAATGTATTTTCTTCATATATGTAAAAAAGTGGTATTTGGTGCTTTAATGCTGCTTCTACAATGGAATACAAAGTAGGACCACCATACAATGTTTTATTAAATCTTTGCTTAATTTTTTCGTACCTCTCTTCAAAATTAAAATCTACATTATTTTCTATTGCTTTAAACCAGTCGCTTACAAGAAAAGCACAGTCTTTACTAATTGATTTATCGAAATATTCCAATGCAATTACATATTCATCGCCATCATAAGAAATTTCATAATCATTAATATACAAATCAACATCCATTTTTAATACATTGAGTAATGTAACAGCAAAAAAATCTGCAATATCATAAATTTTATAATCTCTAATCTTTTTAAAACGCTTTGTTACAACATCATATATTTTCTCTAATTGAGTATGTTTATTTACAAATAAGTTAAAAACAAAAGCTTTTTTATTTAAATAATAATTTGGTCCGGAGTAAAAATAAAATTTCGATAAAATAAAATTACTCATAACCATTAATTTCTTCCCATCAAAAATATGAATTATTTTTTATTTAAAGTAGTTTTTTGTTTTTATTTTTTTTTATACTTTTGCAAAAAATTTTTGTGAACTTTTCTGATGAATATATTATTAATATTAAGTCTTTAAAAAATGCTGAATATAAATACTTGTATAAAATTAACAAAAGCTTTTTCAGCGACTTTGTTTACGAAAACATTAACGATGTTAACTTAGACGTATGTTTAACACTCATAAAAAATAACGATTTATTCGATTTAACATTTAATATAGAAGGTACAATTCTCACCGTTTGCGATAGATGTAACGATGATTTATTAATGCCCATAAATTTTACACATCATTTATTTATACAATTATCCGATAATCCTAAAGAAGAAGGAACAGATATAATTTTTATTCCTTCGAATACAACCGAAATAGATGTTTCACCTTTAATTTTTGAAGCTGTAATATTTTCAATTCCAATGCGCCACGTGCATGAATACGACGAAAAAGGGAATTCTTTGTGCAACGAAGAAACTCTTAAAATTTTAAGTTCTTATTTAAAAGAAGAAAATAATATCACTTTCAGTCTTAAATGTGAAGAATTAAAAAAGTTATTAAATTAAAAAAAATAAAAATATGCCAAATCCGAAACGTAAACATTCAAAGCAAAGAAGAGATAAGCGTAGGACCCATTATAAAGCAAAATATCCTACGCTTGGTAAATGTTCGAATTGTGGGGCTGTTATTGAATTGCATCACATATGTCCAGAATGTGGTTTTTATAGAGGGAAAAAAATTCTTGAAAAAGAAATTAATGTGTAGGAAAGGTATTTATTATATAAATTACCTGTAAATGAAAGTAGGAATTGACATTTGGGGAGGAGATTATGTCCCCAAAAATCCTATTGAAGGAGTAAAATTATTAATGAACGACAAACCTTCCGATTTAGAGTTAGTTTTATTTGGTAACAAAAAAATAATTGAAGAAAATTTTAGAAGCCACGAATTAAAGCAAATTGAAATAATTGATGCCCCTGAAGTTATAACAATGGAAGACACTCCTGCCAATGCTTTTACTCAAAAACAAAATTCATCTATTGTACAGGGTTTTAAATACTTACAAGCCGATTATATACAGGGATTTTGTAGTGCTGGAAATACAGGGGCAATGCTAGTTGGTGCTATGCAAATAATCAAAGTAATAGATGGTATCATAAGGCCTTGCATTGCTTCGTTTATTCCACACGAAAATAATTCCTTTTCATTAATTGCAGATGTCGGTTTAAACCCCGATGCAAAACCTGAAATGTTGCTTCAATATGCCCATTTAACAAGTAAATATTTTAAATATATTGTTGGTGTCGAAAAACCTCGTGTTGCTCTTCTTAATATTGGATCAGAACCAGAAAAAGGAAATTCTGTTACAAAAATTGCATATGATTTATTAAAAAACGATCCAAAAATTAATTTTATTGGAAATATCGAAGGCTACGACATATTTTCAAATATATGTGATGTAATAATATGCGATGGGTTTACTGGAAATGTTATACTAAAATTAGGCGAAGGTTTTTACAAGATGTTAAAAAGAAGAAACATGGTTGATAGTTACTTTGAAAAGTTTAACTTCGAATATTATGGCGGAACTCCCATTTTAGGAATAAACAAAGTTGTTGTGGTTGGACATGGAGCCTCAACCCCTTTAGCAATTAAAAACATGATTTTATTAACTTACAATATAGTTAAATCGAATTTAATTGAACATTTAAAAACAAAAGAAAATGCAATATGAGTAAAATTAACGCATATATAAAAGGCGTAGAAATAAGCATTCCAGAATATAGGTTGACTAATGAAGAATTATCGGAAATGGTAGACACAAGCGATGAATGGATAATGGAAAGAATAGGAATTAAAGAAAGAAGAATTTTAAGAGATAAAAATAAAGCAACAAGCGACTTAGGTGCCGATGCTGTTAATAAGTTACTAAAAAAAACAAATACTGACCCAGCAGAAATTGATTTAGTTATTTGTGCAACTGTTACACCAGATACGCAATTTCCAGCAACCGCAAATATTATAAGCGATAAAGTCAACATAAGAAATGCATTCAGTTACGATATTAATGCAGGTTGTAGCGGTTTTCTATATGCATTGTCAACAGGTGCAAAATTCATAGAGAGCGGTAAATATAAAAAGGCAATTATCATTGGTGCCGAGAAAATGTCGACAATAGTCGATTATACCGACCGTACTACATGCCCTATATTTGGCGATGGTGCAGGTGCTGTATTATTAGAACCAACTACCGAAAATATTGGTATAATTGACGAAATATTTGGTTCAGATGGAATAGGTAGAGTACATCTTCACCAAAAAGCAGGCGGTTCTCTACGTCCAGCTTCTTTTGAAACAGTTGCTAATCGTCTTCACTATATCTATCAAGAAGGACAAGCAGTTTTTAAATGGGCAGTTACAAAAATGGCCGATTGTAGCGTTGAAATAATGAAAAGAAATAATCTTAAACCCGAAGATGTGGCTTGGCTTGTCCCCCATCAAGCAAATATGCGTATTATAGAAGCAACTGCTAATAGAATGGGTATATCTAAAGAAAAAGTAATGATTAATATTCAAAAGTACGGAAATACCACAGCTGCAACACTACCTATTTGCTTATTTGAATGGGAAAATAAGCTAAATAAGGGAGATAATATTATTTTAGCTGCTTTTGGTGCTGGATTTACTTGGGGAGCTATGTATTTAAAATGGGGATATAACCCACAATAACTTAATGCCTGGAATACTCTATATCGTACCAACTCCAATTGGTAACTTGGCAGATATAACAATTCGATCAATAAATACCCTCAAAACCGTCGATTATATTCTTTGCGAAGATACAAGGCAAAGCTTAATACTTTTAAAGGAATATAATATTACAAAACCCTTAAAAAGTTATCATAAATTTAATGAACATAAAATTTGTTCCACTATTATAAACGATTTAAAAAAAGGTAATAACATAGCACTCATAAGCGATGCCGGAACCCCAGGTATAAGCGATGCAGCCTTCTTATTAATAAAACAGTGCATAGAAAATAATATAAAAATCGAAAGTTTACCCGGCCCAACTTCTATTATCCCAGCTTTACTTCTAAGTGGATTTCCAACAGAACCTTTCATATTTTTTGGTTTTTTACCACCTAAAAAAAGAAAAAAAATTATTAACAGTTTAAAAGAATTAAGTTATACTTCTATTATATTTGAATCACCACACAAACTAATTAAAACTTTAAGTGAATTACAACAAGTGCTAAAACCTGAAAGAAAAATATGTATATGTAAAGAACTAACAAAAGTTCATGAATGTGTTATAAGATCTACAATTAAAAACATTACAGATGAAATAAATAAAATAAAAATAAAAGGCGAATTTGTAATTGTTATTGCTCCAAACGATTTTTAATATGTAACTCCTCTTAAATTGTAAAAAAAAATTTATATGGACACCCAAAATATGTTATTTGAATGTACCAAATTAATTTACTATTTTAGCGGTAATAAAATAACTTAATTAATTTTTTAATGATTGCGATCGTTGTTTTTTTATTGTTAATTTATAATTGCAACACTATATTCTCACAACACGCCGAAGGCATTAAAGAATTAGAAAAAATTGCTGAACGTCATTGGGCAAACGAAAATTATAAGCTTTCAAAACAAGAATATGAAAAACTAATAAAACTTGACCCTAACAATTTTTTTTATAAATATAGGTTTGCTATTTCTAATTTTCTTGCAGGTTTTAATATAGATACTTCATTAAAATACATTGAACCCTTACTTGGTAAAAATCACAACTTTTCCGATGTACCTTTCTGGATAGGCAAAATGTATATGCATTCATACAGATTTAACGATGCAATTGATATGTTTAATACATATATTGCAAGTTCTGGTATTTCCCAAAAAAATATTGAAGAAGCACAAAAGCTAATTGAAAATTGTTTAAATGCACTCGATTTGCTCAATAAGCCGTTAAATGTGACTTTTGAGAATCTTGGTGCTAATATTAATAGTTCTTCGAACGAAATTTTACCTTTTACACCATATAATGAAGATTTTTTAATTTTTACTTCCGATAAAAGTTTTGATCATAATTCAATGAACTTTGATGAAAATATTTATATATCATTTCCCGATGGACTTGGATGGAAAAAATGCATGCCAGTTTCTGGCCTTAATACACAAGATCCAGAAAAAGTTGTAGGAATGAGTACAAATGGCGATACTTTGTTTGTTTGCGGTCATTATGGAAGAGTTTACAGCGATGTAAATATTGCCCTTACTAAAAATAGAGTTAATTACAAATATATTGAAGGAGAAAAATTTTTTTCAAAGTACGCAAATAAATTTACTACTGGAGCTACAATTACAGCCGATGGACAAACTCTTTATTTTTCAGCCGAACGAAACGACTCGTACGGCAAAAACGACATTTATGTCATAAAAAAATTGCCAAATGGTGAATGGAGTCAGCCACAAAATCTTGGTAATACAATAAATACTCCAGAAGATGAAATATACCCTCAAATATCGCCCGATGGTAAAACATTATACTTTGCAAGTAAAGGACACAAATCTATTGGCGATTACGATATTTTTAAAACTACTTATAACGACGAAAAAAATACATGGAATAAACCCGAAAATTTAGGATACCCTATAAACACTCCAGGGGCCGATTATTCAATATGCTTTTCACCTACAAAAAAATATGCCTATGTAGCATCTGTAAGAAAAGAAGGCTTTGGTGGTACAGATATATATAAAATTATTTTTAACAACGAAAACTCACCTGTTACTATTTTAAAAGGACAAATTTATTTAATTACCGATAAAGATACTATACCATGGAAACCTACTCTCGGTAATGTAGAAATTACAATATACGACAATTATTCAAACGTATATGGTATATATGCTTATAACTATAACTTATTTAGATTTATAGCGGCCTTACCTCCTGCAGAATATACTATTAAAATATATTCACCAATATGTAATCTATATACTGAAAAAATAATTATTCTCGACAGAAGCAATTTTGTCAAAGAAATTGAAAAAAAATTTTATCTTAAAATAAAAAAATAAACTTATGATAAAATTATTTAATTTTATTATAATCATGTGTCTTTCTTTTACGATATCATACACACAAGACGAAATACTTTACGATGCAAATGCAAATTTTGAAGACGAAAATTTTGAGGTTGCTTTAAAACAATTTTTAAAATTATACAAAAAAAAGCAATACATTAACAACCCCGAAATAAATTACAAATTAGGTGTTTGCTACTTATATACTAATTACGATAAAAGTAAGGCCTTGAAACATCTTTTATTTGCCGATAGTGTTTATCCCAAAGGATTTAAAGATATTGACTTTTATCTTGCTCAGGCTTATTTTCATAATTATAATTTCGATAAAGCTAAAGAATTACTTAAAAAATATATAAAAGAAAATCCTGCAAAAGAATTCTTACCTACAGTAGATCTTTTATTAGAGCAAATAAAAACTGCACAAAGGCTAATACAAAAGCCATTAAATGTAAAGTTTATAAATTTAGGTAGAAATATTAATTCGCCTCAAGATGATTACATACCTTTTATTACCGAAGATGAAAATTTTATGGTATTTTCATCTAATCGCAGATATTTGAGCGACTTTCAAGAGTATGTTAAAGGGGTTTTTTTTTCAAGTCGAACACCTTCGGGTTGGGAAGTAGCCAAAGCAGCCAGCAGTAAAATTAATACCGACGAACACGAAGAAGCAGCAGGCATTAGTAAAGATGGCAATATATTACTTGTACATGTGAACAGAATGAAAAACCCAGACGACTTATTTTACAGCGAAAAGAATAAAATGGGAAATTTTGGAGAACTTAAAGATTTTGGTCCTAACATAAATACCAAATACCGTGAATGTGGTGCAAGCTTGTCGTATAATGGTGATACATTGTACTTTGCCAGCGATAGAATAGGTGGTAAAGGGGGGTATGATATTTATTATTCAGTGAAATTACCCGATGGCAAATGGTCGCAACCAGTAAATTTAGGCGAACCAATAAACACCCAATACGACGAAAATTTTCCATACATAACATCCGATGGTAAAACTTTATACTTTTGTTCCAATGGCCCAAAATCGATGGGTGGTTACGATATATTTATTTCAAAAAAGATCGATACAACATGGTCGGAACCAGTTAACATAGGTTACCCAATTAACGATACTTACGATAATTATAACATATCATTAACTTCTAATCGTAGATACGGATTTATAAGTAAATACGACACATCGTCGGTTGGTGGCTTAGATATTTATAAGGTTATTTTTGAAGATGTACCTCCTACTCCAGTTGCTTACACTGGAACAATATTTATTGGTGATAGTATAAGCGGATTACCTTACAGGCAGGTTGACTCATTAATAACTTTCACCGTCTATAATTTAAAAAATAATCAAAGTTACAATTACACTCCAACCAAAAAATCGAAGTATACTCTTGCATTTACCCCCGGCGAATGGTTAATAGAAATAAAAGGAAAAGAAATTAATACTTATACACAAAAAATTGTAATAAACGATGAACAACCTATTCAATCTGTAATTTTTAAAAATATATACTTAAGCAAAATAACTCCACAAAAGACAATGAAAATAATGCAACAACAAAAACAAATAAAAAAATGAAATTAAAGCTTAAACGTCCTCTCATATTCTTAGATATTGAAACCACAGGATTAAATATAGTTAAAGATAGGATCATCGAAATAGGATTAATTAAATTTTTTCCCGACAAAAGTATAAAAGAATATAATTACTTAATAAACCCTGAAAAGAAAATACCAGAAGAAACAATAAAAATTCACCATATAACAAATGAAATGGTAAAAAATAAACCTCGTTTTAAAGAAATTGCCTCTGAACTTTACGAAATACTTGCAAATTCCGACTTAGCCGGATTTAATATTATTAACTTCGATTTGCCTTTTCTTGTCGAAGAATTTTTAAGATGTAACATTCAATTCAACTATCGAAACATTAGTGTTATCGATGTAAGAAATATTTATTTATATTATGAAAAACGAACATTAGAAGCAGCTTATAATTTTTATTGTAACAAAATATTAACAGATGCTCATCGCGCTTTAAACGATGCTAAAGCAACTTTTGAAATTTTTTTACAACAATTGCAAATATATCCGGAATTATCGGAAAATATTGAAGAATACAATAAGTTTACAAATTACAAAAAACTTATTGATATAAATGGTTTTATTATTACCAACGAAAATAATGAACCTATTTTTAATTTTGGTAAATATAAAGGTTTACCAGTAGCAGATGTATTAAGAGAAAATACTGGATATTTAGGATGGATAATGAACGCCGAATTCCCTCAGAATACAAAATTGATAATAAACGAAATATATAAAAGCATTAAAAAATGAAAATAATATGTATTGCCAACAATTATTTATCGCATGTAAAAGAGTTTAATAATGATACACCAACCGAAATAATATTTTTTCTTAAACCCGATTGTGCATTACTAAAAAATAATAAGCCTTTTATATTACCTTCATTTACAAACGAGCTTCATTACGAAATTGAAGTTGTGTATCATATTTGCAAAGTAGGAAAAAATATTTCAGAACGATTTGCTCATAGGTATTACGACAAAATTACCGCAGGAATTGATTTTACAGCTCGCGATCTTCAAAGAAAATGCATAAAAAACGGCTATCCTTGGGAAATATGTAAAGCTTTTGATAATTCAGCTGTTATTGGTTCATTTATAGAAAAAACAAAATTTGACAACATTAATAAAATAGAATTTAAACTTTTGCTTAATAACAGAATTGTTCAGCATTCAAATGTGTCTGATATGATTTTTAAAATAGACAAAATTATCTCGTACGTTTCAAAATTTATGACACTAAAAATTGGAGATTTAATATTTTCTGGTACGCCCGCAGGTGTTGGGCCCGTTCAAAAAGGAGATAACCTTAAAGGTTATATTAATAATATTTTAGTTTTCGATTTTAATATTAAATAATACTATATTACAGCATATTTTAGAAAGATAAATAGTTAAATATAAAATTAGTTTTATGTTTAAAAGCCATCATTTACAGTTCCTTTAACAACAGTACCGCAAATATTACCTTTTATTATGTTTACTAAATTTTCTTTCTTATTAATATTAAATACAATTATAGGCATATTATTTTCTTGACATAGGGTAAATGCAGTTATATCCATAACTTCTAAATTTTTTTGAATTGCCAATTTATACGATATTGTTTTATATAATTTAGCTTTTGGATTTTTTAGAGGATCAGAATCGTATATACCATCTACTTTAGTGCCCTTTAAAAGGGCGTCGGCTTTTATTTCAATGGCCCTTAGTGCCCCTGCTGTGTCGGTTGTAAAATATGGATTGCCTGTGCCTCCAGATAATAAACATACAAAACCTTGCTCCAAATCTTTAATAACTTTTTGTGAATTATAAAGTTCTGTATATGAGTTAACAACAAAAGCTGAATAAACTTTTACTTTAATATTTTTTCTCTCAAGAGACCATTTTAAAGCTAAACTATTAATAACTGTTGCTAACATTCCTATTTGATCGCCAATTACTCGATCAAATCCAGATTTTGATCCTTTTAAGCCTCTAAATATATTCCCCCCCCCAATAACTATTGCTATTTGAGTCGATAACTCATATGCTTTCAAGATTTCATTTGAATACATTTCTAATTTTTCATAACTTATACCTACTCCATTTTCGTCTCCTAAATATTCACCACTCAATTTAAGTAAAATTCTTTTTAATTTCATGAATATTAGTTAAAAAATTACAAATGTAATAAAACTACTTATTACTCCCATAATAAACCCTCGAATTACTTGCGAAAAACTATGTGCTTTAGTAACAAGTCGAGAAGTTAATATAAGTCCGGAAATTAAAAATAAAGAAAGCAATACAGCCATGTTTGTGTTATATAAATACTTAGAAAACGACGAAAAATAATACAATAATAATAAACTCAACATTGCACCAGCACTATATGAATGATAACTAAATTTTGAAATTGTAGTAAAAATAATAAGAAGCAATATTATTAAAATATATCTCTTAAAAAGTACATTAAAGGGGTATAATTTCGAATAAAATAAATAAAGTTCAAAGATAAATATACCTACAATAATGCTCATTAATATTCTTTCACCTTTAGCTGGTGTTGTTATGGAAGCTATTACTTTTAATAACTTCATAAATAATATTAAAATAAGGGGTATTACGACTGAAAAAATAAATAACATAAACAAAGTGTTAAGTGCAATATTGTAATTTATGAAACTATAAATAAAAGAATTTTTATTATAAAACAAAAAAACAAAAACAAGTGATGGCATAAGTAATGGATGAAAAATAATCGATATGAAGTAAAAAAAATAGTATTCAATCTTTTCTAAAAAACTCATATTACTGTTATAATTCTTTTCTTAAGCGAGCAACTGGAATTTCCATTGCTTCTCTGTATTTGGTTACGGTACGACGTGCCACATTAAAACCGTTTTCTTTAAGTATTTTTGCTATTTCGTTATCTGTATAAGGTTTTTTCTTATCTTCGTTTTTAATTATTTCAAGTATTTTTTCTTTCAGTACATGAACCGATACTTCTTCATTATTAGAAGTTTTTAAAGCCTCACTAAAAAATATCTTTAAAGGAAAAATTCCATATGGTGTTTGTACATACTTATTACTTACTACTCTGGAAATAGTACTTATATCGTAATTTGTTTTTTCTGCAACATCTTTTAAAATCATTGGCTTTATGAATTTTCTGTCGCCTTCATAAAAAAAGTCTTTTTGAATTTGTACAATAGCTTTCATTACATTAATCATAGTGGTTTGTCGTTGTTGAATAGCATCTATAAAAAGTTGTGCTTTATTTACATTTTCTTCTATATATTTTAACTCTTTTTTATTCTTTTTCTTCCCTTTTTTAAGAGATTCATATAACTCAATCATCTTTTTGTTTACCCGTAGCTCTGGAGTGTTTGATGAATTTAAACTTATATTAAATTCG
Source organism: Bacteroidales bacterium (assembly GCA_026416095.1). GTDB lineage: Bacteria > Bacteroidota > Bacteroidia > Bacteroidales > GWA2-32-17 > Ch61. The sequence goes on along the minus strand of JAOAFV010000010.1, from coordinate 37,915 downwards.
TCGTCTATTATTTCTACTATAAAATCTGGAACTATTATATTCTTACTTTCAGCTATTGCATCGGTAAATGTATCGGCCGGATTAATATTCAATTTATTTATTAAGTTTAGAGCATCTTTAAACTCATTTTCGTCGATGTTTAATTTTTCTATTATTTTATTATAATGCTTTTTCATTAAGTTTTCAAATTGCTTTTCAACTATTTCTAACGCAATTGCTTGTACTTTTGTTTTTGGCTTTCTTTTTAATTGAATAATGAAATTTTCTTGTATATTTCTTGCACAGATTCCAGGAGGATCAAGAGTTTGAATTAAACCAATTATATGTTCTACTTCTACTGTCGATGTTTTTATATTATACATTAAAAGTAAATCGTCGACAATTGCTTCTGTCTCTCTTTGCAAATACCCTTTATCGTCAATACTACCAATTATATAATTTGCAATTACCTTTTGTTTTTCGTCAAGGTTTAAAAATTGAATTTGCTCTTTTAAGTTATCATAAAAATTAGATTGCGAAGAAACAAAAAGGTCGGGTTGTTCATCATTGTTGCTATATTGTGAATTTGAAAGATAATAAGGTATATCTTCTTTTTCATCGTCGCCTAAATAGTCGGAAAAGCTAAATTCTTCTTCATTTTTTAAACTATCTACCTCTTCTTTCGAAACTTCATCTTCTAAAGTTTCTTCGCTATTTTCTTCTTGAAGATTTTCACTTTCGAAATCGTTTGTATTTACTATTTCTGGTTCTACTTCATTATCTGTCACTTCTTCGAGTGCTGGATTTTCTTCTATTTCCTCTTTTATTTTTTCTTCTAATTCCATAACTGGCAGTTCTAGTAACTTTATTACTTGTAAGTGTTGAGGCGATAATCTTAAATCTTGTACTAATTTTTGCCCTTGCGTAAGACGAGTTTTTGTCATAATTTTTTTGAGTAAAATTAATAACTATTTTTTATTCTTGAAAGTGCAATTTTTTATTTAATTATTAACTTTTTTGCATTAAATTTGCAAAAAAAATATGTCAGGTCATAATAAGTGGTCGACAATTAAACGTAAAAAAGAAGCACAAGATGCAAAAAAGTCAAAAATTTTTACAAAAATTGTAAAGGAAATACAAGTTGCTGTTAGGGAAGGTGGGGCCGATCCTGACCTTAATCCTCGCCTAAGATTAGCTTTGCAAAATGCAAAAGGAGCAAATATGCCCAAAGAAAATATACAAAGGGCTATTAATAAAGCTAATGAAGAAGGAGCAAATTTGCAAGAAGTTACTTTTGAAGGCTATACTCCTGGTGGTGTTGCAGTAATAATAGATTGTTTAACCGATAATAATAATCGCACAGTAAGTAATATAAGAGCAATATTTAATAAACGCGGTGGTAGCTTAGGAACAAAAGGGTCTTTATCTTTTCTTTTCGAAAGAAAAGGAACATTTACCATACCAATTAGTAAAATTAAAAATCGTGAAGAATTTGAACTTGAAATTATTGATGCCGGCGTTGAAGACATTGATGAACAAGACGATGTGCTTATTCTTACATGTCCCCGCGAATATTTTGGAAAAGTTAACAAAAAACTGGAAGAAATGAAAATTGAACCCGAAAATGCCGAAATTAGAGCAATACCTAACGAATATAAAACAGTAGATCTTGAAACAGCACAAAAAGTACTAAAAATGATAGAAGAATTCGAAGAGTTAGACGATGTGCAAAATGTATGGCATAATCTTAACATAACCGACGAAATTGCTAAAGCTATTAGTTAATTAAATGTTGAAGATTTATTTTCACACCTTAGGTTGTAAGTTAAATTATACCGAAACGTGTGCGCTTCAGCAAATTGCTGAAAAAAATGAATATGAAATTACAAATAATGCAGAAAATGCTAATATTATTGTTGTAAATACGTGTACAGTAACACATACTGCAGATAAAAAGTCTATTTATTCAATAAAACGTTTAAAAAAAATTAATCCTTCGGCAAAAATTTTCGTTACAGGATGTTTAGCAACAACAGATAAAGAACGATTACAAAATTTAAAAGAAATAGATTTTATATTTACAAATTCAGAAAAAAACTACTTTAATGAAATTATTTCTAACAAATCATATTCATCTATTGAATCTAGTTTTTTTTTCTCCTATTCTATTTCATCTCGAACTCGAGCATTTGTTAAAGTCCAAGACGGTTGCGATTACTATTGTTCTTATTGTAAGGTGCCTTTTGCAAGAGGAAATAGTAAAAACGTGCCTATTAATAAGGTTATAGAAACAATTAATTATTTATACAATAATAATTTTAAAGAAGTTATATTAACAGGCATAAATTTAGGTGATTTTGGAAAATCAACTGGCGAAAGTTTTAAGGAATTACTTCAATCGATCGAAAAATATTCGTTAATACCGAGAGTACGATTGTCTTCTGTTGAACCTGATTTACTAACTTTTGAACTTATAGAGTTTATTTTAAATTCTAAAAAAATTTTGCCACACTTTCATATTCCATTACAATCGGGCAATAATGAAATACTCACTTTAATGAAACGTAGGTATACTGTTGAAGACTTTTGTAGTAAAATAAAGTATATTAATAAAATTAACAATAAGGCAGCCATTGGAATAGACGTTATTGTAGGTTTTCCCGGAGAATCAGACAAACATTTTGAAGATACATATAATCTACTTAAAAGCTTAGATTTCTCTTACTTACACGTTTTTAAATACTCTGAACGAGATAATACAATTGCTGCCAAATTAACAAACAAGGTGCCCCCTAAAATAAAAAAAGAAAGAAGTTTATTATTGCATAAGCTATCTGCATTTAAGTACAAAGAATTTATTAAAAAAAATATTGGAGAAACCCAAAAGGTACTTGTTGAGCACAAAAAAATAAAAGATAGTTACACAGGCTATACTGAAAACTATATTGAAGTATCGCTAAATTCAAGTATTTATAAGCCAAATGAAATTTATGAGATAGTTTTAACAGATAATATAATAAATTTACGCCCTAAATTTTCTCTTTATGAATTATGAAAATTTATGTTATAAAATTTGCGAGGTTGTTACCGAAGCAGGTGAATATGCATTAGAACAATGGGAAAAAAATCCAGAAATAACATCGGAAGAAAAAAGCATACACAATTATGTAACAAAAGTCGATATCTATTGTGAAAAATACTTAATCGAAAAACTTTCTAAATTACTTCCAGGAGCTAGTTTCTTAACCGAAGAAATTAATTCAACAAACACTCTTACAGATAAAACTTTTATAATAGATCCACTTGACGGTACAACCAATTATATTCATAAATTACCTCCGGTAGCTATTTCAGTAGCATTATATAATTATCATGAACCTCTCATAGGAGTAATATACGAAATAAGTCGCAAAGAATGTTATTATACATGGAAAAATGGAGATGCATACTTAAATAAAAAAAAAATAAGGGTAAGTAATATTAAATCATTAGACAAAAGTTTAATAATAACAGGATTTCCTTTGCACGACATAACAATATTAAACAAAATTTTAGATGTTATTGGCCACTTTTTTAAATATTCAAGTGGTGTAAGAAGACTTGGAAGTGCAGCTACCGACTTGGCATACATCGCTTCTGGTAAAGGCGATGCTTTTTATGAACATAATTTAAATCCATGGGATGTAGCGGCTGGTGCTTTTTTAGTAAAACAGGCTGGTGGTGTGGTTTCAGATTTTTCTGGTGGAGAAAATTATTTATTTGGTAAAGAGATTGTAGCATCAAATCCTTATATTTACAACGAAATTCTTGCAATAATGAAAAGACATTTTAAAAATTAAATTGTATGTTAAGAACACATAATTGTGGCGAATTAAGAATTACCGATGTAAACAAAGAAGTTATTCTATGTGGGTGGATTAGACGCATAAGAGACATGGGGTCAATAATATGGATCGACCTACGCGATAGATATGGCATAACTCAGCTAACAATATTTAAAGATAAAGCCTCAGAAGATTTATTAAATATAGTAAATTCTTTAGCAAGAGAATATGTAATTAAAGCAAAAGGCAAAGTAATTGAACGAGAATCTAAAAATCCCAAATTAGCAACAGGTGATATAGAAATTCAAGTTGAAGAAATATTGATATTAAACAAATCAGAAATTCCACCTTTTTTAATAGAAAACGAAACAAATGGCAGTGAAGAATTAAGGTTAAAGTACCGCTTTCTTGACCTCCGCCGCCCAATTATGCAAAATTACTTACTTATGCGACATAGGTTAGCTCGATATATACGCGAATACTTAGACAATGCCGGTTTTGTTGAAATAGAAACCCCAATGCTTATTAGGTCAACACCAGAAGGAGCTCGAGATTTTCTTGTACCTTCTCGATTGCATCCTGGTAAATTTTATGCTCTTCCTCAATCACCACAATTGTTTAAGCAAATTCTTATGATTGCTGGTTTCGATAAATATTATCAATTAGTTAGATGTTTTCGCGATGAAGATTTAAGGGCAGATCGACAACCCGAATTTACTCAACTTGATTGCGAAATGTCGTTTGTAGAACAAGAAGATATCTTGAATACTTTTGAAGGGTTATTTAAATACCTCTTTAAAAAGGAATTGAATATTGATTTTACTAATTTTAATATTCTAAAATATACCGAAGCTATTGAAAAATACGGATCTGATAAACCAGATCTGCGTTATTCTTTAGAAATTGTTAATATCACTAACATAGTAAAAGGGAAAGGTTTTAACATTTTTGATGACGCAGATGTTATTTTGGGTATATGTGTACCACAAGGTAATGTGCTTACACGAAAACATATTGACGAATTAACCCAATTTGTAAGGCGACCTCAGATTGGATGTGGTGGACTGGCATACATACGAGTTAATTCAGATGGTAGCTATAAATCATCGTTCGATAAATATTATACTCAAGAAGACCTAAATAAAATAGCAATAAACTGTAATGCCCAAAAAAATGATATAATTTTAATTTTATCGGGTCCCAAAAAGAAAACGTACTTTGCAATGGGTGAATTAAGGAAACATGTAGCAGAACAACTTAACCTAATTAATAAAAACATATTTTGTCCAGTATGGGTTATTGATTTTCCAATGTTCGAGTGGGACGAAGAAACTCGACGTTATTATGCTAAACATCATCCTTTTACTTCGCCTAAACAAGAAGATATTGAATTGTTAGAAAGCAATCCAGAAAAAGTTAGAGCTAACGCATACGATTTAGTTATAAACGGTATTGAAATTGGTGGTGGTTCAATTAGAATTCACGATATAAAGCTACAAAAACTAGTTTTTAAATGTTTAGGATTTACTGAAAAAGAAATCAACGAAAAATTTGGTTTTCTTTTGAAGGCTTTTGAGTATGGCGTACCACCTCATGGTGGTATTGCTTTTGGTTTCGATAGAATATGTTCGCTTTTTGCCGGAGTTGAATCTATTCGCGATGTTATTGCATTCCCAAAAAACCAAAATGCACGCGATCTAATGATTGATGCTCCTTCACAAGTCGACTCGGATCAATTAAACGAACTTAATATCGCAATAAAACAAAATTTTTAGACCATTTCATTGCGAAAAATCATTAATTATTTTACAAATTAATTCAGCAGCATTGCCTTTCCCAAATATTTCAGGAAAATTTCGAGGTGAGTTACTCATAAACCTTAAAACACTTTCTATAAACTTATCTTTTTCATTAATCTCCAACATTGCTGCTCCACTTTTTACTATTTCTACCCACTCGGTTTCGGATCTCATAACTACACATGGTTTTTTAGCAAAATAAGCTTCTTTTTGAACTCCACCTGAATCGGTAATTATTAGGGCAGCATTATTTTCGGCACAAAGCATATCAAAAAAAGATAATGGCTCAATAACATCTATATTCTTTAAATACTTGAAAAGATTATTATATTCAATAATTTTCTTTGTTCTTGGATGAATTGGGAAAATTATTCTTAGTTTAAGGTGTTCCGATAAAATATGTAATTTGCTTAATATCTCTTCAATTCTTTTAATGTTATCTGTATTTATATTTCGGTGTATTGTTACCAGCACAAATTTATTAGGTTGTAAATTATTTTTTTGCAAAAAATTGGAAATTTTAGTGGCTTTTGCAGAATAATAAATAAAGTTATCGTACATAACATCGCCAACCATAAAAATACCAGGATTATCGGGGCTATAGGGTGGCTTAGATTTTAATTTAAAGCCCTCATTAATTAAGTTTTTTATTGCTGTTTTAGTTGGTACAAATAATAACGCCGAGCAATGATCGCATACAATACGGTTTATTTCTTCTGGCATTTTTTTATTATACGATCTTAAACCAGCTTCTACATGAGCAATTGGAAAGTAATATTTTATTGCAGCTATTGCTGTAGCTAAAGTACTATTTGTGTCGCCATATACAACAATCATATTTGGATTATAATAAAGAATTCTTTCTTCAAGTTTTTTAATCATTTCTGCTGTCATTTTACCATGTGACATATCGCCTATTCCAAGATTTTCTGCAGGTTGTGGTATTTCCATTTGTTCAAAAAAAATGTCGGACATAATATAATCGTAGTGCTGACCAGTATGAATTATTATTTCTTCAATTTTATCGGAATATTTAGTTCTTATAACTCTACTTATTGCAGCAGCTTTAATAATTTGTGGTCTTGCCCCTACTATATTTAACAATCTCATACTTTTAATCTTATTTTCTTGCAACGCACGATAAAATGTATCTAAATTTACGTGGTATAAAACAAGTAATTAAATTATCTAACTTTGCAAGATAATTTCTTTGTTTTTCTGATCTACCAAAACAGCCAAAAAAACCATATGTACTTATATCACAAAAAGAAAATTCTTTTATTAATTTGTTGATTTCTGTATACTTAATATAATTCCAATTTTTTCCCCATTTTGTAAAGTTTTTTCTAAAAAATTTATGAATGGCGCTTGCTTCTAAATTTTCGCAAAAAAATAACCATCCTCCTTCCTTTAATGCTTTATGTATATTAGCAAAAAAAAGAGTTTTTAATTCTTGCCTATTATTTGAACTTACACCACCAACAACGCTTTTAAATGTGATTATATCGAAATAATTTTGGTAATTAATATTTAAAGCATCTAACTCTTCATAAAAAATATTTTTTAAATTATATGAAGAATGCAACTTTTTAGCTTCTATTAAATAATCAATAGAAACATCGGTGCATAATATTTCTTTTACTCCCAAAATTGAAAACAGTAAACTTAATCCACCATTTCTTGCACCTATTTCTAATACTTTAAAATTACTAACATCATTTGGTAAATATTTTTTCCAATGGTCTAAAACTTTACTCCAATTATCAACATCCCATTGAAAAATATCTTTTATTATTTTTTGTGTAACACAATTCATTCTTCTAAAATCTTTACAAAATTATTGGCAATTTTTTCGTAAGTATGATAATTTAAGATAAAATTAACACTTCGATTTTTTAATTCTTCTTTTTCACTTTCGCTTAAATTACATACTTTCATAATTCCATTAGCAATATCAATATAATTTTCTGGTTCAACCACAACACCACAATTAGCCTGTTCGACTATACTATTTTTTGTATTTATGGCAAATACAATGGGCTTTCCTGCCATCATATAATCGAATAACTTATTTGGCGAAATTCCATATTTGAATAAATTACATTTTCTTAGTCCAATATAACAAGCATCAACAAACGATAGCAAAGTAGGTATCTGTTTCTTTTTTACTGGTGGTAAAAATTTTATATTAGAATATCCTTTTGCAAGTTTTTCGATTTCTTGCTTAAAATCACCATTTCCAACTATTAAAAATAAAATTTTTTTATCGCTGAGTATTTTTGCTGCTTGTACAAAATGCTCTAATGCATTTGCTAAACCAATAGTGCCAGTATAAGCAATACATGTGTTTTCGCCAATGAGAGATTTTATATCAAAATCTAATGGCTCGGGTTGATTAAAATCTTCTACATTTATACCATTTGGCAAGTAGACATATTCTCTATTTATTCCTTCATCTCTTAAGTATTCACCATAATTTGGAAGAACCGATATAATTAAATCACTTTTTTTTAACGATAATTTTTCACAAAATTTCAATATTCTTATAAATAAATTTTTTTCTGAATAATTTCCTAATTCAATTATCGACAGCGGCCATATGTCTTTTACTTCAAATATTAACTTTGCTTTAAATTTTCTTTTAAAATATAGTGAAGGTAATATTGGCATTGTTTGCATTGGCGATAATAGGATGTAATGTGGTTTAGGTAATTTCTTAAATTGTAAAAGAAATAAAGAAAAAGTATAAACAAACCATTTCAACACCCTTTTTTTACTACGTGACGAAGAATATTTAGGCACCTTAATCCACACATATTTAATACCATCGATGTTTTCGATAGTAAATCTGTTCTTTACTTTTGGTAATGTCTTATATAAATGCGAAAACGAAGCTGTTATAATGTAGACATTGTAATTATATTTCAGTAACTCCTTTGCCAAATAATAATGTCTAAATTCCATGCCATGATACGGAGACCCTGCATATTCATTAATTATCCAAAGTGTTTTCATTAGTTAGCTTTTTCAATTTCTTTTATTGCTTCTTCGAAAGTAATAATATTAAACTTATTATGTTGCAAAAATTCAATAAGCCACATATACCATTCTTTCAGCGATCTAAAACTATCTGAAAAATACCTATCGTGAAATAAAATTGTAAAGTAGTTTAAATTGCTGTTATTTGCTTCTTCAATTAATTTTAAAGTTATTTCTTTTGCTTGTTTAATATTTTTATTTTGAAATCTTTTGTTGCCATAAAATATTTTGCCATCCATAAGGCATAATGGGAACTCCCACATTTTACCTATTTTATAAGGATTTTTTAACCCATACACCGACGAATCGAAAGTGTAACCAATTTCGGAAAAGTTTAATAATGTATTTTCTGTTAATTTTAAGTAATGAGTTCTAACGCCAAAAGAAGTTAAGTTTGTAATATTCTTAAATTTATTAAATTCAATTAACATTTTAGTTTTATTAGAATAATTAACAGCATGTAAACCACATGGAAAGCCCTTGTTATGTAAGTATTTAAAAAAAATTGAGCAATAATATTCACTATAACACATTCCTTTACCCTTCTCAACTCCTAAAAAGAAAGTAGTTTTAATATTTTTACTACTGTTAAATTCAGCAAGCTCTACTATATTGTTCCATTTATTTTTAAAAAAATCATTGAATCTATAAATTATCTCATTAACCGAAACAGTGCCAAAAATGCATTCTATTAATGACCTTAAAATAAACTTAGGCAATATTAAGTCTTTGTAATGTTCGAATACTGTTATATGATCAACATCGTGAGAAATAATGAATTTCATATTAAAACCTATTCCTTAATTTTAGTTTTAGAAGCATTTCCAAAAACAAATTAGCATAGTTAGCTGAATAGTAAGGTATTAATTCGCCTCCAAATTCTCTAAAGCCAATTTCAACTTCTTTTAACATTGAACCTTCAAAATCAAAAATTTTGAATCCTTTGTCTTTATAATATTGAATTGCTGAATATAATGTTATTGTAATTACTGATGGATGCCGGTTAATGTCGGAATGTCCACTAAACATAAAATATACTGTACCGCTATGCTCCAAAAAAGCACACGATCCAAGTAAAATATCGTTATTATAACATGAAAATATTTTTAGTATTTTTTTTTCGTGTAAAACATCAGCAAACCTTTGAAATAGTTCGAATTTATCTAAAAGATTTTTTCTTTTAAAAGTTAAGTAAACCATTTGTTTTAACTCAGAAGTAGACGTTTCTTTTACTTGTAAATTATCTTTAATAGCTTTGTTTATGAGAGAGATTTTTTTCGAAGAAAAGTGACTTTTTATTATGTCAAGTGGATTTTGTAAGTCAATTTGATAAGTATAAAATGGTATAACCTTATAATTTTCCCAGTAAAAGGGCTGCATATCTTTTATTTGAGGCGATAAAGTTAGTTTTATTATTGATATTTTATAATTCTTCTTAAAAAATACTGCAATTTGTGTTAATATTTCTTTTATAAAACTATTTTTATGATAATTTTTTGTGTGTAAATTATTATTTAAAAATTGCAATTCGTTGTACGATAAGAATGGAGGTGGAGTAACTATTTTTAGTATTCCATAATCTTTTAAATAAAAACAAAAAACAGCAACTGTTTCAGAATTTTTTAAAATAAAAACAAATTTTATTTTATTTCCATATATTTCATTTAATATCGATGGAGGAATTAAGAACTTGTTGCTTATGTTTTCGAGGTTATTATTATAATTTGCTATTTCTATTTTATAACTCACCCGTTACTTTCTTATACAAATTTATTAACTTTTTTTGCTCATTTTCCCAATTTAATTCATTTTTTACTAAGTGTAAGGCATTTTCGCTTTTTTCTTTATAAACTTTTTTATTTATTTTAAGGGTTACTATTGCATTTTTTATTTCTTCAATGTTGTTATAATTTACATATATACAAGAATTTTGAAAAACTTTTTTCCAAAAATCGAAATTAGAAGCAATAACTGGCAGTCCATAACTAAAATATTCTAAGATTTTAACAGGAATAGAAATTTTATGATTTTCGGTATCGTGCAAAATACAAACTCCTACATTAGCTTTTGCTAAATATAAAGGCACTTTATCGAATTCTACAAAACCTTCGTAATTTACATTTTTATAGCCCTTCAAACTTTTGCAGTAATTGTGAAACTCTTCGCTTTCCCAGGTACCAATCAACAATAATCTTACGTCGTCTAAATCTTCAAGTGCTTTGATTATTTCAACTATTCCTCTATTTTTACTTAAGCCTCCAGTGTATATGAGTGTAAACTTATCGGAAAAGCTATTATTTTCATTTACTCTTTTAAATAGGCTTATGTCAGGAAAGTTATTAATTACCTCAAATTTCCTATTATAACAACTTGCATATCTATTTTTATAATACTCGATCATTCCACTGCTTGCCAGAATTACAGCATCTGCATATCTTACTATAATTCGTTCAAATAAGTTGTATAAATACTGTAAAATTATGTTAAAGGCAGGATAAAGCCATTTTTTTAACCTTATTTGTGCATAATATAGTTCATGAATATCATAAATAATTTTAAAATTAAATAACTTTAAAACAATAGCAAATGGAATAAATTCAGGATCATGAAAATGAACAACATGTGGTTTTAATTTTAACACTTTAACAAAAGAAATGAAACCACCACAAAGAATTCTAAAAAAACGATTATTGTATTTTCTTATGGTAATTAAGTGTATTTTATTATTTTTTATTTCGCATTCAGGTTTAGGTGAAACTAAATATACATTGTATAAGTTACTTAATGAAGTACATTCTTTATAATAAATTCTATCGTCGTAAGCCGAATGTACAGTAGTAACATGACATATTGTTTTCATTGCGATTCCTAAACTTGTTTTTTTCTTTTATAATTTCAAAAAATAATTTTTAAAAGTTTTGCAAATGTAAAAAAAATTAATGTGATATTATGTTTTACTAAAATTAATACATAATATTGCAAAAAATAATAAAATTTTGATTAATATAAAATCAGAATTTTGGAGTAACACATTAAAAAGATATTTTGGTAGCTTAATTGCGCAAATAATTTTTTTAATCTCGGAACCAATACTTACAAGAATATACACACCATCAGATTTTGCATTTTATGCACAATTTATTAGCATTGTAAACATATTTATTATTTTCTCTACATTTAGATACGAGTTATCTATAGTACTTACTAAAGATACAAAAGAAACATACAATGTAATTTATTTATCTTTAATAATATTAGTTTTAGTATCAACAGCTTCTATATTCATAACAAAGTTTTATTCTGGAAAAATAGGAAGTTATTTTTCTAACAAATTATTCGAAAAATATTATTGGATTATTCCATTAACAATATTATTTGTTGGAATATTTAACATATTTGAATACTTTTTCATTAAACAAGAGAAATATACATTTTTAAGTATTAATAAAATTATTAATTCATTAGTAAACAATTTAACAAGTATATTAATTGCCATATATTTTTATACACCAATAGGTTTAGTGGTGGGTTATTTAGTTTCGTACTTATATAATGCAAGTGTATATATTATTACTTTTTTAAAGAAAAACTATCCAAACATAATAAAAGTAAAAACAACCGAAATAAAAGAAGTAATGTTAAAATATTCTGATTTTCCAAAAATAAATATTTTAATATCAATTTTAGATACACTAATATTTTCAGTAATCATTTTTTTATTTAGTTACTTTTACAGAGCCGACGAGGTTGGTTACTTTTCCAGAATATATCGTTTATTTGTTTCACCTTTAAGTTTATTATCGGTCTCTATTACACAGGTTCAATACCAATGGCTTAGTAAGATGGTAAATGAAAACAAAGAAAATAAAATTATTTACTCTTTTCTTAGAAAGATATTTTTTTTTCTTGCAATTATAAGTATAGTAATAATAATACTAACTTTATTATTTGCACCTTACATAACTGAATTTTATTTTGGCAAGGGTTGGAAAGTTGCAGGCATAATGGGACAATATATGATTATATTTGTTGTCGCTAATTTTATAGCTTCATCGTTTTCATCGATTCCAATAGTATATAGAAAGCAAAAACAGCTCCTTTTATATAAAGTAGCAGGTATATGTATACTTATTGTCTCAATTATCACAGGTTACTTATTATATAATAATATTAATTTTTCTTTGCTTATCATGAGTATTTTTATGTTTTTTTACTACGTTGTTTTATTAAATTGGTATAGAAAAATTATATTTCAAGAAAGAAAATAATTTATTAATTAAAAATTTTTTAACTTTTTTCTACTTCTGCTTTTTTATTTTAGGTTTCTTTTTTTATTTTCTCCGGAAATAAATATAATATCAACAACAATACCAATATACCATGTGTTACCAAACAGGTTAATAATGAGCTATTAATTAGTGTAAAAACAGGCATTATAACTGCAATAATTCCAATTTTTTTTTCTTTATTTTGAAATATTTTATCAATCAGTAAAAAAATAATAGAGATTAAAAAAGGCCAAATTATAAGACCACAAAACCCTAAATTCATGAATGCATCGCCATATAAGCCATTATTTGCGTTGCAATTATTGTTATTAAAGTACACTTTACCAATTAAACGAGGAGGTTCGTAAGTATAGGGATAAGAAATAATTTTATTGAAAATATGATGTTGAGAAAAATAGGTAAAACTATTTTTAGAAAAAAAGTCATAATACATGTATGAAATATGAGCAGGTTTTAATAATGTCCTACGAGTGAATAAAGAAGAAATCCATACATCGCCAAATATATAATATGAAAAAATTCCTAATAAAACTCCAAAAATAAACAAAGAAATAAGCCGATTTATAAAATTTTTATGTTTCAATATAAGTAAAAAGCAAAAAATAAACACTATTGAAAAAATAAAACTTTTCATACCTGTAATAGAAAATACTAAAAACTGAACAATTATTGCATAAGCTAATAAAACCCATTTGCGTTCAATTATAAAGAAAGTAAAAAAAACAGGAAAAATAATATAGGCTGTCCAATTAAAAATATACGTAGCTAATGCAATGTCATGCTTTTTATATAATTGTCTGATTTCATAAACTCTTGAGATATCAAAATTCAAATGTAACCCAAAAAAATTAAAAATATAAAATAAAGTTGTTAATGTAAAAATAAAAAAAATAACATATAAGTGTTTTTTTGAATTTATTTTAATTGTTGGTATATCAACCATCTTAATTTTATTTATGCATATAAAAAAAACTACCCAGAAAATAGCAATGCCATAAGTAAAAAGCCTTGGTTGATTAGTTAAAGAATAAACCGTCAATGCTGGTATATACGACATTAAAAACATGAGTAAAGTAGCTACATTTGATATTTTCTCTGTGTTTCTTGGTAAGAAAACAAATGTGGCGATAAGCAAAAAATATGATTCAATGTATTTGCAAACATTAAAATCAAGTGTAAAATTATCTAAATACCATACATTGGGGACAAATATATAAAATGAAACATCTAAAGTAATTTTATAAAAAATAATTAACGCATAGGTAAAAAATAAACTGTATTTTTCTTTTTTTGAAAGTTCTTTTATATTTTCAAGGAACCAACTCCGAGGTATTGCAAAACTCATTCTTAATGCTCAAATTTTAAATGGTAATAAGTTCAATTTTGCTTTCGCAAAGTTAAATCAAATTATTAAGTTAATAAAAATTTAATTTTATTTTAACCTTTTTTTAATTTCGAGTTTTAATTTATTGTCATTATCATTGAAGATAGACTTATAACATTGAATAAAATTTTAATTATATTAACTTTCTTAGCATATTCTAATCTATATTCACAAAATGATTATCAACATTTATACAAAGTTTCAGACAATATTTTTTGTGGATATGTAAAAAACATTTTACACACTAACGATAGTTCTAAAATTATGGTTGATATAGATATTACAGAAGTACAAAAAGGTAAAGCCTACAAGAAATTTTTGGCTTTAGCTAACAACACTCGCAACTTAACTCTAAATATTAACCATCTATACATTTTTTTTATAATTAAGAACAAAAAATCTAAAAGTTACAATATATTATACTATGAACCTATTTGTAAAGGTTGCGAAAATTTTGCTATAAATGAAATATATAAAATTATCAATAAGAAATTTTTTAAGAAAGTAAAAACACCTCATAAAATTAATGAATATAATAAGTGCAGATGTTGGTAAAAAACATTGTAAAAACAACTTATATTATGTAATTTTGTTACATTGAGAAATGAGTGCAGTAGAAATTAAAAACAACCCCAAAATATTATCGTGCGATTTTTTCTTGGATGATGTATTAAATATATGTCCAAAATTATTAGGGAAATATTTAGTTAGAAAAATTGATGATAAAAAAATTATTAAACTAATTATTACCGAAATAGAAGCATATAGAGGCGAGGAAGATCTTGCGTGTCACGCTTCTAAAGGACGTACATCACGAACAGAAGTAATGTACCAAGAAGGAGGTCATTTATACGTGTATCTTATCTACGGAATGTATTACATGTTAAATATAGTAACAGGCAAGAAAGATCAACCTCAAGCAATACTGATAAGAGGAACAAAAGAAGTTTCTGGGCCAGGCAGATTAACAAAGTTTCTGAAAATAGATAAAAAATTTAATGGGAAAAAACTCGGTGTAGAAACTGGTTTATGGATTGAAGATTCAAATATACAACTACAATATATTACAACTCCAAGAATTGGTATAGATTATGCAAAAGAATGGAAATATAAGCCATGGCGATATGTTGCAATATAAATTTAATAAAACAAATATTTATTTACTAAGAGGCGATATTACAAAGCTTAAAGTAGATGCTATTGTTAACGCAGCAAATCCAACATTATTAGGAGGGGGTGGTGTTGATGGAGCAATACATAGAGCAGCAGGCCCTCAATTACTCGAAGAATGTAAAAAATTAGGTGGCTGTCAAACAGGAGAAGCAAAAGTAACAAAAGGGTATAATTTGCCAGCAAAATATGTTATTCACGCAGTGGGCCCTATTTGGAAAGGTGGAAATAATAATGAAGAAAATTTACTTTCTTCATGTTACTTAAATTCGCTTAAAATTGCAAAAGATCTTAACTTAAAATCAATTGCTTTTCCTAACATAAGTACCGGAATTTATGGATTTCCTAAACAATTAGCTGCAAAAATTGTTGTTGAAACAATAAAAAAATTTTGCTCCGAAAATAGCTACGAAATAGACATTTATTTTGTATGTTTTGATAACGAAAATTATGAATATTATGAAAAAGAATTAAAAAATGCAATTTATTAAGAATTATTTTTCATTAATTAAAATATCTCACACAGTATTTGCACTGCCATTTGCTTTTATAGGAGCTTTATTAGGTCTAAGAGATATTACAAATAATAAGCCTATTTTATTTTTATTTGTAGCAGTAATACTATGTATGTTTTTTGCTCGTAGTAGTGCAATGTTATTTAACAGAATTATAGATTTAAAGTTTGATAAAAAAAACCCACGTACAGCTACACGCGAATTACCAACGGGAAAAGTCAACATTAAAGTATCTTATATTTTATTACTAATAAATATAGTTTTATTCATCACGACAACTGTATTTATTAATAAAACAGTATTTTACCTTTCATTTGTTGCATTATTTTGGATAACTTTTTATAGTTATACCAAAAGGTTTACTTATTTATGTCATATTTGGTTAGGAATTTCATTAGGATTGTCGCCTGTGGGAGCATATCTTGTATTTTGCGAAAAATTTTCGCCAGATGTGTTGTTATTTTCAGCTATAGTAGTATTTTGGGTAGCTGGCTTTGATATAATATATTCACTTCAGGATATAGAATTCGACAAAAATAACAATCTTTATTCAATACCATCAAAATTTGGTGTTAAAAAATCGTTGAGTATAGCTTTATTATTTCATTCGATAGCAATATTATTAGCAATTATTATAGGCATAAAATATAAATTTACATATATTTATTGGATAGGTACTATATTGTTTGCAATTTTTTTACTTTTACAACACTTAAAAATTAAAAAAGCCGATAAACAACAGATATACAAAATTTTTAGTATCTATAATAGTTATGCAGGCCTTTTATATGGAATAATGACAATTGGCGACCTACTACTAACAATCTAATTAATTTACGTCTTCGAGGTAAATAGTTCCTAAATCTGCTTTAAATTTTGCTTTATTAAATTTATTGCAATCAAAATTAAATAAAAACCAGTCGTGTTTTGAGCTATCTAAAAAGGGTTGAAAACTTATAGAATGATATTCCAAATTCATCAGAGGTAGATTATGATCAGTAAGAAAGTTTTTATCTAAATTCTCATAGGTTAATTCTTTTTCGAAAGCAATACATGTTTTACCTGGAGCTGAAATTCTGAAATTAACAAATTTTGCATTACTGTATAAAGTAAACTCCCCATTTTCGTTAGAATAAGTATTTGCACCAATATCCCACCATTTTGTCCATCCTCGTATTAAAGCACCTTCTATTGGTTTATTCGTTAATTTGTCTACTATTCTACCATATATTACAAAATTATTATAACCAAGCATATTATAATAATTGCAAAATTTTGAAAGATTTTTTTCTGGTTTTATGTTTTTAAGATCCTTAAATTTAAATGCAACTGGTTTAAATTTACCTTTGAATTTATAATTATTAATCACGGTATCGCCATCTCGAGAAATTATGGCAGTGTAGTCATGTTCAAAGCCACCCCACCTTACTTCCTGAAATTGCCACCATCCAAATCCTATACAACCATAACTAATAGCAACTTTATATACATCAAATAAAAACTTAACCTGATCTGACCAGCTTATAGAATCATTGTCTGCCGGTAACGAAGTTTCACCTATCATACAGGGTTTATTTGTATAATGTGTATACCAATATATCTCGTTTGGCACTCTTAATGGATGATACGTATGAAACTGAATAAAATCGACAGGAATTATTGTTGGATCCCATGCAAATACTTCAATAGGTTCGGAAAAACCAATTGTAAATAAATGATTTGGAGCATTTTCTTTAATTATTTTTCTCCAATAATTAGTAATTTCTTTAACTTCTTTTTTATCGCGGTAATAATAAGCGCCGTTTTTGCGGTCAAAATATAACGGTTCATTAAATAAATCGTATGCAAATATTTTACTATTGTCTGAATAGCGTTTCAAAAATTCCTTTAAAAAATCTTCTATCTGTACATTTAACGGTGGTTCAAAAACAATCATTATTTTAAAATTATAATCGTTTAATATTTCTAAAAAATTATCAAAAGCTTCAAAAATTAATTTTTTATATTTACTCAAATTATACCTTACTTTACCTTGACCACGATATACACAAAATCTAACAGTATCATCAAATCTACTAATATCAAAATGAGGTATAATTCTAATGCTATTAAATCCTAAATCTTGCATTATTTTTAAGTGAAGTTTAAGAATATTAATTGCTTCTGTATATGTATTACCTTCGAATATTGAAGGATCCTCATAATCTCTGATTGGCGAAATAAAATATTTGTTTTCTAATTCTCTTATTGTAACACAGTAGTTTATCATTATAGGATAAAAAATTGTATCGCATATATAAAATTTATTGTCAATTATTTTCACAAATTTTTTTTTGTTGTTACACGAAATTATTACTAACGATACAACAGATAGTAAAAATATTGATTTCATGATGCAAATGTATTATTTTAAATAACTCTTTCAAAATGTAAAAACTAAGTCATTTTAATTTATTCTTTAAAAAAAATAATGTACCTTTGCAAAAAAATAATTTAAATGCAAAGTAAACTACTTTTTACCGATGATTTTAAACCAACTGAAACAGCTGAATGGGAACAGCAAATTATCAAAGAATTAAAAGATGCCGATTATGAAAAAGTTATTTGGAAAACAATAGAAGGCTTCAAAGTTCAGCCATTTTATAGATTAGAAAATGTTATTAATCTAAAGCATTATTCATCTGATAATCTTACTTTACTAAGAACTTCAAAAATACATAATAATAAATGGGAGATAAATGAGTTTATATTACTTCACGATTTAAATGAAAATAACAAGGAAATACAAAAAGCTACATTAAACGAAATAACAAATATTAATTTATTTTTCTATAATAATGTTCAAGATACTTTTCGTTCATATAGAGATATTCAAAAATTATTTAAAAATATAGACTTAGATTCCATAACTCTAACATTTAATTTAAGTTTTAAAACACATTCTATATTACCTTTTTTTGAAGAATTTTTAAATAAAAATAAAATTAATAAAATCAACATAAATTTTGACTATTCTCCAATTGATGAATTAATTTTTAATGGTACTTTCGCAGTTCCAGAAGAACATTTATACGATCACTTTTTAACATTATTTAAAAACATTAGTAATACATTTCCTTCATCAAGATTCATTGGCATAAATACATACAAATTAAATGATTGTGGAATTACTTCAACTCAAGAAGTTGCTTTTGCTTTAGCAATTGCTGTAGAATATTTACATAATTTATCAGAAAAAGGACTTAAAACTTCTGAAATTATTGAACGTATTATTTTTAATTTTGGTATAAATTCAAATTTCTTTTTTGAAATTGCAAAACTTAGGGCCTTCAGACTTTTATGGGAAACAATACTAAATAGCTATAACCTAAAAGTAGATAAGTGTTTACCATATATTCATTCAATTAATACCATATGGAATAAAACTATACTCGATCCCTATGTAAATATATTAAGAAGTACTATCGAAGCAATTGCAGCAATTTTTGGTGGAACAAATTCCTTAACAATACGACCATTTGACTTATTATATAAAAAACCAGATGAATTTTCTATGCAAGTTGCAAGAAACATACAACTTATTTTGAAAGAAGAAGCTAAATTCGATAAAATTATAGATCCACTTGGAGGGTCGTATTACCTCGAAACATTAACTCAAAACATTGCTAATAATGCATGGAACTTGTTTATAGAAATTGAAAATAATGGCGGGTTTGTTGAAGCATTTAAAAAAGGTTTTATACAAAACATAATTGAAAATACTCAACAAGAACGTTTAAAAAACTTATATAATCGATACGAAATACTTGTCGGAGTTAACCAATATCCTAATTTATTAGAAAACATATTAAATAACTTCGACGATGTCCATTATAAGAAAATGAATAGTAATAACGAATTTAAACAAAATTATAATTACCAACCAGTAAAAATGATTAGAGCTTCGCAAGAATTTGAACTAATAAGATTGCAAACTTATAAACTTCCTTCTATTCCAAAAGTTTATCTGTTAAAATATGGTAACATTACAATGCGAAATGCAAGAGCTAACTTTAGTTCAAATTTTTTTGGTTGTGCAGGTTATAAAATTATTGAAGGCACACCCTTCGATGACTTACTAGAATCTATTAATGAAGCTAAAAGTTCTAATGCCGATATTGTTGTAATATGTTCTAGCGATGAAGAATATCCTAAAATAGTGCCGGAAATAGTAAAAGAACTTAAAAATTTATTTATACTCGTATTAGCCGGCTACCCAAAAGATTATATCGAAAAGTTTAAGGAGATGGGTCTGATTAACTTTATTCACATAAAGTCTAATATAGTTGAAAGCTTAAAATATTATAATAATTTATTATCTGAAAAATTAAATTACAATTGAAAAAATGAAACCTAACTTTAAAAATATAAGTATTAATTCTGAATTTAAGCATATTACACCTAAAATAAAGTCGTATACTACCCCCGAAGGTATAGACATTGAACAATATTATGTTTTTAACGATATAAAAGACATCGATTTTCTGGAATATGGTGCTGGAATACCACCTTTTTTAAGAGGGCCTTATGCTACCATGTATATATTGAAGCCCTGGACAATTCGTCAATATGCGGGTTTTTCTACTGCTGAAGAATCTAATGCCTTTTACCGTAGAAACCTTGCAGCAGGGCAAATGGGGTTATCGGTGGCCTTCGATTTACCAACTCACAGAGGATATGATAGCGACCATCCACGAGTAATTGGCGATGTGGGAAAGGCTGGTGTTGCTATCGATACCGTAGAAGACATGAAAATACTTTTCGATCAAATACCTCTTAACAAAATTTCGGTCTCAATGACAATGAACGGCGCCGTTATTCCCATAATGGCTTTTTATATAGTAACAGCATTAGAACAAGGAGCAAAACTCGAAGAATTATCCGGCACAATTGAGAACGATATTTTAAAAGAATTTATGGTAAGAAATACATACATTTATCCACCTGAACCTTCAATGCGAATAGTTGCCGATATAATCAAATACACTGCTCAAAATATGCCAAAATTTAATAGTATTAGTATTTCTGGCTATCATATACAAGAAGCTGGGGCAACTGCCGATTTAGAATTGGCTTATACACTTGCCGATGCTCTTGAATATTTAAGAATAGGAATAAATGCTGGTTTAAATGTAGATGATTTTGCTCCAAGATTTTCATTCTTCTGGGCCATAGGTATGAACTTTTTTGTAGAAATTGCTAAAATGAGAGCAGCACGATTATTATGGGCAAAAATTGTAAAGCAATTTAACCCTCAAAACCCAAAATCAATGGCATTACGTACACACTGTCAAACTTCTGGTTGGACGCTTACTGAACAAAGTCCTTATAACAATATTGCCCGTACTTGTATCGAAGCTCTTGCCGCAGCATTTGGTCACACTCAATCGCTACATACCAATGCTCTTGACGAAGCAGTTGCACTACCAACAGACTTTTCGGCTCGCATTGCTCGTAATACCCAATTATTTTTACAAGAAGAAACATACATCTGTAAAAACGTCGACCCACTTGGTGGTTCATTTTTGATTGAATACTTAACACAACAGATAGCCTCGAGAGCGTGGAACCTTATAAAAGAAATTGAAGAACTAGGTGGAATGACAAAAGCTATTGAAACAGGAATACCTAAAATGCGTATTGAAGAAGCAGCTGCTCGAAAACAAGCTAAAATTGATAATAATAAAGAAATAATTGTTGGAGTAAATAAATACAAAGCAGAAAAAGAAATGCCAATAGAAATACTTGAAGTCGATAATACTATAGTAAGAGAAACACAAATTAAACGATTAAATGAAGTTAAAAAAAATAGAGATTCAAAAAAAGTAGAGGACCTTTTAAATCGAATAACAGAAGCTTGTAAAAACAACAATGAAAACTTACTTGAATTAGCAATTGAAGCTGCTAAACATAGAGCTACATTAGGAGAAATTTCTTATGCAATGGAAAAAGTTTTTGGGCGATATAAAGCTGAAATAAAAATGGTAACAGGAATTTATTCGTCGGAATCGTACGACAATGAAAGATTTAAAGAAGCTCGTCGTTTAACTGATATTTTTGCACAAAAAACAGGTCGTCGTCCAAGAATTATGATAGCAAAACTTGGTCAAGATGGCCACGATAGAGGTGCTAAAGTTGTAGCAACTGCTTATGCCGATATGGGCTTCGATGTTGATATTGGTCCATTGTTTCAAACACCCGAAGAAGCAGCAAAACAAGCAATAGAAAACGATGTTCATATTATTGGAATTTCTAGCTTAGCTGCTGCTCACAAAACATTAGTACCTCTCTTAATAGACGAATTAAAAAAACATAATAGAGAAGACATTTTTGTTATTGTTGGTGGTGTTATTCCTCCTCAAGATTATGATTTTCTGTATAAAAAAGGTGTTACAGCTATATTTGGGCCTGGTACACCTATTACAGAAGCTGCAATTAAAATTTTAAATCTTCTTTTAGAATCTGTTAATTCTTAAAAATTTATTGTCATGGAAAATTCATTAACTAATAATGAAACTAACAACATATTAAATCATAGCGACATAGAAAATACTGAAAACAAAGAAACATTAGATGAAAATGCTAAACCTATAATTGAAATTGAAGAAGTTAAAGAAATGTCTGAAGAAGATCTAATACTTTCCGATATAGATGATCTGGAAGAAAAAGATTATTCTTTGTACAATAAAAAAGAACTATTGGAATGTTTGAAACAGCTAATAAGTGAATCAACAATAGATAAAATTAAATCGCAAGTAGAAGAAATAAGAGCACAATTTTATAAAAAACTAAAGCTTGAACACGAAGAACTTAGAAAAAAGTTTATAGAAGAAGGTGGTAAGCTCGAAGACTTTGTGGCACCTGAAGATGAACTGGAAAAAGAGTTTAAGAAAATTTATAATGCATACCGAGAAAAAAGACAAGAATATATTAAAGAAATAGAAAAACAAAAAGAAGATAACTATAAAAAGAAACTCGAAATTATTGAAAAAATAAAGAATTTAATAAACAAACCAGAATCTTTAAAAACTACAATCGAAGAATTTTACGATTTAACGCGTCAGTGGAAAGAAATAGGAGTAGTACCAAAAGAAAAAGTTAAACAACTTTACGAAGATTACAATTTTGCTCGTGACCAGTTTTATAATTGGCTTAAACTTAATCGTGAAGCTAAAGAATTAGATTACAAAAAAAACCTTGAAGCCAAAATAGCTTTATGCGAGCAAGCAGAAGCTTTACTCAACGAAACAAACGTTACTAAATCGTTAAGTAAACTCCAAATGCTACATGCCCAATGGAGAGAAATAGGACCTGTTTATCCCGATAAAAAAGAAGAAATATGGCATAGATTTAAAGAAATAACTAAACAAATACATCAAAAACATAATGAATACTTCAAAAAGAAACGAGAAGAAGAAGAAACAAATTTAAGGGCAAAAATTATATTATGCGAAATTGCAGAAGATATAGCATCGCAACACATAACTACAGCTCGACAGTGGAAAGAAGAAACAAATAAAATTCTCGACTTACAAAGAAGGTGGAAAACAATTGGAAACGTACCGCATAATCAAGCACATAGTATTTACAAAAGATTTAGAGAAGCTATCGATAAGTTTTTCAATAATAAAAATGAATTCTTTCAGCAAAAAATAGAAGAAGAAAAGAAAAATTATCAGCTAAAACTTGATCTTTGTATTAGAGCAGAAGCTTTAAAAGATAGCACCGATTGGAAAAATACTACAAATGAACTCATTAAACTCCAAAAAGAATGGAAAAAATTAGGCAAAGCAAATGCAAAAGATAATGCAATACTTGAAGAACGATTTAGAAAAGCATGTAATGAATTTTTTGAACGAAAGAAACAACATTTTCAATCTATCGAAAATCTTTTAAAAGAAAACCTACAAAAAAAACAAGAAATATTAGAACTTCTGAAAAACTTTACACTATCCGATAATATAGAAAGCGATTTAGAAAAAATTAGAAATTTGCAAAAACAATGGTTCGAAATAGGACCTGTTGGACATGAATATCAAGAAGAAATTCAAAACAAATACAAAACTATTTTACAAGAATTATATAGTAAGCTTAATATTGATGATAAGAAGAAAGCTATTTTAAAAATTAAAATAAAAGTAGATGAAATTTTAAAACAAAGCAATCCACTAAAATTATTGCAATATGAAAGAAATCAACTTGCTAAAGAACTATATAAAGCCGAAAACGATTTAAAAACCCTTGATAATAATATAAGCTTTTTTGCCAAATCGAAAAATACAGATTCAATTATTAAAGAATTTAAAGAAAGAATTGAAAAAGGAAAAAAAGAAATTGAAATATTAAAAGACCAAATAAGATACATTGATCAAGTTATGAAACAACTTTCAAAATGAAAATAATAACTTATACATGCATTACAATTTTATTTTTCACTAACATCTACTCACAAACTGGAGTAATAAGAGGATTTATATACGACAAAAAAAATAGTGAACCAATACCATTTGCAAATATAATATTAGTTGGCACTAAATATGGCACAACATCCGATATTAATGGTTTTTTTAGCATTGCAAAATTAAAACCTGGTAAGTACATTTTAAAGGTTTCGTTCGTTGGTTACGATACTGCTACTGTTATAGTACATCTTAAAGAAAACGAAATAATAACAAAAAAAATATTTTTAGAAGAATCTACTATTCTTTTATCAGAAGTAAACATATCTGCCGAAGCAAAATCTAAAACAGAACAAGTAAAAATATCAATAAACAAAATTACACCCAAATTAATAGAACGTTTACCTAGCATAGGAGCAGAACCCGATTTTGCTCAATACGTACAGGTATTACCTGGTGTTGTTTTTACAGGCGATCAAGGAGGACAATTATTTATACGAGGCGGTTCACCAGTGCAAAATAAAGTACTCCTAGATGGAATGACTATATTTAACCCATTTCATTCCATTGGTTTCTTTTCAGTATTTGATTCCGATATATTAAAAAATGCCGATGTATATACAGGAGCTTTTAATTCTGAATATGGTGGACGTATTTCATCGGTTATGGATATTAGCACAAAAGATGGCAATAAAAATCGTCATTCAGGTAAAATATCTGCAACTACTTTTGGTTCAAAATTATTAATAGAAGGGCCGATATTTAAAAGCGAAGATATTTCAAAAACTGCAATGTCGTATATATTCTCAGGCAAAACGTCTTACATTAAAGAATCATCAAAAGTTTTATATTCATATGTTGATACATTAGGAATTCCTTTTTCATTTAATGATTTTTATGGTAAAATATCTCTTACTACTGAAAACGGTAGTAAAATAAATTTTTTTGGATTTAACTTTTACGACAAGGTTAAATATAGGGCACTATCGCTTTATGAATGGAATAATAAAGGCTTTGGTTCTAACATTATAATTGTTCCTGTTGGTTCCATTGCTATTATGAAAATAAATTTTAACTACTCAAAATATGAAATTACCTTAAAAGAAAGCGACGATTTACCACGCTATAGCAGTATAAATAATTTCTATTTGAGTTCATCATTAAATTATTTTTATGGTTCTAGTGAACTTAAATATGGTATTGAAGCAGGTGGACTAAAAACAGACTTCTCATTTTATAACATTAACAAGCGACTAATTTCTCAACAAGAAAATACAACCGAAATTAATGGCTTTATAAACTATAAAATAAAAACACTCCAAGAAAAATTAATTGTTGAAAGTGGGGTAAGATTACAATTTTATGCTTCGTTACCTAAATTGTCGCTTGAACCTCGAGCTGGCTTAAAGTATATAGTTACAAAAAATTTACGACTTAAAATTGCCTCGGGACTATATTCTCAGAACATACTTAGTGCAAACAGCGATAGAGATGTAGTAAATTTATTTTATGGATTCTTAAGCAATGTAGATTTAAGCCGATTACCTAAGTATTTCGAAGGGAAAGAAATAACTAATCCATTACAACGATCTTTTCATATTGTTACAGGTTTTGAAGTAGATCCATCTGAATATGTAGAAATTAACATTGAGCCTTATTATAAAAAGTTTATATTTCTTACAAATATAAATAGAAACAAAATTTTTGACGATACAGGAGATAATTGGCAAATTCCAGATATATTAAAAAAAGATTTTATTGCAGAAAAAGGCAATGCTTATGGTTGTGACTTTTCTATAAAATACGAATACAAGAGAAATTATTTATGGCTTGCCTATTCGCTTGGATATGTAGATAGATATGATGGGGTTTATACATATAACCCTATTTACGATAGAAGGCATAACTTAAATATATTACTCACGCGTACCTTTGGAAAAAACCTTGATTGGGATATTAGTTTAAGATGGAACTTAGGTAGTGGATTACCTTTTACAAAAACAGCTGGATATTATGAACAATTGAATATTTACAACATAAATACAAACCTTGCCTCGGCTAATGCTAACTTAGGAGTATTATATGGAAATTTAAATAATGGTAGATTACCTTATTATCATAGGTTAGATATTACAGTTAAAAAATCATACGATTTTTCTAAAAATTCAACTCTTGAAATAATTTTTAGTATAACAAACTTGTATAACCGTAAAAACATTTTTTATTACGATAGATTACGAAACGAATTTATTAACCAATTACCAATTATTCCAAGTGTTGGATTAAATTTAACCTTTTAATAAATGAAAAATACGAAGTATATATTTGTTACTGGTGGAGTTACATCTTCGCTGGGTAAAGGTATAATATCAGCTTCACTGGCTAAACTTTTACAACTTAGAGGATACAATGTTACAGTACAAAAATTCGACCCATATTTAAATGTTGACCCTGGCACATTGAATCCTTACGAACATGGCGAATGCTACGTTACAATAGATGGTGCCGAAACAGACTTAGATTTAGGACACTACGAACGATTCCTTAACATTCATACTACTCAAGATAATAATGTTACAACAGGTAAAATATATTCAAACGTAATCAATAAAGAGCGAAGAGGCGATTATTTAGGCAAAACAGTTCAAATAATACCACATATTACTGATGAAATAAAAAGATATATTAAACTTCTTGGTTCAAAATATGGCTATGAAATTGTAATTACAGAAATTGGAGGAACCGTTGGCGATATAGAATCGTTGCCATTTATTGAATCGGTTCGCCAAATCAGGTGGGAAATGCCAGAAAATACTTTGGTTATACACTTAACATTAGTACCTTATTTATCTGCTACTGGCGAATTAAAAACAAAACCAACACAACACAGCGTAAAAATGTTACTAGAAAATGGTATTCAACCCGATATAATTGTATTAAGAACCGAACATTCAATAACACAAGAGATAAGACGTAAAGTAGCTTTATTTTGTAATGTTGAAAATGAAGCTGTAATCGAAGCAAAAAATGTTAAAACAATCTATGAAGTACCACTGTACTTGCACGAAGAAAAATTTGACACAATAGTCTTAAAAAAATTAAAGCTTCCAGAAAAAAAAGAACCAGATTTAACAAAATGGAAATCATTTGTAGATAAAATCAAAAATCCCGATTACTCTACAAATGTAGCACTTGTGGGCAAGTATGTCGAATTAGCCGATGCTTATAAGTCTATAATAGAATCATTAATTCATGCTGGTGCTACTAATAATGCAAAGGTTAATATTAAATTAGTTCACAGTGAAAGAATAGAAGAGAATAACTTAAACGAAACATTTAAAGATATTAAAGGAATTATTGTAGCTCCAGGGTTTGGAAGCAGAGGTATAGAAGGAAAAATACTAGCCATAAAATATGCTCGCGAAAATAATATACCTTTTTTGGGAATATGTTTAGGAATGCAACTGGCTGTAATTGAATTTGCACGTAACGTTTTACATTATAAAGATGCAAATTCTACTGAATTTGTAAGAAATACTAATTATCCCGTAATCGATTTAATGGAATCACAAAAATCTATTGTCGATAAAGGTGGTACAATGCGACTTGGAGCTTACAACTGTGAATTGTTACCAGAGTCAAAGGCATATTCAATATATAAAAAAAATATTATTAAAGAACGTCATAGACATCGTTACGAGTTTAATAATAGATATTTAGAAGAATTTAAAAAAGCTGGCATGGTAGTGTCGGGCATAAATCCTGAAATGAATTTAGTAGAAATAATAGAACTACCATCACATAAATGGTTTATAGGAGTACAATTTCATCCCGAATTTAACAGTACTGTAGAGAATCCTCATCCTTTATTTGTCGATTTCATTAAAACTTGTCTAGAATAAAAAACTAAATTTTTTTAAAAACCAACATCATTGCTTTCAATTGAATTTATCATTGATATTTTCTTCAACGTTAACTTACTTTCATTTGAAATAAGTTTTCTTAAATTAAACAAAAATGTCACTTAACATTAAAAATATCAATAAAATTATATAACTTTACCAAAAAAAAGTGGCTAATAACTCGAAGCACACTAAAGTAAAAGAACAAATTATAGAAGTATCTTCAATAATGTTTGCAAAATATGGCTATAAGAAAACTACAATAGAAGATATTGGAACAGCAACTGGCAAAGGTAAAACTGCAATATATTATTATTTTAAAAATAAAGAAGAAATATTTAAAGCAATAATCGAAAAAGAAGCAGAAGAATTAGAAAATAATATAATAAAGAGTGTAAATAATTATAAGTTACCCGACGAAAAATTAAGAGCATACATTATAACTCGAATGCAAACAATGAAAAACCTATCTAACTTTTACACAGCAATTAAAACAGAATTATACGAACATTTGCCATTTATTAATGAAATAAGAAAAAATGTCGATGAAAAAGAATTTGAAATAATAAAAGAAATACTAGAAGAAGGAAAAAAGTTATCGTTTTTTGAATTTGAAAATGTTAACGAAACAGCTACTACAATTCTTACTATTCTTAAAGGTCTTGAAATACCACTATTTGTTGAAGATCGAATAAATGAACTCGAGAATTACATTAATAATTTTATAAAAATATTGTTTTATGGAATTTGCAAAAAATAAACACTTTTTAAGGAATTACTTTTTAATAAGCTTTCTTATATTAATCTTGATATTTTTTAATGCTTGTCAGCCCGACGAAGAAGATGATGTAATAACAGATGCACGTGACAAGCTTGTAAGTGCATGGAAATGTAAAGAAAATTCACAAGCATTTGGTGAACAAAATTATTATGTCGATATTACAAAAGACACACTTTCAAATTATATTCTTATTGATAATTTTTTTAACCTTGGATATGGTAAAAAATTAAGAGCAAAATTATCTGGTTCAATCTTGTACATTAATAATCAAAGTATCAGTGGTTATTTATTCAATGGACAAGGAATTGTTTCTTCAAATTATTCATCTATAAATTGGAATTACACATTCGACGAAGGAAACGGACCAGAAAATGTTACTGCAATTTACACAAAAATGTAAAACACTTTTTTTTCAAGTCTTAATTATTTTTATATTAGTAACATCATGTTTCCCTTTAAGGGTTATATATTATCAAACAGCCAACATCGACGATTACAAAATTTTTAAAAACGATACTCTTATAAGTAACGAAAACAAAGAATATCCTTTATCAAAACATTATAATAAAATTATCTTACCCGATACTTTCGAAAACTATTTATTATCGTTAAAAACAACGGCTTTTATAGTTGTTAAAAATGACTCGCTTTACATAGAAAAATATTACAATGGATATAATGCAAATACAATTTCAAATTCATTTTCCATAGCAAAAAGCATTATTTCAATATTAATAGCATTAGCTATAAAGGAACAATATATTAAATCGTACGAAGATTATGTAACTGACTATTTACCAGAATTAGAGAACTTCAAAGATATTAAGATCATTAATTTACTGACAATGTCGACTGGGATAATAGGGAAAGAAAGTTATTATAATCCTTTTGGCATCACAGCAAAAGCTTATTATGGTAATAATTTAAAAAAAATAATAAGTAAGATAAAAGTAGACCAAAACAAAAAGAACTTATTTGAATATAATAGCTTAAATACACAAATACTTGGAATGATAATTGAAAGAAGCACTGGAGTAAGTCTTTCGGAATATGCTACTCAGAAACTATGGAATTCATTACAAATGGAATACAAAGCATTATGGTCGTTAGATAAAAAAGATGGTCAAATTAAAGCATATTGTTGCTTGCATGCTACTGCACGAGATTTTGCCAAAATTGGCAGCTTAATGTTAAATAAAGGTAAATGGCGCAATGTTTCATTACCCGATTGGTATATAAAAGAAGTTAATAAGCCTGCTACCCACCTAAAAGATAAGTACAATAAACCTGTTACTTATTATTCTCTTCATTGGTGGCTTTTAAATTACAATAATTTAAAAATAATACTTGCGTGTGGTTTATACGGTCAATATATAGGAATAGTGCCCCACAAAAATATTGTTTTTGTGAGATTAGGTCACAAAAATTCCGAAAAGAAACAATATCCTTTCTACGAAGAAATATACAAAATTGCTGAATTTATCAAAACACTTTAAACTCTTCTATATAGTACGCCTTAATAATTTATATCTTACAGAAAACGTAACAAAATTATTATACTCTTTAGTTCTTAAGTCGTAATACATTTGCACATCAAGAGCTAAGCAAAGTATTTTAAAAAAAATTCGTTCAATTCCCGCTTCGCTTATTGTTGCAAAGCTCCATTTATTATTTCCCTTATTATTTACCTTAACCCAACGATTAATACCAAAACCAACACCTACGTATGCATACCAAGTTTTTTGATATAAATGTATTTTAAAATCAAAGTAATTTTCATTAAAATAATAATATGGAGTAAACCCAAGGTTTAAGCGAAATCTGTTGAATTTGAAGGGTATAATTCCATCAACGCCAAACTTCTTACTTGTTGCTCTTACACCAATTTCATAAGGGAATCTATAAAAATTTATGGAACTTTGTGAATATACAACAACTATAAAATAACACAGCAATAAAGATGTAAATATTTTTTTAACCAAAACTTACTTTTTTACTTTACGAATTTCTTCAGTTAGTGATGGCAAAACTTGCAAAACATCACCAACGACGCCATAATCGGCTACTTCAAAAATAGGAGCTTCTGGGTCTTTGTTTATAGCAATAATATACTTAGAAGAACTTACCCCCGCAACATGTTGTATTGCACCAGAAATACCACATGCAATATATAAATTAGGAGCAATTATTTTACCTGTTTGACCAACATGTTCATGAGCAGGTCGCCAGCCATCGTCGGAAACCGGGCGTGTACAAGCTGTTGCTGCATTTAATTCTTCGGCAAGTGCCTCTAAGTAATGCCAATTTTCGGGACCTTTCATTCCCCTACCCCCAGATACAACAATCTCAGCATCGGTTAGTAAAACCTTTGCAGTATACTTTTGAACTTCTTCAAGTTTTATATGTTTTGTGTCGCTACTAGCTCTAATGTCTTCGTTAATAACACTTATGTTAACTTTTTTTTCTATTACCCCAAAGGCATTTTGTAATAGACTAACTATTACCTTTTCAAAATTTGCCTTAACTCTAGCATAAGCCTTACCAGTGAATACTTTTTTAGTAATTATAAAAGGATTTATACTCTCTGGTAAACCAGTTACTCCTGAAATATACGAGGCATTCAATTTAACCGCAACAACTGGAGCAAGCGATTTTCCGTTATTATTATGTGGAAAAACTAAGTACCCTATATTGTATTTGTGTGCTATTTTAAAAAGCACATCTGAATGAGTTTTATTGTCAAGAAGTTTGAAAATTTCATCTTTACATAAAATAAGATTTTCAAGGCCATAATAGGAAAGTTTTTGAATTTCATCTTCCGAAACATCTGATAAAGTAATACCATATGCTTTTGAATTCAATCTTTCTGCAAGAGCTACTGCAAAACTTACAAGTTCAAATGATAATTTTTTATACTTACCATCCCATGTTTCGAGGTATACTAATACATTCATAAACTAAAAATTTTAAAGGTTATAATATATTAAATTACTTTTATTTCTTCATGTAAAATCCGAACTAACTCTTGAATATTATCGGCAGGTATCATTTTACATTTTCCTTTTGGTTGTGGTAATTGATAATCAAGTATTTCAGTAGCTTGGTTAACTTTTAATGGAGAAATAAGTTTTATTTGCTTTGTTCGGGCAGCCATTATTCCTCTCATACTAGGTATTCTCGGCTCTTTAGCAATACCTTTTTGTACAATAGCAACAAAAGGCTTTTCTACTAATAATTTTTGACGACCACCATCAATATCTCTGAATACTATAAAACTATCGCCATTTAACTCTATTCCAGAAACTGCCGACACTGAATTATATCCAATTAATTCGGCAAGCATACCACCTACAGCATTACCATTATAATCGCTAGATTCAATGCCACATAGTATTAAGTCGTATGGATTAGTTTTAATATACTCAGCCATCTCAGAAGCTACTGAAAAAGCGTCTAAAGGTACACTATCTATTCTTATTGCCGAGTCTGCACCCATCGACAAGGCTTTTCTAATTGTTATTTCTGTATCTTTTGTTCCTACATTAATTACAGCTACTTCGGTTATTTTCCCATTTGAATTTTCTTTTAATTCTAATGCTCTAGTTAAAGCAAGTTCATCCCATGGATTTATTATCCATTGTACACCTGTAACATCGAATTGTTTATTATCGGCTGTAAATTTAATTTTTGTTGTTGTATCAGGAACATTACTTATACAAACAAGAATTTTCATACTTAATATATTTTAATCGGTTAATATCGCTCTAGAAATTATAATATTCTGTATTTCCGATGTACCTTCGTAAATTTGAGTTAACTTTGCTTCTCTAAATAATCTTTCTACGTGATACTCTTTAACATAGCCATACCCACCATGAATTTGTACAGCTTCGGTTGTTATTTCCATAGCAATATCTGAGCAATATTTTTTAGCCATAGCGCTTAATAAGCCAAAAGGTTTGTGTTCATCTTTATAAGTTGCTGCTTTGTAAACCAAAAGTTTTGCGCTTTCTATTTTAGTTGCCATTTCAGCTAGTTTAAAGGCAATTGCTTGATGTTGACATATAGGAACACCAAAAGCTTTTCTTTCTTTAGAATATTTTAAAGCTCTCATATATGCTCCTTCGGCTATTCCTAGGGCCTGAGCAGCAATTCCTATACGTCCTACTTCAAGACACATCATTGCAAATTTAAAACCGAAGCCATCAGGGCCTATTCTATTTTCTTTAGGCACCTTAACGTTGTTAAACATAACAGAATGAGTATCGCTACTTCGCATGCCCATTTTATTTTCGTGTGGCCCTAAGGTTATACCTTCTGAATGCCGATCTACAATAAATGCATTTATGCCTTTATGTTTTAGTTCAGGATAAGTTTGAGCAATAACAAGATAAATATCTGCTGTATTGGCACTTGTAATCCAATTTTTAATACCATTTAATAAATAATAGTCGCCTTTATCTTCGGCTAATGTTTTTTGGTGAGAAGCATCACTACCTGCTTCAGGCTCAGAGAGTAAAAAGGCCCCTATTTTTTCGCCACGAGCCAATGGTCTTAAAAATTTTTCTTTTTGTTGCTCACTTCCAAAATTTTCTATTCCCCAACAGGCTAAAGAATTATGAACTGATAAAATTACTGCTAATGAAGCATCGTGTTTAGATAATTCTTCCAACACAAGTACATATGAAAGAGTATCCATGCCCCCGCCATCATATTTTGGGTCGACAGTCATACCAAAAAATCCTAATTCTTTCATCCTTCTTATGTGATGGGTAGGATAAATTGCTTTTTCATCTCTTTCAATAACATCAAGCAATGCTTCTTTCTCAGCAAAGTCTTTTGCTGCCTGTTGTATTAATTTTTGCTCCTCTGTCAATTCAAAATTCATAAAAAAATTTTTTCAAAAATAGTATGAAAAAAATAAATTTCCTATTTATTTTTTTCACTTTTACCAAGTGGATTTAATACAATAGAGTATTCTATTTCACTTTCTTCGTCTAATTTAAATTCTATAATTTGTGGCTCGAATACCCAATTGTCGGTTTCGCAAATCAAAGAATATTTATGATTTTTCTTTAATACTAATACATAATTTCCAGTTATTTTATTAGGTTTAAATTTACCAACCATAATTCCTTTTTTAAGGTCAAAAACATTAATCACAATATCCTTAATAAATTCACTATTTCCCGACAAGTATATTTTCCCTTTAACAATAATGTACGATTTTTCAGGTAACGAAAGTAAGTTCATCATATAAATATCTTTTCCACCATAAGAGTCATCTCTATGTGCTGAAAAATATGCATTTTTTTCATCGGCAGTGATATAAAAAAATAGCTCATCTTCAACAGTATTAATAGGATAACCTAAATTTTGTGGCTCCGACCACATAGAATCATTAATTAAATGCGAAACAAACAAGTCGTAACCACCCATAGATTTTTTACAATTGGAGGAAAAGTACAATGTTAATCCGTCAGGAGATAAAAAAGGGCAATCTTCATCGTATTCAGTATTCAAAACTTTACCTAAATTAATTGGAATACCCCATTCACCATTAGGTAGCCTTTTAGAAATATATAAATCTTTGCCTCCTATGCCACCGTTTCGCGTACTAGAAAATATTAATATTTGCTTATCTGACGATATAGTTGCACAATACTCGTTATGCTTCGAATTAATAAAATCGTTTAATTTTACAGGTATTGACCACATACTATCTAAATAATAAGAAACATAAATATTATGATCATTATTTTCATTTCTACAAACATATAACTCTGTTCCATCGTTGCTAATACATAGTGGCATTTCATTAAAATTTGTGTTTAACAAATTGATATATTCGGGTTTAGTCCACTTTTTTTTATAATACTTAGAAAAATATATATTAAAATCTGATTTATTTCTTTTATAAACATCTTTAATTTTTCTATCCGAAGAAAAAAATAAATTTTCTTCCTTTATATTAACAACAGGTGAAATTTCATTGTATTCAGTATTTATTGCTTTGCCAATATTTTCAATTATTAATTCGCTTGTGTCGTTAACAAATAAAAGTGCATTTAAAGAGTAATTTAGCCATAAAATTGCTTCTAAATATTTAGCCCTGTCTGTGGTACTATCGATCATACTTATATAATTCTTTAATGTTTCAATAGACAAATCAAATCTATATGAAAGGTGGTATGCTTTGCCTAATACTAATAAAGCATCAAGTGGTGCATTTTTTTCATTATAGTAAAATCCTTTATAGTTTTTAGTTAATTTTTCCGCTGAAAACTTTAAAAACTGAATTGCCTTATTAAAATTATTCATATAAAAATAGCAGGTACCAATAAGGTAATTTAAATTGTAATTTAACGAATCATAAGAATATACAATAAAAAACTTTTCTAGGGCTTTTTCATAATTACCCTTATTAAATTGCTTGACTCCTATTTTAAACATTCCTTTTTGTGAAAATAATACTAACTTTAATAAAAATAAAGAGATAAGCAAAAAATATTTCTTCAATTTTTTTTTCGCAATTTAATAATAAAACAAAAATGTATAAAATTTTTGAAATAGTATAAACTTAAGTTAATTTTGTTGAGGTAATAAAATAATAATTTCAGGTATTATGAAATATTTTTATAATTTGTTGTTTCTGTTTAATGTTTATAATTTATATTGCGAACCTGTAGACAGCATAACCGCCAAAAAAATTGCAATAAATTTTATTAGACATCAGTATAATAAATTTTACAAAGATGAATTAAATCTCAAAATTGAAAAAATAAATGAATTTAAATATGAAGATAAAACAGCCTTTTACATTGTAAGCTTTAAGGATTCAGGTTTTGTTATTGTAAGTGCAAACACAAATGCATTTCCTATTTTTGGTTACTCATACCAAAATAAAATTGATTTAAACAATCTTCCGCCTGCTTTTATTAGTTATGTAAATAAAGCGGCTATTCAGGTTACAAAATATGCTGAAAAAAATTATTCTGAAATTAACACAAAATTATGGAATGATATATTGAACAATAACCTAAAACTCAATACAAATACAAAAGGGATAGGTCCTTTAGTAAATCTATACTGGGGACAGGAATATCCATATAATATGTATTGCCCGCCACACCATAATGGTCCAGGTGGACACTGTGTAACAGGATGTGTAGCAACAGCCATGGCAATGATAATGAAATACCATAATTATCCAGAACGGGGCAAGGGTTTTAAAGTTTTTGTATGGAGCGAACCCGACACTATTGATTTCGAAAATACTTATTATGAATGGAGTAAAATGACTCCTATTGCAAATGTTACAAGTGCTTCTGCTATTGCCTTATTAATGTTTCATTGTGGGGTATCTGTCGATATGAGCTATGGTCCTAATGGTTCGGCTAGTTATACTGAATTTGTTCCTAATGCTTTAAAAACATATTTTAGATACCATCCATCAGTTAGATATAAAACAAGATCTCATTATTTCGACAATGAATGGGATATGCTTATAAGAGACGAATTAAATTATAAACGCCCTGTATTATATAGTGGGAATGGTACTGGAGGTCATGCTTTTGTTTGTGATGGCTATCAAGATACATGTTTTTATCATTTTAATTGGGGCTGGAATGGTTATGCTAATGGCTACTATTATTATAACGATTTAACCCCAGGAAATAACGATTTTACGTACAGTCAAGGTGCTGTGGTTAATATTATGCCTTATTATGGGAATTATTGTGTTCAGAACTTCACATACATCGATACTGCACGTTTCATTGACGATGGGAGTGGTCTTTCATATTACTGGAATAATACTAATTGTTCATGGCTAATTAAACCAATGAATAATAAAAGAATTGAATTAACGTTTACCAAATTCGATACAGAATTAAATAAAGATATTTTGTATATATACGACGGTCCAAACTCATTGGCACCTTTAATAGGTGAATTTTCAGGTAATTATTTACCTCCTATAATATACTCAAGTGGTAATACTTTATTCTTAAAATTTATCACAGACAGTTTAAATCAACGGCCAGGTTGGGAAGCTTATTATACAACTTTTTTTAATCAAATAACTAAAAATTCTACAGAAGATAAAATTGAAGTCTTATATAATAGCAATGAAAAATTAATTACAATTAAAATGTCTAACATAGTGGATGAAAATACAACAATAAAATTATATAACATTTTAGGCGAGATCATTTATTTTAGTAAACCATTAACAACTTTTAATAAAATTGAAACTAATAATTTAAAGGGTATTTACATTGTTAATGTTACAAACAGCAATCTATTTATATCTAAAAAAGTAATAATTTATTAAAACATTTTAATTTTTTTCAACTAATATTTTGTTTGAATAATTAGCAACTATTTTTAGGAGGAAGCTTTTTAATCGGAGTTTATAGCTTACAAGAAAAACTCAAGAAATTACATGAATATTTTCTTTCTATATTTTTTTACTTACTCTTTTTAATTACCTTTGTCATAAAAACTATATGACCCTCATTGCAAACCCCATTTACGATGTCGTTTTTAAGTATTTAATGGAAGACAACAAAGTTGCTAAACTCCTCTTATCGGACCTTACTGGCCTCGACATCGTTTCGCTCGAATTACAACCTCAAGAATACACTGCAAGACCAGAAACGGCAAGTGTGATAATATACCGAATGGACTTCAAAGCAAAAGTCAAAGACAAACATGGCAACTTAAAACTCGTACTTATAGAAATTCAAAAAGCTAAATTCTTTACCGATATTATTCGCTTTCGTAAGTACCTT
>JAOAFV010000026.1 GCA_026416095.1 Bacteroidales bacterium | reverse complement strand
TTACAACGCGTCGCAATCCTTGGTGGAATGGACATATCACTTCAACTCTATCGTCCTTAGATGGATAGGCATACCCGGGCCACTGTCGCAATCCTTGTTGTAATGGACATATCACTTCAACCGAGCGATAAAATGGGACATGGGCATATGAGCAGCGGTCGCAATCCTTGTTGTAATGGACATATCACTTCAACTCAATAGCAATGATAAATTAGGTATATTGTATGAATAGTCGCAATCCTTGTTGTAATGGACATATCACTTCAACAGTAACTTTCGCATGTGATTGAGTATCAGAAAGTTGAACGAATTTTTTAAGTTTTGTTAACACTTTTTTTGAAAATAAATTTACCATTTTACCCCTTTTTTAACATTTCAATGAACCTTAAAATTTTATATTACAAATTTAGTTCTTTTGTTTCTATTATGCAAATTTTTATTGTAAAAAAACTACTTAATAAAAGTATTTAACGGAATTTTTATACTTTATTGTCCTTTAATTTATTGTTTTTCGATAAGGTTTATTTAAGCTTTATTTAATAAAATAGTTGTATTTCGCAATTTTTGTTTTAAACTAATTGTATTTCCTTTTATGTATGCTTAAAAATATATTAAACCAATTAGTATTATGTTAAAACTACTCGGTTATTAACACAATTTAATTTTACTTGTATTCATGCTTTTTTAAAAATAATTTTTACTATAACTTTATTTTTTCAACTCTAATTTATTGCAAATTTTAAAAAAAGTGCTATTAAAAAAAAGATACACAAAAATTTGAAAGTACCGATTTGTCGTAATAAGAAAGACCGTTATCATGAAATACTTTTTAATAGTAATCACAGATAGTCTTAATTCTTTCACATAAAAATGCGTTAGAGAGTAATAATCTATATTTAAATTGTTTATTCCTACAATAATAATAAAAGCTCAATTAATAGCTTGTACCGAGTTTCTCTAATTTTTTTAGCTTTTGCAATTTTTTTACAGTTCAATTACTCAAATGTAATTTTAATAATTCGAAAAATTATCAAGCGGGTGAATAAATTTTACTTAATCATATTTGGTTACTTCACTGTTAATATAAGGTTCGAATTCATTAGGTTATATTTCAATACATTCATTACCAGATTAAAACATTTTTTTTTATAGTCAAGTTAAGAAACTTACACAAATGCAAAAACTGTTAGATTTATTTGAAAATAACTAAGTACTTTGTAAAAGCTTTTTATAATTAAATAATTACCTTACCTTTGCAATATGAACTTTTTATATCCACATTTTTTATGGTTTTTAAGTTTAATTTCAATTCCTATAATTATTCATCTTATTCAACTAAGGAAATATAAAACAATATATTTCAGTAACAATAAGCTATTAAACGAAGCTTTAAAACAAGCAAAAGCAAAGAGCAAATTGAGAAATTTGGTGTTACTTTTAGTTAGAATTTTTATAATAATTTTCTTGGTACTTGTATTTTCTCAACCATATAAAAAAAATATCATATCGAAAAACAACAACAGCTCTGTAATTACTATTTATATTAACAATTCGTTCAGCATGAGTAATAGTGGCAAAGGTTCGTCATTAATTGAAGAAGCAAAAAGCAAAGCGATTTCGTTAATAAATTCGTTACCAAAAAACTATAAATATTATGTAATTGAAAATTGTGATTATAATGCCTATCCGTTCACTTTCGAAGAAGCTATAGAAAAAATCAATAATATCCGTATTTGTTCGGAAAGCAAAAATTTAAGCGAAATTTTGTATACTTCTGCCAAAATTTTAAATTCTAAAACCATTGCAATTTTTACAGATGGCCATAAAAAAGATTTCGATTATTCCAACTTTCCGGCCGATACACTTAACATATGGCTATTTTACATTAAACCACAGTTATCAAATAATATTAGTGTTGATACATGTTATTTTATTAATCCATCGCACATTAAAGGTAATACTGATGTGTTTCACGTTAAAGTAACAAATCATAGCGATAAAATTGCTAATAAAGTTCCAGTAAGAGTATATTTAGATGATACACTCAAAATTATAAAAAGCATAAATATTGAGCCTTTGAGTTCTAAAACATTACAGTTTAACATTTTAAATATAAAAAAAGGATACGTTAAATATAAAGTAGAAATTTTGGATTTTCCAATTACTTACGATAATTTGTACTATTGTTCATATTTTATAACCGATAAAATACCTATTTGTCTTATAACTGAGAGTGTTTCAAAATTTCTAATAGCCTTTTTTGCTTCAGATAGTTCTTTTAATTATTCCATACTTAATCCTAAGAATATCAACTTATTTGAGTTAAAAAAATATAATTTTATTATAATTGATAAGATACCGAACATAACAACCGATTTTCTCTTGAACATAAAGAAAATTGTGCAAGAAGGAAAAACATTATTACTATTTTTACCAGAAAAAAAAGAAAATGCTAAACTTATTTGTAATTTTTTTGGAGTAGACATTATAAGTAACGATACTTCAAAAATGTTATTACAAATTCCTTCTTTCAAAATGGAGTTCTATAAAGGCATGTTTACCAAGGCGGAATCTAATATTAAAATGCCTTGGACTCGAAATTGCTACACCTTAACTCCATTATATTCTACTACCGACTTCGAATCAATAATAAATTATGAAAATAATCAAAGTGCTTTTATAAAAACAACTATTAATAAAGGCAACATGTATATATTAGGTATTCCGGCAGCTGAGCAATATTCTAATTTTTTTGAACACCCATTATTTGTATCAATTATTCATAAAATTGCTCAAACTAGTGTAAGTGATTATAATTTTACTTATTTTATTTCGAGAAATATGAAAATAAACATACCTATTGATACTTTAAGCAACGATGCAACCCTTGAAATGACTAACCTTGCAACAAAAAAAAGCTTTATACCATTTATAAAAAGATATCCCGATAAGGTAGAACTTTTACCAGACATTTCATTACTAACAGAAGGTTTTTACGAAGTTGTTGATAAAGCTAGTAATAATCCAATAATTGCATTAAATTACCTTAGAAATGAATCGATGCTAACATATTATAACGAATCAGAATTGTACGAAATAATTAAAAGTAAAAACAATTATAATGTTACATTTTTTGCTCCAGAAAATGTTGATGAAGGAAACGAATACATAGCTAATAAAATAAAAGATAAACCTCTTTGGAGATATTTTCTTATAGCTGCTTTGCTAATGATTATTTGTGAAATAGCAATAGTATTATATTGGAAAATATAATTATTTTGATTGATACTCAGCAACCCATGCAGGGTCTTCCATTGCTTTTAAGAGTTTTAAAAGATTTTCGCCATAGATATAGTCGCTCAAGGTTTTCATTCCAAATTTTTCGAGCATTTTCATTTGTTCTGGACTAGGACAGCGTGGTTTCGATGCCCACCCTTTTTCAGTATTTTTTCTATCGTAAGGGTGTTCAGAATATCTTAGTTTCCATAATTCAGAAAGTACTTCGGGTCCATTTATTCCTACTTCTTTCATTAAATTTTTACCTTCCGGATTGGCAATAGAACTTTGTAATCCTACAATTTGTCGTACCCAATCATCGCGCTTTAAAATTGTTCTATCAACAATTTCGCCCTTATCGTTTATTTTTAAAATAAAGTATGTTATTAAATCTTGATAATTAGGTTGAAAATTTATAGCAAAAACAGATATATAGTTTTTTTCATTTTGGGCAATTAAAATAATATGAATAAACATTAAAGCTAATAACCAAATTTTCATAAATTTAAGGTTTTGTAATTTTAATTGTATCGTAAAAAGGAGCGTA
Organism: Bacteroidales bacterium; assembly: GCA_026416095.1. GTDB lineage: Bacteria > Bacteroidota > Bacteroidia > Bacteroidales > GWA2-32-17 > Ch61. The sequence goes on along the minus strand of JAOAFV010000026.1, from coordinate 41,003 downwards.
ACCTCCCCATATACCAATTGCTCCACCTTTAATATTAGATTTAAGAGATGTTGGTGTAGCAAATGGGTTACTATCGGTTATGTACTGTTGCTCTACAGAATACCAAAAGCAATAATGAGCATAGTCGATCTGACAAATTTTTACCACTACGGTTTCGCCAACTCTAAAATACCAACGCCCTACCCCCGACGAGTCGAGCCCTTGTTCATTATATTTATTGTCTTCAAGCGGATTACGACCCCTATACAATTCATATTCAACACTTTTTCCATTAAAATATCTATCGTCAAATACTGAAGGAAATGGATGTAAGTATATACTGTCTTTGCCTAACACTTTAGTAAAACCACGATAATAATTGCCAGCAGTATCAGGATCTTTTAAATATAACCAAATAAAACCTAAAGTATCAACATTTTCGTCGGGACGAAATTTTAAGCTATCTACTTTAACATGATAAGGTATTGTTGTTTGCGCAGTATATTCTTTGCCATCTATTATAACTTTAAGAAAATAAGTTTTCCCTTCAGCACCTTTTATACGCGAGCCTTTGTATTTAAAAAATGGGAAGGTATAAATATCTATAACTGGTTTTAGAGTATCGTATTCTATTCCATCAGAAACAATAACAGTAGCTTTTGTTTCTATCATATTAAAAATTGTTGTTGAGTCGAATTTTGAGAAATATGGTGAAGTGTAAGTTACAAATACCCATGCATATTCGCCTGTTTCTATGGCCCCTTCGATTACCGGTTTTCGTTCGCCAGCCGGTAGTTTTAAATCAATTTCTTTCTCGCACGAAAAAATAAAAACCAGTAAAAAAATAATAAAAAAAACTCTCATAACTTAAAAATTAAAATTATATGTTATTGATGGTAAGATTGGAAATAAAGAAACTTGCTTACCAGTCATTGTAACTGAATTGTTAGCAAGATCGGTTTCGGTATCAATGTAAATAAAATAAGGATTTTTACGGTTGTAAACATTATAAATCGAAACATTAAGTGAAGAATTCCAACGTTTACCTTTATTTGGGAAGATGTAAGTAAAAGAAATATCGGCTCTGTGATATGGTGGTAATCGGTAAGAGTTTCGTTCGCCATATTCATACATTATTCTGCCTTCTATAAAAAAAACATTTTCAGGCATGGTAGTAGCATCGCCTGTAGCATAAACAAAAACAGCACTTATATTCATTCTGTTGTTTATATCGTACGATAAAACCACCGACAAATCGTGTCGTCTATCGTATTTTGCTGGATATTCTTTACCGTTATTTATTTCTGGAAATTTTCTTGTTGTTTTAGATAATGTATATCCTACCCATCCTGTTAATTTTCCAGTTCTTTTTTTAATAAATAGTTCTAAACCATAAGATTTCCCCTTTCCAAATGTGAAATTATTATCGGGATTATTTTTAATATTATTATCGCTTGTTAAACCTTCTTTATAATCTATTAGATTATTCATGTTTTTGTAGTAAACTTCTGCCGATGTTTCGAATTTATCTTGCTTAAAGTTTTTAAAAAAACCTGCAGAATACTGTTCAGAAAATTGTGGTTTAATTTTATCAGTTGCAGGAATCCATATGTCGGTAGGTAATGTATTACTCGACATGCTTGCAAGTTGTATATACTGATAATTTTGAGTGTAAGAAAGCTTTATAGAAGTGGAATTATTAATAGCATATCGTAAGGAGCCACGTGGTTCAACATTTTTATAAAAAGCAATGGTTTCGAACTCTTTGTACATTATAGAGTCGACAACCCTGTTTTGATGGTCAATAATATATCTTTTAAAAGGACCTATATGTTGAAATAAAGTTGGCCTTAAACCAACAGATATTTTAAGCTTTTCGTTAATATCGTATTCATCGTTTATGTATATAGCAAAATCGTTAGCGTAATAATGAGTTATAGCATCCCAATTAAAGTTAGTTTCTCCTATTCTTGCCGACACAGAACTTGGAGTAAAGTTATGAAACATATACTTAAAACCGAATTTAATGTTATGAAGAATATTAGGCAAGTAAGTATAATCGAGCGATAAAGCATAATCTGAAACACCAGAATATAAAATAAATGCAAAACGGTTTTGTTCGGCTTCGAATTTATATTTATAGTTGCTATATGTAAAAGTAAGATTTTGAAAAATTTTTTGATTAAAAACATGATTCCAACGAAGCGATAAAGTAGCATTACCCCAAGGAAATTTCATCATGAAACTATCAGACTTACTTTTAAAAGAAAATATATCTTGTCCGAAATACCCACTCAAAAAGATACGGTCTTTATCGTTTATTCTATAATTAATTTTTGTGTTTAAATCGTAAAAATAATATCCAGAACCTCGCCGATCTTTTTTTTGAAATGGCTTAAGCACAACGTCTGCATAAGTTCTACGTCCGGAAATTAAAAACGATACAGTATCTTTTATTATAGGCCCTTCTAATGTTAATCGCGAAGCAATTAAGCCAATTCCTCCAGCACCTTTTATTTCTTTCATATTTCCTTCTTTCATTATAACATCAAGTACCGAAGATAAGCGTCCACCATAATTAGCAGGCATACCACCTTTTATTAATGTAATATCTTTTATTGCATCTGAATTAAACACCGAAAAAAAACCAAACAAGTGTCCTGGATTGTATACAATTGCATTGTCGAGCAAAATAAGATTTTGATCGGGGCCACCTCCTCTAACATAAAAACCACTATTGCCTTCGCCTCCCGACTGAACCCCCGGTAGCAATTGTAATGTTTTTAAAATATCAGTTTCGCCAAGTAATACAGGCAATTCCTTAATGGTTTCAACAGGCAAGCGAAATGTTCCCATTTCGGTGCTTTCTACATTCTTGTTTTCTTTCTCTCCATAAACATCTACCTCCTGCATCGAATAAATTTTTGGTGATAATGAAATATTAAGTTTTGTATCTTGTGTTAGATAAATTTTTTTTGTTTCTGTTTCATACCCAATATAACTTATCTTTAACGTATAAACACCAGCATTCAAAGTAATAGAATAAAAACCATAGTTATTGGTTGTGGTACCTTTCTTAAGTTCTTCAATATAAACATTACAATGTGGTAATTCCTCGCCTGTATTTTTGTCTTTTATATATCCACTAATAGTATACTTTTGCGAAAAAAGAGGTAAAGTAAATAATAAAAATATTACTCCAACTCTATGTATCATTTAAATGAGCGATTTCAATAGCAAAATTAAACTAAAAAATTATAATTTAATATTCTTTAATCTGTAAAAATTTAGAATATCTTGTCGTAAGAAAATCTTAACTTTAACTTCTTATAAGTGCTAATTATTTTTTTGTTATTTTGCATAACCTTGTTACTAACACAACAATGCGTTCTGTCGAAGTAATACAAAAATATATTCTCTTCATTAACACTTTCTACTTATCGTTTCTTTACACAACATAAAAATAAATAAAGTTTAAATTCTTTACTAATTAACTTATTTTTTTGGAAAAAAAGAAATCAAACTTAATGTATGTAGCTACCTTTATTTTTTGAGAAATTAGATTAACAAAAACGAAACATGCAAAAATGTAAGAAAATATTGAAATAAAAAAGTTGGTAATTAGATTAAACCTTGAATTATTATAAAATAGTGAGTACAAATTATTTGCAAATTTAGTTTTAATATTTTGAGACCTTTGCAAAACCTTTTGTAAAGCTATCATAGTATTTTGGAAAATATTGATTTTAAATTAAATATTTAAAGGTAATTTTGTAAATGCTTCATTTTGATAGTTATAAAATTGATTGTTTTAATTAAAGCATTTTTTTGTAAAAAATTAAAATAGAACAATTAAATATTGGTTAATTAAGTCAACACATTAATTGCTTGCTATTTGGTAAATTAAAAAAAATACATTAAATTTACAAATTAAATATTTATAATGTTGTATGACAAGTCGCAATCGCAAATACGATATTAATGTTGCTGCAACTTACTACGAGGGCAAAAACTCATGGGAAGGTCGACTTAAGCTCAATTCCGAATATCTTGTTTTTTTAGCAAAAAGCAAACAAGAAAGATTAAAGAAAATAGAAATTTTAATAAGCGAAATAATTGAAGTGGTAAAAAAGAACAGCTTAGGCATAATTCCAAATGTATTAATTGTTAAAACTTGTAATAATAGTTATACTTTTCATGTTTATAGCAGAGAACAAGTAATAAAATACATTGAAAATGTAAGAAATAAGGCACTATAATTGCAAAATTACAAATAAGTTATGAATAAAATATTCTTAGTTGTAATGATTATCACTTTATCTGTCAAAGCAAATTATCTGCTTATACCTATGGATGAAGAGCAAACAAATCATCTTAAAGCTTACGGTATAGTTTACTGGGTATTACAAAATGGCATAGAAGTTCAATGGCTACTAAATTACCGTGGAGGTAGTTTTATGTGCGTTTATAACATCAAAATACATAATGAATGTAATATAAGAGGGGTAAAATGTGAAATAATTACCGATGCTAAAGCAACAAGCATAATAGATTATATATCACAGCCCGATGTGAATATGGATGTTGTAAAACTTGAAAAAGCTCCTAAAATTGCTGTTTATGCGCCACCTAATAAACTACCATGGGACGATGCCGTTATGCTTGCTCTGAATTATGCAGAAATACCATACGATAGAATTTACGACGATGAAGTAATAAGGGGCGATTTAAAAAAGTATGATTGGCTTCATCTTCACCACGAAGATTTTACTGGGCAATACGGAAAATTTTGGTCGGCCTACAGAAACACACAATGGTATCAAGAAGATGTAAAATTACAAACCGAAACAGCTCAAAAGTATGGTTTTACAAAAGTTTCGCAATTAAAGTTACATGTTGCTAAGGTTATTAAACAATATGTTTTTAATGGAGGCTTCTTATTTGCAATGTGTTCAGCAACCGATACTTATGATATTGCCCTTGCTGCCGAAAATACAGATATCTGCGATTTTCCGTTCGATGGAGATCCGCCAGATCCTAATGCACAAGAAAAGTTAAATTACGATAATTGCCTTGCATTCAGAAATTTTAAGGTAAGTACAAATCCATATGAATACGAACATAGCGATATCGATGTTTCTCACACACGTAAAGTGAATGTCAATGACGATTATTTTACTTTATTTGATTTTTCGGCAAAATGGGATCCAGTACCAACAATGTTGTGCCAGAATCATGAAAATATAATAAAAGGTTTTATGGGTCAAACAACCGCATTTAAAAAAGATTTAATAAAACCTAATGTTCTTATTATGGGTGAAAATAAGTCTTTAAATGAAGCCCGTTATATTTATGGGATACACGGAAAAGGTTTTTTTGTTTTTTATGGCGGTCACGATCCAGAAGATTACCAACACTTTGTTTATGATCCTCCAACAAATCTTGATATTTATAAAAATTCATCAGGTTATCGATTAATTTTAAATAATGTGTTATTTCCAGCTGCAAAAAAGAAAAAACTTAAAACATAAATTATTAGTGTGAAAAAATTCCCACATACCTACGCTATTGTTTTTACTATTGCTGTTATTGCTACAATTCTTACATGGATTATTCCGGCTGGCGAATATAAACGTATAAAAATAATCGTTGGCGACCAAGAGAAAAATATCATAGACCCCCATTCATTCAAATATGTCGAAAAAAATCCTCAAACTATTGAGCTTTTTACATCGTTTTATCAAGGTTTTGTAAATCAATCTCATATAATTATATTTATTTTAACGGTTGGAGGTGTCTTTTCAATTATAAATACAACAAACGCCATAAATGCACCAATACAAGCTCTTATAAAAAAATTATCGGGTAAAAAATCACAGTTTTTTTTATTGTCAACAATTTTTATAATATTTAGTTTATTTGGAGCAATATTTGGAATGAGCGAAGAAACACTTGCTTTTGTTGCCATTTTTGTTTCTATATGCATTATTTTAGGTTTCGACTCTATAGTTGGTGTTTCTATATCGTATTTAGCTGCTCATGTTGGGTTTGCTAGTGCCTTTTTAAATCCCTTTACAGTAGGAATTGCCCAAGGGCTTTCTGGATTGCCTCTCTTTTCTGGTATTGGCTATAGAATTTTTTGCTGGATAGTTATAACAACTATTGCCCTTTTTTTTGTTTTATTCTATATGGCAAAAATAAAAAAAAATAATTCGTGTTCTTTAATGCACGAAATAGATAAAGATTGGGATACTCACATTTCTGAAGTAAAATCTGAAGATGCTAATAATAGGAAAAAGAGTTCGTGGTTCGTTTTTATCTTACTGCTATTAGCATTGTTTGTTTCTTCTTTTATTTACGTAGATAAAGGAAAATTATTTCACATTAATAATACTGAAATAACAATACTTCACGTTTTAACAATATATTTTTTAATTACAGGTTATTTAACATTAAAAAAAAGCAAGGAATATTTTTCCCTTAATTTACTTATTATTACTGTATTTTTTCTGATTATTGGGGTTATTTTTTACGAATGGTACATAAAAGAGCTATGTGGACTGTTTTTTGCAAGCGGAATAGTAATAGGTATTGCTTATGGATTATCCATAAATGGTTTGATAAAAAAATTTTTGGATGGTTGTAAAGATATTATTTCAGCTGCTATTGTTGTTGGTCTTGCTGGTGGCATTATTGTCATATTAAACGATGCAAAAATTATTGATACCATTTTATATTATGTATCATCATTATTAAAAGAAAGTGGAAAATTAACATCGCTTGGTATAATTTATATTATGCAAAACATTTTAAACATTATTATTCCATCTGGATCGGCAAAGGCTGCACTTACTATACCAATTACTTCGGAATTTGTTGATTTAATAGGAATTCCACGGCAGTTAAACGTACTTGCATTCCAGTTCGGCGATGGCTTTACTAACTTTATTACTCCAACTAGCGGAGTTTTACTTGGCGCATTATCGATTGCTAAAATTCCTTACTACATATGGTTTAAATATATATGGAAATTAGTTATTATACTTATTCTAATAGGATTTGTTCTGCTTATTCCACCTTTATTAGTTAACATTAAAGGTTTTTAACGATATTAACTTTCTGCAATTATCAAGTAATAATTCTTTTTACCTTTTTGTAGTAAAATATACTTATTATTAATTAAATGATCTTTAGTTATTGTAGTATCGAGTGTTACTTTTTGTTTGTTTAAACTTATTCCATTTGCTTGAATTAATTTTCGAGCTTCACTTTTACTGGGCAAAATACTTGTATGCACTGTAAGAAAATCGACAATGTTAATAGTATTTTCTAACAATGATTTAGAAATGCTAAAAGAAGGTACACCTTCAAAAACTTCTAACAACATATTTTCATCTAATGTTCCAAGTTGTTGAATAGGGGCATCGCCAAAAAGAATTTTAGACGCTTTTTCAGATTTTTCATAGCTATCGAATCCATGTATTAAAACCGTTAATTCTTTGGCTATTGTATGTTGTAATATTCTTTGTTGTGGCGATTGTCTATGCTTAAAAATCAAATCTTCAATTTCGATTGGGGTTAAAAATGAAAATATTTTAATATATTTTTCAGCTTCTTCATCGCTAATATTTATCCAGAACTGATAAAATTTGTACGGCGAAGTGTATTTTTTGTCGAGCCATATGTTTCCCTGCTCTGTTTTACCAAATTTTGTTCCATCTGGTTTTGTAAGAAGAGGACAAGTGAAAGCAAAAACATTTGATTCACCAGTTTTACGCCTTATGAGTTCAATACCTGTTGTAATATTTCCCCATTGATCGCTTCCACCTATCTGCATTTTACAGTTGTAATTTTCGTACAAGAAAAGAAAATCATAAGCTTGCAATAACTGATAAGTAAACTCTGTAAATGAAATTCCTGTTTCTAAACGTTTTTTTACTGAATCTTTAGCAATCATGTAATTAACAGTAATGTGTTTACCTATGTTACGTAAAAAATCGATCAAATTAAAATCTTTAATCCAGTCGTAATTATTAAGTATAATTGCCTTATTGGAGATATTATTGGAAAAATCAAAAAATAACTTTAATTGATCTGCAATACATTTTTCGTTATGACGTAAAGTATCATAATCTAGTAATTTTCTTTCTTCTGTTTTACCACTTGGATCACCAATCATACCAGTGGCACCACCTACAACTAGAATTGGTTTGTGACCAGCTTTTTGCAAATGCTTCATCAATAAAATTGAAACCAAGTGCCCCACATGCAACGAATCGGCAGTTGGATCTATTCCTAAATAAACAGTTGTTTGCTCCTTAGAAAGTTGGTCGTCGGTACCATCAATTATATCATGAATCATGCCCCGCCATTGTAATTCTTTAATTGGTGAGTAAATCATAGAAAAATTTTTTGCAAAGTTATTAAACGAAATACAATAGTAAAACTTATAAAAAACCTAAACTTTATCTAATGCCTGTTGTAAATCGGAGAGTAGGTCATTAATATTTTCTATACCCACAGAATACCTTATTAGGCCATCGGTTATAAAAGATTCTTCTCTTGCTTGAGGTGTCATTGAAGCATGTGTCATTGAAGCAGGATGTTGAATGAGTGTTTCAACGCCTCCCAAAGAAACTGCCAATAAAGCCACTTGTACATTATTTAGTAATTTTATTGCGGCATTGTAACCGCCTTTCATTTCGAAACTTATCATTGAACCAAACCCTCGCATTTGTTTTTTTGCAAGTTCATACTGAGGATGTGTTTTTAAGCCAGGATAATATACCTTTTTTATTTTTGGATGCGATTCAAGAAATTCTGCTATTCTCATTGCGTTTTGTTGACTTCGTTCCATGCGCAAGGCAAGAGTTTTTAATCCTCGCATTATTAAAAATGCTTGATTGGGGTCCATATTACTACCTGTGTATATCATCGTTTTTCTAATTTTTGAGTACAATTCTTCTTGTGCAGTAACAACTATACCTCCTACAACATCGGCATGGCCATTAATGTATTTTGTTGTAGAATGCAAAACAACGTCGGCACCTAATTCAATTGGATTCTGTAAATAAGGACTACAAAATGTATTGTCAACAACTACTATTATATTATTTTTATGAGCTATTTCTGAAGCTTTTTTTATATCGGTAATTTTTACTGTTGGATTAGATGGAGTTTCGATGTATAAAATTTTTGTAGAAGAGGTTATATTATTTTCAATTTCGCTTATATTTGAAGTGTCAACAAAAGTGCTTTTTATCCCAAATTTTGCAAACCATTGTTCCAAGACAACTCTACTAGCACCATATATAGCATTTGTTGAAATCACATGATCTCCGGTTTGTAATATAGCCATATAAGTAGCACATATGGCGGCCATACCCGAAGCAAATGCAATTCCACCATAACCTTTTTCAAGGATCGCCATTTGATGTTCAAGGGCATCTATTGTTGGGTTATTTATTCGTGTATATATATAACCCTTTTCTTTTCCTGCAAATAGGTTGGCACCATGTTGGGCATTTTTAAAGGTAAAGGTAGAGGTTTGATAAATGGGAACAGTAGCACTACCCCATTGATCATTATACTCAGTACCATGTATTAACAAGGTTTCAAACTCTAAGTTCTTTTTCTTCATAATGGTAAATATTTTTGCAAAATTAGTAATTAACTATTTTATTTTTTATTTTTCAACTAAATACTTCGGTCTGTGTATAGTTTAAGATTTTATTCTTTAAGAGTGTTAAGATTTTCTAATTTTCTCATTTCTCTTATTTTTCTTGCTGTTTCTGTATAATATTCATGATGAAGAATAAAGTCGTACTGTAATTTTGTCCACTCTTCATAAGATTTTATTTTACCTCTTTCAAGTAATTCTCTGAAGAGGTTATAGGAATTTGGAATGTAATCTTCTCTTCCTAAATAATCTAAGTCAGCATCTTTTAAAATCATTTCCAGTTTATTTTTTGGTTCCCGGTCATATTTAGTCGATAAAATTAAATCGCAAATTATATCAATTTGCTCGATGGTATATCTATATTTAGGCAAAATTTCACGTGCATATTTAACACTAACTTCTTCGTGATTATCGTAAGTATAAATAAAGCCATAATCATGAAAAAGAGCTGCAGTTTTTAATAACAATCGTTCTTCTAACGTAACGTTTTCGCCCATACTAAGAATTTCGATTTGAGTAATTACATCAATAGTATGCCGTACATTATGATAATAAAGGTTTTGTGGAAGAGCTTTTTCGAGCTGATTAATAATAAATTCTTCAAGATCTTCGTATAAATAAAATTGTATTTTTAACAAGAAAGTTTTATTTGGAGTAGTAGGATCGCCAGGTACTGAATATTTAGGATGTATTCCCTTTACAAAATACATATCTAATTGTCCTTTATATTTAACAGGAAGTTTTCCTCGGTGTTCACATATAAAAAAATCTTTAATTTTTTGATATGTTGCGTCGGATATGTTAATTTCATTTGCTTCTGATGTTGATTCCATTCTAGAAGCAATGTTTACAGCATCTCCCCAAATATCATAAGTAAACTTTTTGGTTCCAATAACTCCTGCTATTACTTCTCCTGTATGAATACCAATTCGAAGTTGCCATTGGAATTTAAATTTATCTCTATTCGACTTAATATATTCTTGCATTTTAAGTGCAGCAAGTGTTATATCTATAGGATTAGTTCTGTTTTTCATAGGAATACCACCAGCACACATATAAGCGTCGCCTATTGTTTTAATTTTTTCTATGTAGTGCTGTTCACAAATTTTATCGAAAGCATTAAAAATAATATTCAGTTCATTAAATAGATCGTCTGGATTAAAAAGAGCCGCCAGTTCTGTAAATCCTTTTACATCGCTGAATAATATTGAAACCATTTTATATTTCCTATTGGTAATTCTGCCTTTTTCGCTTAATTCTTGTATTGTATCTTCTGGTAATATGTTTCTAATAAGCATTTCTACTTTCTCTTTTTGTTCGGCCAATTCTTTTGTTCTGGTGTTTAATTCACTTTCAACTTCTTTTTTTTCTTTTGCATTAATATATGTTCGCCATAGAATTATAGTCATTACTAGAAAAACCAGAAATAAAATGTAACAAATAAATGCATAAATTGTTCTATAAAGGGGTGGCTTAATTGTTATTGAAACAGATAAAATATTTGACATTGTACCATAAATATTTTTTGAACGAACATAAAAAGTATAATTGCCTTCGGGTAGGTTTGTATATTCTTTAATAGTTGAAGTTGTCCATGCCGACCATTTATTGTCAAAACCTTCAAGATAATACTGATACAAAATTGCCTTACTTTCGCTTGTAAAATAAGGAGATATAAATTTAAAGGTTATATTGTTATTTCTATAAGGTAACTTTAACTTAGTAGGCAAGTTTTTTACAGAAATAGTATCGTTACCTGCAATTATTGAAGTTAAAAATATTATTAATGAACACGTATCTTGTGTTAATTTTTTTGCATCGAATCGTATTAGTACATCAAAAGAACCAAACCATACAACAGCATTGTTGTCGGGAAATATAGACTCAATGTTATAATCGTTTAAAACTTTAAATGGTTCACTTATTCTTTTATAACTTCCGTCTTTTTTTTGGTAAAGCAAATTAACTCTTTTTTCGGATGTTCCTACTGTGCCAGTACTGAACCATAAGTTTCTGTTTTTATCTTCAACAATAGGATAACACCACCGATCGTATGTCTTCGAAAATAATGTATCTAAATAAAAACGCTTATTTCTATTATTAAACCTAAAAACACCTCTTTGTGTACTCAGTAATATGCCCGAACTTATATTATAAACATCAAGCCAACCAAATTCTTTAGGTAATCCACTATTTTTATGAAAGTGCTCTAAAACCCGAAAACTTTTATTTACAAAGTCTACTTTTACCTTATAAGCACCATGGTAATCAGTACCAATCCAAAAAGTATAATAGTTTTCTCTTGCTAATGTTCTAGGAGTAATTATATCGTTAGATGTTAATTTATAGAAACTAAAGTTTTCATTTTTTACTGTAATTAACCCTAAGCCATCTGATAGTCCAACTAAAATAGAATCGGCTTTTTTATTTAAAGGCATTATTGGTTCGGCAGAATGATTGTATATTTTTTTTACTTCTAACTTCTTGTCTAAAATAAATATTCCGTTTGTTGTTGTTACTATTAAATAGTTTTCAGTAGGTAGAATTTTGCGATTATTGTATTGAATTTCTTTAATTGGTATAAATTTTTTATCGGTCGAATAGAGTATATTATAGTCGGGATTAAGGTATCTCAGCCCTTGTGTTGTTGCAATAAAAAGTAAATTATTAAATCTTTTAATGTCAACAACACCGCCTTTAACTCCATCTACCGTAGTAAAATAAGTAAAAGCAGAATTAATTTCTATTCTAGAAATACCATTATTTAATGCCAACCATAAATTATTCCATTTATCTATAAATAAAGCATTAACACAATCGTTTAATAAAAAATTATCACTTGATAAATGCAGAAACGCTTTCCCCTGCGAGTTAATTCCAATTATTCCTCCTCTTGATGTGCCAAAAAAGTATAAAGTATCGTTTAATACAACACTACATAAATATTCATTTTCTTCTAAAAAAGATTCTATTTCATTTTCAAACTTGCTTAAGTTACCGTTTTCTGACAAAATATAAATTTTTGGTTCATCTAAAAATTTTATTAAATATTCATTTCCATAAGGCAATATAAACTCAGGTACCCTATATAATAAGGCACTATTGTTTAACCATTCATATAATATTCCATTATCGTAACGAACAAGACCCTGAGTTAATTTGAAAATGAATAGATTAGATTTAATTTTAAAAAATTTGTAATATGAACCGGTACTATCTATAACTTTTAACTTATTGTTTTTAAAAGAAAACAAGCAACCTTTATTACTATTTATAAGAATTTCGTCTTTATAGCTAATAATCTCTGTAATTTCACCTACTTGTTCTCTTTCCTTCGAATCTTTTAGCAAAGAAACAAAAACAAAATTATTTTTTTCGTTCATTTCTATTTTTCCAAAATTTTTAAAAGCTCCCACATAAACATTACCTTTGTTATCGGTGGTAAATCGGGGAATACCAATAATGTTGATAAGATTCCAGTTAACTCCATCAAACTGTATTATTCCACTAACATTTCCAAAATATAAGAACCCATTTTTATCTTGAACTATCGAAAAATTCTGACTCTCGTATCCGTATTTCTTTGGATGAAAGTTTTCTACAATGGGAATTCCATATTCTTTGGACTGTGAAAACGATATTAAAGGTATAATTAAGTAAAAGAAAATTAACTTTTTTATTTTAATTATTTTTTTCATTAACTTTGTATTGTTAATTACATAAATTATTTTAATCTACAAATATATGGAAAAAACAAAAAAGAAAATAGTAGTAACGTGCGACTTTACCGATGTTTCTAAAAATGCTCTAATGCATGGCATTTTACTTGCAAAAAAAATAAATGCAGATATTGATATAGTTAATATTGTGAAAAAGGAAAAAGAAATAGAAAATGCTTTAGAAAACCTGAAAAATTTTGCCAAACCCTTTGAAACAAACGATATAAAATTCGATTATGTAGTTAAAGAAGGAAGCATATACAATGAAATAAAAGATTATGCTTTTAATATTAATGCTTTATTTGTAGTAATGGGTACTCATGGAATAAAAGGAATGCAAAAATTAATTGGAAGCAAAGCTCTAAAAGTAATTGCAAATTCACTTGTTCCATTTATTGTGGTGCAAGAAAAGCCAAACAACGATGATTACTTCTCTAAAATTATTGTACCAATAGACGATACTGTCGAAACAAAAGAAAAATTAAAATGGGTGCCATATTTTAAAACTTTTTTTAATACTAAATTCTACCTGCTTTACCAACTAAGTACCAATGAATACATCGAAAGAAGCACAAAAGCAAATCTTATTTTTGCAAAAAAATTTATTCAATCAAAAGAAGCAGAATATGAAGTTGTAGCAATCGACGAAAATAAATCTTTCTCAAAAGCACTTATTAATTACGCCGAAGAAATCTCAGCAAATGGTATTCTTATTATGACAATTAAAGATCCTCAGATTACTGATTATTTTTTTGGAACAGTTGCTGAAGAAATTATTGCAAACGACAGTAAAATACCTGTTATTTGTGTAAGTCCAAGAATCGATACTAAAAGATGGACATCTTTTTACTAAAAATTCTTAAATCATCTAATCAATCTTTATAAAAATAATTTCAAAGCAAATCGAATTAGTAAATAAAGCAAGCTAAAATCATATATTAGAAGAGTTTTTTAATAACACACATCAAATAAAAAGTTAAATAACAAAAATTAGAAGTAGAAAGTTAGACTTTTATTAATAAGTGGTTTTGTTAATATGCTTCAAATAGCCTTAAACTCAATTTTTCATGATACACTTGACATCAACCCATATATTTACAAAATAGCCATTTGACCATTTTAATGAAAACACATTAAATATTTTTTGATAACATTTTATTCGTCCAATTAAATAGTACTTTAAAAACAAATTACAAAACAAATATTTATTTTTCGCATAATAATTTTTTTCTACAATTATAAAACTCATTTACAATAAAATGTAACAAATTTTAAGATCTAAACATTAATAAACCTATTTTGGTTAAAGTTTTTTCAATATTTAGTGCTTTCGATTTAATGTATAATATTCACAAATCAAGATATTATCCATTATTTGCAATTCAATAATTCAAAAACAAATCTTTTTTATCCCACTAAAAAACAGAGATAAAATTTGACTTCTGACAACATCTGCTGAGGAATCGCTAAGCATTAACACAAAATTCAGAAAAAAATTAAAAAAACAAATTTTCTTATACAGCAATTCCAATTATAAATAGAAACTTTTATTAAGTATAATGAGTAATTAATCAATTTTTTTTAGTTATAAAGTTTTAAGAGTTTTAACATAGTTTGTTTTAATAAAAACTTTATGTTATATTTGTAAAAAAATTAAGATATGAAAAGTATGTTTTTTATGTTTTTTTTATTACTTTCATTCATCCTTTCATGCCAAGAAAAAATTAACACTAAACAAATAAAAGTAAAATATTCCTATAACATAGAACAAGTTGAATCAGAAGAGCAATTAATTTCTGCCACAAAAGAAATTAAAACTTTAAAATATGTAGACGAAGTAAAATATATTTATAAACCAGATATGCGAAGAGCACTTATAGTTATTTATACAACTCAAAAAGTAAGACAATCAGAAGCCGACGATGAATTTAATATAACAAATATAAAAAATATAGTACTAAAGCATAAGATGTTACCTTATGACTTTACAGAAAAAATAATCGATTAAAATTTTTAATTATGATAAAATATATTTTATTATGTTGTTTTTGGTGTATAATTTTTTATAATATTCTTAAAGGTCAGAACGACAATTGTACGGGAGCATTACCACTAAGCGTAACTGCTAATTGTAATAATCCTGTATCAGGGACAACTGCTGGAGCTACTC
This sequence comes from Bacteroidales bacterium, assembly GCA_026416095.1. GTDB lineage: Bacteria > Bacteroidota > Bacteroidia > Bacteroidales > GWA2-32-17 > Ch61. The sequence continues at coordinate 25,456 of JAOAFV010000026.1, read as the reverse complement.
AATCTTTAAGTGGTTGTGTAGGTACCGCCGACGACGATGTTTGGTATCGGTTTACAGCTACTGCTTCAAGTCATGTTATTACAGTAACACCATCAAGCAATTTTGACGCTGTTGTTGAATTGTTTTCTGGTTCTTGTAGCAATCTTACATCTTTATATTGTCGCGATTTTGGATTAAGTGGTGAATCTGAAACAATATATGCAACTGGCCTCACATCGGGGAATACTTATTATATAAGAGTTTACCACTATCACAGCGGATCTGGTTCAAATACTTTCACAATTTGTGTAAGCAATTATCCTTCTGCTCCTTCAAACGATAATTGTTCAAATGCTTCAACTCTTGTTGTCAGCTCAACATGTAGTTACACTAATTCCACATCTTATGGTGCCACATCATCGGGGGTTGTTGCTTGTGCAGGGTCTCCCGATGATGACGTGTGGTTTAAATTTACTGCTACAAATTCTGTTCAAACTATAAGTGTTGTTCCTTCTGCAAACATGGATCCTGTTGTTGAATTATTTTCCGGGACATGTACATCATTAACATCTTTATATTGCCAAGATCAAGGTTTCACCAATGGAAATGAAACTATTAATGCAATTGGTCTAATACCTGGGCAAACTTATTATATAAGAGTATACGACTACTATAACTCTAATGGTGGTTATCCATTTCAAATATGTGTTTATGGTCCCACTTCTGCAACACCTGTAAACGACGAATGTACTTCAGCTATTGAGCTTCCAGAAGTAACATCAGAATGTCAATATTATTATTTTACTACAAACAACGCATCTACTTCGTCACAACCTGCTCCTTCAAATTGTGAAAATTTCGACGGTTCACCAAATAACGGTGGATTTCAATCAGGTACAAAAGATGTGTGGTTCAAAATTAAAGTACCTCAGAGTGGTAAACTAAGTATTCGCCCTAAACCAAGTTATGGTATTAACGATGCTGCTATGGCTCTTTATTCTGGAACCTGTTCCTCATTAACTCAGATTGCTTGCTCAGATGATCATAATTATCCTGGAACTTCAAACGATATGAAACCTTATATTAAAGCAACAGGATTAACACCGGGAACTTATGTTTATTTACGTTATTGGGCATTTGGAACAGCAAGTGGTAACTTTGCTATATGTGTAGAATCGCCAACAAATGATAATTGTTCATCATCACTATATATTTGCGATATAAATGGTTATTCTGGTTCAACAAGCGAAGCATACACAATAGATAGGCCTTGCAATATGCGTGGTAACGCCGAAACATATCCCGACTATACATATACACCAGGAACTTGCCAGGGTGGTATTTTTGGAGCTGGAGGGCCTTGGGGACAAGGGGCACCAAACTGCGATGTACGTATCGACAATAATTCATGGATAAAATTTACTGCATCAAACACTTCGGTTACTTTAAATGTTACTATAAGTAATTGTTGGGTTGGTAATTACCCATCGGGGGGCATACAAATGCAAATATTTTCAGGCTCAAATTGTTGCAACTTTCAGCCAGTAAGCGATTTTAAAGAAGGTTCTTCAAGTTTTAGCATAACAGCAAACAACCTTACAATTGGCCAAGACTATTATTTAATGATAGATGGCTTTGCTGGAGATATTTGCGATTATTCTATAACGGCAAATACAGGAGTTCAATTTACCGAAATACAGGCCTCCAGCACAACAATATGTGCAGGACAAAGTGTTACTTTAACAGCACCATCTGGTGCTACCAGTTATTTATGGATGCCTGGAGGACAAACAACACAAAGCATAGTGGTTTCGCCTGCAACAACAATGACATACACTTGCGAAGTTACAGGAGTTTGCAATTATAAGCAAACTCTATACAAAACAATAATAGTCAATCCTTTACCACAAGTTTCTGCTTCTAATAATAGTCCCATATGTCAAGGAGGAACTTTAAACTTATCTGCAACAGGTGGTGTTTCATATTCATGGTCGGGACCTTCTGGCTTTTCCAGCTCGGTCCAAAATCCTACTATTACAAATGTTTCCACCTTGCATGCTGGAGTTTATACTGTTACTGTAACCTCAAATCAAGGTTGTACTTCAACAGGTACAACAACTGTTATTGTAAATACTGCACCTTCTTCTCCAACAGTTACAGCTACTCCATCTTCAATTTGTTTAGGTCAATCGTCTACAATTAATGCCACAGCTAATGGTGCCTCATATTACCAAGTTTACACTCAACCTAGTGGTGGCACTTTACTTGGTACTACCCCTTTAACAGTGAGCCCTACATCTACAACTACTTACTACGTACAGGCTGTAAGTAATAATGGTTGTGTAAACTTAGGCGGAAGAGTTCCGGTTACCGTAACAGTTAATCCATTGCCAAATGCATCTGCAACAAGTAATAGTGGAATATGTAGTGGGCAAACACTACAATTAAATGCTTCTGGAGGTTCATCTTACCAATGGTCTGGACCCAATAATTTTAGTAGTACACAACAAAATCCCTCTATTCCAAATGCTCAATCTATTCATTCTGGTACTTATTATGTTACAGTAACTAATTCTTATGGTTGTACTGCTACTGCTTCAACAAATGTTGTAATTAATAGCTTACCTAATATTACAATAAATAGTAATAGCCCTATTTGTTCTGGCCAAAGTTTGAATTTATATAGTTCTGGGGGTACTTCATATCAATGGAGTGGACCTAATGGATTTTCTAGCAATCAACAAAATCCTATAATACCAAATGCATCGACTGCACATACAGGTGTATATTATGTTACCGTAAGCAACGGCAACTGTAGTACATCGTCGTCAATTAATGTAATTGTGAATCAAACACCAACAGCCTCAGCTTCAAGTAATAGTCCATTATGTACCGGACAAACTTTAACTTTAAATGCAAGTGGAGGTACATCTTATCAATGGAGTGGTCCAAATGGATTTTCTAGTCAATTACAAAATCCTTCAATATCTAATGCTCAAAGTATGCATCAAGGAACATATTATGTTACTGTTACAGGAGCTAATGGATGCACTGCTACTGCAAGTGTTACTGTTTATATCAATAATTCTTTTAATACTACTATTAACCCAGCAGGACCTTTCTGCACAAATAGTGGTCAACAAACTTTAACAGCTGCAACACCTGGAGGAACATGGAGTGGCCAAGGTATTGTTAATTCCTCTACAGGAACTTTCGATCCATCGATAGCAGGCCCTGGTACACATGTTATTACTTACACTATTTCTGGAAATTGTGGCTCATCAAGTTCTACAACTATAACTGTTTATAGTGCACCAACTGCCATGGCTCAATCAAATAGCCCAATTTGCGAAGGACAACAACTACAATTATCTGCTAATACCATTGCTGGCGCTACATATCTGTGGAATGGACCAAATAATTTTACAAGCATTCAACAAAACCCTATTTTGAACAACGCTAATATTAATAACTCTGGACCTTATTACCTAACAATAACTGACGCAAATGGCTGTACAGGAACAAGTATAGTAAATGTAATTATAAATCCAGCGCCTGTAGTATCAATCACAGCAAACAATCCAGTTTGTGTTGGTTCTACCTTAAATTTAAATGCAAGCTCTGGTTATTCATCATATAATTGGCAAGGACCAAATAATTTTTCTGGTAACACAGCAAATGTTTCTATTCCTAATATTACGCCAAATGCTCAAGGTAACTATTATGTTACAGTAACCAATTCAATTGGTTGTACAGCAACTTCTTCGATTTATATAAACGTGCTCACTTTTACAGCTGGTACTATTTCGGTTAATACTTCTTTACCATCATGTTCATATTCTAACGATGGAATAATACAAGTACTTGTTTCTGGTGGTACACCTCCCTATAATTATAGCTGGTCGCATAATCAAAACTTAAATTCAGCTATAGCTAATAATTTACAAGGAGGCTATTACTCTGTAACTATAACCGATGGGAATGGCTGTAAAATAGATACCATAATAAATTTACCCGCACCTTCACCAATACTTATAAATTTAAACTATCAGAATCCTAAATGCTTTGGATCAAACGATGGTTTTATACATGCTTTGGTAAGTGGCGGAACACCTAACTATTCTTATTTATGGAATAATAATTCAAACACTAGTCAATTAGTAAATATAGGCCCTGGCTTATATCAACTAACTGTGACTGATAACAATAACTGTACGGCTATTTCAGAAATTATAACTATAAGTGAACCAGACGAAATAATTATTAGTATTCAAGGAACTTCTCAAAACTGCCCATCAGAAATAATGTCGTCAGCAAGTGTTACCATAAGTGGAGGAATACCACCATATAGCTACTTATGGAACACTGGTCAAACTACTCAATTAATATCTAACTTACAAACAGGAATCTATAGCGTAACTGTAACAGATGCTAACTATTGTACAAAAACTGCAAGTATAGAGATAATTTCACCTAACAACTTCAGCAATCTTTATCAAATTATTAAAGATACAATAAATTGCTTAGCCACTATCGATAATAACTTAAGTGGAGGAACTCCTCCGTATACATTCCAATGGTCAAATGGCAATAATACAGAAGACCTTGTAAATGTTGAGGCAGGTACTTACATTCTTACAGTAACCGATGCCAATAATTGCACATATATCGATACTTTTAAAATTGAATTACCAATTCTTATTCCTAACTTTATAACACCCAACAACGACAATAAAAATGATAAATTTGCAATAAGAAATGTACACACTATAAGTGAGCTAACAATTCAAATATTTGATAGATGGGGTAATTTAATTTTTAAATATAATGGTACGGGACCTAACTACGCAAATTCTAACAATCAATGGGATGGGACTTATAACGGTAAAAAATTACCTACAAGTTCTTATATTTACATAGTAACTGTAAACAATAAAGACACTCATAAAGGAATTGTTAGCATCATATATTAATAATTATTTAAACTATAATTTTTTTTAATTCACCGTTTAATAATTTTAAAGAAAATTTTTGATAAAAATTACATATTCAATATTTTTGCATAAATTAATTTAATAATCTTGCCATGAAAATAGGAATATTAAAAGAAATTGAAAAAGATGAATCACGAGTTGCAATAGCACCAAAAAATTTAGTACGATTAAAAAAACTTGGATTTGAAGTTTTAATAGAAAAAGATGCGGGAATAAATGCTTTATATGCCAATAGCGATTACGAAAAAGAAGGGGCGAAAATAGTTGAAAAAGAAACAATTTTTAAAGAGGCCGATATTATTTTAAAGGTTGCACCGCCTACAAAAGAAGAAGTATCTAAAATGCGAGAAGGGATTCTTCTTATGTCGTATTTAAGACCTGCTACAAATCAGGAATTATTACAAGAACTTGCAAGCAAAAAAATAAATGCTATTGCAATGGATGCTATTCCACGTATATCAAGAGCACAAAAAATGGATGTTCTAAGTTCTATGGCGAATATTGCAGGTTATCGTGCTGTTATTGAAGCTGCATTTTATTTTGGGCGCTTTACTAACGGACAAATTACTGCTGCTGGAAAAGTAGAACCTTCTAAAGTTTTAGTAATTGGCGCTGGCGTGGCGGGTCTTGCTGCAATTGGTATAGCTAAATCGCTGGGAGCAATTGTTAGAGCATTCGATACCCGCAAAGAAGTAAGAGAACAAATTCAATCGATGGGAGCACAGTTCTTAACTGTCGACATAGACGAAGATGGATCGACCCCTAGCGGATATAGCAAAGAAATGAGCCAAGCATTCATAGAGGCCGAAATGGCTTTATTTAAAAAACAAGCAGAAGAGGTAGATATAATAATTACTACCGCACAAATACCCGGGAAACCAGCACCAAAACTTCTACTTGAAGATCATGTAAAAGCAATGAAACGAGGGTCGGTAATTGTTGATCTTGCAGCTCCTACCGGTGGAAATTGTGTATTGACTAAACCGGGCGAAATTTACACAACCGAAAACGGAGTTACCATAATTGGAAAAGTGAATATGATGCCAATGCAAGCTAGCTTTCTGTTGGGTAATAACTTTATAAATATGCTTGAAGACATGCGAAAAGAAGGACAGTTTTACATAAATATGGAAGACGATGTAATAAAGCGAGCAATGGTAGTTTACAACGGAAAAATAAACTGGCCTCCAGAACCAATATCGGTCTCTGTTCAAAAACCTCAAGAAACTTCAAAATCTCCTGCTGTTGATTTAGAAGTAATGAAACGAAAAAAAGCAAAAAGAAAAGTAATAACTTTTTCTATATGGCTTATATTTCTTGCTATCATATTTTTACTACTTGGACAAGTAGCTCCTAAAGAATTTATGGCTCACTTTACGGTCTTTGTGCTTTCAATATTTGTTGGATGGAATGTAATATGGAATGTTACTCATGCTTTACATACACCATTAATGTCGGTTACTAATGCAATTAGCGGCATAATAGTAACTGGAGGAATACTATTAATGGGCGATGATTTAAGTGATCCAATTACTATTCTAGCTCTTATTGCATTTTTTGTAGCAAGTATAAATGTAGTTGGTGGTTTTTTTGTTACTTATAGAATGCTTAAAATGTTTAAAAAATCCTAATTTAATGTATAACAATTAAAAATTTTGCATATGGGAGCACAAATTCAAGTTGCAGCGTATTTAATGGCAGCCATTTTATTTATTTTAAGTTTATCTGGCTTATCGACGCAGGAAACTGCTAAACGAGGAGTTATTTATGGTATCCTAGGAATGATTTTAGCATTAGTTTTCACAATAATTGGCCCCGAAATAAAAGGACTAGAAATAATGCTAATTGCCTTTATTATTGCAGCATTCATAGGAATTATGGTAGCTCGAAAAGTGCAAATGACAGCAATGCCACAACTTATAGCTTTATTGCACAGTTTTGTTGGTATAGCTGCCGTTTTAGTTGGATATGGTTCTTATTTAGATCCTAAAAACCAAGCATTAGTTGGAGTAGAGCACACTATACACCTTATTGAAGTATATGTGGGAATATTCATTGGAGCTGTTACATTTACAGGTTCTGTTATTGCTTGGGGAAAACTTGATGAAAAAATTACACCAAAACCCCTTACTTTTCCTGGCAAAGATGTATTATTGGTTGCTATAATTATTTTATCGGCCATTTTGGGAGTGTTTTTTGTTAAAGATCCTCAAAAATATTTTGTATTCTTACACATTATGACAGGCTTAGCATCAATACTTGGAATAATACTTGTAATGGCAATTGGCGGAGCCGATATGCCTGTTGTAATTTCTATGTTAAACTCTTATTCTGGTTGGGCTGCTGCAGCCTCTGGTTTTACACTTGGAAACGATTTGCTTATTGTTACAGGTGCTCTTGTGGGCAGCTCAGGTGCAATACTTTCTATTATCATGTGTAGAGCAATGAACCGCTCATTTTTTGCAGTTATTTCTGGGGGGTTTGGCGAAACAGGTACAGTTGCTAAAAAAATTGATGGCGAAGTAAAATCAATTACTGCCGAAGAAGCAGTTTCAATACTAGAAGAAGCAAACTCAATAGTTATTGTACCTGGTTATGGTATGGCTGTTGCTAAGGCTCAATATCCAGTTAGCGAACTTACCGAAAAACTCCGTAAAAAAGGGAAAACAGTTCGCTTTGGTATACATCCGGTTGCTGGAAGATTACCTGGTCATATGAATGTTTTACTTGCAGAAGCAAATGTGCCATACGATATAGTTCTTGAAATGGACGAAATAAATCCCGATTTATCCGAAACAGATGTTGCCATAGTTCTTGGTGCTAACGATACAGTAAATCCGGGAGCAATGGAAGATCCTACTAGCCCAATTTTCGGTATGCCTGTTATTGAAGTATGGAAAGCAAAAACCGTTATAGTCATAAAGCGCTCTTTAGCTTCAGGGTACGCAGGTGTTGATAATCCTCTCTTTTATAAAGAAAATACAAGAATGCTTTTTGGCGATGCTAAAGCAGTGTTGGATAAAATAAACGCAGCATTCTAAAATATCTAGTACATTAAGAGTTTTAAATGTATTTAAATTTATATAAAAATAAAAAGTTTTATTCGAAGTCATAAAAATTTTTTACTTAAACTATAATATATTAAACCAAAACTGCAAGTTAAGAAGCTACAAATTGTTACAAAGTTTTATTTAACTCATAATGCATTAAAACGATCAAAAATCAAAAAGGCTTCTCCTGCTCGATATAGTTTAGTTTTACTTAAACCATAATGTGAGAACTTTGCAAAACCTTTTATAAAGATCATCAAATATTTTGGAAAATGTTGATTTTCAATTATATTTAATTGTAAAAAACTTATTTTTAGGTAGTTTTGCAAAGGTCTCAATGTATTAAACACCTCATATGAAAAGTTATTCAAAAGGTAATTTTTTGTAACTTTATAGATTTCTTGAATTTCCTAAAAAAATTTTTATTTTAACATAAACTTATCGGTTCCAATGAGCTTGCCTTCGCAAAAAATATCTACATTATAATTACCAGGAAGGAGCGAGCCATCGTTTTTCCAATAAATACAAACATCAGTATCTGTATTTTGATAATCAATTTCTCTTTTGGCAGTATATAAAATAGAATCATTTATATACCAAAATAATTCATTATCGGGATTGGGTAATATTTTTTTATCTTCGCCCGAAATTCTTATATAAATAACTTTCGAACCGGGAGTAACTATTCTATTTTCAGCTATTGTAAAACATACCCTTAATTTCTCTACCCTTCTTGCTTTTATTATTTCTTTTCCTCTGTCATTTATCCCTGTACTCACAATATTAATAGCTCTTAGTGTTTTTGCAATTTCAATTTTTTCGGTTAATTCATTAGCTTTTTGAGCAATTTGCTCCTTTTCAGTGACTACTTTTTGATATTCAGATTTTACCCTTCTATTTTCTTCGGTTAATAATTTATTACGAGTATTTAACGAATCGATTTGAACAATATAACTTTTCATTATATTTCTTAGCGTTTCTACTTCTTTTTTGTATTGATTTATCTGATAGTAAGATGCTGATTTTACTCTCTTTATTTCTTCGAGCAGTTCAATAATTTTATTCTTTTCTTGTTCAAGTCGCTTAGTTAAAGTATCATTATTCACTTTTAGTTGATTATATTGCTCAAGCATTTGATTTAACTCGGCTTCTATCTTCTTTTTTTCTTCTTCAGTATTTTCTAAGGCTACTTGCACATATACTTTTTCTTTTTTTGTTGTAAAAAATTTGTATACAAAGAAAATATTAGAGATTAGCAAGATTACTATAACGAACAACATTATGATAAACAATTTGTTGTTCTTTTCGAATTTATCCATATATTTTATTTGATTCTAATTTTTTGATTTATTCTTAAAATTGTTTTTGAATTAAGCTTATTAATTTTTAATAAAGTATCAACATTTGTATTAAACTTACGAGCAATTTTAAATAAGTTATCTCCTTTTTTAACAATGTAAAATTCAGGAGATTGTGAATTTTTATATTGCAGGGGTTTATATTTTGTTTTTAAAAAATCTTTATTTATAATCAGAAACGTTGTTAAGATGTCCATATTTTCAGTATCAATAATTTCGAGAGGATCTATAGGTATACCTAAAAAACGTAATTCAAAATGTAAGTGAGGCCCAGTTGTTTTTCCCGAAGAGCCTCCTAAACCAATAGGAAAATTCGATTCTACATATTTATTATTTTTTACAAAAATTTTAGAAAGGTGGGCATAAACCGATTCAAGGCCATTTGAATGTCGTATTACCACCACATTACCATATCCTTTGTAGTACCCACAAAATCTAACCTTACCCTCCATTATAGAAAATACAGTGTCACCATTTTTTAATGAAATGTCAATGCCAGTATGAAATTTTTTGTTTCTCCAACCAAATTTTGAAGAAACATTATTCGATCTTACTGGAAAAGTGAATTTATCGTATTGTAAATCTATTATATAGTTAGTATTTAGAAACTCAATATTTGTTTTATAAGGATTGAAATTAAGTGTATCCCAGAATAAATATAATTCGTAAGCTGGAACATCAATTAAATTATCAATTCTTTCGGGAATGTAAAAAGCGCCTATATTTTCTTGAATTATTAGGGTATCGATTTCACTAATTGGACCAATGTTTTTATTATTTTCTTGCGAAAAGATTATTGAAAACAAACACAAGTACAAAGTTGTAAAAAATAATTTCATATTATAAATTTGAAACACAAAAGTATGTAAAAAATTGTATTTTTGTATAATATATTCAGGAAAATAAATTTTAATGCTAGTAAAGCTATTCAGTAGTGCAGTATATGGTATTAATGCAACCTCAATAACAATTGAAGTAAATATTTTTCAAGGAATAAAATACTTTATAGTGGGTTTACCCGACAATGCTGTAAAAGAAAGTCTACAACGCATAGAATCAACATTAAAAACCAATGGCTTTAAAATGCCTTTACAAAAAGTTATTATAAATCTTGCGCCTGCCGATATTAAAAAAGAAGGATCTTCATACGATTTGCCCATTGCAATAGGAATACTTGCTGCTAGTGGACAAATGAACTGCACAAATTTTACCGATTATTTAATTTTAGGTGAATTATCTTTAGATGGACTTATTCAACCAGTAAGAGGCATATTACCAATTGCATTACAGGCAAAAGAAGAAAAAATAAAAAATTTAATAGTGCCTGCATATAATGCTAGGGAAGCTGCTGTGGTCGATGGGATCAATGTTTTTGCTGCCGAACGATTTATTGATGTTGTAAATTTTTTAGATGGTAAAGGAGAACTACCTCTTGTAAAAGTTAATATAGAAGAAGAATTTGAGCAAACATTTAATAAATACGACATTAATTTCAGCGATGTAAAAGGTCAAGATAATGTGAAACGTGCTCTAGAAATTGCAGCTGCTGGTGGTCATAATGTATTAATGATAGGTCCACCTGGGGCAGGAAAAACAATGTTAGCAAAAAGAATACCTACAATACTTCCACCACTTACCATTGAAGAAGCTTTAGAAACAACAAAAATTCATTCTGTTGCAGGTTTAATTGAAAAAAATGGTACTCTTGTAAAAACCCGACCATTTCGATCGCCTCATCATACAATAAGCGATGTAGCTTTAGTAGGAGGTGGCACCTATCCACAACCTGGCGAAATTTCTATAGCCCATAACGGTGTTTTATTTTTAGACGAATTACCCGAATTTAAAAGAAGTGTGCTTGAAGTATTACGTCAACCACTTGAAGACAGAGTTGTAACAATTAGCAGAGCAAAATTTAGCATTGAATACCCTGCAAGCTTTATGCTTGTTGCTTCAATGAATCCATGTCCATGCGGTTATTATAATCACCCCGAAAAAGAATGCGTGTGTACACCTGGCATGAGGCAAAAATATTTAAGCAAAATTTCAGGTCCTTTATTAGATCGAATAGATATACATCTCGAAGTAGTTCCTGTTCCTTTCGAAAAATTATCTACATATAATGTTAAAACTGAAACTAGCGAACAAATACGAGAAAGGGTTGTAAAAGCCCGTAAAATTCAACAAGAAAGATATAAAAACATAGAAAACGTTTATTGTAATTCACAAATAAATGGTAAATTATTGCAAAAATTCGCTCAACCAGATAAAGTAGGATTAGAGCTTCTTAAAAATGCTATGAATAAGTTTAACCTTTCGGCTCGCGCTTACGACAGAATACTTAAACTTGCACGCACCATAGCCGATTTGGCCGAAAGTGAACAAATATTGCCAGAACATGTAGCTGAAGCTATACAATATAGATGCCTTGATCGAGAAGATTGGATCGGATAAATTATAAACTATGAAGATTATAAAATTTCTACCTTTTTTGTTTTTTATTATTTCTTGCATAAGAACTAAATCTCAAGGAAGTCAACCTGTTGTATTAATATCAGGCAGAGTTGTAAACGAACGAAACATGGAACCTATTGGGGCAAAAGTCATTTGGGAAATATTGCCAAGTGGTGAGCAAGCTGGTATTGCTCGCTCCGATCCAAAAACTGGGAATTACAAAATAATATTACCTAGAGGTAAAAAATATGGTTACATGGCTTTAGCCGAAGGTTATTATTCTATAACAAAATACTTAGATGTTTCGCATCTTGATGAATATACCGAAATTGATGAACAAAATCTTTATTTAGCTCCAATTATGGAAGATCAAATAATAAGATTAAATAATGTTTTTTTTAAAGAAAACACTGCCGAAATATTACCTGAATCAGTATGTGAATTAGACAGATTTATAGCCTTTTTAAAAGTAAATAAAAAGGTAAAAGGCGAAATAGGAGCTCATACCGATAATGTTGGCGACGATAAAGAAAATTTACTATTATCTCAAAAAAGAGCCGAAGCAATTTTAGAATATTGTGTAAAAAAAGGAATAAAACGAGAAAGATTAACTGCAAAAGGATATGGCGAAACACAACCAATTGCCTTTAATAAAGACGAAGAAGGTCGAGCACTCAATAGAAGAATTGAATTTAAGATAACTTCCATTAAATAACCTTAAATAATTTTTTTCTAAATCAAAATTAATTTTCATTTTAGTTCATATAATTTGTGAAAAGCATTTGTATAATTTTATCAAACTAAAACAAAATTAATATAAGCATTTCAAAATATTATAAAAATACTCATCTTTATTTTTTTTTCTATATATTTGAAAAAAAAATATGAAAAAATTATTATTGGCGATGTTCATGGTGATATGTTTTAATAATTTTTTTAGTCAAAATGATAGTAGTTATAAACATTTACATTACTCAATTAGAATTGATCCTTTCAGATTATTTAATGTAACTCTTTTTATTATAGGTGAAAAACAAATAAGTAATAATTCTTCAATAGAATTTTCTCCTATAATAATATATGGTTCAAAAGAAGATAATTTTATCAAGGAGCTTGCTATTGCTAGACCAGAATACGAAAATAATATTTATACAAAATATTCAAATAATTTTCTTATAGGAGGTGGATTATATATAAGTTATAAACACTATCTTGATAACAAAAAACACAAGATCTCTGGTACATATATTAATAATAAAATAATCATGCAAAGAACTTCAATAAGCACATTAGAGACTATTTGGACATATGTAAATTCTGATAAACTTATTATAAGCGAAGAAGAAAAAACATATAATCTTAATAGTTTATTTTTAGCTATAGATTTTGGTTACAAATTATTGCTACGCTCAAAATTTTGCATCGATGTATATATAGGGGGTGGCTTAAAACTTTCAAAATATGATCACCAAAGTTTAACTAAGTACAGAGACATTGGTAATTACGATTATTCTGGTGTAACAATTTCTATTGGTGGAAGCATAGGATTTATAAAATAATCTTAAAATAAAAACCTTTGTCATAAAGTTGGTTTATTTTCAATGTTTTTTATAAGTGTTATTTAGCTAATGTAAATAAAAGTAGTTTTAGTTCTTAAGAACACACAATTTTTTACCAACTTTAATAAATGCATCGATACATTTATCAATATGTTCAAATTCATGGGCAGCCGATAGCTGAACTCTTATTCTTGCTAATCCTCTTGGTACAACAGGATAAGAAAATCCTATCACATAAATACCTTCTTTTAATAGTTCTGCTGCAAAATCGTGAGCTAATTTTTCGTCGTAAATCATAATAGGTATTATAGCCGATTGAGTAGGCTTAACATCAAATCCTGCAGCTTTAATTTTTTCGTAGAAATACTTAACGTTTGCATGTAATTTCTCTTGTAATTCGGTAGTTTGTGACATCATATTAAACATTTCGATACCGGCAGCCACAACCATTGGTGGTAAAGAATTAGAAAACAGATATGGTCTAGATCGCTGGCGTAACATTTCAATAATCTCTTTATGGCCTGTTGTGAAACCACCAATAGCCCCCCCAAAAGCTTTCCCAAAGGTACCAGTAATTATATCTACTTTTCCTCGACAATTAAACAACTCAGTAACTCCACGTCCTGTCTTGCCAACCACACCTGCCGAATGTGACTCATCGACCATAACGAGTGCTTTGTATTTTTCTGCTAATTCGAGTATTTTATCCATGGGAGCAACATTACCATCCATCGAAAATACTCCATCGGTTACTATTATTCTGAAACGCTGAGCTTGAGCAAGTTTTAATTGTTTTTCTAGATCTTCAACGTCGGCATTTTTATACCTATATCGTTGAGCTTTACATAATCTTACACCATCAATTATCGATGCATGGTTTAGTTCGTCCGATATAATAGCATCCTGATCGGTGAATAAAGGTTCAAAAAGACCACCATTAGCATCGAAACATGCAGCGTATAGAATTGCATCTTCTGTGCCAAAAAATTCTGAAATTTTTCGTTCAAGTTCTTTATGTAGATCAGTAGTTCCACATATAAATCTTACACTCGACATTCCAAAGCCATGGGTCTCAAATGCCCTTTTAGCTGCTTCAATTAAACGTTTGTTATTTGAAAGACCTAAATAATTATTAGCACAAAAGTTTAAGACTTCTCTACCATCGTTCGTTTTAATAACAGCTCCCTGTGGGCTAACTATTATTCTTTCGTACTTGTAAAGACCTGCATCTTTTATTTTTTGTAGTTCATTTGCCAAAAACTCTTTAAATTCACCATACATAGTTACATATTTTTAAATTTACATTTCACTTGTCAGAAACAAGCTACCATTCTTTATTTTTAAACTCTAACCTGTGGGAAATTATGTTCAAATACTATTTGTTTAGGCTTATCTATAAAGTAAGATAAAAAGTCGTAATATTTTTCACTAAACTGGAATTCGTCGGGCAAATAATATTCAAGAGGTAAAGACTGATTACCTATATTTCCCATATCAAGAGTTCCAGTTTTGTTTACATCTAATTCTTGATACCAGCAATGATACGATAATACTGGCATTTTACCATAATCTTCTCTAACAAGTAAATCTACCACTTTATCGGCAAGAACACTTACGAGGCGGCGGTCATAATTCCGACAATTTCCCGAACGAGATAAGTAACCTAAAATTTGAGCTCTTGCATCGATACCTAATTTTCGCGATATTTCGCTAGCAACCACGCCACCAATGCCACCAAATCGTGGGTGCCCATATTCATCGGTTTCGCTGCTTGCATACACTACATCGCATTTATCGGTTTGTTCATTATACCATCTTACACCTTCGGCAACCGCTATAATCAAATATTTCTTTTTCGACTTTTCGTAGAGCTCTCTTACTTTTTCAAAAAACTGAGCCTTTTTTTCTTTTGTAATAGGCACTTCAGGAATTAGACACATATGAGCATCTCCCATAATTGAAGCACCCGTTAGCCATCCTGCGTCTCTTCCCATAATCTCTACAACTATAATTCTTGAATGAGATTCGGCAGTTGTATGAAGACGTAATACTAATTCAGCTGTATTCTTAGCAGCAGACGGGAAACCCGGACACAAAACAGATTCTATTAATTCTCCATTATAGTTATGAATGGTGCGCGTTTTTAGATCATTATCAATAGTTTTAGGGAATCCTATTACAGGAATACCTTCTTGTTCATATAAACGTTTAGCTGCTCCATTTGTATCATCTCCACCAATAGTAACTAGAACATCAATTTTATATTTTCTAATGTTACTAATAATCTGTTCAATTCTACTAGTATCTTTACCAGAAAATGGATTTGTTCGACTACTTTTAATTGCAGTGCCACCATAAACACCATCGTATGGCTGATTAGTAAGATCTACAATATCGCCATCACCAAGTAAACCTTTCCACCCTTTTCGTATTCCATAAACAGTAAAGCCCAACGACGCTGCTCTACTTTTTATAGCTTCAACACTTGCATTTAATGCAGGAGTATCGCCTCCTCCTGTTAATATTCCTAATATTTTACCGTGGTAGGGACCCTTTTTTAATGCCATACTAAAAAATTTTTTTCAAAGATAAAAAAACAAAAATGTTTAAAACAAATTTATTATTAAATTTTTTTAGAATATTGTTTTAAGGCAACAGATAAGGTTTCTATTGCATTCTTTATATCTTCCTTTTTTAGCACATAGGCCAATCGGCATTCATTTTTACCATGTTCGGGGTTGGAATAAAAGCCACTTGCCGGTGCCATCATTACAGTTTGTCCATTATACTCGAAATCGGTTAATAGCCATTCACAAAATTTATCTGAATTATCAATTGGGAAAGAAGCTACAGTATAAAAGGCCCCACTTGGCATTGGGCAATATACACCTGGTATAGAGTTTAACATATTTACCATCAGGTTTCTGCGTTCTACATACTCTTCATAAACCATTTTAAAATAACTATCTGGAGTATCGATAGCTGCTTCGGCCGCTATTTGACCAAATGCTGGTGGACATAAACGTGCTTGTGCAAATTTAAGAGTTGCATTTAACACATCAACATTTCGCGTTACGATTGCTCCAACACGTGCTCCACACATACTATAACGCTTCGAAACACTATCAAGCATAATAGCATTATCTTCTAACCCATTTAAGTTTAGTATAGAAAAGTGCTTTTTACCATCGTAACAAAATTCTCTATAAACTTCGTCGGCAAAGAGAAATAAATCGTATTTTTTTACAAGATAAGCTAACTTTTCAAGTTCGGCTTGAGAATAAAGATACCCAGTTGGATTATTTGGATTACAAATTAAAATTGCTTTAGTCTTTTTTGATATAAGCTCCTCGAATTTTTCTATTGGAGGTAATGCAAAATTTTGTTTTATAGAAGATACGATAGGTTTAATAGTTATACCTGCTTGTACAGCAAAACCATTATAATTCGCATAATAAGGCTCAGGAACAATAACTTCATCATCAGGGTTAAGACATACCATAAATGCAAACAAGATGGCTTCGCTACCGCCAGTGGTTATTAATATGTTTTCGTAACTTACATCGATTCCAACTTTTTGATAATATAATGCGAGTTTTTTACGATACGACAAGTTACCAGCCGAATGTCCGTATTCAATAATTTCGAGATTATTATTTTTTACTGCATTTAAAGCAACCTCTGGTGTTGGTAAATCGGGCTGCCCTATATTAAGATGATAAATTTTTATACCTTTTTGTTTTGCCTTTTCGGCAAAAGGCACCAATTTGCGAATAGGTGATGGAGGCATTAATTTCGCTTTTTCTGATATAGATGGCATAAAATAAAATTTTTACAAATGTATAATTTTTTATTCTTATTTTTTTTGTTTTACAAATAATTTTCAGTAATTTTTTTACTTTCACCGTAAATACTCATGGATACTATAATAATAAAACTTCTAAATCATTAATAAAGGCAATGTTATTAGATTTTCAATATTTTATTATTTCGCTAAAATTTAATAAATTTGAGCAATAAATACCAATAGTTGCGATTACTAAAGAAGACATTATTTATACTAATTTTTACTTTTTTTTTAATTGTATCGGGTATTTCTCTTTTTGTTTACTTTAACACCGATAACATAAAAAAACTTTTTATTAATTACCTAAACAATAATCTTTCAGTACTACTATATGTCAAAAACATTGATATTTCTTATTGGGAAACGTTTCCAGATGTATCGGTAAAATTTTCGTCTGTGGTTATTTTATCGAGTAATACTTTTAATAAAAAAGAATTTACAATAAATACCGATACTCTATTTAAAGCCAAAACAGTTTTGGTTAGTTTCAATGTTTTTAAACTTTTAAAAAAAATTTATGTTATTAACGGAATAGAAATAAAAAATTCCGAAATTCACCTTTTTTTCGATAAAAAAGGTAACACTAATTTTCAAATAGTACGTCACGATACTTCGAAGCCCGAAGTTGTTAAAGTAAATCTAAACAAAATAAAATTTATTAATACATTACTATGCTTACATAATAATGCAATTCCAATGGAGTTAGTTCTTTATTCAAACAATTTCAAATTATCTGGCAATTTTTATGAATCTGATTTTACATTAAAAACAATTGGGAATCTTAGTGTAAAAAAATTTATTATTAATAAACAAAATTATTTAAAAACCAAAACAACAAATTTGAAACTAATAGCCAATGTTATTAACAAAGAGTTAGATATTAAGAAAGGAGAAATTTATATAGATGATTTAAAATTTATTATAAAAGGCAAATACGTGATAAAAGCAAATAACGATTTTATAAACATAGACTTACAAGCTCACAATCTTGATATAAAAAAGATTTTAACTATAGCAAACGAAAAAATTAAAAAAAACTTAGAAAGATATAAAGCCGATGGAATTTGTACGTTTAATTTAAGGATTAATGGCTACGTCGGAAAAAATTTGTTACCTACAATTTCATCAGAATTTCAAATTATCAATGGGTCTTTAGTTTCTAAGAAAGATGATTTTTTTCTTACAAATATAAACCTTTTAGGTTCTTTAAATATTTTTGAAAAACAAAAACTTGATTTAGCTTACCTAAAAATAGATACTTTTTATGCCTACTTTAACGACAGCTTAATAATTGCAAATGGAGTAATAAAAAACTTTAATTATCCTCAAGTTAATTTAAAACTTAATGGATTTATTAGTTTAGAAAATTATCAAAAGTTGTTTAATTTAGAAGATTTTGAATTTATAAAAGGCGATGCTTTTTTTTCGCTTTTTATCGATGGAAAGTATAGGTCGTTATTAGATATAAAACCCGAAGAAATTGAAAAGTCAAACATTAAAGGTAAAGTTATTTTAAAAAATGTTTCTTACAAGTATAAGGATTCAGATTACATTGTATCTGACATTAATTCTACTTTTGAAATTAAAAACAATACTGCCCATACAAATTCTTTAACCTTTAAAGTTTATAATACAGAATTTTATATAAAAGGAACTTTCGATAATGTACTTACATACCTATTCAACGATAATTCAAAATTATTTGCACACATAAACATTAATATACCTACGTTCGACATAAAAAATTTTACTTCTGAAGATAGTTCATCGGTTGTATATAACTTTGGTTTTCCTGAAGATATTGATATAACAGGAAATTTAACAATAAATAACTTTTATTACGATAACCTTAAAATTACCGATATTAATTCAGAAGTTAAAACATTTTCAGGTTCTGTATGCTTTAATAATACAGAAATGAAGTTGCTTGAAGGAAAGGCCAAAGGAAATTTTTTCTATAATTATCATGAAGGTAAGCATTTTATTAAATTTTATGGTGAATTAAAAAATGTCAATGTAAAAAAATTATTTTCATCGCTCAATAATTTCGGGCAGCAATACATAACCGATAAAAACATTAACGGAACAATTAATTCGGTTATAAATCTTTGCATAATGGAATACGATAGTTTGCTTAATTTAATAGAAAATAGTTTATTTGCAGACGTAGAATTTTTAATAAAAAACGGACAGCTTATAAATTTTGAACCTTTGTATAAGTTAGCAGATTATATTTCGCTCGACGAAATACGTAATATTAAATTCTCCGATATAACTAATAATATTTTTATTAAAGACCGTAAGATACTAATACCCAATATGGAAATAAAGAGTAATGCTTTTAATATTGAAGTTAGCGGCGAACATAGTTTCGATAACGATATAGATTATCACATAAGATTGTTTCTGAAAGAATGGTTGGGTGTAAAAGCTCGTAATAGAAAAAAAGAGAATCAGGAATACGGCATTGTAGAAAACGATGGTCTTGGTTCAACCAGCTTATATCTAAATATTAAGGGAACTACAAATAATTACAAAATATCGTACGATTCAAAAAAAATGAAAGAACAAATTAAAGAAAGTATTAAAAATGAAAAAGTAGAAATTAAAACAATATTAAAATCAGAATTTGGGCTTTTTAAAAAAGATACAAGCATAAAAGAAAATATTAAAAGTAATTTAAAATATAAAATAGAATGGGACGAATAATTTTTAAAAATAAAAATCTAAAAGTCAAAAAAAACAAGGATGATTTAACTCTTATAACGCAATTTATAAAAAAACACCATATTTTTAACTTATCGGTTTACGATAATAATGAGTTGTGGACTGCTACATGTTTTTATGCATTCTGGGAAGAACAAATGGCCTTGATATTTACTACCGATTTAGACACAAAACATGGTCGAATGATGCTTAATAATAACAGTGTTGTTGGCACCATTGCGTTAGAAACCAAGATAATTGGGAAAATTCAGGGAATTCAATTTAAAGGAACAGTTAAAATTGCCGACGTCAATACCCTTAATTTTATCAAGAAACTGTATTACAAAAGATTTCCTGTGGCCATTGGTACCAAATCGGAATTTTGGATTTTATATTTTACTTACATTAAATATACAGATAATACATTAGGATTCGGGAAAAAGATTATTTGGCAAAAAGAAAATGAAAAAAATTAGTTTTTTAGTCATATTATTTTGTTTTTTTTACTTAATTACATATTGTCAAGAATTTTATGGAAGTACTAATTATAAATTGCAAGAAAAAAACAAAAATGAAAAATTTTTTAGTTGGCATAAAGTATTTTTTGGAGGAAATATTGGATTGCAATTCGGTCAAGAAACTTTTATAGAATTTTCGCCACTCATAGGATATAGAATAACAGACAACTTTTCGATTGGTTTTCAAATACTGTACACTTATTACAACTTTAATCACTTAAATAGCAATATATCGACTTCAATATTTGGAAATTCCTATTTTGCAAGATACTATTTTTCCAACTCAATATTTGTACATGGCGAATACCAATGGATGAGTTTGGAATCAAAATATTTTAATCCTTATTTGGTAGGCATCCAAAAACGTTTTATAGTTCATAACGTTTATGCAGGTGGAGGATATAGAGTAAGAATTGGCGAACGGAGTTATATGAGCATAATTATTTTGTACAATCTCAATCAAAATCAATACTCACCTTACGAAAATCCTGTTATAAGAGTGAATTTTGAATTGTAAAATTTTTTTATGTTATGTTTTTTTTATAAAAAATATTACCTTTAAAAGTTAAATTAATTAAAAATTCTTTTTATGATTATTGAAAAAAACAAAGTTGTTGAATTATCCCTAACTATCTGTTTAGACAGTTATGAGGGAGAAAAAATCCAGGAATATACCGAAGATCAACCCCTTATATTTATATTTGGGGTAGGTGAAATATTTCCTGCATTCGAAGACAATATCAAGGGTTTAAAGAAAGGAGAAACATTTAAATTTATGTTAACACCAGCACAAGCATTTGGAGAATACGACGAAAAAGCCATTATTAAAATGAAACGGAACACTCTTAATTTACCTATTGACGAAATTTTTATAGGTAATATTATTACTTTTCGAAGCGAAAATGGCAATGAACTTGAAGGCACAATATTAGAATTCAACAATGAAACAATTACCTTCGATTTTAATCATCCACTTGCAGGCGAAAATATTTACATTTCGGGCACCGTTATTGATGTTCGTGAGTCAATAGAATGAAAAAACTAAAAAATTTTTAATTACTCTATATACATTGACTTGCATATAATATCGGTATTAGACGACATTATTATATAATAAACTCCACTTGCAAATATATTTCGCGATAAGTTTATTAGTTGAGAATTTTCGGTTAGTTTAATTTCTTTATTATATATTTTTTGACCTATTATATTTATAAATTCCAGTCTATAGACATTATTTGGTATTCCTTTAACAATTATGTTAACATTATCAATATTAGGATATACAGGAATTACGTCAAATTCCGAAGTAACATCTTGATTACATACAACAGAAATTATATCGGAATAAGTAATATTATTGTCAAAATCAATCTGTAACAACCGATAAAAAGCATAAGTATTAATATTGTCAATAAAGGAATAATTGTTTGTTTGATTAGAAAATCCTTTACCTTCAACAAAACCTATGCTTATCCAAGAATGTGCGTCGATACTTCGCTGAATAACAAAACCGCTATTGTTATATTCGCTGGCAGTTTGCCAATTGAGCATAATTTTACCATCTAAACATTTACCACTAAAATATGTTAATTCAACAGGTAGCGGTGTGCTTGTACTTGCAAGAGTTATAAGAATATAATTTAAAGTACCTGGTAAAGAGGTAGTACTTGAAAGGTAATCGTTTGTAATATCAAGATTTGTTGTTGGGCGGGGTTGCCAATAATTTGGACCACCATAATTTACTTGCTGAAACATTTGTAAGTTTGCTTCGGGGTGAGCATTTAGCTCGGGGTTTGTAGATCCACCAAAATAATAAAAATTATTTATTGTAAGTGTACTCATAGTAGTTGGTATAATTCTGTAATACCTAAAAATGCTATAGTTGCCTGTATACGAACCTGAACCTTGTAGTTTTTGGTGTCCTCTGCGAATTTCCGTACTCCCAAGATTTGCCGATGGTGTAAAATTCAACCCCAAATTAGCAACATTTCCCGAAGGATTATTTCTTGTAGTTGTTAGATATCCTGTTCCCATACCATCGTTAGTACCATCGGTTGCCTTTACTCTTCTATTGAATGCTTCATTATCAAGAGTAGCTGTAGAGCTAAGTGTAATATTATAATTTCTTAAATCTAAATCACCACTTTCCATGTATATTTGATTATTAACAGTTTGATGTTGTGTTAAATACACCGACACCCCTGTACTTTTTGCAATCCTTATGTTGTAAAAAGTAGTAGAAAAATTACCACCTAAAAAAGTATTGGTAGAACCCTTAAATATAAACGTAGAGTTTTGTAAATTGTGTGTACTGTTACTGTTATTCTGAAAATTAAAATCATTTATTGTTACCCCTACAGGGTTGGAACTTGTTTTTAGAGTACCACCTGTTATTCTAATGTTTCCCTGTGAAAAACAATTAGAAATAATAAAAATAAAAATTATGACAAAAGTTGTATTTTTCATTATCAAAAAAATTTAAAGCATAATGTTTAACGCATCTTTTATTAAAAAGTTTCATTTTTATATAAAAACATTTTTGCAATTGATTTCAATTCTAATGTTTTTGTCATATAAATATAAACAAAAGAGATAATACATAACATAAAAACAACAACATACCATTTAAGTACAAATAAGTTAAGTAAAAGATAAGAAATTACGATAATTATAATTAAGCCACACAACTGGCTAATAAATTTGTAGTTTACTTTAAAATTAAAAACCTTATTAGCCAATAAAATCTGGTAGAATGCCGAAAACAACTGAGCGCTAGCACTTGCTATAGCCGATCCCACTGCTTTGTATTTAGGTATTAAAACAAAATTCAAACTTATATTAATTAATAAAGTTAAGAGAGCCATAATATTTAATTGCTTTAAATTTCCGTTAGCTGTTAACAAGGCTCCATACACATAAGTAGTGGCTGTAGCAAATAACCCTATTATTAAAATTCTAAAAACCGTCGAGGAATAATTTTGTGGGTTATGGTGATAGAGTAAGTCTATAATTTTATCGCTATATAATATTGAAATCACAATAAATATCAGTGAAGGCACAATTATTAAACGATAAGACAATTGTAATAACGGATATATTTCTTCTTTTTTCTTAAGCATATTAGAAAACATTGGTAATAATATACCACTAAATAAATAAGCAACCATTGAAAGAGCATCTAATATTCTAAATGATTGAGCATATATTCCTGCGTCGTATTCGCCATTTTCAAGCAAGCGCTCTAACAAAACGCCATCGAATCTGTTATAGAACGACATAAGCAAAACAAGTAAGGCGTATGGATAACTTTTTTTAAGAAAAACCAAAAAAAAGTGATAGTCGAATTTTAATTTAATTCTTCCACTCTTTTTTAGCACTATGTAAAAACAAAAGATGGCAGAAATCAAATAAGAAATAGTTTGTATATAGGTAAAAACTTCTATGCTCATTTTAAGAGGGAAAACATTTGTCCATATAATAATAGAACAGAAGATAATCATTATAAATCTATCGAGTACCGATAGAATGCTGTCGGTTTTAAATAATTGTAAAGCAGTTACGTTAGAGCGAAGATATAATATTAGAGACAATAAAAATTGATTTATTACAAGAAAAACAAGCAGTAAAAACTGTCGCCTGTTATATCCAATAATAAAACCAATGGTAAATATTACTACTGAGTAAACAAAGAAAAGAACAAACTTTAAAGTTAAAACATTCGACAAGTGTTTGTTAAGCAAAAAATTATGTTGCGAAATATTTCGGTTATTGAAATTAGTAATTCCTAGATCTAAAAGTATATTAAGAATAAGTGTAAAATTAAAAAGTGCGAAATATAATCCGTATTCGGAACTACCAACCATGTTTTGTACAGTACGGTCTATACCAAACATCCAGAAAGGTTTTATGAATAGATTTGCCAATAAAACAAAAAACAAACCTGTTAAAAATTTTTTCTCTCTCAAACGATAAAAATTTCTGCAAAGTTAGATAAAATAAAGTTTAAAAAAACAATTTACTAAAAACCTATAAAATATAAAAAGCCTTTTACATTCTAATTGTTAAAATTAACACTTCTAAGCTTTTTTTTCAATTAATTATTTATATTTTAAAAAAATCAATACCGTTCTTTTTTAATTCATTTATAACAGCATCAGTAATTTCATTGTCAATAAAGCTCGAAAAATATATTACCACTTTTATTCCATCGTAATTATTTCTCAAAACAACTTCGAAATAATGTGGGTCAGCGTATTTTCCAATCATTTTATAAATTTCTTCCCTTTTTTGCCAGAGAAACTTACAAAAACAATCGTAACTACAAAAATTTAATTCGTCTTTAATATTTAACCTTTGGCCGGTTGTTCTCATTGGACGACGACCTTGAACAAACTTTCTGCAATAATAGCAAGTAAATTCGTATAATAACATAACTTTAAAAACTTATATACAAAAATATAATTATTTTCTACCAAACTATAATGACTTTTATCAGTATTTTAATCTTTTTCTTTGGTTAAGGTTTATTAATTTTATTTACAACGTAACACGAGCGGCCTATAAAATTTAAAATACTACCAAGTAGTTAATCTTTAAATCCCATACTTGGCAACTAAAACTCATAACAAAAATTTTTTTGCAATTTCTAAAATCCTCTTTAAATCCCATATTTGGCAACTAAAACGAAAAAAAACTCAAATCCTGAAAGCCGCATAAATAACTTTAAATCCCATATTTGGCAACTAAAACAATCAGACAGTAATACAAAAACAACCTACAAACTTGCTTTAAATCCCATATTTGGCAACTAAAACAAATAAGTACAAAAAATTATTATACTCTAACAATAGACTTTAAATCCCATATTTGGCAACTAAAACAATTTTGTGTTTGAACTACTCGAATTTCAGAAGTGTGCTTTAAATCCCATATTTGGCAACTAAAACTGGTTAAAAGAAAACGAATGGGTACTTTCAATATTTCTTTAA
>JAOAFV010000012.1 GCA_026416095.1 Bacteroidales bacterium | reverse complement strand
TGATTAAATTTTTTTCTTAAAAATTAGGTTTTAATTATCAGCAAAAAACAAAGAAAGGAAGAATTTTCTTCTCTTTATTTTTTATTTTACCTTTAAAATTATTTTGGATAATAATGATATTTTTTAATATTTTCTTATGATACTTCTTTTGCTTTATTTTTTTGTGTTAATAACGATACAATAATAAGAACTATAAACGATGCGGGTATTGAGAAAATGCCTGGATTGTCGATAGGAATAGGAGCATCGGCCGGATTTAATCCATAGCGTTCGTACATTGATGGTGATAACAATATAATTCCTACCGACATAATAATTCCGGTGATAATTGAAGCAGCAATGCCATTAGATGTAGTTTTTTTCCAAAAAAGTATCATCAATATAGCTGGTAAATTAGCCGATGCTGCTATCGAAAACGCTAAACCAACTAAAAACGAAACATTCATTCCTTTAAATAAAATACCTAAGATAATTGAAATTAACCCTACTGCAAAGGCTGCTAAACGTCCGGCTCTTACTTTGGCTTTTTCCGATAGATTTTTTCCTAAATAATTGTCGATAAAATCGTGAGCTATAGCTCCCGAAGAAGCAGTAATTAAGCCGGCTACTGTACCTAAAATTGTTGCAAAGGCAATCGCTGTAATAAAAGCAAATAAACCAATACCAAAGTATTTAGCTAATAAAGGTGCAGCCATATTCGAGCTTTCTACATCAATAACTCCGTTAATCATAGCACCTAAGCCCATATATAAAGTAAGCATATAAAAAAAGCCAATAGTAGCGACGGCTACAATAGTTGATCTACGAGCATCTTTTTGACTAGGTACAGTGTAATAGCGAATTAGCACATGAGGTAATGCCGAAGTACCAAAAAATAAAGCCAGCATAAGTGAAATAAAATTTAATTTTTGCCAAATTGTAGCACCTTCGAGTTTATAAAACAGTCCTGGCTTTAATATTGCTGTTCCAGGAGTAATATCCTGATAGAATGCAGTTATTTTATTTTCACCATCCAGAAAATTTACTTTGCTAAAACGAACTATTTCGCTTTGTTCGATCTTGCTAAAAAAGTTTATTGGATTTAAGCTACCCGTTGATTCTATTTCTTTGCCATTATCTATAATTTTATGAAAATGACCTACCTGATAAAACTTCCTTTCTTCCTTAGGTGCACCATTGTAAAGAGTACCTGTAGGCGTTTGAGCAATGCTAATCATTTCTACAAGTTGGTATAACGAATCATTTTGCCTAATCAATTGAAAATATCTGTCGTAACCTTCATATTTAACTTTTGCATATTGTTTATCTTTTACTTCGATAATTCTTATAATACTTAACTTCTCGTTATCAACAACTTTCCATTCATTGCCCGATTTAATTGCTGTAGCTGTTACAAATTCATGATAATTATCGTATGGCTTTTTGTTAAAACCGTTAATTAAAACACTTGCTGTAAGAATAATGGAAGCAATGATAAGTAGCCCACCTTTAATAAATTGTACGTAAGTGGTAGATGTCATTCCTGCTGTAGCTACAATGATAATAACAATAGCACCAACCAATACGACGCCCATCCAATGAGGCAAGCCAAGTAATGGTACAACCAAATCTCCTGAGCCAACCATTTGGGGAATTAAATAAAATAATGAAACAATTAAAGTTGATATAGAAGCTGTAAGTTTTATAGAACGAGAATTAAACTTTGCATCTAAAGCATCGGTGAATGTGTATTTGCCAAGCCTTTTTAATGGTTCGGCTACAATGAACAATGCCACAACCCAACCTGCTAAAAATCCAATAGAATATAAGTATCCATCGTATCCTGAAAATGCAATCATTCCACAAATACCTAAAAATGAAGCCGCCGAAAGATAATCGCCAGCGAAAGCTATACCATTTACACCCCAGTGAATAGTGCCACCAGCCGCATAATATCCTGAAGCTGATTTTGTTTTCCTTCCATAATAAAAGGAAAGTCCTAGAACTATAGCAACAAATACTACAAATAACAAAATTGCTAAAAATGAAACATCGTATATCATAATTAATCCTCCTTATTCATTTGTCTTTCATAACGACTACAAATCATATGATAAACCCATCCCATCACTATGGCAATTATAATTAGGCTAAACCCATATACAATAGCTAAATTTAAGCCAAAGATGATTCTTGTACTCATCCATGATGGATGAGATATACTAATATATGTAAATGCTGCATAAAACAGCAAGTACACGAAAAATAATTTTACGCCTAACGAAGCTTTCTTTTTAGAAGCCTTATCTTCGTCAAGTTTCACGGCCGGACCATGTAACATATTTACCTCCTTTTTGTTTAATTAATTAAAGAATTATCTTAATAATTTTGTGTAAAGATAAAGTTAAAAAATTTAAAAAACAAAATTTTAATTTGATGTAAAAAATCTTTAATAATAGAAATCTCATTAGCCCACTTTTTAGAGATCTGAAAAAGAAAAATGTATAAATGACTATTATTTTTTCGCTATTGAAAAAAGTATAACAATTTAGATTTGAATTTAATAAGTAAGTTAAATGGTAGAAAGTATTTAGAATAAATAGAAAAATTTGACGGAGATAGGAGAAAAATAGTAAAATTTAGATCGAAATGTGCTTTAATGGCAAGAGTTTTGGCAAAAGATTTATAAGAAGAGATAATGGGAAGAAAGTCATTGGCAAGAGTGTTATCAGAATTGTTGAAAGGAGTTGCAAAGAATTTAATTTTATCAATTTCTATTTTTATAGCAAGATATTTGTTTTTAAATAGGTTGTTTTTAAGATTTCGTTTAGGTGTACAAGACATAATTAATGTAACGAATAAGGAAACATAGATTTTATGAGTTCGGTTAAATTTGGAAAATCGTCGGTAATAATTATAGAGAATACGTAAGTCTATGTTTTAAAGGTTATTAAATTATTTGCGTCCAGCAATCTTTTGATTCATTGAAGTGGAAAATAAAAAAGCCTAAAATGTTCTTTTAAACTCTATTATTACTATTGCTGTAAAAATAAAAATTCTTTTCGATTAGTTATCAATTTCAACAAAGGTATGATAGGCATATGTGTAATGGGCAATTATAGTTAAGATCAAGAAGTTTGGAATTCAAGGCTTTAAATTCTCGTAGGTTTTGTTGGCGCTACATCGTTGATATAGTTGAGAAATGATATTAGACAAAAAACCACTATTGCGTGTTCTTAGCCCCGAAAGTTTAAGATTACCAATACTAATTACTAAAAGCCTATTATAAAACTATATAAATAACCTGGTTGTTCTTTTTTATAAATCTTCAAATCTTCCTTTCAAGTACCATAATTTCATTTAAAACATATTGGTAAAATGTTTTTATGCAACATTATTCGCTTTTTCTTTTATTTGAATAATTTATAAAATAATTTTGCTTCTAAGTTACTATTGTTATTTTTTCCTTTTTAACTATTTCACCAAAAAAAAAGAAAATAGAAGCAAAGGGTGGAAACATCAACTTTTCAAATTTCGTTTTAAAAATAAATTTCTTTCTTACTTTTAACTTTCTTTAACTTTTTTATCCTACACTCTTAATTTTTATTAACTAATTAACTTTAAAATTTTTTTTTTACATTTTTTTTTGATTTTTCACTCTATAAATCTTCTAAGAAATTAAACCAAATTACGACGCCTATGAGGTGAGTTTCCTCTGCGAATTTGACTTTGTATTCTAACAAAGCATTAACTCATGTTTGTGTTCTTAAGTACCGCCACATTGGCGATACAGATGCATTGGTCAATTTGCAAACGGGGTTGTTAGCCACCATAAACATACCCGACCTTTAAGGCATTAGCATTATAACAATTTTTTTAATCATTCTATTTCTTTTTGATGATAGTTTATTTTTGCCTGTACTTTAGCAGGTTCTTACACTTTTATCTTGTTGGGATTGTAGCTACCCCGAAATACAATAGGTTCCATATCAATACGGCTATTTTTCTTGCTATTGAAATGAGTGCCTTTTAGCGACTCTTCCTTACAGCCAAATGGTTAAATTTTTCTTTAAAGTAAAAACCTTTTATTAGAAATGTCGCCCATACAACTTGAACTAAAGTGGATCGCAAATACCGGTTACCTTTGGTTACAGCAATACTCTTATATTTGCCAGCGCCCTCATCATTTCTCGGTTGCAGGCCAATTTATCCTGTAAACTTTCCACTATTCTCAAATACTTTCATATCCCCATATGTCTCAGCTATCACAATCATTGCAGCAATGCGATTAATACTCGGAATAGTAAGCAATAAGCTTATTTACTTTTGATAATGCTGTCGGCAAAGTTTCTCAATCTTTGATGTACAATCTTCAATTTGTTGTACTAACAAATTTTATTCCTCTAACGATTGCTTCAATAAAAACCGATGATGAGGTGTAATAAACCCATCAAGAGATTTTCTTATCAACTCCTTGCTATACTTGTTAATAATGCGTCCATGAATCAATTTCATTAAAACTTCTGACTTGTTTTCACCTTCTGCTATTTGTTTAACTATACCTAAAATGCTTTAACCTGAAATGTTACTCATAAAATTGATAACCTGAATATTACAATCCCTAGTATACGTCCCATCTCTTGCAATACCGAAACTTGCTTACATTGTAACTTTATAATACTACGGCTATATGCTCTTAACTCTCTAATCTTTTTGCACGGAGCTAAACTACCTCATAATAACCCTTTATACAAAAGCACAGCTATCCATTATATCGCTTTTACGTCCTGGCATTTGTTTAATAGATTAACCAATATTAAAGTAAACGCCATCTCTTCTAAAATATTCTATACCTGCACCCAATAAATATCAGTGCTCTCAAATGTTACTTCTTTAACACCTACCGCTTGAAGGTATCGTCCCATAGAATATATCAAACTAATTAGTGTGGAATATTCTTTTATCTTTCCACATTTTTTCCATCATAAATAGCAAAAAAAAATCTATCTTTGTGCATATTCAGTCAGCATTTCTTCTTGTTAGTTATCATAACTTTAATTTTTTTTTAACCTTCAAAATTAGGTGGATGCTGTTAACTTTGAAAACATGCGACTGTATTTTTATTCGTTTATGTTTGATTTTCGAAAAATTTCGTGGATATTTGCAAAAAATTATGCAAACAAGCGCATCTTATAAAATAGTAAAGAAACTTAAAAACGGTTTTGCAATAGTTGTAAATAATAATGATAATATAATTTAGTAGATAAAAGTGGAAAATTTGTTTTTAAAGAATGGATGAGATCTATTTATAATTTTAATGAAGATTTTGCTATGGTTAAAAATAATAATCGTAGATTTAATTTTATAGACGAAGAGAAAAACTTTCTATTGTAAAAATGGTTTATAGATGTAGCACCTTTTTACAATGGATTTGCAAGAATACAAAGGGAAAACAAAAAATGGAATTTTATAACCAAAAGTGGGAGCATTTTATCGGACAAATGGTTTGATTGGGCTAATAATTTTATGGAAGGATTTGCTCCTGTTGAATTGGAGAATAAATAGAATTTTATTGATAAAAACGGGAAATTACTATCTGACGTATGGTTTAAAAAAGTTGGGATTTTCAAAAAATAACTTTGCAGGGGAGCAAGATATTATTGAAAGGTGTAACCTAATAGATGGAAATGGGAAAATTATATTAAATGAATGTGTCGATTTTATAATACGATTATTGTGATGAATTATTTTTAGTGGAAAAAAATGAATTGGTGTATTTTATTGATAAAAAAAATAATGTCTATTATAGCAGAAAAATTAAAACTAATAATCAAAAAATAGAAAAAAAAATCAGATAACGTTTATTTTTATAATGGTTTATATTCGATTAAATTATATAAAGGAGGAGTAGATAATTCGTTTAATGAGTTAAAGCTTTTAAAATTAAAAATTTTATAAGTTTAACATCTAAGTTTAAAATAAAGAATTAAGAATTTTGCAAAACCTTTTATAAAGGACACTAAATATTTTGGAAAATATTGATTTTCAAATTATATTTAATTGTAGAAAACTTATTTTTTAGGTAGTTTTGCTAAGGTCTCATATTATTATACTTTTAAAATTTAAACTGCAGGGGTAATATTAATTTCGTAAAAAATACTTTTTACTCTATTTTTTTTAATGGTAAATAACAAGTTTCTTGATTTCATATGTTTTATCCGCAAAAATAATCTTAATCAAATAAATACCGTTTGACAATTTTTCTGTATTAAATTGCTTTTGGTTAGTTCTATAAACTATTTGCCCTAACTCATTAATAATTTCCACATATAAAATGTCGAGTCCAATGGTTTCAATAATAATTTCACCATTGGATGGATTATAATAAATAATTGCATAATTACTAGATGCTTTACTATCGAAATAAACAGCGGTCCAGTCAGTATAAGAAAAGTTTTCATTTAAATCTACCTGTTTTAAACGATAATACGATATGCCGTAAAAAGGTGAATCATCGAATAATTGATATTGCACAACATCGTTGGAATTTCCTTTACCATCAACAATACCCACCACATCATTTTCAATTAAATTTTTAGATCTTTCCACAACAAAATAATCATTATTTACTTCCGACATTGTTGCCCATTTAATTAATACTTTATTATCCATAACAAATGCATCAAAATACAATAAAGTAATTGGTAAAGGAATTTCAGAAAGGCTAGTACAAATTTTTACTAAATGGGATGAGTTACCGCCTTTAAATATATTATTGTTTAAAATTGCATCGCTTTGAATATAACATAAAACTTCATCGCCACTTGCAATGCCTCCATAAAAAATATTATTGTTTTGAGCAAATATACGAAAACTAATAACAAAAAGTGCTATGTAAAACATGTGACGCATAACATCTATGGAGCAGTTCTTGCTAAGCGGATACCAGTTGTAGCATACCTCTGAGTCGTATATCCATATGATGCATTTACTCTATCAGAAATTTGAAAACTACTAGAAGTAGTTACATTCCATGCCGCACCTCGAATACCTCCATCAGATGGCCAATTTGACGTATTAGAATTACCATTAACGTCTAAAAATCCATCGCCATGGTAATGACCATTAAAAGTTCTGTTTGACGCAATACCAACACTTACTACATATTCCCATAAATTACCAGACATTTCCATAACTCCGTAAAAGGTACCCCCTGATTGAACACGATTCGTTGTAGAACCAGCAAAACACCCATTTCGCATAGGACCTTGTACATTTATATTATTGTTGCCAACAACATTAGCTGAACTATTACTAGGAACTTCATTATTTTGGCCTGGATTATTAATACCAGTTGCATTGATAAATAGAACTGTTCCCCATGCAAACTCATTAGCTACAGGATTTAAAGGTCCACGACAAGCTTTTTCATATTCTAATTCTGTAAATGGACGCAAACCTGCCCAGTCGGCAAAAGCTAAATAATCGCGAAATGAAATCCAATTACACGAAATATGCATTCCATCATCATTTTCATCAGGAACATTATTGTTATTTAAATCATTTCCGTAAATCATCGAATATGGTGCACCAGGATCTAATAATAATTTTATTCCATTTCTGTTTTGAGGTGTCGTAGAAGTATTATTATCCCTCATATACCTACCAACTGTAGTTGCCGAAACTCTATTAATTTGTTGTGTTCGTGTAAG
Organism: Bacteroidales bacterium; assembly: GCA_026416095.1. Classification (GTDB taxonomy): domain Bacteria; phylum Bacteroidota; class Bacteroidia; order Bacteroidales; family GWA2-32-17; genus Ch61. The sequence continues at coordinate 10,735 of JAOAFV010000012.1, read as the reverse complement.
TTTATTCAGAAATTCTTTATACATTTGTTGCGATAGCTCGTACTTCATGATGTAAAATGCACCAAAGCCTTTGGGACAAGTAGCAGGCAAAGTACCCGTTGGTCCGATAGTGTTATAACCTGACGTAGAAGAACCCCATAATTCAGTAGGTGCACTATTACCAATGGTTAATGTATTTTCGGATGTTATCTGAAAAGGCGATGTTGTTGTTCCTGCAACAAAATAGCCAGATGAAGAAGAACCTGGAAAAACATTATCGCCTACATAAAAAGCACCCTGAGGTATATATACCATTTCTATAGCATACACACAAATTTCTACACTATCATAATCAGCAAGTCCGTTAGCCCCATAATTCCATCTAATTTGAACATTTGAAAAATTGATATTTCCAATTCCGTTTGAACTTCTATATATAAAAACACCTACTGCAGGGTTGCTAGTAGGATGAAACGGAATATCTGTGCGAGCTAAACCTGCACTTATAGTTGCCGATATTGGGCCTGTATGTCCTACATCATTTAAATAACAGTGGTACCAAAAGTAATCTGCTTTTCTTCTATATTTAGCAAAAACTCATACTGCATCCCAATTGCTTTCTAATGTGGAAGTACGCCATGAATTTTCCCACGATATATCGAATCGAATCATGGTATAATCGAGGGTAGTATTTTGCCCTACTAGGCCTAAATTTGATATTTGCACATTATTTGCAAATAAGCCAAAGCTTAAAAAAAATACAACATTAAATAGATAAGCTTTAAACATAATTTTAAATTTTACATTTAAAGTAAGTAAAATTACTTGTAAGATTAAAGTAATTTTTCAAAAAAAAAGTATAAATAAAATTGGCTATGTTCTAATATTATAATATTTGCATAAAAATTTAGTATATGTTAAAACAATTTTAACTCAATTTAAAACGTTAAGTATTATAAAGCAAGAAAGTATAATTTCAGAAATTCAGCATCTATTGAACTCTGTGAGTGTAGATGTAGTAAGAAGTTAGAATGAATCGGTTCATCGGATAGGGGTAAGGTGTCCTCGCTGTGGTGGTATAAAATTTCGTCGTAATGGTATTAAACAAGGCAAGCAGGTGTATTTGTGTAAGTCATGTGGTTGCCAGTTCCGCAGTACATCGAATAGTGTAGTTGTATGGTTAAAGAAACCGCAGTTGTTACCGTTGTATATTCGTTACATGTTAGAAGGTAACAGTATAAAGAAGTGTGCGAAGCTGACAGGTATATCTATTCAGACCTCGTTTGATTGGCGTCATAAGATATTAACCGCCTTAGGTCAAGAGAGCAATGATATTCAATTGAGCAAAGGAATAGTAGAGAGTGATGATTTTTATGTAGCATACTCAGAGAAGGGAAAGTTTAATCTGACACGTGCTGCACGTAAACGTGGAAAATCGCTATTTAAGAAGATGAAACAAAGGATAACCGATGAAGTGGTAAGTATTATAGGCACAACGGGTATAGATGGCAATCGCATATTTAAAGTAGCTTGTCGTGGTCGCACAAGAAAAAAGAACATAGAAAAAGCATTTAGTAAAAAGTTAAGCAAAGAGCATATTTTATGCACGGATAGTCATTATAGTTACACAGCGTTTTGTCGCTCACATGCCATTACTCATGTTAAAATAAAATCAGGAAATGGTAAATAGTCGAGGGGGCAAATCATTTGCAACATATCAATCAGCGAATTGCACGATTGCTAGTGTTTTTAGTCGTTCTTCACGAAGTTTTTTTGTCAAGTACTTGCAAAATTATCTTAACTGGTTCACTTCTTATAATAAAAATTATGAAAAGCACGACTTTCTGTCGTTATGCTTGTTAAGCTCATCATTACAGCTACAAATGCATGGAGGGAATATAAAAAAATTAGTCGATAATGAATATGTTATTTAGAATTAAACTAAAATGATTTATACATGATATTTTATTGAAAAAACTTTCTTACTTTTACAAAATTTTAATTTGAGGGCTCCTTATGCTTACCGATAAAACTATACTAGTAACAGGTGGTACTGGTTCATTTGGACGGAAATTTGTAGAGGTAGTTTTAAAAGATTTTAAACCTAAGAAGATTATTGTATTTAGTCGCGATGAACTTAAGCAGCATCAGATGCGGCAAGTCTTTCCTGATGGACCCAATTCGCCCGTTAGGTATTTTATTGGCGATGTTCGCGAATACGAACGTTTAAAAAGGGCTTTTCATGGTGTAAACATTGTAGTCCATGCAGCAGCACTTAAACAAGTACCTGCTTGTGAGTATAATCCAATAGAAGCAATAAAAACAAACATAGAGGGTACCAAAAATGTTATTGATGCTGCTATAGATTGTGGAGTCGAAAAAGTGATGACTATTAGCACAGATAAAGCCGTTAATCCTATAAACTTGTATGGTGCTACAAAACTTTGTGCCGAAAAATTAACTATTCAAAGTAATGCTTATTCGCCCGGTATAACAAAATTAAGTTGTACACGTTATGGTAATGTAATTGGTAGCCGCGGCAGTGTTGTGCCATTATTTCTTAAACAACGCGATACTGGCAAAATTACAGTTACCGATAAAAGAATGACCCGGTTTTGGATTACTATAGAACAAGGAGTTCGATTTGTTATTAAATGTATACACATGATGAATGGAGGCGAAATATTTGTGCCTAAATTGCCTTCTACTAACATAATGACAATAGCCGAGGCCATTGCCCCCGGGTGTGAAATTGAGTTTGTAGGTATAAGACCAGGTGAAAAAATTAATGAAGTCCTTATTTCAGAAGATGAATCGAGGTATACAATCGAGATTGATGATATGTATATTATTCAACCTGCATTCCAGTGGTGGTCGATGCCTAAATATGCAAATGCAAAGAAGGTACCAGAAGGATTTAAGTATTCGAGCGATTCGAATTCGTATCAATTAACTATAGAAGAAGTTAGAAATTTAATTAAATCAATTGAATTGTAGAATTTTAATTTGTGAATTTTATGAATAGATATATTCCTTACGGTAAACATTATATAGAAGACGACGACATTGCCGAAGTTGTTAAAGTTTTAAAATCTGATTGGCTTACAACAGGCCCAAAAGTCGACGAGTTCGAAAATGCTGTTGCTTCGTTTTGTGAGTCTAAATATGCTGTTGCTGTTAATAGTGGCACTGCTGCTTTACATGCTGCTTGCTTTGCTGCAGGTATTTCTCGAGGCGACGAAGTTATTGTTACTCCTATGACTTTTGTTGCAAGCGTTAATTGTGTTTTATATTGCAATGGAATTCCTGTTTTTATTGATGTTGAAGAAAATACTCTTTTAATTAATCCTTCACTTATCGAACAAAAAATAACGCCAAAAACCAAAGCAATCATTGCTGTTGATTATGCAGGGCAACCATGTAATTACGATGCTTTGCTTTATATTGCTAAAAAATACAATCTGGTACTCATTTCCGATGCTTGTCATTCTATAGGTTCTGTTTATAAAAATAAAAAAACCGGCTCTATTGCCGATATTACTGTTTTTAGTTTTCATCCAGTAAAACATATTACTACTGGCGAAGGTGGAATGATTCTTACAAATAATATGGAATATGCTCAAAAGTGTAAAGTGTTTAGAAATCATGGTATTACAACCGACTTTAAGCAGCGCGAACAAATGGGAACCTGGTTTTACGAAATGACTTTTTTGGGTTATAATTATCGAATAACAGATTTTCAGTGTGCTCTCGGAATGTCTCAGTTAAAAAAATTACCTATTTGGTTGAGAAAAAGAAATTACATTGCTAGCTTATACAACGAACATTTTAAAGATAATTTCTTAATAAAACCATTAGAATTATTACCCGATAGAACTCATGCCTTTCATTTATATGTTGTGAAAATTGACTTTAAAAAAATTAGAATTACTAAAAGTGAGCTTTTTAAAATGCTAAGGAATAAAGGTATAGGTGTTAATGTACATTATATACCTGTACATTTGCATCCATATTATATTAATAACTTAAAAACAGCAAAAGGGCTATGCCCCGTAGCCGAAAAAGTTTATGAGGAAATAATTACATTACCTATTTTCCCCCAGATGAATGAGGATGATGTGAACTATATAGCCAATACATTAAAAGAAATTGTAGATAAAAATATAATAACATGAATAATATAAAAATTGGTGATAAAACTATTGGAGAAAATAATCCTGTTTTTATTGTCGCCGAAATATCTGCTAATCATAATCAGAATTTAGATATTGCTATAAAAACAATAGAAGCAGTGGCTAAAACTGGCGCCGATGCTGTGAAGTTGCAAACATATACTCCCGATACTATTACTATAGATTGCAATAATGAATATTTTATCATTAAAGGTAGCAAACTTTGGGATGGGAAAACCTTATATGAACTATACAAAGAAGCTTACACTCCATGGGAATGGCACGAAACATTGTTTAAAGTTGCTAATGAAAATAATTTAATATGCTTTTCTACACCATTCGATTTTACTGCAGTAGATTTTCTTGAAAAATTTAATCCTCCTGCTTATAAAATATCGTCTTACGAAATTTTTGATATTCCCCTTATCGAATATGTTTCGAAACTAAATAAGCCTATTATTATTTCTACAGGTCTGGCAACAGAAAACGATATTAGCGATGCAATTGTAGCTTGCAAAAAATACAACAACAATAAAATTGTATTGTTAAAATGTACTTCGTCGTACCCTGCTCCTATCGAGAAAGCCAATCTTGCTACAATACCTGATATGAAAAAACGTTTTGATTGTTTGGTTGGTTTAAGCGATCATAGCGAGGGTTATATTGTACCAATTCTGTCGGTTGCTATGGGAGCTTGTGTCATTGAAAAACACTTTATACTCGATAAGTCTATAAAAACTCCTGACTCTGAGTTTTCTCTAGACTTTAATGAATTCACCGAAATGGTAAAAAGTATAAGAAATGCCGAAAAAGCAATAGGCTCACCTAGCTATATTTTAGATGCTGAGATTATCCAAGGCAGAAAATATGCTCGTTCGCTTTTTGTTGTGAAGGATATTAATAAAGGCGATGTTTTTACTTCCGAAAATATACGAAGCATTAGACCTGGTGTTGGATTACATCCTAAATATTATAATGAAGTACTAGGAAAAAAAGCTAAAGTTAATATTCCTAGAGGAACTCCCCTCGATTGGAGTTTTATCGAATAGTTGGTATAAATTTTTTGTTTTTTTATTTATTTTATTTATTTATTTTTGTGCATATTATTTAGATGTTTACTTACAGTTACTGTAAGTAAAATGGCGAAGATTTAAATAAAGTTACTGGAAACCTTTAGTAAAAAATTGAGATCTAATATTAAAGTTCACTTACTAAGTGTAAGTGAAGAAGCGGAGCATTAAATTAAATAAAACTCTTTTGTTTTAGGCTAAACTAATTTACACGATAAAAGTAATAAAGATTAGAAACAAAGCATTATTTGTATATTTTTTTTAGAGTCGCTATGTAAGCGGTAAATTGTTTAAAATAAAAGCCTTTACTTTTAACACATTAACATTATTAAGAAAATAAATACTATTTGTTCTATTAATATTTGACAACGTAACGATTAAAAATAGAATTGTTAGGGTTAAAAAAGTCATAAGTCACGTATTTGAAATTGAAAAATAAAACATGGGGCGTTTTTTTCTAAAATTTAGGTTTAGTTCTTTTATATTTTACAATTGTCAGCAAATTCTTACAGCAATTTTCTTTGTAGTTTTTCAATTAACTATTGAATGTATAACATTAAATGCATAAAACATTCGAAGTAAAAGAAATGTAATTTTGGTTTAATTATAAAGATCGGGTATTTGTATTTTATTCCTCATATTATAAATAATTTTTTATTATAATATTTAAAAAACTTTTATTGATGCGGCACCTCTTAGGTCGGTAGATAACAATTAATTTTGAAAAATTTGATAGAAAGTTAATAAAAAATAATAAACAATACAGCTCAACTAAAATATAAGGTATAGTAGGGAGTTTATGCAAAATTTAATTTTACAAGCAACAATTTGAGATTTAAATTTTTGATTGCCATGAATAAAAATTAGTTGTAAATTGTTTAATTTTTAGAGATGGTACCATGGTTGTGGTTATTTAAACGTTTAAATTTTATTATTCACCCAACAAATTTAGAAATTTTCAGATAAGTAAAACCAAATTGGTTACGAATTTTATATAGGCTTTTAGAGAAAACATCTAAATAAGTGATTTCTAGTAACTTTTGTACAATTTTATTTTGAAAATAAAATGGCACAAATACCTCAAATTATTAAAAATGTAGATAAATAAAAATAAAAAACTTTATTTAAGGAATAAACATATATTATTAATAATGTTTTGAAATTGTAAGTTATAGTATACATTATTCGATTAAGCAACCTGGAAAAAATTACTGCCTTTGTTAAGAAAGAGTTTTAAATAAATAAAAAACATATTAACAAAATAGAATATCAAGAAAGTGATTTTAAGAATAAATAAGGATACTTTAAAGAAAGTGGTTAAACTTTTATAAGTTATTGTATTAAAGATATACGAAAAAACTATAAAAATAAAAAGAATAACGTGGGCGTATTATAAATATGCGTCCAAATAATAAAAAAAGTTTATTAATTTTATTATTAGGTTAAAACAATAAGATTAATGAAGGAACCATATATAATAAATTTACCAAAAGTTTACGATTTGCGAGGTAATTTAAGTTTTGTTGAATCTGAAAATCAAATTCCTTTTATAATCAGGAGAGTTTTTTGGATATACGATGTACCAGGCGGAGAAACACGAGGTGGGCATGCTTATAAAACAACCGAGGAATTTATTATAGCACTTTCTGGTAGCTTTGATGTTGTGGTAGATTTAAAAAATAAAATTGAAAGATTTCATTTAAATAGATCATTCTACGGGTTGTACTTGCCGCCAGGAATTTGGCGTCATATGGAAAATTTTTCTACCAACTCAATTGCCTTGGTTTTAGCTTCGTCAAATTTTTCTGAAAACGATTATATTCGTAATTATAATGATTATTTGACTTATAAAGACGATAATATTCAAAAGCCATATATTTTGCCTAATATAAAACAAGTTACAGTAGATAGTCGTCGTACAAAGGTTTTTGATTGTTCTTTTATTGAATTGCCTATAAACCATAGAGAAAAAGGTAGCATTACAGTTGTAGAAAACAATATAACAATGCCTTTTCAGGTAAATAGAATTTATTATTTATACGATATTCCTGGCGGTGAAAGCCGAGGAGGTCATGCTCATAAAAATTTGTTTCAACTTATAGTAGCTGCTAGTGGTAGTTTTGATATTATTTTAAACGATGGTAAAGTAAAAAGAACTGTTACTCTAAACAGACCTTATCATTGCCTTTACGTTGTTCCAGGAATTTGGATAGAGTTGGTTAATTTTTCGTCGGGTAGTATTTGTCTCGTTTTAGCGTCTGAAAAATATGATGAGGGTGAGTATATTAGAAATTATGAGTCTTTTTTAAGCTATAAAAAATAAAGAGATATGGAAAAACAAATACTTGAAATAATCAACACAGTATTGTCTAACAGAGGTAAAGCTACTATTAATGAAATACATTCAAACATGAAATTAAGGGAAGATATTGGGTTCGATTCATTAGATTTAGCAGAACTAACTGTAAGAATTGAAGCAATGTTTAATATCGATATTTTTGAAGATGGTAATGTAAATACCATAGGTGAGATATTAACAAAATTGTCAAAAAAATGAAAGATTTATTTTTTGCCAATGTTCATACAAAAGAAGAAATTAGCTGGAATAACTTAATTGAGGATATTCTAAAAACAACCACTTATTCTACATTTGCACATTACTCGAATTATTACCAATATTTTAAACACTTAATTGTGTCGTTGCTTATTGATAAGCCAATTATTTTGTTTGACTCTGATTTTACCGAGCACGAAATTAATAATTTAATTAAAGATTCAAATTTGAGAAATGAAATATTCTGTTTCAATAATTTTAATATAAAAAGTAAAAATGAATTGATACATAAAATTGTAGAAAATAATTACAAACATTGGAATATAGTTCTTTTTACTTCTGGTACCACTGGCTTACCTAAAATGGTAAAACATACTTACAGAACTATTACAAGAAACGTTCGAGTTTCGGAAAAACATATGAACGATATTTGGGGCTTTGCTTATAATGCAACTCATATGGCTGGCATTCAAGTATTTTTTCAAGCACTTTTGAATGGTAATACAATGGTACAACTTTACAACCTGTCACCCAACGACATTAAAGAGTCTATTTTAAAATATAATATCACTCATATATCTGCTACACCTACTTTTTATAATCTCAACTTTTCTGAAGATAGCATCTTCTATTCTGTAAAAAGCATCACCACTGGAGGCGAACGCCTAAATGAGAAAATTATTAGCAAGTTAAAAAATATATTTCCAAATGCTAAAATATATAATATATATGCACTAACCGAAGCAGGTAGTTTATTAAATTCAAAAGACGATAAATTTGTAATTTATGATCCTGAAAAAATTAAAATCGAAAATAATGTACTTTATATTCATCGTTCTTTATTAGGAGATTTTAATTTTTGCGATGAATGGTATAATACAGGCGATATAGTCGAAATTATAAACAATAATCCATTAACTATAAGGTTTATTGCTAGAGATAAAGAACTTATTAATGTTGGAGGCTTTAAGGTAAACCCATACGAGGTGGAAGATGCTTTAAAACATATTAATGGTATTGTTGATGCTGTAGTTTATTCAAAAAAAAGTTCTGTACTCGGAAATATTGTTTGCGCAGATGTTTTATGCAATATAAATATTTCTGAACAAGAAATTAGAAGAGAGCTTCAAAAGGTATTACAAGAATATAAAATTCCAAGAATAATAAACTTTGTAAAAGAAATTAAATTAAACAGAGCGAGTAAAATACAACGTTTATGAATGTATTATTAACAGGAGTATCGAAAGGGCTTGGTTTAATAATTCTAAAAGAACTCCTTAAAAATAACCATAAAGTTTTTGGTATAAGTCGAACAAAAACAGTTGAATTAGAAAAGTTAGTAGAACAATATTCAGAACAATTTGTATGGATAGAATACGATTTGGGTAATTATTACGATATAAAAAGTCAGTTATTTAAATACTTTAAGGATAAGCCAATTCATGCATACATAAATAATGCTGCTATTGCTTACGACGATTTGATAACTAATTTGAACATTGATTCGCTTTTAAAGATGTATAATGTAAATGTTTTTACTCCAATGTTGATCACTAAATATGTTATCAGAAATATGCTTCTTTTCAGCACCAAAGGTTCGATAGTCCATATTTCTTCTATTTCTGTACATACAGGTTATAAAGGATTAGCAATGTATGCTTCTACCAAAGGCGCTTTAGAAGCATTTTCTAAAAATACAGCACGAGAGTGGGGCGAAAAAGGTATACGTTCTAATTGCGTTGTAGTTGGCTTTATGGAAACAGAAATGACCTCGGCACTTAATGAGGAAATAAAAAACAGAATTTATCAAAGAACTACCTTGAAAAAACCTGTTGATAAATTATCGGTTGCAAAAACAGTTCTTTTTTTAATATCTGACGAAGCTTCTTCAATTACTGGTCAAAATGTTTTTGTCGATAATGGAACTATATAAACGTATGAAATTTAATAATAAAAATATTCAAATAGGGAAAAATGTTAAGATTGGAAAAAATGTAAAAATTGGTGATAATACCATCATTTATGATAATGTTATTATTGAAGATAATACAATAATTTGTAATGATTGTGTAATTGGAGAACCTTTAGCTGATTATTATACAAATGAAAAATATCAAAATCCTATTTTAAAAATTGGTAGTAATAGTTTAATACGAAGTCATAACATTATATATGCTGGTTGCGAATTAGGCGATTTTTTGCAAACTGGACATTATGTAACTATTAGAGAATTTACAAAATGTGGTCATCATTGCTCTTTTGGAACTCATTCAGATATTCAAGGACATTGTACTATTGGTAATTACTGCAGGTTTCATAGTTATGTAAATATTGGTCAGAAATCTATAATTGGTAGTTTTGTTTTTATTTATCCTTTTGTAGTTTTAACTAATGATCCAACACCTCCATCTGACGATTTAATAGGTTCCTTTATTGACGATTACACTCAAATTGCTGCAGGAAGTGTTATTTTGCCTGGCACTAAAATTGGCAAGTTTTGTTTAGTTGGTGCTAATTCAACAGTTGGTGGTTCTTTTATCGACGACACTTTTATATATGGATCACCTGCTAAAGCTGTTGGCAAACTAAGTAAGATGCCTTTTTTTAATTCAAAAAATAAAAAACATTATCCTTGGCCTTATAATTTCGAGCGCGGTATGCCTTGGCAAGGTATTGGTTACGACAATTGGATAAAGTCAAATAAAAATATATGATACCTTTTCTTTCATTGAAAGATATAAACCAGCAATATGCCGAAGAATTAAAGCAAGTGGCAGCCGAAGTTATTGATTCTGGATGGTATTTGCTTGGCGAACGTGTTAAAGCTTTTGAACAAAAATTGGCCGAATTTATTAATGTAAAGCATGTTATTACTTGTGCAAATGGCTTAGATGCTTTACGTATTATTATTCGTGCTTACATTGAAATGGGAGTATTTAAAGAAGGCGACGAAATTATTG
>JAOAFV010000001.1 GCA_026416095.1 Bacteroidales bacterium | reverse complement strand
AATGTCCGGTAACTGAAGAATTGAAAGCAATACTGTCAAACAATAAGTATAAACATATTATTCTAATTGACGATGCCAATGATTTCAAAGGATTTAATTCCTATCCTAGTATAGAAGAGTTAAGAATTTTGGTTGCTCGATTAGATAATTCATATCAATTGAAAATTGAAAATAATATAATATGCTTAATTCCAAGTCAATCAAAAAATCCATAGTATTTGCTAATCTAACTTCAGCAGGTTTAGGTAATAAAATGTATGTGTGGACAAAAGCTTTTTTATTTGCCCGAAAGTATAACCTTGAATTATATCGCTCTTCTTGGATAAATTTTCATCCGCGTGCGTATATTCGTAATTTAAAAGGAATTCAGAAAGATTTAAGATTTTATGGTGGTATATTTAAAGCAAGAAGTTTAACCTCAATTGTAAAATTGAATTATTACAAAAAAAAGTTTATTAAAATATATGAGCCCTTTAATAAAGAACCCGAAAGTAATGAGATTTTTGTTTTTTGTATTTATCCGCAACATCAGTATTTTCTTCATCAATATGTTAATGAGAAAGAATTAATAAAAAATTTTATTTTCAAAAATTTAAAGAAAAGAATTATTGAAAAATATAATAATCTTGACGAACCATTAATATCCATTCACTTAAGAAGGGGCGATTTACTTGTTGCCAACAATAATCTTGTAACACCACTTGACGATGTTATTAAGATTATATACTTTTTTAAAGAAAGATATAATAGATTTTTACCTATATATATTTTTACCGATTCACCTGCAAAGCAACTAAAAAATTTATTATCAATACCCAATGTTTTTTATAAAACTACTTATAATCCAATGATTGATTTACTTCATATTTCAAAAAGTAGAATTATTATTCCTTCTATTGTAAGTTCATTTAGCACTTGGGCATGTTTTTTTTCGTCGGCAATTATTTTACGACATCCTAACGATACAGTAAAAGTCCCTTTTACTCCTCTCCTTTATAAAGAGACCTTTTTTAATGATAATTTTCAAATTAACGACGAAAATGTCTTGAGAAATATTGATTCAATTATCGAAAATTTTTTTAAAACGAATTATTAAAGTAAATTTTCTCCGGTAATGTCTATCTTAATGTCTATTATTACAGTAACACTAAACAATTCTAAAACTATTGAAAGAAGCATTCGCTCGGTATTGAAGCAAAGTTTTAGAAATTATGAGCTTATTATTGTCGATGGAGAATCGACAGACAATACCCTTGAATTAGTGAAAAAATATGACACAATAAAAACAATAAAATTAATATCGGAACCCGATAAAGGTATGTACGATGCCTTAAACAAAGGTATAAAATTAGCTAATGGTAATATTATCACGTGGCTTCATGCCGACGATATGTATTACGATGAATTTGTTTTAGAAAAAGTTGCTATTGCTTTTGAAAAATTCAGCCCTCATTTTTTATATGGAAATATTCAATATGTAAAAGATAAAAATACAGAAAATGTTGTTCGTAATTGGATTGCGGGCAGTTTCAGTAGAAAAAAACTTTATAACGGTTGGATGCCACCTCACACATCTGTGTTTGTTAAACGCGACATATTCGAAAAATATGGCTTTTACGACACTTCTTACAAAATTGCTGCCGATTACGAATGGATGATTCGTATATTATTAATTCCTGATTTAAAAATTTATTACTTAAATGAATATATCGTTAAAATGACAATTGGCGGTAAAAGCAATGCACTTAAAAATATCGTCATTAAAATGAAAGAAGATTATAAAGCAATTAAGCATCATAGTATTGGTGGTTTGAAAACATTAGTTTTAAAAAACTTGCGAAAATTACCTCAATTTTTTTAAAAGTTGTTTTTTTAATTTTTTTTCAAAACTAAACTATAAAAGCAAGAAGGTTATCAGAAATTATATAAGGCTACTAAAAGCAAAAAACACAATAAATTTATTTTGATAAGCCGATAAAGGCTTTTTTGTTAAGAAATTTATGGTGATTGTATTTTTCTTTCAAAGAAATTTTTAAATATATTTGTTGAAATTATTGAAGATGTTAAGGCATTATATTTTTATTAGCTTATTTGTTTTAATAAGTGTAAGTATGATTGCGCAACCTGTTGTAGTTGTTCATGGTGGAGCAGGTAATTATAAACCTGAAGAATTGCCCGAAGTTTTTAAAAAAGAATATTTTCGTTTTATGAATCAATTGCTTGATAGTGCAAGTAAATGGCTTAATAATGGTGCTACTGCTTTAGAAGTAGTAACAAAAGTTGTGATGATGCTCGAAGATTGCCCTTTGTTTAATGCTGGTAAAGGTGCAGTATTAAACAGTAAAGGGGAGGTAGAGCTTGATGCTTCTGTAATGGATGGTAAAACACTAAAAGCAGGAGCAGTTGCTTGTGTTAAACATGTTAAAAATCCAGTTTTGCTTGCAAGGAAAGTGATGGAAAATACATCGCATGTTTTGCTTGTAGGCGAAGGTGCCGAAGCTTTTGCAAAAGAATTACAACTCGAAATGGTAGATAATTCATATTTTATAACGCCAGAATCGATTGAAAAATTTACTAAATGGAAAGAAAAATTAAAAACAGGAGGAACAGTAGGTTGTGTCGCTCTTGATGTATATGGTAATATTGCTGCAGCTACCAGTACAGGTGGGCTAATAGGTAAAAAATGGGGTAGAGTGGGCGATACTCCTATTATTGGAGCTGGCACTTATGCCGATAATAACTATGCCGGTGTATCGTGTACAGGCTATGGTGAATATTTTATTAGAAACTCCGTTGCTTACGATGTTATTGCTCAAATGAAATATGCAAATAAACCACTTACAGAAAGTGCTAAGTACGTTATTAACAATACTATTAAAAATCAAGGAGGCTACGGTGGACTTATTGCTATAGATAAACAAGGAAACGTTGTTGTGGAATATAATACAACAGGTATGCATTATGCTTATATAGATAAAAGTGGTAAAAAAATTATTAAAGAATGAGTTTGTTTTTTAACACTTAATACAATTTTTTTATTGTAAGTAGTTTGATTTAAAGATTAGTGTTAAAATTGCTGTAATTTGTTATTATAAGATGAACGAACAAATTTTTATTTTTTTTACGATATAACATCAATTATGTAGGCTTATATAAACTGCATGAATAAAGTATGTGCTTTTTTATAAGATTTCCATAATATTTGTTGTTAGGGATGCGTAAATTAAATAGCCTAAATAAATTGATGAGAAAAAAGTTAAATTTCTTATTATTTGCAAAAAAGTAAAATTATTGGCTTTTTTAAATTTTTGTTTTTATAAGTATAATTCTCAAATTAAGTTATATGAAGAAGTAAATTTTTGGTAATTTTTATGAATGTAATGGCTACAAACAATATTATTGCAAGAAAGAAGATGTTTTTTATAGTATAATATTTTGTTTATTTTGATATTATTTGCTTAATTTGTATTATTAAATTGCGCTCATGAGTAATAACTCAATAAAGTTAAGTATTGTAATATTATTTTTATTTTTTACTATTTTATCGATTTCACAAGTAAAACAAGTTGAATTACAATTTTCCGATACGGTAAATAAAGTTACTTTTTCAGTGCCAGTTTGGATTGATGGTAAACGATATGATACAGATAGTTTAGGCAGAATTACAATAGAATTAAGTTATGGTGATCATAATGTTGTTGTAATGATTGAAGGATATGAAATAATAAATCAAAAAATTACAATTTCAGAAGGCACAAATTTTTTATTTTTCCCATTAATACGTTCGGTAGTTTATGCCGAAGAAAATATACAAGAAATTGAATTAGATAACCAAACCGATAAACAGCTTTATGGAAGTATTTTAAATGCTTTTGACGATATTTATTCTAGGATTACAGGTTATCAATATAGTCAGTTATTTCATAAAAACAGAGGTTACGAAAACGACAATCAGACTGTTTTCATTAATGGGTTACCAATATTTGAATCGGACGATTTTAATGTAAATTACAATATATTTAGTGGCTTAAATAACATTACAAAAAATAAAATTAATTCCTATTCAATTCAAAAGTTTGATTATGGTATTCAAGGAGTAAATGGGGCAACTCAAATTATTATTAATGCTGCAGATGTTAGAAAGCAAAATGTACTAACTTATTCTAATTCTAATGTAACATACAACCATCAGATACGATACACATATTCAAGTGGACTAATGCCAAAAGGGTGGGCATACAGTTTTAGTTTTTCTAAAAGGTATGCTGAGCGCTCTTATATTAAAGGCACTTGGTTTGATGGCTTTTCTTATTATGGTTCAATAGAAAAAGTATTAAATAAACATTCACTTTCTTTAAGCCTAATTGGTTCTTCTTATAAAAGGGCTCTTTCTTCACCTGCTGTCGAAGAAACATTTAATCTGCTTAATTCTCATTACTATAATCCAAACTGGGGCTATCAGAATGGAATTATTCGTAATGCAAAGGTTCGAAGTGTTCATCAGCCACTTATAGTACTATCCGATAAAATCAATTTTAGCAAAAAATTTAAAGTTTTTTTCAACTTAGGATACCAATTTGGGCATTATAATAATACAGCATTAAATTGGTATAATGCAAACGATCCTCGCCCCGATTATTATCGTTACTTACCTTCTTATTATTCTTCCGACAGTGTTGTTTATCACTATACTCAATCGTATTGGGTTTCTTCGCCATTTGTTTATCAAATAAATTGGGATAATTTGTATCAAATTAACTATTTAGCAAATAATGAAGGAAAATCTGCCCGATATATTCTTGAAAAAAGGCACGAAGATGTTAGTTCTGTAAAATATTCTACTTTTACAAAATACCAATTAAACAACTATACCGAAATAAACGCTGGAATTTATGGGCAATTTGGTACTAATAAGTATTATAAAACAGTTGACGATTTACTTGGAGCAAACTATTGGCTCGATATTGATCAGTACGCAGAACGTGATTTCCCTAATAACGATTCTATTCTTTACAACGATTTAAATAATCCAAACAAAATTGTAAAAAAAGGCGATATTTTCGGGTATAATTACAAATTTAATTATCAATTTCATTATCTGTGGTTTCAGGTAGAAAGAACATTTAAAAAAATCGATATTAGTGTTAAACCTTTCTTTACTTATTCAAGTTACCAACGCGAAGGATTAATGCGAAACGGACGATATCCCAACAATTCTTATGGTAAATCGAAAACTTATTATTTCTTAAATTATGGCTACGTAGGAAACCTGCTTTTTAAAATTACAGGAAGACATTTGTTATTTTATAACACATACTATAAAAATTTAGCACCGTCTTTTAACTCATATTTCATTAATCCACAAATATGCGATCTTACAATTAATAATAAATTAATTTCAGTATTTTCAAATGAATTATCGTACGAATTTATTAGTCAAATGTTACGTGTTAAATTAAGTGGTTATAAAACTTCTTTTGATAATGATATTGAAAAAATGAGTTTTTATCACGATCAGTATAGAACTTTTGTTAATGTTACTCTTACAAACGTCGATAAAATTTACCAAGGAATAGAATTTGCCGGCGAAGTAAAAATAACTAAAACATTATTCTTTGAAGGGGCTGCTAATATCTCGCAAAATAAATACATTTCTCGTCCAATTGCATACATAAACTTCGCAAATGGTTCGAAACCAGACACTTTAACAACTTCGTATTTAAAGTATTTTAATCTGCCTGGATATCAAAAAATTGTTACCGCTGGTTTAAACTACAAAAGCAGTAATTTTTGGTTTATTGGCTTGCATTTTGTTTTTGCTACCGATAACTATATTCAAGTAAATCCGTTACGCAGAACCGAAGAAGCTGTATTAAATCTTTTACCAAATGATCCACTTATAAAAGAAATTATTGAACAAAAAAAATTAAAGTCAGCATTTTTACTTAATTTTTCTATTGGGAAATCATGGAAAATAAATAAACAATACATTTCGCTTAACCTTAATGTAAATAACATATTAAATAACCAAAATATAGTTTCTTATGCCTTTGAACAACTTCGTTTTGATTATGAAAATCGAAATGTAAACAAATTTCCACCAAAATATTCGTATGTTTTTGGTAGAACATACTATTTTACAATAACTTATCGTTTTTAAAAATATTAAACTATGATGAAAAATAAAAATTTAATTCAGTTAGTTTGCTCAATCACGTTCGTTTTATTAGCATGTTCATGTATTAAAGAAGATTTCGATGAACCACCACTAAAAATTCCAACTGTCGATTTTAAAGCTAATACTACAATTCAGCAGCTAAAGGCAACATATTCTGGTGGTTTAGATTCGATAAAAGACACTATTATTATTCAAGGAGTAGTTATATCGTCCGATGAACATGGAAACATATATAAATCTCTCTTTATTCAAGACAGTACAGGTGGGATTATGATAGCTTTAGACAGAACAAATTTATACACAACTTTTAAAATAGGCCAAAAAGTTCTAGTTAAATGTAAAGGATTATTTTTAGGTAACTATGGTGGAACAATTCAACTTGGTTATAAAGATAACAATACTATTGGCCGTATACCTAATAGTATGATCGACGCACATATATTTAGAGATGGTTTACCAGGTAATGCTCCCCAACCAAAAAAGGTAAAAATTAATCAGTTAACAACAAACGATATATGTACATATATACAACTAGATTCAATTAGGTTTCAAGAAGTAGGAGTAGAATATGCATCGCAGATGTCGAGTTACACAAATTTAACTTTACTCGATTCGGCAGGTAATTCAATAATTTTAAGAACCAGCAAATATGCCGATTTTGCTTATCAGAAAACCCCACCAGGCATGGGCTCTATTCGTGGTATTTTAACTATTTACGGTACAACCTATCAGATATTGATTAATAGTATTAATGATATTTTTAACTGGAATACTAGTGCAACGTTCGAATCTATAATATATTCCGAAAGTTTTACAACATCTCAAGGCAATTTTACTACCTATAGTGTAAAAAGTAATAAAAATTGGTATTGGAGCTCACAGTACACATGCATGGTTATTAATGGTTACCAGGCCGACGAAGCTTCGGAAGATTGGTTAATTAGCCCGCCTATAAATTTAACTACTTATCAAAGTGCAAAATTTAATTTTAGAACATGGACAAAGTATACCGATCCTACGAATAGCGAACCTCTTACTATATGGATTTCTTACGATTACGATGGTATTAGCAATCCTAATAATTTTAACTGGACAAAGCTCACAGCAACACTACCTGCTCAAAACTCTACAACTTGGACTTCGTCTGGCGATATAAATATAAGTAGTTATGTTGGAAAAATAGTATACATAGGTTTTAAATATACTTCTACTAGTCCTACTTCGGCTACTCAATGGGAAGTCGACGAATTTAAAGTAATAGCAAAATAATATGAGCGAATACATAGTATCGGCTAGAAAGTATCGCCCCTCAACGTTTAATATGGTTGTTGGCCAAGATGCTGTAGTTATAACCCTAAAAAACGCAATAAAAAATAACCAAATTTCTCATGCGTACCTTTTTTGTGGTCCTCGTGGTGTTGGTAAAACAACATGTGCACGAATATTGGCAAAAGCAATAAATTGCACAAATCTTACACAAGACATTGAACCATGTAATGAGTGCGAATCGTGTGTGAATTTTAATAAAAATGCTTTGTTTAATATTCATGAACTCGATGCAGCTTCGAATAATAGTGTTGAAGCTATACGCGATTTAATTAGTCATGTTAGAATTCCACCACAATCTGGTAAATATAGTGTATATATTATTGACGAAGTACACATGCTTACTAAAGAAGCATTCAACGCTTTTCTTAAAACACTCGAAGAACCACCTTTACATGCTATATTTATATTGGCTACTACCGAAAAACATAAAGTTATACCAACTGTTGTTTCGCGTTGTCAGGTGTTCGATTTTAGAAGAATATTTGTAAAAGATATTGTACAACAACTAAAATATGTTGCTACACAAGAAAAAATTACCTACGAAGAAGAAGCACTAAATATAATAGCACAAAAAGCTGATGGTAGCATGCGCGATGCTCTTTCTATTTTCGATCAAATTGCTAGCTTTTCTGATAATCATATTACTTACGAGAATGTTATAAAAATCTTAAATATTCTTGACTACGATTATTATTTTACGTTAGTAAACTGCTTTCTTGAAAATAATTTTTCTAATGCATTATTATTATTAGCCGATATTATTTTTAAAGGTTTCGATTTGCAATATTTTATTTATGGCCTAGCCGAACATTTTCGTAATTTACTAATGTGTAAAAACGAAAATACTATAAAGCTTTTGGAAGTTTCGGAAAACATTGCAAATAATTATTTAAATCAATCGAAAAAATGCACACTCAACTTTATTTATAAGGCTATGGACATAATAAATGAAACAGATGTACAATATCGGACAAGCTATAATAAACGATTTCTTATAGAACTTATGCTCTTAAAACTTACAAATATTACGAGTGTTAACACTTTGCAACAAGATTTTAATACACTATCGGAAACACAAGTTAATTTTTATCGGCAGGCTTCTAACATAAAACAAGGCGAAAGTAAACCATTACCAGACGAAAAGAGCATCCAACAGAATTACATCGCAAATGAATTATCTACATCTAATGTTAAAAAAGTTGGCGAAGCAATTAATGCTAATATTACCGATTATACAACAACGCACGATAAAAGTATAAACAAAGAAAAGAAAATAAAAATAACTCCTGAAATACCGAAAATTATTATTAACACAACCCCTACTCAAGACAATGTTGGCAATAAAGTAGAAGATCAAAATGTGGCTACACTATTAACACCAGACCAAATAATAGCTATTTGGAATAAGTATTTTCAAGAAAAAGCAGCAAAAGAAAAGCCATTACAAAGTGTTCTCAAAAATTCTTCAAATTTTATTAAAGCAGAGTTAAACAAGCTTATATTTTCTGTAAGTAATAATGTACTTGCAAAAGAAATAGAACAATTAATACCCGACATAAAATTGTATTTCAAATCGCATCATAATGTTTTAATAGAAATTGAAATTAAAGTTACCGAAGATCAAATAAACTTAACTAAGCCTTATACAAGTAAAGAAAAATTTGAATACCTTTCGAAGAAATATCCACAATTAATTTATCTAAAGAATAAATTGGATTTAGATTTTTATTAATGAGAATTTTTTTTCATACAATAATAACACTATTAGTATTACTGTTTACATTTTGCAAAAAAGAGAATAAGTATTTAGATACAGATGTAAAATTAAGTTTTTCTGTTGATACTCTATTGTTCGATACTGTTTTTAGCACAATAGGTAGTGCTACCTATTATTTTACAGTTTACAACAAAACTAATAGGCCAGTTAAAATAAGTAAAATTCGTATAGGTAAAGGTTCGCAATCGTATTTTAAAATTAATATTGATGGTATAAGTGCAACCGAAATAAATGATTACGAACTTGACGCAAATGACAGTTTTTTTGTATTTGTTCAGGTTAAGATAGATCCTACTAATTCAAACAATCCAATTCTTGTGCATGACTCCATTGAGTTTCATACTAAAAATAAAATTTACGATGTAGACTTAATTGCCTATGGGCAAGATGTACATTTGATTAAAGGAGAGATATTTTATACAAACACAACATTTGTTCCAGATAAACCATATCTAATTTATAATTCAATGCTTGTAGATACTAATGCAACGCTTACAATAGAAGCAGGTACTAAATTGTATTTCCATAAAGGTTCGAAGTTATATGTAAAAGGCACTTTAAAAGTTAATGGCACCTTAGAAAATCCAGTAATATTTCGACACGACCGACTTGAAGATTGGTACAATAAAATACCAGGCCAATGGGGTGGCATACACTTATTGGCCGGTAGCAGAAATAATGTTATTAATTATGCCGATATAAAAAATGCTATAATTGGAATACAAGCCGATTCTTTTGTTACTCAAGAGCCGTGTCTTACAATTTCTAATACACGATTTTTTAATATGGCGATAGGAGCCATCTATGCACTTGGCTCGTCAATTAAAGGATGGAACCTTATTATTGGTAACTGCGGTTATTTTGCTATCGGCCTATTTATTGGTGGTTATTATGAATTTTATCATTGCACTGTTTATAATTGTTGGTACCAAAGTGTACGTCAAACACCTTCAATTATTTTAAATAATTATTATAAAGACATAAATAATGTTTATCAAATTCGTCCTTTACAAAATGCTTTATTTGCCAATTGTATTCTATATGGTAATATTCAACAAGAGATTCTTTTAGATAGTTTTCCAAACATGAATTATTTTAATTATCAATTCAAAAATTGTCTTATTAAGGTACCTGAAAATTTTAATACTAATAATTTTCATTGGGAAAATATTTATAAGAATTATGCACCTTCGTTAAAAGATCCTGCAAACGAAAACTTTGAACTTACTCAAAATTCTTTTTGTATAAACAAGGGCAATTATAATATTGCTGTATCTTATGCTCTAGATTATAAACAATATAATCGTTTAACAGATGGAATGCCCGATTTAGGAGCTTTTGAATATCATTAATTATATTACAACGGATCTACATCGACGTAATATTTTACATTTTTATAATCAGGTATCATAAAGAAATTAGTTACTTTATCGTATATGTTAATCCTTATATTGGATGATTCAGTACCTTTGGGAATTTTAAGAAATAATTCGATTATAAAATTATTTTTAATTTTTTCTATTCTATGAAATTGTGGACCAAGAATTACTAACGAATTAATTTCTAAAAGTTCGTTTTTTAATTGTTCTGCTATATGCAAGACCTTATTCCTGTCTTTATGAAAAATTACTATTTTTATAATGCGTGAAAATGGGGGATAAAAAAATATCTTTCTTTCATTAAGCAAGTATTCGTAAAAACTGTTAATATTATTTAATTCAAAATATTTTAAAACAGGATGATTAGGCCTGTTAGTTTGAATTAATATTTTAGTAGTTGTATCGGAAGTTGTTAGTTTATTGCGAAAAGTTTCTAAAATTTGAAAAACTTTTTCATTAGCTCTAAAATCGGCAAAATTGAGTAAAGTATCGATTTCTGGTATAACAATAAGCCCAACATTTTTAAAGTCGACTATTTTCTTTATCATTTGAGTTCCTGTTATTATTTGAATTTCGTTACTTTTTATTTTTTCTGTAGTTTCGCTACGTTTTTTTTTATCTTTGAGGGCGTCGTAATCTATTCTTACTATATTAGCATTTTCTATTAATAATGTAATTTCATCTTCAACTCGTTGAGTCCCTACACCCTTTATTTTCAGTTTAGCACTACCACATAAAGAGCAACTATGTGGAATGTCTATAGAATATTCGCAGTAATGACAGATAAGGTTTCTTGAATTCTTATGATATACAAGATTCACATCGCAGTTTTTACATTTTGCAACCCATATGCACTCTTCACATTCCAAGTATGGAGAATAGCCTCTTCTGTTTATGAAAATAACAACTTGTAAATTTCTTTTTATTGTTTCTTTTATTTCATTAATAACAATATCGGTGTAGTAATTTAACTTTACATTTCCTTTATTTTTTTCTTTTTTAAAGTCAATAATTTCAACTTTTACATTATCAGCTTTTTTCTTGTCGCAATTATAAAAAATTTCATTATACTTATTTACTTTAACATTGTATATGCTTTCTAACAAAGGTGTATTGCTTAATAGTAGTACATCTGCATTGTAAATTTTAGATAAGACAATAGCCACGTCTCTAGTATTAAAATACGGTACAGATTGATTTTTATATGATTGCTCATGTTCGTCGTCGATAATTATTAACCCCAACTTGTTAAATGGTAAAAACACAGCACTTCTTGCACCAATTATCACACATTCTTTTAAATTATTACGGCATAAGTTTAAATATAACTTTGAACGATTATTTTCTGATATATCGTTATGATAAGGTATTACATAATTACCAAGAATTTTTTCAAAATTTTGTTTTATTTTATCGGCATAGTGTATTTCTGGTACTAAATATAAAATTTGCATTTCTTTAGCTAAATATTCATCAATTAAGTTCAAAAGCAAAGTAAATTTCTCTTCATCGTTGTAAATATTTCTTACTAAGAGGGGTATTTTTTCATTTAAAAGCTTTTTAATATCCGAAATAAATTTTTTCTGATTGTTACTCAAAGGTATTAAGTATTTTGAAAAATACCGTGGCATTCTAATTTCTTCAGATTCTTCTTTTTGTTCAATTACAAATATTCCTTTATCAACAAGTGCTTTTAAATGAGATTCTTTAGAATGTGCTTTTTCTAATAATACATTTTTCTTTATTGGTACAACATTTGTGAATTTACCATTATTTAAATGAATGAATGTGTAAATCAATTCAGCTTGTTTTTTCGACTTTTTTAAAGATTTAAATATCGCATCTAATTCTTCTTCACATAAATTTTGATTTTTAAAATTTACGAACTCTATATATTTTTTTGTTTCATTTTTTATAAATGGTTCTATGTTAAGTATTTTATTTTTTACGTAATTGTTAATAATTTTTTTAAAATTACTTTTACCCAATAATTTTTTTAAAACCTTTATGTCAATAAATCCTTTTGTGCTTATAATATTTAGTATTTCTTTTTCTTTATCACTATTAGGTTGAAACTCAGAAAATTTTTCTCCGGCCACTATTACAGTTTCGCTTTCTAAAATTAAACCCGATGGTAAAGATGCTAAATATACTTCGCCTATTGAACACATATAATAAGCCGATATCCATTCCCATAATCTAAATTGCTGCTCGTTTATAATAATTTCATTATCAATAATATTAATAATCTTTTTTACGCTATACACAGGAATTGTATTGTGAATATTTCTGACGATTCCCGTTAAAAGTTTTTTTTCTTTTAATGGTACTATTACTCTTTGTCCGATTTTTATTGAATTTGATAAATGTTCTGGAATTTCATAAGTAAATAGCTGGTTTACTTTTAATGGTAGTATAATATCGGCATACTTTGAGCTCATTTTTTTTATTTTACAAATATCTTTAATCTTTTAAAAAAAACATAGATGGTTGAAATTATTTTCTGAGTAATCATGTAAAAAACAATGTTTACATTTCTACATAATTTTACATAAGCTAACTAAAAGTTTTTTAGTTAGTAAAAATTTATATACGTCTGCAATTGTAAACTGATTATCATAAAGTAATTTATTATATTTTTCAAGAAAATTTTTATGAAAATGATAGTTTTTTTTATAAAAAAATTAATTTTTAAGGAACAATTTTCTGACTAATTCGTAATGTTTATAAGGACATATGAAGTTTTTTAAAAATATATTAAAAATTTACATTTTAAGTACTTTAACTTCAATATATATACTATCTTTTTATGATTTATATTCACAAAATCCTTGTAGTAACATAATATCTATAACTCTTGGTACAACATACAATGGTACACTAAGCGGTAGTGGTAACGATTGGAATTATTATTCTAATTGCGTATGGAATATGTTGGGAGATGAAGTTGTTTATTCATTTACGGCTCCGTCTAGTGGATATTATCTTTTCAACATGTCCAATGTTTCAGGCGAACCTGATTTTTTCTTAATGTCGTCCTGTAATCCAAATTCAACCAACCTATTTATTGATTGTGTCGATTATGGGCAGCAAACCATATATTTAACAGCAGGACAAACAGTATATCTTATAATCGACAATTATTATAGTACTTTATCGGCATCGTATTCGTTTGTAGTTACGAGTGTTACACCACCATCGAATGATGAGTGTAATAATGCAATCACTTTAAGTGTTACCGCAAGTTGTTCTTATTCTACATACTCAAATCAATATGCATCTAATTCGGCAGGCATTCCCGATCCAGGCTGCGGAAATTATTTAGGCGGCGATGTGTGGTTTAAATTAACAGTACCCTCAACAGGACATGTTATTTTAGATACCGACGATGGAACGTTAACCGATGGTGCAATGGCTATATATACAGGTACTTGTGCTTCGTTAACCTTATTGGAGTGCGACGACGACGATAGCCCTAATGGCTTGATGCCAATGATTGATAGAAGCGGATTAACGCCGGGTTCTACCTTGTATATTCGTTTTTGGGAATATGGCAATAATAATAATGGTAGTTTTGGAATTTGTGCATACGACCCTGCTTTAGGCCCTTGCGCAAGCATAACAAATATACCTTCTTGTGGCACCTCTGTTACCGCAACTATACCTTCTGGGTCGGGCCAATGGAATGGGCAAATTTGTGGGGTTGGTACCCCAGGAAATGAAAGAGTTTACTCATTTACACCTGCCACCACCGCTCCATATTATCTTGTTGTTTCTTCTGCTAGTGGAGCTATATCGTATGGTTATCAGGCAAATAATTGTGCATATGCAGGGTGGACATGTATTGGTAATATCTCGTCACCTGGTTCTTATGGGCCTTTTAATCTCACTGCTGGTACTACCTATTACATTTTGTTAGATAATGGTAATGCAACCACTTCTACTCATACTTTTTCTATTAGATGTCCTGAAACACCTGGAAATTATCTTCATCCAACTCAAGGATTGCAAGGAACTTATTTGGGTTCATGTATGGTTAATACGTGTACAGGAACTTACACCGACGATGGTGGAGCTAGTGGGAATTATTCAAATAATGTTAATAGTATATACAGAACATTTTGCCCAAATTCTAGAAACAAATGTCTTCGTGCTACAATAAATTCTATGGATATTGAAGGAACTACAACAGTTTGCTATGATTATTTAATCATAAGAAATGGTCCAACACAAGGTAGTCCAATATTATGGGCAGGTTGTTATACATTGGCAAGTCCTACTACTATAGCTGGTTCTTTTACAAATCCGTTTGTATCGACAAACTCAAGTGGGTGCCTTACTTTTCAATTTTATAGTAATAGCAGTATAAACAGACCTGGGTGGAATATAACTTTCGATTGTGTTGACTGTGCCCAAAATTCGCAGATGAATAACGACTGTATAACTTCTACACCTATTTGTGGCACAACTTCATTTTCTGGTTCAAGTATAGGACCTGGTATAACATCTACCTGTGGGGGGTGCGAATTAAGCGAAAACTTTTCTAATTGGTATTACTTCCAAATAACAAACGATGGTAAACTTTATGTAGATATAAAACCAAATAATTTGTTTGATGATTATGATTTTGCTTTATTTAAAAGCAACAATTGCTCCAATTTAGGAGATCCAATAAGGTGTACCTATGCTGCCTTAACTGATTATTGCTCAAGCACAGTATATTACTATTGGTATAATAATGACTGTAGTTCAGCTCAGGGTAGGCGTATAACTAACGTAACATTCAATACATTGAACAAATCTTCAAGCTGCGAAAGTTTTAGTAGAAATATTTCTTCTATACAAACAACAGTAACAAAAGGAAACACTTATAATCTTTCGGTAACAGTTGCAGGTGGAAATAAATGTTACATTCGAGCATTATTTGATTGGAATAAAAATATGTCGCTTGCAGATGCTGGCGAAGCGTATATAGTAGCCTCAAATGTTGGTGCTGGAACTTATAGCATAAATATAACTATACCATCAACAGCAAGGGTAGGGCAAACTTTAATGAGAATAACAGTTGGATATGACGGCTTTATTCCAAACTGTGGGGCATCTGCATATTATGGTGAAGTTGAAGATTATTTAATATTTATTACTGATGGTACACATTGTAGCAATAACATAAAAGATGCCGACGAAGTAGGTACCGATTGCGGTGGTGTAGATTGTGTGCCTTGTACTGCTCAATATTGGCCTACAAATACAGGGATGAATAGCACCGAAACAGATTTTTCAGAAGATGTTACAGGTAACAGCTGGGTACAAGGTGTCTCAGTAACTGCTGGAGAAACCTATTATTTATTAATAAACAATTGGTCGCCTGGTGGCGGTGGTTTTGATATTATTTGGAATTTTCAGGAAGGTGGCGCCATGAATTGCGATATAGTGCTACCAATTGAATTGTTATATTTTAGAGGAAATCTTATTGATAACAAAGTTAAATTAGAATGGGCTACTGCTTCTGAGGTAAATAACAACCATTTTATTGTGTTAAAATCGTATGATGCAATTATCTTTAAAGAGATTGCTAATATTAAAGGAAAAGGCAACTCAAATCAAATAAATTATTATGAAGCATACGATAATGAACCAGTAGACAAGGTAACTTATTATCGTCTTAAACAAGTAGATAATGATGGAAATTTTGCTTTTTCAGAAATTATTGCGATTGTACCTGACTTTTCAAAAATTTTAACAAATTACAAAATTTATGAAGACATTGATAACATTACTTTTACTTTGATCAGCATACCAGGAATATCAATAATGTGTTTGATTACTGATATAACAGGTAGAATTTTGTATGAAAATAATTTCGTAGTTAATAAAAATGCAATGTATACATTTTCAATAAATAAGCAAAGTTTTTCAAAAGGAATTTATTTTATAAGTATTTTCGATGGCTATAATTTTTACAATGAAAAATTTATAAATTAAATAATTTTTCGTTTTAAAATTTTCGATTATATTTGCAACAACATTTAATAAAGAATGTTTATATGAAAGCTTCAACTCTTATTACTATTTTAGTTTTGAGTGTAAATTATTTATTAAGCCAAAATGAAATTAAACTTATATTAACAAGTAATGATGGTAAACTGCTAATTAAAGATGCAAATATTTATCATTTACAGAACGCCAAAATTAAAGGCCCAAAGACAGAAAAAGAATGGAAAATGCTTTACGATAAAATTAGTAAAGATAGTTTAGTTAAAAGATTTGAGTATAAAGGAGCTGCTGTAAATGACGAAAGAGATATTTTAATGTCGATAACTTCGAAAAAAGAAGAGAGTATCTTACGATTTTTAAAGAACACTGGTTTTTCAAAAGTTGTTTTAAATGGGAAAGAATTTGGATTAGATCAAGTGCAAGAATTTAAGAACGAATTAAACGCTCTTAAGTTAAAAGCACAATCGGAAAAGATGCAAAAAAATAAAGACTCAAGAGCATTACCACAACCAAGAGAAAGTGAAACAAAAAACTAATAAAGTATGGGTAAAGGAGATCGTCGTTCTCGGAGAGGAAAAATATGGCGTGGTACAAGTGGAAAAACACGACCAGCCAAAAAAAAGAAAAAAAATAATAAACAAATAATAACAAATCCTATCGAAGTTCCTGAAAAACAAGAAAAGTCCAACCAGGAAACTCAACAACAAAACCAACAACAAGAAAAACAGTTAAGCAAGAGAAAGAGAAAAGAGTAATTAAAATGAACCAATTAATAAAGCCTCCCATTAAATTTTTTGCGGGAAGAGCGTCTAAATATTTAGGAGAAAAAATTGCAGAAAAATTTGGTACGCAATTAGGAAAATCATCAATAAATGTTTTTAGTGACGGCGAATTTCAACCATCTTTTGAAGAAACAGTACGAGGTTGTAACGTGTTTATTATTCAAAGTACATTTCCACCTGCCGAAAATTTAATGGAGCTTTTATTGATGGCCGATGCAGCTAAAAGAGCTTCGGCTTATAAAGTAATTGCAGTAATACCATATTTCGGTTGGGCAAGACAGGATAGAAAAGACAAACCACGAGTACCAATTGCTGCCAAGCTAGTAGCCGACCTAATAATGGCTTCTGGTGTGGATAGAGTAATGACAATGGATTTGCATGCCGATCAAATTCAAGGCTTCTTCAATATCCCTGTTGATCATATATATGCCTCTGCAATTTTTGTGCCTTATATTAAAAGTTTAAACCTCGAAAATCTTTGTTTTGCAGCTCCCGATATGGGTGCTACAAAACGAGCTAATGCATATTCAAGGTTTTTAGGTTGCGATATGGTGGTATGTTATAAGTTACGTAAACAAGCTAACCAAGTCGAGCACATGGCTATGATAGGCGATGTTAAAAACAAAAATGTAATTATACTCGATGATATGATCGATACCGCAGGCACAGTCACTATAGCAGCTGAAATGATGATAAATCAGGGTGCTAAGAGTGTGCGAGTTGTCGCTACTCATCCAGTGTTTTCAGGTAATGCTATTGAACGTATTGAAAATTCACTAATTTCAGAAGTTATTGTTACAGATTCTATTCCCTTAAAATATGAATCTAGTAAAATAAAAGTGCTTACAATTGCCGATCTCTTTGCAGATATTATAAATAAAATTTACAACTTGCAGTCAATTAGTTCAACATTTATTGTTTAAGTAGTTAATAAAAATTTGTTTAAAAACTTATTCTCAATAATTTTATTTTTTTGTTAAAATAAGATAAGTTATACTTGTAAAAATTTTTTTGTTATGATTAAAAGAATACTATTATCTGGTAGTAATGGCCAAATTGGAAGTGAATTAATAGAAGAATTGAGAAAAATATATGGTCGCTCCAATGTTATTGGAGCAGACCTAAGAGAACCAACTCCCGAAATATTAGAAAATGGCCCTTATGTAAAGCTAGATATAACTAATGCTCACGAACTTGCTAATGTAATAAAAGAATATAAGATTGATGCTATAATAAACATGGCAGCAATTCTATCGGCTGTTGGAGAACAAAACCCTCATAGGGCTTGGAATGTTAACATAAACGGATTAATTAATATATTAGAAGTAAGTCGAGAATTAGGAGTAAAAAGAATATTAAATCCAAGTTCAATAGCTGTTTTCGGACCTACTACACCTAAAGAAAATACACCACAAGAAACTGTGCTTAAACCTACCTCAATGTATGGAATAACAAAAGTTACTGGTGAATTATTAGGCGAATACTATGTAAGAAAATATAACTTAGATGTGCGTGGCTTACGATACCCTGGTATCATTAGTTATAAAACTTTGCCAGGAGGTGGTACTACCGACTACGCTGTAGCAATATTTTTTGACGCAATAAAATATAAACATTACAAGTGCTTTCTTAAAAAAGATACAATGCTCCCGATGATGTATATGCCCGATTGTCTTAAAGCAACTATTGATCTTTTCCATGCCGATTTCTCAAAGTTAAAACATTTCACTGATTTTAATATTGCCGCAATGAGCTTTACGCCTGAAATGCTTTATAATGAAATAAAGAAATACTTACCCGAATTTACCATTGAATATGAACCTGATTATCGTCAGCAAATAGCTGATAGTTGGCCAAGATCAATAGATGATTCTTTGGCTAGAGAAGAATGGGGATGGGCACCTTCTTATGATATGGAAACTATGGTAGAAGACATGATTAAAAATGTAAAAATTAAAGTAGAAAAATGTGAATACTAAATGATTATTGTTATTTTTATACTTTTGAGCGTTGCATATTTATTGCTTTTACTCGATGCGTTGACCACTTATCTTGCTATAAGAAAAAATAACAATGATTTTTCAATAGAAAGAAACATTATTGTAAGAAAATTATTTGAAAAATATGGAGTAAAAAAAACATTAGTTATAATATCTTTTATAGTATTTCCTACTATTTACAGCTGTACTTTGTTAGCAGTGTTATATCACAAGTTTTTTATTTACTGTATTATATTTTTTCTTGTTATTGAGGTTTTACTTAGAATAAGTGTAGTATATAATAACATTACTGGTAAACAAAATTTCATTATTAAATTGTTTTTTAAGTTGCCTTTTATTAAGGATTTTTATGGTGAATCTTGAGTTAATTTGTAATTATTACTTTACGTACAAATATTCCACTTGATGTATGAATTTTTAGCGTGTATAAGCCATTAGGTAAGTCTGATGTACTTATATAAATATTTTTTTCGTTGGCTTTTATTTCTCTTAAAAACTTACCTAATAAATCGTATAAATGAATTTTTTCGACACAACCATTAGAATAAATAGTTATATTTTTATTACCAATAATTTGGAAACACTCATTTTCAATATTATTTTCACTAATGCCAATCCCTATGTTTACTTTTACACTTTTAATAACATAACAACCGTTATTGTCGGTTATGGTAACGGTATAAGTTCCGGCACTAAGGCCAGAAATTGTGTCGTTAGTTTGACCGTTATTCCAATTTAATGAATAAGGGGGAGTACCTCCTGTTATTTTTGCAATGATTTGACCGTCGGAGGCGCCAGCAAAAGTTTCGTTTCTAACAATAAAATATACTTCTAATTTAGGGGGTTGAGTGATGTGAATTATCAACGACGAACAATAATTTCCACTAGTAGCAACAACGGTGTAATAGCCGGCTACTAAATTGTATATATCTTCTGAAGTACTAGTGTAATTGTTTGGACCAACCCAAGAATAACTAACTGGGAACGAAAGTATAGTATCTACACTTAAATCAATACTTCCATTGTTATAACCATAACATGTAACATTTGTAGATATGGCTGATAAAGGAAATCCTTCAGGATCAATTAACTCGGTTTGTAAAACTTTTGTACATCCTTTAGCATCGGTAATTGTAATAGTGTAAACCCCTGCACAAAGATTAGTTACATAGTTTCCAAAACATGGGCAACTAATACCATCCCATGTATACGTGTATTGAGGTGTGCCACCACTAGCTAAAATTTTTATTTTACCATTACATAAACCATTACAAGTAGGATTAGATATTAAACTAAAAGATGCATTTAGTAATGGTGGTTCTCCTATTGTAAAACTTCGTTGAATTGTGCAACCACGCATGTCGCTTATTGTAACATAATACCAACCAGCACATAAATTGTATATGTCTTCGTCGGTCGAAATAAAACCATTTGGACCTTTCCAATAATATCCATATGGAGGTATACCGCCCGTTGGTGTAATATTTATATTACCTGTACATTCATTTTTACATAAAGCGTCTTGTTTAACAACACTAACGTTAATAATAGACGCTTGTTGTACTGTTATTTCTTTCACAACCGGTGGACAATTTTTTGAATCTATTACAGTTACAAAATATGTACCAGCTTGGTTAACAACAATATCTTCGGCATGTGAACCAGTTGACCATATATAAGAATAAGGAGGTGTACCACCAGTTGTTGTAATGTTTATTAACACATTACTTGTCGAAGTACAATTTGCATAGTTTAAAGTATAATTTACATTCATTTCTTGTGGACTATTGATTGTGTAATTTTGTATTGCAATACAATTGTTACTATCTGTAACTGTTACCCAATAGTTTCCAGCACTTAAACCACTTATTATAGAGCTAGTACTTCCATTAGACCATTGGTAAGAATATGGAGGTGTTCCTCCAGTTGTATGAATAGATATAATGCCATTTGAGTAACCATAACATGTTACATTAACTAAAGTATCGAGTATTATGTTTAAATTACTTTGCGATTGTACAATAGCTGTTGCTGTTTTTGTGCATCCATTGGCGTCTGTAACTGTAACAATATAAATACCTGCCGATAAGTTTTGTATTGATTGAGTATTTTGTGGCGGATTTGTATTCCATGAAAAAGAATAAGGTGCTACACCGCCATTAACATAAGCTATAGCACTTCCATTATTTAAGCCACAACTTGCATTTGTAACAGATACATTAATTACCAAAGGTTGTGGTTGCGTTATTGTAAAATTACCAATTGAATTGCAACCTAACATGTCGGTTACTGTATAATAATAAGTCCCAGCCGATAAACTTGAAGTATTAATGCCAGCCGGATACCATTGAATAGTATATGGTGGTGTGCCTTGTATATTTAGGTGAACATACCCATTGTTGCCCCCAAAGCACGTTACATGTTTTATTGAATCTATAATAACAGAAAAAGGTATAGCTGTTAATAAAATAGAATTTGTTTTTGTGCAATTATTGGCATCGGTAACAGTTACTATGTATGTACCTGAAGATAGGTTGCTAACTGTTTGTGTATTTTGAGGGGGTTGAGTATTCCATAAATAGGTGTAAGGAGCAGTTCCTCCACTTACGTTGGCAGTTATTATACCATTATTTTGGCCACAGGTAGGTTGTACAATATTAAATTGAATGTTCAACGAAGAAGGTTCCGATATGTTTAAAGTATTTATAACACTACATCCTGTTGCATCGGTTACAGTGAAAGAATACTGACCAGCGCATAGATTTGTTAAGTTGGGAGTTGTTTGGCCAGGTATAGACCATAAAAATGAATAAGGAGTAACCCCTCCACTTACACTTAAGGTTATGCTACCATTGCAGTTTTGGTAACATGATATATTTGTAACATTAGAACTAACAGACAAAATATTTTCTTCGATAATCGATAGAATTTTAACGACAGAACAATTGTTGGCATCGGTAACAGTGACATAATAATTTCCTACACAAAGGTTATTAATTGTATCGTTGTTTTGACCGTTGCTCCATAATATAGTAAAAGGAAGTGTACCACCTTCAATATTGATTATTGCACTTCCGTTGCACATATTAGAACAAGTAACATTATTTACTGTTGTAATTTCAACAGTTAAATTCGAATTGTCTGATATTTCAACTTGGACGGTTAAATTGCATCCGTTTGCATCTAATATTGTAACAAAATATATGCCAGCAGATAAATAGCTGGCAGTTTCGGTAAATTGAGGTGGTTCGGTGTTCCATTCATAATAATATGGTGGCATACCTCCACTAACATTAATAGTTGCTGAACCATTATTATTGCCACATGTAGAAGGTATTGTGTTTAATGAATATTGTAAAGGCGAGGGTTGTATAATGTTTATAGTATCTATAAGTTCACAGTTTAAATTATCTGTTATAGTAACTATATAAGTGCCTGCAGTTATGTTACTTAGTTCATTACCAATATTACCATTAGACCATACATAGTTATAAGGTTCTTGCCCGTTAATTGCGTGAATTAAAATATAGCCATCGGAAAATCCAAAACAGCTAATATTTTTTAAAGAGTCTATTACATAATTAAGAGAACAATTATTTTCGTATACCCATACACTTTCTACGTGAGTACAACCATTAGCATCAGTAATGCTTATGGTATATTCACCAGCACTTAAATTGCTTATTGTTAAAGTATTTACGATATTAACAGGTAACCATAATATGTTATAATCGGGAGTACCTCCATTTATGCTTGCGGTAATTGAACCATTATTAATTCCAGGATTAGCATTGGTTACACTAAATGACACTGAAATATCTTGAGGTTGAGAAATATACACACTACCTTGGGCTGTACAACCAAAATTGTTAGTAACGGTTACCGAATAATTGCCTTCTGAAAGATTAGTTATATAATGAACTAAATCACCATTAGACCATAGATACGTATACTGTTGAGGGTCGTCTATTATTATTTCTGCAGAACCACTGGCCTCACCATAACATAAAACGTCGTTATGAGAAATTAAAAATTGAGGAGTAGGGTACACACCAACTGTAATTTCGTTAGAGTATGCTGGATTATTTATAACACATTGTTCAGATGACGTTACGTAGCAACTAATAATATCTCCATCAGAAAAATCGGTTAATGTAAGAGTGGGGCTATTATCACCTATTTCTTCTCCATTTTTTAACCATAAGTAGGTGGGGTTTGTTCCGGCATTTTGAGTTTGGGAGTAAAAATACACAGCAGAACCTGGGCAAGCGCTTGTATTATCGGAAAAAATTATAATACTTACAGGTAAGTTATTGTTTACTTCCATTACTATTGTGTTTGAGGTAACAGGATTATTTATAGCACAATTTTCCGAAGAAGTTAAAACACAATAAACATTATCGCCATTATTTAGCGAAGAAGTTGTAAAGGTGGGTTCATAAACTTGAACATCAACGCCATTTACGAACCACATAAAACCTGGTTCAGGACCTCCATCAATTATTTCTGCAGTAAAGGTAACTTGAGAGCCTGTACAGATTGGGTTTTGTGAAACATTTATATGTATGTATGGATTTGCTTGAAATATAGAAATGTAATTTGTTTTTGTAATTGTGTCGCTACCACTATTATTAGAAACTATTAAAGTAACATCATATGTACCAGGTGAAGAATAAGTTACAAATGGATATTGCTCGAACGATTCGTATGGTTCGCCTCCTTCAAATATCCAATGCCATTGGGTAGCATTTAAAGATAAATCGATATAAAAAACAGCTTCGCCAACACACGCGTAGGTAGTGTTTGAAATAAAGTCTGCAACAGGTGGTTGCGAATTAATATTTTTAGTTATAAACAAAGAAAATAATAAAATTATGAAAAATGAATTTTTCATTTTTTTATATTTTAATGCAAATATAAAACTTTAAAAGGGCATTTCAAACAACTTTTTGATAAACAAATGAATTTACTTTTGATAATATTTCAAAAACTTTATCTAAGTTGTTAATATTACTAAATATCAAGTATAATTTATTATTCTTTTCTTTTAAATTAACTTGCAGGTGATGATATTTGAGAAAATTAAGTATTTCCTTAAATATATTGGTTTCGTAATATTCTGAGTTTTTATTAGATGGGAAGAAACATATCAATTGATTATTTTTGTGAACAATTTTTTCAAACCCGAGTGAAGAACCAATCTGACGTATTTTCAGTATCTTAAACAAGCCGAAAAATTCTTCTGGAATTGGTCCAAATCTATCTTCTACTTTAATTATTAAGTTATTAATTTCGTCGTCTGTTGTTAATGAATCAAGTTCTCTATACAATTTTATTCTTTCGGCTGTGTTGCTAATATAATTTTCTGGGATGTAGAAATCGCCATCACTTTCGAAAATACAATTAATTTTTGCTTTTTTTTCATTTTCTTTTGGCTGCACATTGGTTAAGCCTTCTTCTATTTTTAGTTCTTCAATTGCTTCTTGTAGAATTTTTAAATAGGTATCGTAGCCCATTTCGGCTATAAAACCGCTTTGTTCTGCGCCTAACAAATTACCAGCGCCTCTTATTTCAAGGTCGTGCATTGCGATATAAAAACCACTACCTAAGTCGCTATATTCTTCAATTGCTTTTAACCGTTTTTGTGCTTCGGTACTTAGAGTGTCGAAAGGAGGTACTAAAATATAGCAATATGCTTTTCTATTCGTACGACCAACTCTTCCACGGAGCTGATGTAAATCGCTTAAACCAAATAAGTGCCCATCGTTTATAATAATAGTATTTGCATTTGGTATATCAATGCCGTTTTCAATTATAGTAGTGCATAATAAAACATCGTAATCGCCTTCCATGAATTTAAGTATAATATCTTCTATTTCAACGGGTTTCATTCTTCCATGAGCCACAGTAATTCTTATTGAAGGCATTAAATTACGTAGTTTATTATACATGTGGTAAATGGTTTCAATTCTGTTATGTATAAAAAACACTTGACCTTCTCGGCTTATTTCAAATTCTATTGCTTCCTTAATAATTTGTTCGTTGTAAACATGCACTTCGGTTACTATTGGTTGGCGATTGAGAGGTGGTGTTTGTAGAATAGAAATATCTCTTGCTCCAATAAGTGAAAAGTGTAATGTACGAGGTATAGGGGTGGCAGTAAGGGTTAAGGTGTCGACATTAGTTTTAAGTTTTCTTAGATGTTCTTTATGAGCAACTCCAAATTTTTGTTCTTCATCGATTATGAGTAGTCCAAGATCTTTAAAGGCAACGTCTTTGCCTAAAAGCTTGTGTGTGCCTATTATTATGTCGATTTTACCGGTTTTTAAGTTTTCAAGTATTTTTTTTACTTCTGTATTCGATTTTTTTCTTGTTAAATATTCGATGTTTACAGGAAACTTTGCTAATCTTTCTTTAAATGTCAAGTAATGTTGGAATGCAAGTATTGTTGTGGGCACAAGAACTGCAACTTGCTTATTATCGGCAACGGCTTTAAATGCTGCTCTTATTGCGAGTTCAGTTTTACCAAATCCTACATCGCCACAAATCAATCGGTCCATTGGGTAAGGTTTTTCCATGTCTTGCTTTATTTCTTTATTTGCTCTGTATTGATCGGGTGTGTCTTCATAAAAAAACGAAGATTCAAGTTCTTCTTGTAGGTATGAATCTGGCGAAAAAGCAAATCCTTTTTGCTTTAAACGGGCAGCATAAAGTTTTATTAAATCTCT
Organism: Bacteroidales bacterium; assembly: GCA_026416095.1. GTDB lineage: Bacteria > Bacteroidota > Bacteroidia > Bacteroidales > GWA2-32-17 > Ch61. The sequence goes on along the minus strand of JAOAFV010000001.1, from coordinate 32,274 downwards.
TGCTATGTCTTTTACTTTGTTTTTTGTTTGCTCTTTTAGTTTTATCCATGCTCCGCTCCCCAGCTTACTTAGTTTTGGTTGTTCATTATTACTGCTCTTGTATTTTGTGATTTTGTGAATATTATTTATACTTACATATAGTAATGCATTATCTTTAAAAACTATTTTTATTTTTTCTTGTACTTTCCCGTTTACTTCGATTTTTTCTATGCCCCCAAATATACCTATGCCATGATCGCAGTGAACCACATAATCGCCAGGTTTAAGAGAATAAAATTCATCTAAAATGATATTATAATTTTTAATTATTTTATCTTGAAGTTTATGTTTTATAAAGCGCTCGTTAAATTCGTGTTCTGTATAACATAATATTTTTAAGTTATCGTCGATAAAACCATAGCTAACATAGTTATTGATAATACTTAATTTGTTTAATAAATTAATGTTTTTTAGTATATCTTCTATTCTTTGTTTTTGAGCTTCGTTGTGAACAGATAAATAAACTTTATAAAAATTTTCGTAGTAATAATTAATATTTTCTTTAAATATATCGAAATTTTTGTTAAAAGAGGGTTGAACAGAAGTATCTACATTTAAATAATAATCGCAATTTGTGTTGTGCATGCCATTATTTAACCATATAAACTTATTTAAATAAGTTAAAATATCTTGATAAGTGAAGCAAGATACATTGTCGTTTAGCAATACTTGAGTAAAGGTTTTTATTTTTTCTTCGAAGAAAGCAAAGTCGTTGGTAATTATAATAGTATTAGAAGGTATAAAATCGAAAAACGATTTTGTTAGTTTTATTTCCTTATTATTATAGACATTTGGAACAATAGTTATTTCATTTAATTTTTTATCGGATACTTGTGTTTCAACGTCAAAATTTCTAATTGAATAAACAATATCGTTTCTAATTTCTATTCTATATGGAGTTTCTGAAGAATAAGAAAACACATCAATGAGCATTCCTCGTCGTGAGTACTCGCCAGGAGTGGTAACAAAATCGGAATATGTAAAATTATATTCTTGTAAAAACTCTTCAAGAAAATCGATATCTATTTTATCGCCAACTTTTAGTTTTAATTGAGTAGCATTTGAATCTTCTGGAAGTTTTTCTAATAGGGCTTCGGGGTATGAAATTATCATAACATGTTTGTGTTCAGTTAAGGCATTCAAACATTTATTTCTTAAAACTACAAAGCTTTCGGTAAAATGATTGTTTTTTATTTTTCTCTTAAAAGAAGATGGAAAAAAAAATAAATTGTCGACACAATTATTAGAATGAATATCGGAAAAAACATACAAAGCGTGTTCAATATCGTGAGAAATAAATAAAATACTTCTTTTCGAAATTTTGTAAAATGCTGAGATAAAAAAAGATAAAGACGAACCTTTAAATTTTTTTATATTTATTTTTTGGTTACCTTCGGTTAAAGTTTTAAGTAACTCGTTAATTATAGGATGGTTAAGATAGTAATCGATAAGCATTAGCAATATAAGGAAAAAATTAACTTAAAGTTAAAGTAAGTTTTAAAATTTCTCTTACAGCATTTTCAATACCATCGTAAACTTGAGCAATAGTAGATTCAAGCATGTAACAAGGAGTAGTGACAATTTTATTTGTTTTATCGATGGCAATCTCGGTGGGATTTGTTGTAACATGATTGGCACCAAATTTAGTAATTACGTCTACTACATTGTTGTTTTGGCCTAATGTAATGTTTATTTTTCCAAGTACTTTAGCTAAAATTACTGGAGAAATGCACCATGCACCTATTGGTTTACCTAATTTTGCGGTATCTATAATAGCTCGTTCAACCTGTTCGTTAACTTTCATGTTTTCGTTATCAATAGCAAAGGTCGATAGATTTTTAGCTGCCCCATACCCTCCTGGAATTATTAACGCATCGAATTCGCTTGCTTTGTAATAATTTAGTGGTTTAATTTTCCCTCTTGCAATTCGAGCGGCTTCAACTAAAACATTTCGCTTTTCGTTCATGGGCTGTCCAGTCAAGTGATTTATTACGTCGTATTGATCAATATCAGGAGCAAATAATTCGTAGGTTGCCCCTAATTTGGAAATAGCAAGTAATGTTAAGGTAGCTTCATGAATTTCAGAACCATCGTAAACTCCACAGCCTGCTAATATAACAGCAATTTTTTTAGTTTTCATGGCACTATTTTCTTTTTTATTTAGCAAATATATTTATTATATTTGAAATAAAAAATGCCAAGGTGTTTTATGGCATTACCTGTAACTCTAACTAACGAAATACATAATTTATACTTAAAAGCTGCTAAATTGTTACAGGATGAAAAAATTAAATATTCAGAAGTTGGCAACTTGCATGTTACAATTCATTTTTTTGGCGAAATTGAACAAGACGAAATTCAAGTGCTAATAAAAAATTTTGATGAATGCCTTAATAACATGAAACAAATAAATTCATATATCGAAGGATACTTTGTTTTTGGTTTACCTCGAAAACCTTCGGTTATTGGAATTAAATTAAACTATAATTTAGAATTTGAATTATTAGTTAATAAATGTCGGAAAATAATAAAGTCGTTAAATTACGAAATTGATAAAAGATTGTTTGTACCTCATGTCACTTTTGGAAGAGTAAAACAACATTTCGATATTAACAAGTATCATAAATTATTAGCCCAACAGATTGATCATTATCCTGTGGTATTGCAAGATCTATTTTTATATAAAAGCACACTTACTCATGATGGTCCTATTTACGAAAAAATATGGAGCATAAAACTTGTGTGATTATGAAAGGAGTAGTAAATATGTTTATAAATACGTTGATTGTTTTTTTTATTTTTTTTAATTCGATAGTGCATTCACAAAAAATAATAATAAAAGATGATGAACAAACTATAGGTAATGGAAATAATAGTTGTTTTATTGTAACAATTCCAGAAGCAAAACAAAAAGATGTTTTGCAAGCATGGAAAAAATTGACAAAAAGCTACGATGCAAAGGTTAAAGGAGATAATGAACAGTTTGCAGATAATGCAATAATAAAGAAAATATCAGAAAACCCTATTGACATATATTCACGTTTTGAAGAAATGAAAAATGGTACTATTATGATTGTAGGTTTTGATTTAGGAGGAGCTTATTTAAATAAAAAAGATCATAGTAAACAATACAAAGAAGCGTACGATATTTTATATAACTTCGCAAAAGAACAAGCAATAGAGGCAATAAATACTCAAATAAATGAGCAAGAAAAAATAATAAAAAATTATGAAAATGAAATAAACGATAAGACTAAAAAAATAAACAATCTGGAAGAAGACATTAAAAAATGGACAAATTTAATTGAAAAGGCGAAAAAAGATATTGAAGATCTTAAAAATGAAGTAGAAAGATTAAAACAAGAAAAATTAAAAGAAATAGAGAACCTAAAAAAAATTAACGAGAAAAAAAACAGTATAAATTGAAAAAAATGGAAGAATATTTAAATAATTAATAATTGCTTATTTATGGTATTTCACACACATTATTTTCTAATTTACAATTTTTCTAATTGCTGCGATTTGTTTAAATTTTAATCTTTTTCATTAAAAGTTATCAACTGATAGTGTTAAATAACTTTTTCAATCTGTATAAAATTAAGATTTTCAATTTATTCGCTGAAAGAGTTAATCCAATCTATACGTGTTTATTATTTCTTTAAATTCGTTATTTAAAATATCTTCAAGGTCGAGATAAAATTTATAACTAAGTTGTATCAAAATGAAAAAAAAAGTTGAAAACATTTTTAATGTCGAATTAAACTTTATAACACTTTTAAAGAAAATATTTGTCGTATAAAATTGCAGACGTGTTCATAATAACTTTTGCTTTATATTTTACTTTAAGGTTTTAACGTAGATTAAAACTTTTTCCAACAATTAATCTGTTATTACTTTTTTGTCAAATATTTCCTTTACAAAATCTACAAATATGATAATCCAATAAATTATAGCGATGTAAAATCACATCATTGAGTTTAACAATGTTTTTTCTTTGCGAACTTAATTTGTTGTTCACTAAAAAAAGAATTACACCAATACTAATAAAAATAGTATTTTTAGTAATGTTTAAAAAACTAGTAAAATTAAATAAAAAAAATTTTCTTGGTAGTAAAAAATTAGGGAAATCTTCAACTTGTTAAAAATATTTATTTTGTTAAAGATATTAACTAAAAAAATTTTATTTATCTTTGAAAAAAATTTTTATGAAAAATTTAAGTTTAACTCGTGTTGTTTTATTGTTGATAATTTTTACAGGTTGTACGGTTATTAAAAGGCAATATTTACCAGGTTATTACATTGATTTAAAAAGTAAAAATGTTGAAAAAGAAGCATCCGTTGGCAAATTTCCGGTGGTAAATGATTACATGAACAAAATACCCTTGACAAGCGAAAGTATACAACAAAATCAGGAAATTAATGAAATAAAGCAAAATGTAATTTATGACTATAACTTAAAGAGATCAAATGATTACGATATTTTAGTTTCGAATACTAGCTATAATGGAATAAGATATACCTTTACAATATCGAGGACTGAAGTATTTAAGAGTATACAAAAATCGTTAAATAACAAAACAATGTATTTGCCAGAATGCAAGGTAATAAAGAAAAAAGGTGGTGAAAAAGATCAGATTATTGCACTTTTACTATGTCTTTTCCTTGGAATGTTAGGAATCCATAGCTTTTATTTAGGTAACAAAAGGAAAGGAATAATTCAGCTTGTAATGTTTTGTGTGGGTTTGTTCACTTTTTGGTTTTTTATTGGTTATTTGATATGGTTAGCTTTGGGCATATGGGTATTTGTAGATTTTATTAGAATAGTAATAGGCGACCTTGGGCCAGGATGGTAAAAATTACTTACTAAATCACTTGCTCCACGTTGTTTCTTTGATATTGTGCATATAAGCTAAATATCTTGCAAGTATAAAAAAATAAGACGATAGTCTATTAATAAATGAAAGAATATGAGGATCAACAGATTTTTCGTGAGTTAGCTTAACAATAATAGTTTCACATCTGCGACATACAGTTCTACAAATATGTGCATAAGAAATTAAAGTACTTCCTATTGGTAAAATAAAATCTTTAAGAAGTGGAAGTTCTTTTGTAAGCAAGTTAATAAAATTTTCTAGTTTTTCTACATCTTCTTTTTTTATATCTGGTAATTTTTTAGCGAGTTTATCATTATTACTAGCGAGTTGGCAGGCTACATTCATTAGTTTATTCATAATAAATAGCAAATGTTCTTTTATTTCATTGTTTTGTATGTTGTTATAAAGCAAACTCACGAAGGCAATAAGTTCATCAACCGAGCCATAAGCCATTATGCGAGTGTCGGATTTTGCAACTTTTTCGCCGCTAATTAAACAAGTATAACCTTGGTCGCCTTTCCTAGAGTAATAAATATTATTATATTGTTTCAGTGATTTTTTGTTTTTCATTTATGTAATCATTTTTCTATTTTTTCATCTCTAAGTTTTACAATTCTTTTAGCAAACGAAGCGATATCTTCTTCATGAGTTACAAGTACAATTGTGTTACCTGCTGTATGAATTTTTAAAAATAGTTTCATAATTTCATGCGAAATTTTAGAATTTAAATTTCCTTGGGGGTTCGTTGGCAAGTATTATTGAAGGGTTATTTACAAGAGATCTAGCAATTGCAACGCGCTGGAATTCGCCACCTGAAAGCTTATTAGGCTTGTTTAAATCTTTACTTGCAATGTTTACTTTTTCAAGTACTTCAATGGCTTTAAATTTTTCTTCTTTTAATGATATACCAGTATAAACAAGTGGTAACGTAACATTTTCTAAAACAGTATAACGAGGCATTAAATTAAACGATTGAAATACAAATCCAATTTCTTTATTTCTTATTTGTGCAAATTGATTATCGTTTAATATACTTACCTTTTTGTGATTAAGGAAATATTCACCAGCCGTTGGAACATCGAGGCAGCCAATAATATTCATTAGAGTTGTTTTTCCTGAATACAAAGGTCCCATTATTGCAACAAATTCGTTATTCGAAATTTCAAGAGAAATGCCATTAATTGCTTTAACAATAACTTTACCTGTTTTATAGAACTTGTAAATATTGTTTAATTTTATAATATTCACTAATATCTTATTTTATAATGTTGTTTAAAAAATATTTTGTCGGTAAAGAAAATTAACCCCATTCTAAAAATGTCGATTGATAGCGACACATCGGGATCGTTTTTAATAATATTCCAGGCTTCGTGCATCTCTTTCGACCAATATATATCGTCGATAACAACTATTGTGTTTTTATTAAATTTAGGCTTAAGTTTATAATAGTAACTTAATAATGCATCTTTTTTATGGTTGCCATCTATGAATAACATGTCTATAAAATCGTTAGTTTTGATAATTTCGTTTATTGCTTCGTTGAATGTTTTATTGATTACATTTATATTGTTTATTCGTAATTTTTTCCATAATTCTTGGGCTATTTTAATGAATTCGGTAGAAGCATCGACAGTTGTAATAGTTGATCTATTGTTTAATAAAGCCATGTATGAAGAACTAATACCAAGCCCTGTACCAAGTTCTAAAATGTTTTTGCAATTAAAATATGTAATAAGATTAGATAAAATTTTACCATATTTAATTGGAACCGAGATGTATTTGTATTTTTTCTTTACATTAATTAGGTATTTTGTACCTTTTCCTTTAGCCCCAAAGTCTAAATGTTCTACCGTTGAATATTTTTGGATGATTTCTTTAAAACGTCGTGGAACTAATTTTAATTGGTATTTTTTCTGATTATACAAAAAAACATTTTTTATTAAGTGGTATATATATGGAGAGTGAATACCGTGACCTTTCCGATGTCTAGAAGTTAAAAGGTATTTAATAAAATTATAATAAAAGAACATTACAAATCTTTTTCAAATAAGAAGTTTACGTACGATTTATCTAGTTGAGTGAAAGTATAAGAATTTATTAGTTTATAGTTATATTTTTGTATAAAGTTAATGAAATCTACTTCGTTTTTAATGATAAAAATAGTTCCATCGTCGTTTTTTATTTTTAAAGCACCATCAGAAGTATTTTCAATTATATTTTTTAGAGTATGAGCTTTTGTTCCCAGATCTACTTCTAATTTGCATTCGATACGAGCTGGTTTTATAAGGTAAGTTACACGTAAAATAAAATATTCTTTCTTTTGTGAAAATAAACAACTGCCTGTAATAAACAATGAAATAATAGTAATAATAACTACTCTCATATTTTTAGAATTTTGTAAATAGACCAAAAGTCATTAAAGGACCACCTAAGCCTAATTCGACGGCTAGGCCAAAATTTTCTGAGAAAAACAACCTGCCACCCAATCCTATTCTATAGGTTACAGGTATCCAGTTTTTAAAATAATCGGAACGACTATTTGGGTCGTTTGTCTCATATTTATATGTAACTCCATAATAACCTAATCCTGCAGTAAAATAAGAATCATATTTTTTTCCTTGACCAAAGTGATAATTGAACCTAAAAAGAGCTCTAAAACGAGGAATAGAAAATTTGTAATAATATGTTATAATAGTGTTGTTTTGATCGGTAGTTTCTTCATTAAATTTAATTGATGTTGTGCTATAGTTAAATTCAGCAGACCACCCAATTTTATCGCTGACCATATATTCTGCTCTTGCTCCAAGGGGCCCAATTGTGCTCACCGATACATTTTGTGAATTTACTGTTGTTACTGCGTTTTTAGCAAAATTTGTCCATAAATTTGGCCAACCATAATAAACGTCTATAATAACGTTACCTTCTTCAATTATTTGAGAAGTTAATTTAAAAAAAAAGATAATAAAAATTAGTGTTACAAATTTTTTCATAAAAATACTTTTAAAGTTTATGTTGTAAAATTATAATAAAATTTTTAAATACACAATGGTAGAAAATTATACAAAATAAAAAAATTATAGTACATTTGAAAAAAAAGCAATGTACGATAATCTTCCAATATGTGCAATATCTACTGGTAATGTAAATGCACCAATAGCTATAATAAGAATTAGTGGCGAAAATATTTTAGATTTGCTAAGTGGCAATATTAAACTAAAAAAAAGACATAGAAATGTTGAAGCACAAAGAGTTTATTATTCAGAATTTATAGATGATAATGGCAATTTTATAGATGACATAATATTTATTTTTTTCAAATCGCCACATTCATACACTGGTGAAGACGTAATTGAAATACATTGTCATGGTTCGTACTATATAAAGCAAGCCATTTTGCGTACACTATTTAGTAAAGGTATAAGATACGCAAACCCTGGAGAATTTACTTTACGTGCATACTTGAATAAAAAAATTGATTTATCGCAGGCAGAAGCAATTAACGACCTAATTCAGTCTGAAAATGAAAAAGCGCATAACATTGTTTTTAGACAATATAAAGGTAATATATCTTCATTAATATCCGATTTACGCAAGCAGATCACAGAGTTACTAGTTTATCTTGAACTTGAACTTGACTTTTCGGAAGAAGATGTAGAATTTGCGAGTAGGAAAAAAATAAAAGAATTACTAGATTCATTGCATAGCTACATAGAAAAGCTTACTATTTCTTATGCTTACGGGAATGCGGTAAAAAAAGGTATTTTAGTTTCTATTCTTGGTAATCCAAATGCGGGTAAGTCGACTCTAATGAATAGTTTATTGAAAGAGGATCGTTCCATAGTTACTGACATACCGGGTACTACACGAGATATAGTAGAAGATTATTTTAACTATAAAGGATTAACTTTTAGGTTTGCCGATACAGCAGGATTACGTAAGACAACTGAAATAGTAGAACAATATGGAATAGAAAAAGCCATAAATAAAGCTAAAGAATCGTTCATATTGCTTTATTTATTTGATCCAACCCAACAGATTGATGAGCAAATTAATGTGTTTAATAATTTGTTATTAAACGTTACACAAAAACAGAAAATAATATTGTTGATTAATAAGATAGATAAAGTTACAGAAAAAACATTAAATGAAGTAGAAGGTTTAATAAAAAAGATATACTCAACATATCGTATTATACCAATTTCGGCAAAGCATAATGTAAACATCAGCTTACTTCTTGATGTAATGTACGAACTAGTTGAATCGATGAATTTAACAGGTAATGACTGTATAATTACAAACGAAAGGCATTACAATCTTTTTATAAAAGCCAGCGAATGTTTAAGTAATGCTTACGAAGCCTTGGAAAAAAATTTATCTGCCGATCTGCTTGCCGAAGAACTAAAAATGATTAATTATTATTTATCGGAAATAACTGGAGAAGTTACAAATACAGAAGTTTTGCATGAAATATTTAGTAGATTTTGTATAGGTAAATAATTTTTACATTTTTTCAACTAAATCTATTCCAAGCAATTTAAAACACTTTTCAATGCACATAGCAACTTTTTGGCTTAAGTATAATCTAAAGTTTCGTAAATTTTCGTTTTCTTCTTTTAACACTGGTATAGTTTGATAATAATTATTGTATTCTTTTGCTACTTTATAAACATAATTTGCAATTTCAGCGGGGTTGTAATTTTCGATAGATGCAGTGAAGGCAATTTCGTAGTTGATAAGTAGTAAAATTAGTTCTCTTTCTTTTTCCAGAATATTTAAATTATTGGAATCGAATAAAAAATTGTTCTTATCGGATTTTTTTAACATTGAAATAATTCTTGTGTATGTATAAAGTATAAAAGGTCCTGTGTTTCCATCAAAATCGATAGATTCAGATGGGTTAAAAACCATGTTTTTTGCAGGATCAATTTTGAGAATAAAATATTTAAGAGCAGACATAGCAATTTTAAAAGTTATTTCTTTAAATTGTTTTTCATCGTCTTTATTTAATTTGCCCGAAGATTGTGCTATTTTAATTGCTTCTGTGTGTAGTTGTTCGATTAGATCGTCGGCATCGACAACTGTTCCTTCTCTTGATTTCATTTTGCCCGAGGGAAGTTCAACCATTCCATATGAAAGGTGATAAATTTTGTTGTACCAATTATAATTAAGTTTCTTTAGTACTAACTTGAGTACTTGAAAATGATAATTTTGCTCATTACCAACAACATAAATCATAATATCGGGTTTGTATTCTGTGTGTCTTAACAAAGCCACACCTATATCTTGTGTTATGTATACCGAGGTTTCATCGGCTCGAAGTAATATTTTTTCATCTAAGCCTTCGTCTTTTAAATCTACTGCAATGGAATTATCGTCTTTTTTGTAAAATATGCCTTTTTTGTATCCTTCTACTATTATTTCCTTGCCTATGTTGTATATTTCGCTTTCGTATTCAATTTTATCGAAAGTTATGTTAAGCTTTTTAAAAGTTTCTTCGAAACCAGAATATACCCAATTATTTAACATTTTCCATATTTCGCGGATTTCTTTATCGTTTGTTTCCCATTTTTTTAGTAGCGCAGAAGCTTTTTTTATGGAAGGAGCATTTTTTAATGCTTCTTCTTTTGTCATTCCTTCTTTCATTAACTCCTCCACTTCTTGCTTATATTTCTTTTCAAAGGCTACATATAACTCTCCTACTAGTTTATCGCCTTTTATTTGAGATTTTGTTGGGGTTGCTTTATCGTTTTGTTCAATCCAACTAAGCATTGATTTGCATATGTGTATACCTCTATCGTTTATTAGATTAATTCTTATTACGTCGTGGCCGTATTCCTTTAAAATGTTTGCTAACGCTGACCCAATAAGCATATTTCTAATATGGCCTAAGTGTAATGGTTTATTAGTATTTGGCGAACAGTATTCTATTATTATTTTTAAAGAATTATTTGTTTTATGATTAAAAGAGTACTTTTTTAAGTATTCTATTAAATATTTATTATTTATTGTTAAATTAACAAAGCCTTTTATTATAGAAAATTTTTCTATGTAGTTGCATTTCTCAACTAGTTTTTGACAAATCAATATGCCAATTGCTTCGGGTTTTTTTTCTTCTGAAAATTTATATTTTAAAAGTGGAAAAACATTAAAAGAATAATCGCCTTCAAATTCTTTATTAGTGGGTTTTATTTGGACTACTTCTTCATGTATGTTGAATTCTTTTGCAATAATTTCGTGAATATCTTTTTTAAGTATTGAAATCATTTTTTATGCAAAATTAACTTATTTTAAAGTAAATCGACAAAAAGTTGTTTATAAAACATAGAATGTTTTTGTACCTGAAAAAATATTTTTTTCTTACTTTGCAAAAATATGGAAATAGAAACTTTAATAACAAATCTTAATAAATTATTAAAGGAGAAAAAAGAACAAAAGGAAATTTTAAATTATACTTACGAGAAAGATTATGAGAACGATAGCATTAAATTAATAACAGAAGCATACATAAACAAAAAAATAAAGTTTTTGTTAATTACTATAGCTGAAAAAATTTATTTGGTTAAGAGAATTATAGAAATTGAGACAGATAAAGACTTTAGAGAAAATAGGAAATTTAAGCTAAAAGTGAAAGAATATAAAACAAATATTGATTTGCCATCGGAGGTATTGAAAACTAAGTATAAATATTATGTAAAACTTAGTGGTGGAGATAACGATGTTTTTTCTTTATTTTATGATTTTCTAGTTTTTAAAATAGGCATAAAAAATTTTAGATCTAAAATAAGGAAATTAATTGTTCATAATTCACATTAAGTTTATTAGGTGGAGTTGAAATAGTGCATTTTACTTTCTAAAATTTAATAATTTTTATTGGAAAAACTTTATATTGATAAGGCATTAATGGTTATTCTTCGTAAATTATATTTCTTTTTTCTTCTAAAGCACCAATAATTTTAAATTCAACTCTTCGATTTTTTCGTCGGCCTTCGGGATTATCGGTGCCATCTGGATTTTTATTTGGCGCAATGGGTCGTGTACGTCCATAACCTTTAGCAACTAATCGTTCTTTTTCAATTCCTTTTGAAATTAAGTAATTTACAACGCTCTCTGCTCTTTTTTGAGATAATTTAAAGTTGTATTCATCGTTGCTTATGCTATCGGTATGAGCAGAAATTTCAACTATTATTCGTGGGTTGTTTTTCATAAGAGAAAGAATAGTATTGTCTAGTATCACTTTTGCTGAATCGGTTAATTCCCACTTATTAAATTTGAAATAAATGTTTTTAATAATTACAGGTTCCAGGGGAATAAGGTTTATAAATATTGCATTTGCTATTAAAGTATCTGATTTGGTAATTCCTTTAGTAATAACGCTCATCTCTTTAGTAAAAAGGCCATAATTATCAACAACAATTTTATATTCCTTATCGGGCTGGAGATTGAAAAAGTATTCGCCAGTTGAATCGGTAGTTGTACTTTTAACAAAAAGCCTTTCTTTACCTTCTACTACGTACAAGTCTACTCTTTTATTGGGCAAAACAGATACTTTATCTATTTCTTCGGCTAATGCGCTAAGGGTCCCGTAATCTACATCTTGTTGTTCGAGTTGTTCGTACAGCGATTTGTCTTTTATAGCAAATATTTTACCTTTTACGGCAATTTTAATTAAGTTTGACCATCTAAATTCAAAAATGTCGTCGCAACATGTTTCGTGAAGAAATGGGGTTGTACCTTTTCTGTTCGACACAAAAAAGCCCCCCATTTCGTTTTCATTAAGAGAAAAAAATAAATCATCGGCCGATGAATTGATAGGATATCCTATATTTTGAGGTGGCAGAAACTGATTTAATTCTCCTTGTGCTTTAAATATATCGAAACCACCAATATTTACATGTCCATTTGAACTGAAATATAATGTTCGTGAATTATCGTCATAAAAAGGAGTAATTTCATCGGCAGGAGTGTTTATTTTTTTTCCGGCATTTTTAGGTTCATCGAAATCGGCCTTTTTAGGGTTATATACAGAAAACCATATGTCGTATCCTCCTACACTTCCTTCACGGTCGGAAACAAAATAAAGAACATCGGTATTTGTTTTAGATGAAGTTCCCACCGTAGGTTGTGTTGAAGTATACTTGTCGGTATTAATTTTTCCGTTTAATTTTACAGGAGGTAGCCATTTATTATCTTGTAGTTCGCTTTTATATATATGACAAATATATTTATTTTTCCAATTTTTAAAGCATTTGTTAAAATATAGCCTTTTTTTGTCGGGCGATAAAGCTGGATTACAAACATGTTGAGTAGTATCGTCGATATTTTCATCGAATAATCCTTTAAATTCCCATTTTTCTTTTTTTCTTTCGGCATAATAAATTTTTCTTAAAGCTGAAATGCTATCTTTATCGAAGTAAAGTACTTTATCGGTTCTTATTGCAGTAAATAGTAAGCCATTTTTATATGATAAAGGTGAATTTTCTAAGAATGGCTTATTAATTGCAGTATCGGGGCGAAGAATAAACACTTCAAGAGGACTAGCCATTTGTTTTTTTGCCAAATCGCAACCTTCGATTTCGTTTTTTACAGATTTTTTATATATTTGATCTAATTCGGTTCCTTTGATAGCTTTTAAAAATATGTTAAAATCGTTTTTTGCCTCGTCGTAATTACCGAGGTATTTTTTCATTAATGCTCTATAGTATAAAGCTTCGGGGTATTTATCGCGTGCTTTTTCAAAAACATTATTAAAATATATTAAAGCAGATGAATAATTTCGCGATTTAAAATATAATTTTGCAAGTTCATATTGAATGTCGTAATTTTCAGAATTGTATTTTAATAAGGCTTCGTAATATTCGATAGCAGAATATATGTCGCCTAGTTTTGTGCTGTTTTTAGCATAACTTTTTATTTGCCATTTATTTAAAAATGGAATTGTATTAGATGGTTGCGAAATTGCAAAGAAAAATGGTAAACAAACTAATATTGTTGTTATATTCTTTCGCATGGCATTGTAATTTTGTTAGGAATTAAAGATTTTGATGTATATATTACCGAAAATTCAAAAGCACCTCTATTATTAGTGGCTTTAGCTAATGGGCTTACATTAATATCGTAACTTACTGCAAAATTACACTGTTTAACTTGAATCCCTATAAGAAATATTAAAGCATCGTTAGCAGTTTTAAAATCGTTTCGATTGTAAAAACCGCAATATATTTTTCGAAATAATAACGATTTTAGTTCTTGTTTTAATTCAATTCCACCAATGAAATCTGTAGCTTTTCTTTGGCTCATTCGGAATATTGAAGGTACAATATGAAACGATTTTATATTTATATCTAAACTAGAAAATATTGAATATTTGAGAGGTAAATTATTTTTTTCGCCTAAAAACGATTCATTTGCAAAGGTTAAATGATTTAAACACATACCTACAATAGGCTTTATTTTTCCGTATTTGCGCTCCCAAATACCACCAAAATTAATATCGGGATAATTTATGCTTGTTTTTAGATTGGTTTCGTTATTAGGTAATTGGCTGTTGAATAAGCCTATACTCATATCGAACTGCGAAGGAAATGTAATATTGTTGGTAGAAAAGTTCTTAAAAACGTAGCCACATTGTATACCAAAATGGAAAATATTAAAATCTATTTGTTTATGATATGCAAAAGAAAGAAATATTTTATTAACTTTTAAATTTATATTTCCCGATTTATCGTCGATTACGTTAATACCATAAGAGAATTTTTCGGTAAAAATGTAAAAAATTTTATCGTACGATACTGCAATTGTTCTAAAAGGAATAGAAATTGCCTTCCACTGATTTCTATAATTATTAACAAATCGCCAGTTGCCATCAAAGTTCCCAGTATTTGCAGGATTTGTAACTAAAGGTGAATAGTATATTTGTGTAAAGTGTATATCTTGTGAATTAATGTTATTTAGAAATGTAAAATGTAAAAAGAATATGTACAGAAATAGAAATTGTCTTATTTTTGGCCTATCAAATAAATTTTTTGTAATTTTAAGTATATTTGGTGATTTTAGCTTCACACGTTGCAATTATTTAAATTAGTTATTTTTTTGAGGTTCTTGTTGTGATGGTGACGGTAGCACTGGTATATTAGTTTTGCCGGGCATATTCATGATTTTTTCTTCGATTATTGAAGTGTTTGTATTTTCGGTGCTTCTTGGAATACTTATGCTTGCAATAATCGATAAAGCTATTATTGATGCTCCTAGTGTCCATGTAGCTTTTTCAAGAAAATCGGCGGTTCTTCGCATTCCCATAATCTGAGTTGTTGCAATGAAGTTTTCTGCAATACCACCTCCTTTTACTTGTATAAGTATTATTAATACCAGTAAAATACTTACAATAAAAATTAAGACAATAGTAAGATTATAAATCATAATTTTTATGGTTTATTTTTTTGTTTTAGCTTATTAATTTTTTCAGCAAAATAATTAAATTTTTCTGGAAATTTCAAAATTAATTTTTCATAAATAGTAATTGCTTTGTCGAAATTTCCCTGCAATGCATAAATTTCGGCCATAGTTTCTGTATAGAATTCTTCATTGTCGTGATATTCGTATAAAACTGGTTCAACGTTTTCGGCCCCCGGCGTAATTTTAAAATCATCTAATTTTTTTATAAGTTTATCAATTTCATTTTCTTTACTTTTCTTTATAGTAGTGCAAAAAATTTCACTTGTATTAATAGCGTAATTTTTCTGTGAAAACTTGAAAGTTAATGTTGAATTCTGATAAAAAGTAATATTGGCATAGTAAATATCGTTTCTTTCTTGTTCAACGAGAGCTGGTAAATTTATTTCTTTTTCATTTGAAAAAATAATCTGGCTTTTGTTGTTACCAATTGTGACTTTTTCGTTCAGGTGTATATCTTCGTTGTTAACTTGCGTTTTATTATATGAAAATTGTTGTTCTTGGGCAATTTGTGTAGAAGCAGGTAATTCTTCGACTTCGGTAGTAGATGGCATGATTTCTTTCTTTATGATTTCGTAAAAATGTGAACGAGATAAGACGTACATCGAAGCAACAGGAATTATATCATTTAACTCATAATTGTTATATTTTTGGATATTTTTTGCATATAGAACATAAAGTATGTTAAAATAGGGGTAAAGGTTAATTAATTTTTTAAGATCATCTAATGTTTTTTCGTTGAGTAATGAAAAGTCATTTAAATATTTGTAAAATTCATTTATGTTCATAAACTTTTACCAATTTACGAGCGAAGCATTAAAGATATCGTTGATAATTTTTTCGGTAATTTCTTTTACAAGATCGGCTTCTATCGATGTAAAATTTTTTGATGCATCGAAATCGGCATAGTGAGTGAAAGTTTTTTCAAAATTTTGTGAATAATTTTTAGTATTTGTAAATTTTACAAGCACCGATATAGATAATCTATTCAAAGAAGCATTATTGTTGCCTGAAATAGCAGAAGGAACTATTTTATAATCAATTATTGTGCCTTCATATTTTATATCACCATCGTTAGAAAGTTTAAGTTTTGTTAGTTGATTTATTTTTTCTTTTAGATTTTCTGTTAAAATATTGCTTAAGGGAGGATAAACAAGTGGAGCTTTATTTTCGAAGTGATTTACCTGGTATGTTTTTATATCGGCAGAATATGAAGCTCCGCTGAAAGTGTAATTAATTTTACATGAAGTTATATAGAATAAACCAATAAAAAAAAATATTTGTGTAGATGTTTTCATTTAAAATTATAAGTCGATCTTGTATTCTTTTAATTTACGATATAAGGTACGTTCACTAATTCCTAATTCTTCGGCTGCTAATTTTCTTTTACGGTTATGTTTTAATAAAGCTTTTATTATTAGTTCTTTTTCTTTTTCTTGCAATGAATATGTTTCTTGAGTTTCTTCGATGATCTCTGTATCTTGTATTTTATCATTATCAGGTAACTTATTAGTTACTTTTGTTACAAAATTTGTAATATTAGCATGACTATGATTATACATTTCGCTTAGTTCTTTTACTTTTTGCTTTAGATCGTTAATATCATTTCTTAAGTCAAATAAAATTTTAAATAATATTTCTCTTTCAGTGTTAAAGGTTTTTTGATTAATAAGTTCGTTTTCGATAATTACAGGAAGTTTAGAAGGAGTATAATCGGGTAAGTATTTTTTTAATATTTCGGCGTTAATTTCTCTTTCTTTTTCGATTATAGAAATTTGTTCAACAATATTCTTTAATTGTCGCACGTTACCGTGCCAAGAATAATTAAGGAGCACTTCTTGAGCGTCGGTAGTGAATTTTATAGGAGGCATTCTATATTTTTCGGCAAAATCGTTAGCAAATTTAATTGATAGGAGTATAATATCTTCTCCTCTTTCTCTTAATGGTGGAATGAAAATTGGTACAGTAGCTAATCTATAAAATAAGTCTTCTCTAAATTTGCCGAGTTGAATTAATTTTGTAATATCAACATTTGTGGCAGCAACAATTCGTACGTCGGTTTTTTGAGGTATGCTACTTCCAACCTTGTAGAACTCACCTGTTTCAAGTACTCTTAATAAACGAGCTTGGGTTGCAAGTGGCATTTCAGATACTTCGTCTAAAAAAATAGTACCATTATTGGCAACTTCAAAATATCCTTTACGTTTTTCGATTGCGCCAGTAAACGACCCCTTTTCATGCCCAAAAAGTTCAGAATCGATGGTGCCTTCTGGTATTGCTCCACAATTAATCGCTATGTAAACATTATGTTTTCTTCTACTAAATTGATGAATAATTTGAGGAAATACTTCTTTACCTGTCCCACTCTCACCTGTAATTAATACGCTTAAGTCGGTAGATGCAACTTGAACAGCTACTTCAATTGCTCTATTTAACATTGGAGAATTACCGATTATACCAAATCGGTTTTTAATGCTTTGAATATCCATACAAAATTATAATTAGCAAAGTTACAAAAGTTTATTATTTTTTTAAATGAAAAAAAATTTATAAATTGCAAAAAATTTTATTAGATAAAATGCACATACTCTTAATATGGGTAATTTTATTGTGCGTATTGCCTAATATACTTTTCTCTCAAATAGAAGCTAATTTTATAGCTAATCCTGTAAAAGGTTGTGCACCACTAGTGGTTAGTTTTCAAAATTTGTCTACGGGTAATATAACGTCTTATTTTTGGGATTTTGGAAATGGCAATTATTCGAATTTGCCAAATCCTACTGTTAACTATATAAATCCTGGTACTTATACTGTAAAATTGATAGTAGGGAATGGTGTCACTTTTGATACTCTCATAAGGTATGATTACATAAAAGTTTTTAAAAAACCTACTGCAAATTTTTCTGTTTCGCCTCAATATGGCTGTGTACCTTTAACGGTGAATTTTACTAATACTTCGCAAGTGGGTAGTGCACCTATTTCAAATTTTTTGTGGGATTTTGGGAATGGCTATAATTCTACAGCTCAAAATCCTTCTCACTTTTATTCACAATCTGGTTATTATAATGTTTCGTTAACTGTTACCGATACTAATGGGTGTTCGAATAGTATTACAATACCTAATGCAGTTATTGTTTCTTCGTATCCAAATGTTAATTTTACAGCCAATGTAACAAGTGCTTGTGTTCCACCTTTAACTGTTCATTTTATTAATCAAAGCACAGGTATGGGTACTCTAAATTATTTATGGAATTTTGGTGATGGTACTGCAACTTCAACATTACAAAATCCAACACATACTTATACATCGGTTGGAAGTTATTCAGTTACTTTAATTGTAACTAATCAATATGGCTGTAGCGATACATTGACTATAAATAATTTTATAAATATTTCAACTATTAATGCCGCATTTCATATACAAGAGGGCGATACAGTATGTCCAAATCAAACAGTACATTTTATAAACGACTCAGGAACAAATGCACTTTGGGCATTTGGCGACAATACTGCAAGTACCGACCTTAATCCTACTCATGTATATACAAATCCTGGTACTTACACAATAATAATGATAGCAGCACCTGGTACTCCATGTCAAGACACTGCATTTGGTACATTATATGTGAGGCCTTATCCTAATGCCCAATTTACATTTAGTAGTTCTTTTTCGTGTGGTAATCCTATAACTTTTACTCCATATCTTTCTAATGGAACAAGCTATATTTGGAACTTTGGCGACAATACTACTTCTAATCAACAAACACCATCACATACCTACACACAGAACGGCAACTATTATGTTTCGCTGATTGTAACAGATCAACATGGTTGTACAAATGCTTATCAATCGCCTACACCTATTATTGTTGAGAAACCTGTTTGTGAATTTGATGGCAACCCTAAAAATGGTTGTAAACCATTAACAGTAAACTTTATAGACCAAAGTACCTGTAATGTAAATTATACTCAAATAACCTCGTGGCAATGGAATTTTGGAGATGGTGGTACTTCTAATATACAAAATCCTACACACACTTATACCGATACAGGCACTTTTATTGTTACTCTTGTAATAACAACAAATTTAGGATGTACTGCAATAGATACTATGAAAGTAGAAGTTGGTACGCATCAAAATCCTCAAATTTCGTTCGATGTTACGTCGATTTGTTCGAACGATACAGCTCATTTTATAAGTTTATCGACCGATTCTAACTTTATCGACTCATATTCTTGGACTTTAGTGAACGATAGCAATGTTGTGGTAGCAACTTCAACCAATGCGCATCCTACTTTTAATAGCTTTAATGGAATAGGCTATATAACCATACAATATACTATTGAAAATAATGGTTGTTTTGATACTCTTACTGTTGATTCTGCTTTTAAAGTAAATGGACCTTTTGGAGGTTCTATCGATACTGCCATGGTTGGCTGTCATAATCCTTATTTAATAGGAGCAATTATAAACGAAGTAAAACAGGCAACACGTTGGTATTGGGATATGAATAATGATGGTATTTACGAAGATTCTACTATTCTTAACTATGTGGGGTATGGATTTAATGATACTTGTTGGTTTATTTATCCTTCAAGAGGCAGCTATACCATTCGTTTTGTGGCATATAATGATAGTACTGGCTGCATGTGGGAAACATCGAAAACTATTGTAGTACGAGATATCCAGGCAAATTTACATGTGAATAGCCCTGTATGCCCTAATAATGTTTTCCTTAATACAGCAAATTCGGTCGATTTTGATAATATTACTTTTATTTATGGCGATGGGTATACAAGTACACTTTCTTATCAACAATATTTATTAGATACATTATTTTATCATCAATATGTTTATCATAATTACCCACAGCAATCAGATACAATTACGGCATATATATATCTTACTAACAATATTGGTTGTAGCGATACCGATTCTGTTACTTTTATTGTTTTTTCTCCGAAACCAGGCTTTTATGCCGATAATTATACTTTTTGTGTTCCTTTTACTGTGAATTTTACAGATACTTCGACAGCCGATACTACAATTATTTATTGGTCGTGGTACATTCAGCCGATAGGTATGAGTTCTGTTGATACAAACCCATCGTTTAACTTTACAGTACCCGCAACTTATACGGTTGCTTTAACTGTAGTAGATGCTATTGGATGTCAGGCAACCACATATCAGTATATATACGCCAATCAAATTGTATCTCAATTTTCTGTGAGTGATAATACAATATGTGTTTACGATAGTATTCAGTTTATACCTAATGTGCCTAATGCTACAACTTTTATTTGGAATTATGGCGATGGGAGCCAATGGGATACAGCAATGAATCCGTATCATCAGTATACCGATACAGGTAAGTATACAGTAACTTTAATAGCTTCTAATCAATATCCTAATTGCATTGATACTGCCATTATTACAGATTATGTGCAAGTGCAAGATATTACTGTTAATTTTGTGGTAGCGAATACCGACACAAATTGTTATCCTTTCCCTGTACAAATTACAAATTTAACTAGTACTGCTTATAGTCCTACATGGTATTGGTCGTTTGGCGATAATAGTTATTCCGATCAACATACACCTTTTCATAACTATACCATGCCAGGTGAATATTGGCTAGTGCTAGAAGCAACAACTTCGTTTGGGTGTAAAGATAAAGACTCTATAAAAATTACAGTAGGAGGACCCTATACTCAAATATCTGTAAGCGATAGCATTATTTGTAAAGGCGATACTGTACATTTTACGGTAACAAATCCAGAAAATATTACCATATATAATTGGGACTTTGGCGATGGATCATCGGCAAATGCTCAAAACGTATCGCATGTGTATAATTTTGTACCCCCCTCGGGTCAGTTTACTGCGTCGCTTGTTTATTGTAGCGAGGCTACTTGTTGCCAGTTCGATACTGCCAAAATTAACATTTTTCAGGTTTTTGCCAATTTTAATTATTATATTTCTAATGGGTTAACCGACACTAGTGCATGTGGTTCGGCAACTGTTTATTTTTCTAATGAAAGTGCAGGAGCTTCGTCTTATCTTTGGCATTTTGGTGATGGTACAACTTCTACCGAGTTTATACCATCTCAACATACTTATTCTAATAGTTCAGATACTTCTATGGTAATACCAATTACGTTGCAAATTACAAGCGATATTGGTTGTAAAGACAGTGTAACAAAATTTATTACATTACATAATATTCCCGACATTAGCATTTGTAACGATGTTTTTATATGTAGAGGTGGGTCAACTCAATTATGGGTGCAAGGAGGGAATTCGGTTAGTTGGATACCAACCGAAGGATTAAGTAATTACTTAGTATTTAATCCGATTGCGTCGCCCGATTCTACAACAACTTACATTGCAAGTGTTTACGATGTTTATGGGTGTAAAAATACAGACACAGTTACAGTATGGGTACAACAGCCTCCTACTCTCGTAATTAGTAACGACACAACAATTATTATTGGCGAAGTAGTAAATTTATGGTCGATATCTGATCAACAAAATTTAAGTTATTTATGGCAACCAGCAACATATTTATCTTGTATTGATTGTGCAAATCCTCAAGCTAAACCATTACAGTCTATAACATATACGTTACAAATTCAAGATAGTTTAAAATGCTTTACTATAAGCGATGCTGTTCATATTGAAGTTAAAGAAGAATATACTGTTGATGTGCCTATGGCCTTTACTCCGAATGGTGATGGAATAAACGATGTCTTATATGTGCGTGGATGGGGTATTAAGAATCTAATAGAATTTAAAATTTTCAACAGATGGGGGCAATGTATTTTTAGTACTAACAATATTAACGAAGGCTGGGATGGTACATATAAAGGGAAACCCCAAGATATAGATACCTATGCTTATTATGTTAAAGTAGAAACATATTCTAATAATAAAACTTTAGAAAAAAAAGGTGTAGTAAATTTACTTAGATGAAATTATAGTACTTTTCATTTTAAAAATTTTTGTATAAGTAAAACAATGCCAGCAATTGCAGCTCGTTGAATATTCACTAATCTATTTGAGCTAAAAGAGAACTTTTGAGAAAATATTTGTTTTTCGGAAGCAACCGAAATCCATGTTGTGCCAACGGGTTTTTTAGGAGATCCGCCTGAGGGTCCGGCAATCCCACTAATTGCAATTGAATGTGTTGTATTAAGAATTTTAATGGCATTTAGTGCCATAGCTTCAACAACTTCTTTGCTTACTGCACCATGCTTTTTAAGAATTGATGAGTCTACTTTTAAGATGTCTGATTTTACTTCGTTTGAATACGCAATAATAGAACCCTTATAATATTCAGAACTTCCAGCAACAGACGTAATAAGATGCGATAAATATCCACCCGTGCAACTTTCGGCTGTGCATAAAGTAGCTTTTGCTTGTAATAGTTTTAATTTTAATATTTCTGGTAATGAATGATCGTCGTCGTGCAATATGTATTTTTTTAAATGTTCATTTACATAAGCTTTAAATTTGCTTATTAACTCATAATAGGTATCGTTGTAGTTTATTATAATTTTAACAATTCCAGGCGACGGAAGGTATGCAATTTTGATATTATTTTTACAAAAAATTTTTTCCCATTTCTTTAGCTTAATCGCTAATTCAGATTCACTAATATTTGTAAAAATAAAAACACAAGAAGGATTTGGTTTAATATTAAATTTTGTTTTAAGATAGCTTATTATACTTGTAGTAAAAATATTTTCTGCTTCGTAAGGGATGCCAGGCAATGCAATTAGGGTATGGTTATTTGTTTCGATTGCAAAACCAGGAGCACTACCAAGGTTGTTTTCAAATATTATTGCTGTTTGTGGTATCATTGCTTCGTACATTGTATTTTTAGATATTTTGATATTACGTTTTTTTAGGTAGGCTTGCACATTTTCCCAAACCGATGAATTAAATTCTAATTGTAATAGAAAAAAATTTGCAATAGTTTTTTTAGTTATGTCGTCGATTGTAGGTCCAAGACCACCAGTTATTATCGATAATACTGAATTCTTTGTAGCGTAACTTAATGCCTCTTTAATTTCTTTTTCCTTATCTTTTACTATAATAATTTTTATTACATCAAAACCAAGTAAAGTAAGGTGTCTGGCAATAAACGTTGCATTTGTATTGACTGTTCGACCAGATAGTAATTCATCTCCAACATTTATAATGACAGTTTTCATTAATTACAATAAATTAATAATTCTATCTTTCAATGGTGGATGCGAATAAAGCAACTTAACGATTAAAGGATGAGGTGTTAAGTGAGAGTAATTTTTTCGAGCAAGTTTTTTTAACGATGATATTAGATTTTGGTTATGATTAAATTTTTTTACAAAATTATCGGCTTGGTATTCGTACTTTCTTGATATTTGATTTATTAATAAAGATTCTAAAAAGCTGATTGGTGAATATAATATACCGAAAGCTGTTATTCCAATATGAAAAGATGGATAAGGTGAACCAAGTGCTTCAGAGAAGATTTTAAATTTAAGAAAAAGCCATAAAATTGTTAATACAAAAGCTATTTGTAACATGCTTAGAAGAATAAATTTTATTATATGCTTATGCTTATAATGACCGATTTCGTGAAGCAATATAGCAATAATTTCGTTGTGATTAAAGTCTTTTAATAGTGTATCGTATAAAACTATTTTTTTCTTTTTACCGAAGCCGCTAAAAAAAGCGTTTGCTTTTGTTGTTCTTTTCGACTCGTCGATTATGTAGACGTCTTTTATTTTAAATTTAGATTGCTCACAATAATTTTTAATTTTTTCTTTTAATTCTTCGTCGGGTAGTGGAGTAAGTTTGTTGAATAAGGGTAAAATTAGTGTAGTATAAAAATAATTAATAAATACTATGAAAAATACAAAAACTAAGAACATAAGCGGAACAAACCATTGATTAAGTGAAAAATATACTTTTAATGTGATTATTAGCAGAGGTAGGCCTATAATAATACTAACAAATATTTGTTTAAGTAAGTCGGTAACAAAAAGTTTTTTAGTGTAATTTGAAAAGCCATATTTTTTTTCTATTTTAAAAATAGAATAATAGTGGAAAGGAATATTTAATACTTTATAAGCAAAGCCAATTATAAAAAAATAAGTTATTGGTACGAGGTAATCGGAAATAGGAGAGTGTTTTAATTGATTTCTAAGAAACGCATCTAATTTTCCGAAAATGCCAAAGTATAAGACAAAAATTAAAACAATAAAATTTATAAAACTTTCTAAATTACTTAGTCTAATATGTTCGAGTTTGTAATTACGTTGCTTTTTTATAGTTTCAGAGTCGTAAATATCGTTAAGCATGTCGGGTATTGGAAAGTATAACGACTTTTGTTCTAATTTGCTTAAATAAATATCGACAAAATACTTAATAACAACAATGCTTATAATGATTATTAGAATAATTTCTGATTGCATAGGCATTACTTATATTATAATGTACCAAAATATCTTCGAATCGACCATTCAGTAGCAAAAAGCAAAATTAGTATAAAGAAAAGAATTTTAAAATCTATAATGTGTTTATATTCGGTATGAACTTCAATTTTGCCAGGAAAATTTAATTTTTTTAGGTATATAATAAGTGAATCGATGTTATCGACAAAAAATACTTTACTGCCTGTTTTTTTAGCAATTCTTTCGGCAAGGTCTTTATTTGCAGTAGTTTCGATAGTTTCTAAAGATTCTTCTTTAACATAAAATTCCCCGCTTTCAGTGTAGATATTTGTATCTAATTTTGCAGTTGCTTTCCATTTGTATTTTCCTGCTGGTAGAGAATTAATGGTTAAATTGTAGAATAGCGATGTTTTCTGAAATGTAAAAGTATAAATGTTGTTAGCAGAATCCTTTAGTTCAAAAAGTACTTCAGGAGTATTTATTGGTTCATTGTTTTTTGTGTATAATTCGGCTTCGATATTTATTGGCTGGTGTGAACTGTAAATTGATTCAGTTTTTACAAGAAATTGTTTTTTCTTTTTCTGATGCGATAAATATGCTATTATTTTGTTTATAATTCTATTAAATGTTGTATGTTGTTGTTTAATTTTATATTCAGCGAGCCGCCAACGATACAAGCCTTCGCCATATAAAATCATAATTTTTTGCTTGTTTACTTTAGTCAGTAACAACAAAGGTTTACTTGTAACTATTTGTTTTATTTTCTGAAAAAAAATTATTTCACTTTCAGCAGCTGTATTATATTCACCATATATAACACTGAGTGGAGGATAACTATTTATAATTTCAATATCTTCGTCGGTTAAATTTAAAATATTATTGCTTCTATTGACTTCGCAGTATGCTTCATCGTATTTATTGAGTTTTTCTTTAAATAAATCTACTTCAAAAAACTTATTCAGTTGAGAAGGGTTAGAGTTTTTTCCATAAATTAAAAATAATGGTATTTCATATTTATTTAACGTTTCGAGCATTTTTAAGATATTTAAGTTTCGTGTTTCCGACAAGAAAATAACAACGCAATTTGCTCTAATTAACGAATCTATTGGTATATTAAAATCGCTGGTTTTTACTATATATTGATATGTGTTTTCTAATGAAGTTATTAAGCAGCCAACATCGGGGCTTGTTATGTTGGTTATAATATATACTATTTGTCGTTCCGATTTTATTTCTAAAGTAATGCTAATACTATTATTTTTTTTATTATTTTCTTCTTTTAAAGTATCAATTTGTAGGAGGTATTTTTCTATACCAGGTTTTTTTGCTTCAACAAAAAAATTTATACTCCTATAATAGTTGTTTCCAGTGATTTGGATAATTTGTTTATCAATTACATTATTATTATTATTTATTAGTTTTATTTCAGACGTTTTATTTTTAAGTTTTTGTGCTTTTATTTTTGCCTGTATTTTAAAAATTGTGCCTGTGTATACTATTTTACTATGAAAAACTTTATCGATAGAGATGTCGGGGAAAAGAGTGGTATCGCCTAAAAGGACTGGAGTGGTATTTATTAAATTTTGATTATACAAAGGGTTTTCGCCTGTATTATAAATAAAGTCTGAAATAAGTAATACCGAAGCAATGTCGGTTTTATTATAGTTTTGCGATATGAAATTGTATATATTGCTTATGTTTGTTGTTTTTTCGGTATAAGTTAGGGTATCGTAGTTTGTAATGTTGCTGCCAAATTTTAATTTTATTATATCGTATTTACTTGAAAGATTGTTTAATTTATTTGAGAAATCGTTTAGAAAATTATTTTGCTTGTTAAAATTTTTGGTTAATTTTATTGATTCGCTGTTATCGTACGCAACTATTAATTTTGGTTTAACATAATGTGTTGTGGTATGTTTTGTAAATATGCCTAATAGTAGTAACAATATTATTGTTATGGTACAAAATCGTAAAAATTTCAGAATTGTTTTTAAAAATCTTGGAGTTTCGGTTAGTGTTGTATCTTTTTTGTAAAGATAATTTGAAATAATGTATGCTACAGGTATAATTATAATAATAAGTAATGAGGTTATTTCGGTATATAACGAAAATTGTTTCATTAACTATTCAAAGGTAATATTTTTATAGGAAGTAAAAACTGAGAATTATTTTATGTTAATTTTTTGTGTTTCCATCTTCTGTGGGTCCAAAGCCATAAATGTGGTTTTTCTTTAATGTCGTTTTCTAGGTTGCTAAAAAATTTTTTTGTTATTTCACCTTCTGGCTCGTTGTTAGGATTTGTAGTTATTATTTTAAATAATACAGTGTAATTCCCTCTTTTTATTTTGTCTATTTTTACATAAACAACAGGAAGGTTGTAATATTTGGCATATTTTTCTGGGCCATGAATACATGGAGTGTCCTGATTTAAGAAGCGAAACCAGTACGACTTATCAAGATTTGATGGGCTTTGATCGGCAACCATTGCAAAGAAACTTTTTTTATGTGCAAACTCTTCGAATGCTCTTTTAGTGTATTTTATAGAAATAGGTAAACAACCCGATTTTGCCCTCAATTTTCTTAAATATTTATCTATATACTTATTCGATAAAGGTGTATAAAAAATTATTGGTTTTTGTTTTAATTTTAAACCAGCCAATATACCAGCCCATTCCCAATTACCGTAATGACCTAAAATGCCAATTATACCGTTGTATTTGTTATAAAGATCTTCCATTATTTCTAAGTTTATTGGTTTTATGTAGTTTTCAATTTTAGTGTTTAAGGTAAATCCTTTTATTGTTTCTATTATTAAATCGCTTAAATGTTTGTAATGTTTTTTTATTATTTTGTTATATTCAAATACACTTTTATCTGGAAATGAATTCATAATATTTATTTGTGCTATCTTGTATCTATATTTGAAAACATTTTGAAGAAAAAATGTAATTATATCTGATAAGACATACAAAGCTTTTAAAGGAATTAGTTTGAATAGAAATATTAAGGTTCTGAAAAAAAGGTAAACTAGAAAGTGTGTAATCATTTTTTAGCTTTTAGTTCAGATATAATAGAGGCTAAAATGCTAAGAAGTAATACCGATAACACTATAACTAAGGATATAGCTGGCGAAAAGCCTATTTGTTTAAGATAAGAATGAAAAATAAGCTTAATACCAATATACATTAACAATACAGAAACGCCATGTTTAAGATACTTGAAGTAATTTATCATGTTTACAACTAAGAAAAACAATGTACGAAGTCCTAATATTGCGAATATATTTGAGAAATAAACAAGATAGGGATCTTTTGTTACTGAAAAAATTGCTGGTACCGAATCGATTGCGAATATTATATCTGAGAATTCAACAATTAAAAGCGATACAAATAAAGGAGTTATATATTTACTCCCATTTTCTTTGATAATAAATTTTGGGCCACTATATGAATCCTTTATTTTTATAAACTTTGAAAGTACTTTTATTACTATATGATTTTTTATATTTTCTTTTTTGTCTTTTTTGAAGATAATTTTAATGCCTGAGTAAAACAAAATGGCTCCAAAAATATAAAAAATAAATTCGAACTTATGAACAAGAGCGGAAAGAAAAAAAATAAATAGAAATCTAAAAACAATTGCTCCCAAAATGCCCCAAAATAAAACTTTTTTGTAATATTTTTCGTTTATGTTAAATGTTAGAAATATTAATAATATCACAAATATATTATCTAGCGATAGAGTGTATTCAATAAAATAACCCGTAATAAACTCTAATGCAAGATTATTATTATATTTTTTTAAAGCATCGGAATAAGTTAAGTTATCTATTTTTATTGGATGATCGTGATAATCTATTATTTTTTTTAGCTTATCGAGCGAATTAATGTCGTGAAGTTTGTAGCCATAAAATTTTAAGAATATAAAGAAAAATATAGCCAACGAAATCCATACTATTGTCCACATTAAAGACTCTCTAAACGAAGGCTTATGCGATTCCTTACCAATTACTAATAAATCGATACAAATTACAGAAATTACAACAAATAAAATTGCTCCTAAAAATAATATCTCGTTCAACTTTTAAAGTAATTAAACAAGTTTAATTATTTCCATTCCTTTTAATATAGCTTCTTTATTTTGTGGTATTAACTTATGATGGCGTTTAGGTAACGATTTTTCAATGCCTTTGATAACACTTTCTACCGATAAAATTGGCTTAATTTTTAAAAAGCCACCTAATACCATCATGTTAAATATTTTTGTTAGCCCTAATTTTGCAGCTTCTTCGGTAGCAGGTATTTTGTAAATAGATATATCTTTACGTTCAGGATGTCGTAATATTCCATTTGGATCGTATATTAATATTCCCCCTGGTTTAACAGTTTTTTCGAATTTATCGAGCGAAGGTTGATTTAAAATTATTGCTGTATCGTATTCATTTAATATAGGAGAACTTATTCTTTCATCGCTTACTATTACTGTAACGTTTGCAGTACCTCCTCTCATTTCGGGGCCATACGAAGGCATCCAACTTACTTCGTAATTTTGCATTATTCCTGCATAGGCAATTATTTTACCCATCATAAGTACCCCTTGGCCGCCAAAACCTGCTATTATTATTTCTTCTGTCATAGTTTTTATTTTTATTATTGTTTAACATTTTCGTTGCTAGGAACTTTTAAATCTCCAAGAGGATAATGCTTAAACATGTTTTCTTCCATCCATTTATTAGCCTGAAGAGGGGTCATACGCCAGCCTGATGGACAATTTGATACCACTTCAATAAAACATGTTCCTTTCTTTTGCTTAATATATTCAAAAGCATTGCGAATTGCTTTTTTTGTTTTTCTTACATTATTTGGCGTATGTACCGACTGGCGAGTAACGTAGCAAGTGCCAGGTAATTGAGCTACTAATTCAGTAATTTTAAGAGGGTTACCCATTATTTTAGTATCTCTTCCGTATGGTGATGTGGTAGTTATCATATCTGGTATTGTTGTTGGAGCCATTTGGCCACCAGTCATGCCGTAAATACCGTTATTAATGAATATTATAATAAAATTTTCGCCTCTGTTGCAAGCATGTATTGTTTCTGCAGTACCTATTGCTGCCAAATCGCCGTCGCCTTGATATGTGAATACATATTTGTTCGGCATCAGACGCGATAATGCAGTTGCAAGAGCTGTTGCCCTTCCGTGTGCTGCTTGTTGCATGTCTATGTCCATAAACTCATAGGCAAGTACAGAGCAACCCACTGGTGCAATGCCTATGGTATCTTGTTGAATGTTCATTTCTTCTACTACTTCCATTATTAATCGGTGCACAGTACCATGCCCACAACCTGGGCAAAACGATAATGTCTTTTGTGTTAATAATGGTGTTCGTCGGTACACTAAATTTTCTGGCTTTATAATGTCTTTATAAGTTATCATAATTTTCCCTCCTATAATTTAGTTTTTAGATACTCTAATATTTCAACTGGAGTATAAATTGCTCCACCAGTACGACCATAAAAATAAACAGGCACTTTGCCTTCAACTGCAAGCTTAACATCTTCTACCATTTGTCCTAAGCTTAGTTCTGTTACTAAAATATGTTTTACTTTATTTGCTAATTCATTAATTCTTTTGTAAGGAAATGGGAAAAGGGTAATTGGCCGCAATAGACCTACCTTTAAACCTTGTTTTCTGGCAATAGACACTACTTTATGACAAATTCTTGCGCTTGATCCGTAAGCAACAATTAAATATTCTGCATCGTCTGTATTAATTTCTTCGTATCTAAGTTCTGCTTGCATTTTTTCGTATTTTTCTTTTAGTTTCATAACGTGTTTTTCTTGGCTTATAGGATCTAGGTCGAGAGAAGTTATTATATTTCTTTCTCTATTTGGTTTTTTACCTGTTGTTGCCCACGGACATTCTTTTTCTATTTGTTCTAATGAGCGGCGGGGTATAGGTTCAAAAAGGGTAACTTTTTCCATCATTTGACCAATAATGCCGTCGCTTAATATCATAGCAGGATTCCTATATTTAAAAGCAACGTCGAAAGCTAATGGTACAAAATCGGCCATTTCTTGGACCGACGATGGGGCAAGTACAAATAATCGGTAATCGCCATGACCACCACCTTTTGTCGCTTGAAAGTAATCGCTTTGTGCTGGTTGTATAGTACCCAATCCTGGCCCTCCTCTTGCTACATTTAATATTAATGCAGGAAGTTCGGCCCCTGCAAGATACGAAATTCCTTCTTGTTTTAAACTAATTCCTGGGCTCGACGAAGAAGTTGCCACCTTAAAACCAGCTCCTGCTCCACCATAACACATATTAATTGCGGCAACTTCGCTTTCGCATTGAAGTACTACCATACCTGTTGTTTCATATGGCTTTTGCGACATTAAATACTCAACCACTTCCGACTGTGGAGTAATTGGATATCCAAAATACGCATCTGTCCCAGCTCTAATAAGAGCTTCGGCAAATGCTTCATTACCTTTCATTAATTTTACTTCGCTCATTTTTATGTATAATTTTATTAAACTTCAACTTTTGCACGGTATACCTCTATTGCTCCATCCGGACAAACTATTGCACAATTTGTACATCCTGTGCATTCTTCATGATTTTGAACTATAACATAAAAATAACCCTTTGAATTAACTTGTTTACTCAGTGCAAGTATTTTTTGTGGACATGCTGGAATGCAAACCTCGCATCCTTTACATCTTTCAGTATCAATTACTATTGCTCCTTTTACTTTTGTTGCCATTTTTTATTTTTTTGCTCAAAAATATTCCTTTTAAAAACAAAAACAAATGTTTTATGTTATAGTATTAAAAATTTTTTTAATTAATGGAATAATAAAAGCTTAAAAAAACTATAATATAAATTTGGAAATTAGGAAAAATTACTTTAAAATTGCATTAAAGAATTTTTTAGGTTTTTTAAAATGTTAAAAAGGGGAGATAATGGTTAGTTTTTTTTCAAAAAAAATGTTAATAAAACTTAAAAAATTAATTCAACTTTCTGATATTCAATCACATGCAAAAGTTACTGTTGAAGTGATATGTCCATTACAACAAGGATTGCGACGTGGTATTATGATGGCCAAATAGTGAAATTTATTGGTAGTTGAAGTGATATGTCCATTACAACAAGGATTGCGACGTCATCACCTATATGCCTGAAAATTTCAGGAACATCTAGTTGAAGTGATATGTCCATTACAACAAGGATTGCGACTTAGTGATTTTGTAAATTATTAAGTTTTTTTTAACCTGTTGAAGTGATATGTCCATTACAACAAGGATTGCGACCTTATCGGATTTCTTTAATTCGACAAGAAGACTTGGCGTTGAAGTGATATGTCCATTACAACAAGGATTGCGACTTTACGTTAGATGGGGTATATTTGGACTATGTAAAGGTTGAAGTGATATGTCCATTACAACAAGGATTGCGACGTACTAGCA
>JAOAFV010000034.1 GCA_026416095.1 Bacteroidales bacterium | reverse complement strand
ATAGAAGAGTGTGTAGGTATTATTTTAGATTTGCTACAGAAAAAAGATAAAGAGCATTTTGATTGCTTATGTAATTTTAAAGATTAATGTCTTCTTTTCTTCTATCTCTTTCCTTCAAGCAGCGTATTATCGATCGGATCGAAACCGAGCAAAAGTTGGGTGAGGGTTGTCGGGAGTTAATAAAAACCTACGAGGGAAAAATCAAGCGGGTGATTGATAAGGTGTGGGAGGAGTGAGGTATTATTTTAATTATTGTATTTCCCCCATGCTTATTTTGATAATTAATATCTAGAACTAAAGGAAATATTAAATAAATGAAGGTAAAAGATTGAACAAAAAATAAAAAAGATTTTATCTTATAAAGAAAAGGATAAAAAACTTAAAGAAATTGCAGAAAAAATTCAAAAAGAACCACAAAAAGCATTAGAGTACGCAAAGGAAATAGAAGAAGTATCTCAAAAATATGTAAAAGAAAGTCAAGTAGAGTATGGCGGGGAAAAAAATAAGTTTTAGGATTTAGCTAACCATTATTATATTCCCATTGCCTTGTCTGAAAGCGAAAAAGAAATTTATATGCAACACATCATTAAAACAAAAAGTGAAATTAATTTTGTAAACGAATTAGAAAACTACATTCAGCAAGAAAATAACTTCTTTAGCAAATTCGACTGGTGGTTTTTCTCAAAAATAGATGAAACTCTCGATGAAGTTTATATACCTTATTATCAACCCAAAACAAACAGAATAGAAAAGTTTAAACCAGATTTTATCTTTTGGCTTAAGAAAGATAATAACTACAGCATTTTATTTATCGATCCAAAAGGAACTGAATTTACCGATGCCTACAGAAAGATTGATGGTTACAAAAGAATTTTTGAAAATAAAAATTTTAACTCACACAACTTGAACGTAAAAGTATTGTTATTTTTTAAAACTTCCGACATATCAAAAGTACCCGATCCTTATAAAAATTATTGGTTTGCTAATTTAAATGAAATAAAAGAAAAATTTTAATTATTAGTGTTTAAGATCAACTTAACTGAGCTATGGGCACTTCTATTAAGTCGACCCGGTGGGATTCGAACCCACGACCCCATGATTAAGAGTCACGTGCTCTACCAGCTGAGCTACGGGTCGATTTTCATGCTTCAAATTTAGTAAAAGTTTTTAAGTTATAATAAACTTGGTCCAAAATTTGAAACTTCTTTTCCTAATTTTGTATTTTCAAATTGCTTAAAATTTTCAATAAAGTGCTTAGCAAGGGTTCTTAATTGTATTTGATAATCTTCTTTATTAGGCCATAAATTAACTGGATTAAGTATTGAGTTGTCAAACTCTGGTAAACTTGTAGGAATTTTAAAATTAAAGATAGGAAATACAGTAAAATCTTGTTTTTCAATTACACCATTTAAAACGTAATCAATAATCTTACGTGTTAAGTTTATATCTATTCTGTAACCCGTACCATAAGGACCAGCTACCCAGCCGGTATTTATCAAATAAACTTTTGTCTTATGTTCTTTAATTTTCTTTTCTAACAATTCGGCATAATATATAGGAGGCAATGGTAAAAAGGCTGCACCAAAACATGCAGAAAACGTTGGTATTGGTTCAATAATTCCACGCTCGGTACCAGCAAGCTTAGAAGTATAGCCGTTTATAAAATAATACATTGCTTGTTTTTCGTCAAGAATTGCAACAGGAGGTAATACTCCAAAAGCATCGGCAGTAAGAAATATAATATTTTGCGGATGTCCACCCTTCGAAACAGGCTTGACAATATTTTCAATATGATAAAGCGGATACGATGCTCTTGTGTTTTCTGTTTTACTCGCATTATTAAAATCTATTTCACCAGTGGTTACATCGTACACAACATTTTCTAGAATAGCATTTCTCTTGATAGCGTTATAAATATCGCGTTCCTTATCTGGGTTAAGATTAATGCATTTAGCGTAACAACCACCTTCGAAGTTAAAAATTCCTTCATTATCCCATCCATGTTCATCGTCGCCTATTAACAAACGTTTTGGGTCGGCCGAAAGCGATGTTTTACCTGTCCCCGATAATCCAAAAAAAAGAGCAACATCACCTTTTTCTTTTCCCATATTCGCCGAACAATGCATTGAAAGCACCCCTTTGAGCGGTAAATAATAATTCATTATAGTAAAAACACCTTTCTTTATTTCGCCGCCATACCATGTGCCACCAATAAGGGCTATTCGTTCAGTAAGGTTAAAAACAATAAAAATTTCACTGTTCATTTGCATCTCCTTCCACTTTTCATTTATCAGGTAAGGAGCATGAAAAATAATAAAATCTGGGGTAAAACTTTCAATTTCTTCGGGTGGAATATTTATAAACATATTTTTTACAAAGTGCGACGCCCATGCAATTTCGCTTACAAATCTTATCTTGATTCTTGAACTTTCGCTTGCTCCTGCATATACATCGTTCACAAATAGTTTTCTACCCGACAAGTGCTGTTTCATCAATTGCAAAAGATATTTCCACTTTTCGATAGTGAGAGGTTTATTGTCCGATTTTTTATTTTCAGCGTTCTGCCACCAAATTACATTGGCTGTATTTTCATCAAAAACAATATACTTATCTTTTGGGCTACGCCCTGTATATATACCCGTATCAACAGCAATGGCACCACATTTGGTTACAAAAACTTTTTCAAAACCCTTATTGTTAGGATTCACTTCGTGAATATATAACTCTTCGTAAGATAGATTATAATATATTTCGGTATTATTCAGTATATCAAACGATTCTAACCACGACCTTATTTTATTAACCATATAATTTTCATATTTAACGAATTCAAAAGTAATAATGTATTCACAAAAATAAAATATTTTGTATCAAACTTGCATTAAAACAAATGTTTTGTAATATGTTTTTATTTTAAATTTTTCTACATTTGAAGTTATAAATTATTTTTTATATGGAAAAAAACAAGATAGATTTTTTTATAGCACAGTTTGGCAACAAATTTCCACCTGAAAAATTATTGTACATTCAAGAACAGTTGGCTAAAATTGACGATAGCAAATATTCTTTAATATGCTCTCTGGATTACAAAGAACCATCAACGTTATTAATCATTTCTATTCTTGTTGGCGCATTAGGAATCGACAGGTTTTTACTTGATGATGTTACGATGGGTATATTAAAGTTGCTAACATGTGGTGGCATAGGTATATGGACAATAATCGACTGGTTTACTGTTACGCAAAGAACTCGTGAATACAATTTTAAAAAATTATCTCACTGCCTTCAGTAAGGTATTGCAAAATTTTTTTTTCAAAAAAATACTTCTATTATTGGCAATAATAGGGGGTTATGTGTTTCTTTTTTTGTTTGATAATGCATTTCATAGCCACAACTTTTGTTTTTTTAAATTAATTACAGGAGTTGCTTGCCCGGGTTGTGGAATGGGAAGAGCAACAATTTGCTTAATTAAAGGCAAAATTGCTGAATCGTTATCTTACAATTTACTGGCAATACCTTTTAATTTGTTTATTTTTATAGTATGCATCTGGTTAGTGTATGATATTTTTAAAAAGAAAAATACTTTTTACGAATTTACCACTAAGCCATTAAATTCTTACATTAAAATAATAATTTTCTTTATTCTGATTATTAACTGGATTATTAACATTTACAGAAATATTTGAACTAATTAGTGTTAAACACTTTGATATAGTAGTTCTCTAAATCATGCATTTTTTGTTTTTCTTCGTTTGAATTGTCTGAAAAACCAATGGTGTGCAAAATTCCATGTACAATAACTCTAAGAAGTTCGGTTTTAAAGTCGCATTTATAATCTTTCGAATTTTCCTTTACTTGCTCTGTAGAAATAAAAATATCAGCAATAATATTTTTATCTTTTACATCGTTGTAGTTTAAAGTTATAATATCGGTATTATAATTTCTTTTGAAATATTGCTTATTTAGCCTTCTTATAAAGTTATTATTGACAAATATAATTGTAATATCTGCTTCACTTATATTAAAGTCAATAAAGATTTTTTTTATTAATTCTTTAATTTTTTTCCTTTTAATTGGCAAATTTTTTATATTTTTGAAACAGAAATAAATTTGTATCAATTTGGATTTATTTTAATTTTAGCATATATTTTTGAACCATTATCTTCAAAACGATATTCATCGACAAGATGGGTAATAAGAAAAATTCCTCTACCATAAGGTTTTTCAATATTTTCTATGCTTGTAGGGTCTGGTAAATCTTTATAATTAAAGCCTTCCCCTTCGTCTTTTACGCTAAACCAAAATTCTCCATTTTCTACTCCATATTCCAGTGTTACAGTTTTGCTTTCATCTAATTTATTCCCGTGAATTATTGCATTATTTACTGCCTCTACCACCGAAACTAAAATATTACCATAGATATCGCTATTTATATTATACTTTTGAGTTAGCTCATCAATAATTTTTTCAACTTCATTTATAACTTCAAACCTTGACGGAAATTTTATTATATTTCTCATTTTTTATTTTTTTAAGTTTATTATGTACTTTCTAAATAAATCTTCGTAAAATTTTTGTAAAGGTAAATCATTAAATTCCATAAAATCTTCCGAAGTTGCTTTTTTGTAATTATACTTTAAATTTTCAAAAAAGTTCCGATTAAAATCATTTTTTCCTGGATTTGATTCTCTTTTTTGCTCTATTTCTCTTTCCCTGTCGGATTTTTCGGCTTCTAGTAAACGTGTTAAAATTTGTTCTTGTCTCATTAATGTTTGTCTTGTAATATTTTTGTTAGCAATTTCTCTTTGAAGTTCTTCGGTAATATTTTTAATTTCCTTTAGTTTCTGCATACTTTCGGGACTTATTCCTTCTTGTTGCATCATCCGATTTAACATTTGCATAAATTTATCTTGTATTGAAATCATTTTCGCTATTTGCTCATTTATCTGTTTTGCAGATTTTTCTTCGCTCCTTTTTTCTAATTCATTTAAAAGAGATTGTAACTGATTCTTTAATTGTTGTTGTAAGTTTTTCATTTGATCGTATCCTGGAACTGGGCGTGAGTTTTTTTTAGATTTTCTTTTACATTGACTTCCGGCACACATCTGATCGCTTTCTTGGTTCATTTGCTGAAGTATTTGATTAATAATAAGAGCAAGTTCATTGGCCTCGGCCATCACTGTTTGCTGATTAACTGTAGCTGCCCCAAAGTTTGACTGCTCTATGTTGGTGAAAGATTTATTTAGATTGGTCTTTAATGTCTTTAAGTGTTTTTTTATGGTTTCATCAATTAAAGGATTCCTTTTTGCAAGAGCATTTAAAGAATCTTCAATAACTTTTAGGTTACTTCTTATATAACTTTGTTTTTGAATAATTTCTTTGGTAAAGGGGTCGCCGTATTTGAGTTTTTTTGTCATGTTTAAAATCTCCTCTTGATTAAACGATAAAGTTAAAAGGTTATCAAATAAAAAATTAAGTGTATTTTCATCTTCTTCTGCTTGTGCATCAACCGACTGCTGCATCATATTTTGTATTTTCTCGCTAAGTTGTTTTATTTGTATTGAATTTTTTTTCTGACTTTTAGAAGCATTTCTTCGGTTATTTTGTTCAAGATGTTGAGTTCCTATATTAAATTCATTTTGTATAGCTTCCATTTCTTCTTTGAACGACTGCATCATAAAAGGGTATTGCAATTGATTATTTTCTTTGAGTAAGTTTTCATATTCTTTTCTTAGATTTTCAAAATTTTCACTCTGCTGTTTTTGGGCATCTTTTAAAGAATCGAGTGGGATTTTTTTATTCTCCGATAATTGAGATAAATTGTTTTGTTCTTCCGAAAGTTTCTCGAGTTCTTTTATTATATTATTTGTTTTTTCTTCTATTTCAAGTTTTTTAAATAACTCAATAGCTCTATCTAATTCTTTACTTAACTCTTCAGTTTTAATTTCAAATTCTTTTGTTATTTGCTGTATTCTTTCCTTATCGACTTTTTGTAAGAGTTCATTAATTTTATTAATCATTTGTTTTAACTCTTCGTCCATAATGTTTTCCAAAATTTTTTGAAGTTGTTGTTGTTTTTCGAGAATTTCTTTTTCTTGTTCCGAAAAAGTATTAATATAATTATTTCTTTGCTTGAATTCGTTTTTAATTTGATTTATAGTACTTTCAAACAATCTTTGTTTTTCTAAAATACTTTGAAGCTTTTGCATTTGTTCCCATCCTATCGATCTTGTATTTAATAGTTCTTTTTTGAAATTTTCAATTTCATTTTTAGTTTTAATCATCTCGTTATTAAGTTCGTTAAGCTTGCTTTTTATCTCTTCATTGCTTTTTTCGTAGTTTTTTTGTAAAACTTCTTTTGTAGGTACATTAAGCTTAAGTATTTGAGATTTAGTAGACTTGTATTTATTAATTGCATCGTTATCAAAAACTTCAAAATAAAACTCTATTTTATCGTTACTTTTAATTAACTCAGAAAAGTTATAACTAAAATAAAATTCTTGATCCTTTGGAGTTTGCGATATAGGCAGATTTATTTTAATAAGCGAATCTCCTTTCTTAATATTGAATGTTAAACGGGTAAAGCCATAATCGTCAGAAATAGTGCCTTTAAAGTAATAATTAACGAGCGATGAACTATCCTTTATAAAGTCTATTCCTATTGTGGGATAATTATCGGGAATAACTTTTATAAAATACTCGACCTTTTTTAAAATGTTATCTTTATCATTTTTTGATACAATTACATAATCTGAGCTTCTTAAAAGAGTAGTTGCAAAGGAATAAATATTATCATTATGTTTTTCTCCTTTAATTTCTAAAGAATCATATATAAAAAATTTGAGATCTGAAGCGTTAGCACACTTAATTTTCCATGAAATTTTACTACCAGCAGGCACAATTAGGTCGCCCGTATTTTCCAGAACAAAAGGCGATAAACCTGTATAAGCCGGAGGATTAACTTCTGCTTTAATATCTAAAATAAGTGGTGGATAAATAACATTTATTTTATATTCTTTTGAATTATAATCTTCGGCATAAAAATGGAAAGTTACATCGTTATTAATATTACTTAAAAGATATGAAAAGTAGTTTGCAGAATCTCTACTTAACAAGAATTTTGTACTTCCAATTATCATGTATACTCTTTCTGGAATATATAAACCATCAATTTTTAATTTTATTTTTAAGTCTGAACCTTGTTCAACTTTTAACGATTCGTTTAGTAATATAAAATTAAATGGGGCAGTTTTTTCAAAAACAGTTCTATGATGTAAAATTTGTTCAGCACCTTTAATGTAAATATCTGGTTTATATATAAAACAAATAGTTGTAAAAATTAAAATTATTAATAATGCTTTTGTATATTTATATAACTTTTTTAAATCGATTGCTTTGTTAAATTTAAACATTTTTATATTATCAATTTTCTGATTAATACTTGCAACAATTAGTTCTTGTGAATAATTACTTGTTTTGCCTAAAGAAGCCAGTTCAAGTATATTTATAAGCCTATCTTCTATTTCTTTGAAGTGAAAAGATATAATACGAGCGGCATCATAATAGGTTAAACCCTCTCTAATTTTGAAAAGACTCATTAACGGAAACACAATGAATTTAAAAAAAATAAACAAAATTGTCGATAATAAAAAATAAAAAATTATTGTTTTTTCTGTTATCGACAGATTGTTAAAGTACACTATAAAAGAAAAAAAAGAGAAAAGCAGCAAAAAAGTTAAAAATAATAACACAATACCTTTTTTAATTTCATTCAGATAATATTTATGAATGAACTCATCGAGCTTGTTTATTATGATATTAAATTTATTATTATCCATAACACTGCACAAAATAAAATAAAAAAACTGAATTTTAATATGATTTATTTTATAAAAAATTCTTTATACTTGCAAAAAAAATGAAAAAAACTGCACTTTATCATATACACGAAAAGTTAGGAGCAAAAATTGTTACTTTTGCTGGTTTTCAGATGCCTGTAAAATACAGTAGCGATATAGACGAACATATAACAGTTAGAACAAAATTAGGAGTATTTGATGTGTCGCACATGGGAGAAATATGGGTAAAAGGGCAAATGGCTTACGATTTTCTACAATATGTTACATCTAACGATGTTAAATTATTATTCGATGGCAAAGTCCAATATTCGTGTTTACCTAATGGTAAAGGTGGTATTGTTGACGATTTACTTGTTTATAGATTTGATGAGCAAACATATCTGCTTGTTGTAAATGCGGCAAACATTGAAAAAGATTGGCTTTGGCTTAATTCTCAAAAAACAAAATTTAATGTTACATTAATTAACGATTCCGAAAATATTTCGCAGCTAGCAGTACAAGGGCCTTTAGCATTAAAAGCAATGCAAAAATTAACTTCTACTAATGTACTCGAAATGCCATATTATACATTTAAAGTAATTGAATTTGCTGGTGTAAAAGATGTAATTTTTTCAATCACTGGGTACACTGGAGCTGGCGGTTGCGAAATATACTTCCCTAATGCATATGCCGAAAGAATTTGGGATGCTGTAATGGAAGCAGGTAAAGAATATGGAATAAAGCCATGTGGTCTTGCTGCTCGCGATACATTACGTTTAGAAATGGGGTATTGTTTATATGGCAACGACATAGACGATACAACTTCGCCAATAGAAGCAGGGCTTGGGTGGATTACTAAATTTGTTGATTATAAAAATTTTATAGATAAAGATTTTCTTTTGAAACAGAAACTAAATGGTACTGAACGTAGGTTGGTTGGGTTTGTTATGGAAGAAAAAGGAGCAATTCCTCGTCATGGATACAAGATTTGCGAAATAAATGGCAATCAAATAGGACATGTAACTTCAGGAACAATGTCGCCAATGATGAAAATAGGTATTGGTATGGGATATGTTAAAACTCAATATTCAATGCCCGATACTGAAATATTTGTTGCTATACGCGATAAACTTATGAAAGGTAAAGTTGTAAAATTACCTATTTATAAAGGACAATAAATATGTTTAAGATCGAAACTTGCTTTTCACCAGCTCTTTATAATTATTATGAAGCCAAAGATCGAAGTGTTGTTGTTATAGATATTTTAAGAGCAACAACTTCTATTTGCACAGCAATTGCTTCGGGTGCTAAGGAGTTAATTCCAGTAGCCACAATTGCCGAAGCTAAAGAATATAAAAATAAAGGATATATTGTGGCAGCCGAACGCGACGGACAAAAACTCGATTTTGCCGACTTTGGTAATTCACCATCCTTTTTTACCCCTAGTAACGTCAAAGGGAAAACAATAGTTTACAACACTACAAATGGTACACAAACAATTAAAATGACCGAAAATGCTAAACTTTCGTTAATTGGATCTTTCATTAATTTGAAGTCAATCATAAATTTCCTTACACATAATAAAGATAATATTTTGCTGTTTTGCTCTGGGTGGAAAAATATGTTCAACCTTGAAGATACTCTTTGCGCAGGAGCTATTGCTCAACAACTATTAAACTCGGGTGAATATATTACTAATTGCGATAGCACACATGCCGCTATTGACTTATGGAATCTAGCAAAAGACAATTTGCTTCTTTATACTAAAAAAGCATCTCATCGCACCAGATTAAACAAACTTGTCTCTGAAAACATTCTTGAATATTGTTTTTCGTTAAATATTGTGGATGTTGTACCATGTTTCAAAGAAGGGAAAATAGTCGATATTTTAAGAAAATAAGTATGTTTTTTGTTAGTAAAATAACCTATTAACGTTTTAAGGGTGGGCTTTCTACTTAACTTATTTTACACTTTATTTATTTTATTATTTCAGTCTAACAAATCTTATGTTTTTTTTCATAAATAAAGATTAGAAATTTTTTTAAACATATTTTAAATATAAAATTTTTTGTAACTTGCATACGAATTTAAAGAAAGAAAACCATGAAAAAACATAATTTTAATCCGGGGCCTGCAATACTTCCTAAAGAAGTATTAGAAAATACAGCTAAAGCTGTAATTGATTTAGATAATTCTGGTTTGTCTATAATGGAAATTTCTCATCGTTCAAAAGAGTTCGAAAATATACTAAACGAAACGGTAGAACTTTTTAAGGAATTACTAAATATACCTTCTGGATATCATGTTTTATTTTTAGGTGGAGGTGCTCATACACAATTTTATATGGTACCTCATAATTTTCTAAATACAAAAGCAGCATATTTAGAAACAGGAGAATGGGCTCAAAGGGCAATAAAAGAAGCTCAGAAATATGGTGAAGTTAATATTGTAGCTTCATCAAAAGACAAAAATTTTACTTACATTCCTAAGGGATGGACAATTCCTACTGATGTTGACTATTTTCATATTACAACAAACAATACAATTTTTGGTACAGAGCTCAGATACGACATTGAATCTCCAGTGCCATTAGTTGCCGATATGTCGTCAGACTTTTGTAGTAGACCTATCGATGTAAGCAAGTATTCTTTAATTTATGCAGGAGCTCAAAAGAATGTTGGCCCTGCTGGCGTAACAATTATTATTATTAAAGAAGATTTTCTTAATAGTAAACAAGTACAAAACAGAGTTATGCCTCTTATGTTAGATTATAAAGTACATGTAAAAAACAATAGTTTGTTTAATACTCCTCCTGTTATTAATATCTACGTGGTAAATCAAACGCTAAAATGGTTAAAATCAATTGGAGGCGTAGCCGAAATAGAAAAAATAAATTTAGAAAAGGCAAAAATTTTATATGAATATCTTGATAATAGCAAAATGTTTGTAGGCACCGTTGTTAAAGAAGATCGTTCAATCATGAACGTTTGCTTTGTTATGCGTCCTGAATATAAAGAAAAAGAAGAAGCTTTTTTAGAATTTGCAAAACAAAAAGGTATTGTTGGAATTAAAGGGCATAGGTCAGTAGGTGGTTTTAGAGCTTCGTTGTATAATGCTTTACCATTAGAATCGGTAAAATACCTTATTCAAGTTATGGATGAATTTGAAAGAAACAATAAATAAAAATGTTAAGCTATGAAAATACTTGTTGCAACAGAAAAGCCCTTTGCAAAAGTTGCAGTAGATGGGATTCGTCAAATTATTGAAAATGCGGGTTATGAACTTTTGTTATTAGAAAA
This sequence comes from Bacteroidales bacterium, assembly GCA_026416095.1. GTDB lineage: Bacteria > Bacteroidota > Bacteroidia > Bacteroidales > GWA2-32-17 > Ch61. The sequence goes on along the minus strand of JAOAFV010000034.1, from coordinate 21,390 downwards.
ATATAAAACAAAAGAAGAACTCATTAATGCCATTAAAAATGCCGATGCTGTTATTGTGAGAAGTGATATAATAAATGCAGAAATAATAGAAAAAGCTGAAAATCTTAAAATTATTGTTAGGGCAGGAGCAGGATACGACAATATCGACTTAAACGCAGCTTCAGCTAAGAACATAGTGGTTATGAATACACCAGGTCAAAATTCAAATGCTGTAGCTGAGCTGGCCATTGGTATGATGATTTTTATGTACAGAGGTCAATTAAAGGGAATTTCTGGAAATGAATTAAAAGGTAAAAAACTTGGTTTACATGCATTTGGTTATGTTGGTAAGGCGCTTGCTCATATTGCACATGGCTTCGGAATGGAAATATACGCCTACGATCCATTTCTCCAACCCGAAGATTTTACAAAAGAAAACGTAACAGAAGTAAAAGATATTAGAGATCTTTACAGCATGTGTAATATAGTTTCAATACATATACCTGCAAATGAAAAAACAAAAAAGTTGGTGAATTATGAATTAATGTCTATGATGCCAAAAAATGCTTTGCTAGTTAATACTGCTCGTAAAGAAGTAATATGTGAAGATTCTCTAAAAAGAATATTCGAAGTTCGCGATGACTTCAAATATGTAACAGACGTTGCACCAGATTGTCATAATGAATTATTAAAATATAATCTACGTTATTATGCAACACCCAAAAAACAAGGTGCAGAAACCGCTGAGGCCAATATTAATGCTGGCTTAGCAGCTGCCCGCCAAATAGTGGCCTTTTTTAAAAATGGCGATAGAACATTTCAAGTTAATAAATAAGATTAAAAAAATTGTGATATGGCAATACTAAAACCATTTAAGGGATTACGTCCGCCTAAAAGTATTGTAAAATATGTTGCTGCTAAACCTTATGATGTACTTAGCTCAAAAGAAGCAAGAGAAGAAGCTAAAGACAACCAATATTCATTGCTACATATAACAAAACCAGAAATAGACTTTCCAGAAGAAATTGATGAACACGATCCTCGCGTTTACGAAAAAGCTAAAGAAAATTTTGAAAAATTTTTAAGCAATAAATGGTTAATCCCCGACGAAGAAGAATATCTTTATATTTATTCACAAACCATGAACGACCATACGCAATATGGTATTGTTGGTTGTTCATCTATAGACGAATATTTTAATGGTACCATAAAGCGACATGAACTCACACGAAAAGATAAAGAAGAAGATAGAATGAATCATGTACGTGCTACAAACGCTAACATGGAACCGGTGTTTTTTACCTTCAGAACTCTAGAAGAGATCGAAGCTCTTATTTTCGAATATGCAAACAACAATGAACCAGAATACGATTTTGTAACAGATGATAAAATAGGTCATCGTTTTTGGGTTATTAAAAACAAAAACACAATAAATAAAATTGTTGAACTTTATAAAAAAGTTCCATATGTTTACGTCGCCGATGGGCACCATAGAACCGCTGCTGCTGTTTTGGTAGGAAAAGAAAAAAGAGAAAAAAACAAAAATTACAATGGCACTGAAGAGTTTAACTATTTTATGGCAGTTCATTTTCCACACACCCATTTAAAAATATTAGATTACAACAGAGTTGTTAAAAGCTTAAACAACTTAAGTGAATCGGAATTTATAGAAAAAATAAAAGAACATTTTTATATTGAAGATAAAGGTAACGAGATATTTAAACCCTCAAGAATAAGGGAATTTTCTATGTACTTAAACAATAAATGGTATAAGCTAACAGCAAAACCTCATACTTACGATAATAACGATCCTATAAAATCGTTGGACGTTACAATTTTAAGTGAATGGATTTTAAACAAAATACTCGATATTAAAGATTTAAGGACAGACAAAAGAATTGATTTCGTTGGTGGAATTAGAGGCCTTGGTGAACTTAAAAAAAGAGTTGACTCTGGAGAAATGAAAGTTGCTTTTGCACTATACCCTGTAAGTATGGAACAATTATTAAATGTAGCTGATAAAGATATGATAATGCCCCCAAAAACAACTTGGTTTGAACCAAAATTACGAAGTGGCCTAGTAATCCATTTGTTAGATTAACAATTTTTATATACATCTATTTTATTCAATGATTAAAGATAATATACTTAAATTAAAAAGCGAAGTACCAGAATACGTTACAATTGTAGCTATTTCAAAAACCCATAATATCGATAAAATTAAAGAAGCTTACGAATGTGGAATAATAGATTTTGGAGAAAACAAAGTACAAGAACTAAACGAAAAACAAAAAAACTTAAGCTTACCAATAAGGTGGCATATGGTTGGACATTTACAAACAAACAAGGTAAAATACATTGCTCCTTTTATACATCTAATTCATTCGCTCGATTCTCTTAAGCTTGCCAAGGAAATTAATAAGTTTGCTCAAAAAAATAATCGCATAATAGATTGCCTTTTACAAGTTCATATTGCCAAAGAAGAAACTAAGTTTGGATTATACGAGAAAGAACTTTATGAATTAATTGAGAACCCCGAATTTACATCACTAAAAAATATAAACATAAAAGGTCTTATGGGCATGGCCACATTTACAGACGATACTAAACAAATTGAAAAAGAATTCAAATTCTTACGCAATCTTTTCGAAAAATTAAAAAACAATTTTCCATCTTTTACAGAATTATCAATGGGTATGTCGAACGATTATAAAATTGCTATTGCCTGTGGAAGTACAATGATACGTGTAGGTACCTTAATATTTGGAGAAAGAATTATCTTCTAATTTCTGATATAATAATAAACATAATTCTTTATAAAGCATCATTTTTTCTTCCGATATTTTATTCTTGTTTTTATCTAGTTCAATTAAAGAATATTTTAATTCTTCAAACGAAGCATTGTACAAATTATTTTCTATAACAGAAAACGACTCTATTGCCACCTCAATTGAATTATTAATAAAATAATTTATAAAGAATCTTAGATGCTTACTGTAATCAAGCCCATTCTCCCAACATATTCTTATTAATTCTGGGTATTTATCTAGTACTTTTACTCTTTTTATTCCTTCTATTACGTAATCTACACTTGCATTTTGCTTAAGGGTAGATAAAATAAAATATATTTTTTTCTTAATCTTTTCATCCTTCTTATTTATGTATACTTCAAATAAATATGGAATTAATTCTATATAGTTATTCTCTATTATGCGATTTATAGCTGTTAATATATTTTCTGTATTTTCTGAAAACAATAATTCTTTAGTTTTCGATAGATTTTTCATTTTTTTTTAACAAAATTGATGAAAAAATTTTTTTTTTAAAAATTTATTATCTTTGTGCTGTAATTTTTAAAAAAATTAAAAACATAAAATATGTTACGTAATTTACTAAATTTCAGTATCTTGGTATTTGTAGTATTAATTTTGTATAGTTGTAAAGGAACAAGTTCCGATGAAAATCAACTACTTGATAGCACAACTATTGCCGATCAAGTTAACAAAGCAAAACAAATAATTTATGGAATTCCATCTCCCGTAGAAACAGCAATGTTAATGAAAAGAGCTGGTGCAAAATACAGTCAAGAATTCCTTAATCCAATAGAAAATTTAGGAAATTATTCATCTACTCTAAGCATGGCTTTAAATTTAGGTGTTTACAGTGCCGATCTTAGTTTTTCAAGTATGTTCGACCAGTCACAAGCAAGCATTAAGTACCTATCTGCATGTAAAAAACTTGCCGATGATCTTGGAATATTAAACGCAATCGACAAGAGTCTTATTACACGAATGGAAAACAATATTAATAACAGAGACAGTGTAATGGAAATAATTAGTGAGTCGTTCATGAATACTAACTCATTTTTGAAGGAAAACGATAGAGGGGAAATTGCAGCTATTATATTAACAGGAGGATGGATAGAAGGTTTATACATAGCATGCCAGATCGTAAAAAACACATCGTATAACCAAGAATTAATGGAAAGAATTGCAGATCAACGTCTCTCTCTAAATACACTTATTAGTTTATTAAACGATTACAAAAACGATGCTAATGTTAAGCAAGTTATACCAATGCTCGAAAAACTAAAAGTTATTTTCGATAAAATACAAAGTAAATCATCTAAACTCGAAGTAGTTGAAAAAGATGGAAAAACATATATTTCATCAACTTCAGAAATAGTTTTTCCAAAAGAAGTTTTTGATGAACTTGAAAAAGTAACAAGCGAAATAAGGTCGAACATTATTAAATAATTATAAACTATGAAAAAGATATTTTTAAGTTTACTTGCATTTAATGTGGTTTTCTTTTCTTATCAGTCTTTTTCTCAATGTAAGAACTTTGCTAAAAAAATATGTAAACTTGAATTGTTACCATATGTACACGATGGTATTTATAATGCAACTGTATTAAGCGAAGGAGAAACAGCAGAATTATATAAAACATTTTATGCCGGTCAAGAATATAGAATTGCTGTGTGTGGCGATGAAAATTTACCTCCTATACAATTCCAAGTGTTAGATACCGATAGAAATGTGTTGTACGATAATAAAAAACATAACTACGCTAAAACATGGGATTTTAAATTGCAAAGTAGTAAGCAACTTATAATATCCATTCAGGTTCAAACCGCTGAAGAACTTACCGACCAAATATTAAGTGGATGTGTTGCAGTTCTGGTAGGGTTTCTTAACGTTGAAGATACTTTACAAAAATAAATCATAGCGTTAATTTCTTAATCAAAAGAGAGCGTTTCATAAGAGAGAGTACAAAAAGAGATAAAAAATTTTTTTGAGTTAAAATTATAAGGTTAAATATTTTTTTCAATATTTACCTTTTATTTTCACCACTTGTTTGATAAGTAGTGTTAAAATACAAGCAAAATAAAAACTATTAAAAAAATCGAAAACTAATTTTTCAAAAAATATACATTTAGCATATAAGCCATTATTAAAAGACAAATTCTTATCTTTTTTCATTGTAGTTGATTTTAAATTATAAAAAATAACTGCTTAATAAGAAATTAAAACTAAAACGCAAAAAATATAGACTACAGCTTTACGACCCACCAGAAAAATTAAATACCTTTATAACCAGCAAAAGGTACTTTTTTATAAAGATAGAAACTATGTATAAGTAAAACTTTATACCAAAATATAGAAAAAACACCGATCGGCTATTATCCTATAATTTTAATAAAAAAAATAAATTCATAACTTTGCAAGTTGAATTTCATAAAGTTGTTTAATGGGCCATATTAGTGTAACATACAATCATTTAGAAGTAGAAGAAAAATGGTATAAGTATTGGCTAGAAAATAATTTTTTCAGATCGGTACCTGACGAAAGAGAACCTTATACCATTGTAATACCTCCTCCAAACGTAACAGGTGTTTTACATATGGGTCATATACTGAACAATACAATCCAAGATATATTAGTTCGTCGTGCTCGCATGAAAGGGAAAAACGCCTGTTGGGTACCAGGAACAGATCATGCATCTATTGCAACCGAAGCTAAAGTGGTAGCAAAACTTAAAGAACAGGGCATAAATAAGCATGATCTTTCGAGAGAAGAGTTTTTAAAATACGCATGGGAATGGAAAGAAAAACACGGTAATATTATTCTTGAGCAACTAAAAAGACTTGGAGCTTCATGCGATTGGGAGCGTACTTGCTTTACAATGGATGACATTCGTAGCGAAAGCGTTATTAAAGTTTTTGTCGATTTATATTACAAGGGCTATATTTATCGTGGATACCGTATGATAAACTGGGACCCAGAAGCACTTACTGCAATTTCCGACGAAGAAGTTATATATAGAGAAGAAAAGTCAAACCTATACTATGTCAAATATTATATTGAAAATTCGTCCGATTATATCGTTGTAGCAACAACGCGGCCCGAAACCATACTTGCCGATACTGGCTTGTGTGTACACCCTAACGACGATCGTTATAAAAGGTATCATGGAAAAAAAGTAATTGTTCCAATTATAAACAGAGCCGTACCAATAATTACCGACGAATATGTTGACATGGAATTTGGCACTGGTGCATTAAAGGTAACTCCAGCCCACGACCCAAACGATTATGATTTAGGAATTAAACACAATCTTGAAATAATAAATATATTTACCGATACAGCTCATCTTAACGAAAATGCTGTATATTTTATTGGTAAAGACAGATTTGAAGCAAGAAAACTAATAGTAGAAGAACTGAAAAAGGCCAATCTTTTAGTTAGAATTGAACCTTATGTGAATAAAATAGGCTATAGCGAACGTACAAATGTAGTTGTTGAACCTCGCTTGTCAAAACAATGGTTTTTAAAAATGCAATACCTAGTTAAGCCTGCGTTAGAAAATGTATTAAACGATAATATTAAACTTATTCCTACTAAATATAAGAATGTTTATAAGCACTGGATGGAAAATGTTAAAGACTGGTGTATCAGTCGTCAGCTTTGGTGGGGGCATCGAATTCCAGTATGGTATCTGAAATCGAACGAAGATGAATTCTTTGTTGCTGAAACAGAACAACAAGCATTAAATCTTGCACGTAAAAAATATCCTGAAATTACAATAGATGATTTACGACAAGACGAAGATGTTCTTGATACATGGTTTTCTTCGTGGTTATGGCCAATTTCTGTATTCGATGGCATCAGAAATCCTGGAAATAACGAAATGAAATACTATTATCCAACAAACGACCTTATTACTGCACCTGAAATACTTTTTTTCTGGGTTGCAAGAATGATAATGGCAGGCTATGAATATGCTAAAGAAAAGCCTTTTAAAAATGTTTATTTACATGGAATAATTCGCGATAAGCTTGGTAGAAAAATGTCGAAATCGTTAGGTAATTCTCCAGAGCCACTCGAATTAATTCAAAAATACGGAGCAGATGGAGTAAGATTTGGCATGATGATGTGTTCGCCTGCTGGTAATGATTTACTATTCGACGAAACGCTCTGTGAACAAGGGCGAAACTTCCTCAATAAAATATGGAATGCTTATCGTTTAATCTCTTTGTGGAAACCCGACGAAAAAAAACTTCAACCTCCTTATTGTAAAGTTGCTACAGATTGGTTTCTAAATAAACTATCGCAAACAATACTCAACGTAGAAGAAGATTTTGAAAAATTCAGATTACAAGAAGCTACCGTAGAAATATATAAAACATTTTGGGATGAATTTTGTTCATGGTACCTTGAGATAATTAAACCGCCAGCAAATGAAAATATAGATATAGAAACCTATAAAACTACCTTATATTACTTCGAAGAACTGTTAAAACTACTTCATCCGTTTATGCCTTTTATTACAGAAGAAATTTGGCAAAAGTTATTTAAAAAACACGATAACGACACAATAATGCTAAAAAATATTACAACCTCTACCTTCTATAACGAAAATCGCTTAAAACAAATGGAAGAAGTAAAACAAATCATTACAGAAATAAGAGCTATTAGAAAAGAAAACAATATTCCTCATAAAGAAAAAATAACATTATACATTAACGCAATACCTGAAAATTACAATTTAATTGAACTTATGCCTGTAGTTGAAAAAATGGCCAACCTCGAAGGCTTTGTTTTCAGTAAACCACTATCTGCTACTTTTTCATTTCTTGTTGGAACTGTTGAATACTTCATACAACATAATACAATTGTCAATATTGATGAAGAAATAAATAAAATAAAAAAACAAATAGAATACTACAAAGGTTTTCTATTATCAATAGAAAAAAAATTATCGAATGAAAATTTTATAAAAAAAGCACCCCAAGAAATAATTAATAAAGAAAAAATTAAGAAAAACGATACTATTAAGAAAATTGAACTTCTTGAAAAGCAATTAAAAGAGTTACTTGAACATAATAAAATAAAAAACTAAATATTTATGAGACAAATTTTAGCTTTATTGCTTTTAATATTTAATTGTTGTACACAAAATGTTGAACAAAAACAAGAAGAAAATCTCGACAAAAAGGTTGAAGAAAAATACACCGATACAATTAGGACATCGTCAATTTATAAAACACTGCCCGACGGAAATGTAAGCAATATAGCAAAAAATGTTATGTTATTGTACAATAACGAAAACATTAAAGTTGATTTTGGAGATAGTATTTGGAAATTTAAAATAACCAATATTCAAAGAGACCACAAGGGTACAACAATTAATATTAAAGATAAAAAATTTAAGCAAATATTTATTTCGAGTGGTAGCTTACCTATAATTACTTTCGAAACGCACTCAGAAAGCGAAAGAGTAACTTTAATGTAATATAAAAATTAAATTATGGAAAAAGTTAGAGTGGGAATAACTCACGGCGACATTAATGGAATTGGGTACGAACTTATACTAAAAACTTTTAGCGAACCTGAAATGTTTAACTTATGCACACCAATAATATACGGCTCATCAAAAATTTTAGCATACTACAAGCAAAGTACGAAACTACAAAGTGTTAACTATAATATTATAGAAAGAGCCTCTTACGCAAAACCTAAAATATTAAACATTGTTAATGTTATAACATCTGGAATAAAGGCAGAACCTGGTGTTATTTCACGCGAAAGTGGTATAAGTGCTCTAACAGCTCTCGAAAGAGCTATCGACGACCTGAATAGAAATTATATTGATGTGCTTGTAACAGCTCCCATCAATAAAAAATCTATGGAATTAGCTGGCTTTAAATTTAAAGGACACACCGACTATTTAAAACACAAGTTTAATGTTTCAAACGTCCTTATGCTAATGGTCTATGAAAATATTAGAATATCTGTGCTAACAGATCATATACCTTTGAAAGAAGTATCGAAGTCTATTAGTAAAGACACAATAATAAATGCCCTAAGATTATTGCACCAAACATTAATTAGGGATTTTGGGATTATAAAACCTTTAATCGCTGTTTTAGGATTAAATCCACACGCAAGCGATAATGGGTTTATAGGAACAGAAGAAGAAGAAATTATAATTCCTGCCATTGAAGAAGTGAGAAAAGAAAAAATATTTGCTTTAGGTCCATTCCCTTCCGATTCATTTTTTGGCAAACAGCTTTATAGAAATTATGATGTAATTCTTGCAATGTATCACGATCAGGGGTTAATCCCTTTTAAAACTCTTGCTTTTGAAATGGGCGTTAATTATACAGCAGGGTTACCTATTATACGAACTTCACCCGATCATGGTACAGCTCATGATATTGTAGATAAAAACCTTGCTGATCCATCATCCTTTAGAAATGCTATATATACTGCCATAGATATTCTTAAAAATAGAAAAAAATACGACTCGTTACCAAAAGATAAGGTAGAAAGAATGCCTCGAGAAACAACCATTGAAGATTAATAACTAAAACATTTATGTTCGAATATATTGAAGGGAAGCTCGTAAGTGTGTCCCCTACTAATGCAATAATTGAAACATCGGGTATAGGATTCCTAATCGAAATTTCTGTTCAAACCTATTCGCAAATTCAACATTGCCTTAATTCAAACATTAAATTATATACTCAACTTATAGTAAAAGAAGATTCATTACAAATGTTTGGCTTTTATAAAAAAGAAGAAAAAGAAATTTTTAATTTATTAATTAGTGTAAACGGAATAGGAGCAAATACAGCTCGTACAATTTTATCGTCTGCTTCTTTAGAAGATATTATAACATCAATTAGTACCGGTAATATCGAAGAATTTAAAAAAATTAAAGGAATTGGGCAAAAAACAGCCGAAAGAATAATGGTCGAATTACGCGACAAATTTACAAAATACTACCCTGCACATTCAATAACAACTACCATACACAATAAAATTAAAGAAGATGCGTTATCTGCTTTAATTATGTTAGGATACAGTAAAAGCATTGCTGAAAAAATAGTTAATAAAATATTATCAGAAAATAAAAACATTACAACCGAAGACTTAATAAAACTCGCCTTGAAAATGATGTAAAAACTTTGAATCGCTTATTTTTAAATATCATTTACCTTTCTTTTACTTTAAGTAGTATTTTTTGGCTTTCTTCACCCATTTTAATAATACAGCCAAATTCTAATCATAATAAAATTTATACTACTCCACCTGATACAGGAAAACCCGATTCCATAATATTACCTTATCCCTTTACAGACCAAGACTTTTTGCCTGGAACTAATAAAGGATACGAATCAAAACTATACCTAAAAAAACCATCAAATATAAAAACCGAAGAAGAACTTAATCTTAAAGATAATGAAGTTATTATAAGCGAAAAAATAGGAAATTTTCATTATCGCTACCCTCAAGTGTATTCTTTCGAAGAATATAAAAAAGAAAAATTTGATAATGCTCTAAAAAATTATTGGCGACAAAGATTTGCTTCTGAAAATTTTGAACATAAGTCGAGTATCATTCCTCAATTAAAAGTTCCAAGTGAAGTATTTGAACAAATTTTCGGCACAAATATTATTGATATTAGACCCCAAGGATTTGCTGAATTAACATTTGGACTAAGGTATCAACATACTAAAAATAATGCTTTACCTGTAAAAGAAAGAAGATCTACTACTTTCGATTTTAACGAAAAAATTCAAATGAGTGTTGTTGGTCAGATTGGTGATAAACTTAAATTAACAACTAATTTTAACACAGAAGCTACCTTCGAGTTTGAAAACAAAATGAAACTTGCTTACGAAGGTAAAGAAGACGAAATCATAAAAAAAATTGAAGCTGGCGACGTTAGTTTGCCTTTACGTGGTTCATTAATACAAGGTAGCTATAGCTTATTTGGAATTAAAACCCAACTTCAATTTGGGAAATTATTTGTTTCAACAATGTTTGCTCAACAAAAAGGTAAAACTCAAGTAATGGAAATTCAAGGTGGGGCAATTGTTAACGATTTTGAAGTTTCTGCTGATGAATACGAAGCTAATCGACACTTTTTTTTGAACAAATTTTTTTACGACAATTACGACAAATTTCTCGAAAATCTTCCCGTAATTGGTGGTGGAATTACAATAAACAGAATCGAAGTTTGGATAACAAATAAACAAGGAAATACAACAGATACACGCAATATAGTAGCTTTTTCCGATTTGGGCGAAGGCCTTGCTCCCGACGGATCACTTAATATATCGTCTCCGCTAGTGAACCTTAATCTTGGCGTTAGTAATTATCCATCCGATACAATAAATTCATTATCTACCATAGAATATGTATTGCCCGATATTCGCGATATTACAAAAGCTTCAAGTGTACTTCAACAATATGGGTTTGTACAAGGTAAGGATTTTGAAAAAGTTGAATCAATGCGTATGCTTAGTCCTTCTGAATATACGTTTAACCCAAATTTAGGTTACATTTCCTTAAACTTTGCTCTTAATGCCGACGAAATTCTTGCAGTTGCATATGAATATACTGTTGGTGGTAAAGTATACAGAGTAGGAGAATTTGCATCATCGGTACCATCTCCAAAAACGTTAATTGTTAAATTGGTAAAACCAGCATCTCTTAGTCCTAAACATCCTTTGTGGAAATTAATGATGAAAAATATTTACTCAATAGGAGCATATCAGATAAATAAAGAAGACTTTAAACTCGATATTTTTTATCAGAACGATTTAACCGGAATTGCTACTCCACAATTACCATATGGCGATATTAAAGATTTACGCCTATTAGAAGTTATGAATTTAGATCGACTTAACCAAAATCTTGAACCTTATAAAGATGGCTTTTTCGATTTTATTGACAAAATTACTGTTAACCAGCAAAACGGAAGGATAATTTTTCCTGTTGTTGAACCTTTTGGCCGGCATTTAGCCAAAAAAATAATAGGCAATAATCCTGCTGTAAACACCGAGTTAGCTCAAAAATATGCATTTACCGAATTATACGATTCAACGCAAAGCAAAGCTCAACAAGTAAGTGAAAAAAATAAATTTTTTTTAAAAGGGCAATATAAATCAGCAGCTGGCAACGAAATATCTTTAAATGCTATAAATATTCCCGAAGGTTCAGTAAAAGTAACTGCTGGCGGACAAATACTCCAGGAAAACATCGATTACACTGTCGATTATACAATGGGAAAAGTAAAAATTATTAATCAGGGTATTTTACAGTCGGGTTTGCCTATTAAAATTTCTTTAGAGAACAGGTCGTTATTCAGTATACAAAGTAAAACCCTAGTTGGAACTAATTTACTTTACGAATTTAATAAAGACTTTAGTATTGGAGCAACTATAATTAACCTTACAGAGCGACCGTTAACACAAAAAGTAAATATAGGAGATGAACCAATTTCAAATACCATATGGGGGTTCGATTTAAGTTATAAAAAAGATTTACCATTGCTTACAAAATTTGTTGATAAACTTCCTTTTATCGAAACCAAAGCACAATCGGGGTTTAATGTGTTTGGCGAATTTGCTCACCTAATTCCGGGACATAATAAAATCATAGACAAAAAAGGCCTTGCCTATATCGACGATTTCGAAGGAGCTAAATCGCCCTTATCATTATTAACTGCTACTGGTTGGTATTACGCTTCCACACCACAAGGGCAACAAGGATTATTTCCCGAAGCATCTGTTTTTAACGACTTAAAATTTAATTCTAAAAGAGCTCACATGTCGTTTTTCTCAATAGATCAAACAATATTTTATCGTACTTCCTCTTCAACTCCACCTGGCATTGCTAATGATCTTATAAACCATTTTACTCGCGAAGTTCATGAAACCGAATTATGGCCTAATAAACAATTACCAACAGGACAACCAACATATATTCAAACCCTAAATCTTGTTTTTTACCCTAACGAACCAGGTATTTATAACTACTCACTTGATATAGATAGTCTTGGTCGTCTTAAAAATCCCAAAAAGTCATGGAACGGCATTATGAGACCTTTGCAAACAAACGACTTTGAAGCAGCAAACTATGAGTTTATAGAGTTCTGGCTAATGGACCCCTTTGTTTACGATACCACACATTCTGGTGGTTATCTTTATTTTAATCTTGGCGACATTAGTGAAGACATCTTAAAAGACGGAAGAAAAAGTTTTGAAAACGGTTTTCCTAGCCCTGCAAATCCACTTGTAGTTGATACTACAACTTGGGGATATGTGCCTACAATACAATCGGTTGTTAATGGTTTCGATAATAACGAAGAATCGCGAGCTTACCAAGATATAGGCTTAGACGGACTGAAAGATAATCAGGAACGAGAATTTTTTAAATCATACCTCGATAGTATTAAATCTTTATTTGGCGAAAATAGTCTAGCATATCAGAAAGCTCTTAAAGATGTATCAAAAGATAATTACCACTATTACCGTGGCTCCGATTACGATCAGCAACTGCTAGGAATACTCGATCGTTATAAATACTATAATGGTATGGAAGGCAATAGCCCTACCGATAAACAATCACCTGAAAACTATTCTACGGCTTCTTCAATAACTCCAAATACCGAAGACATTAACCGAGATAATACTCTTAACGAATCAGAAAATTATTTCCAATATCGTATACACCTTAAACCAGAATTAATGCAAATTGGTAAAAATTATATAGTAGACGAGGTTGTTGGCAGAAATAAAAATGGCGACCCTGTTAAATGGTATCAGTTCAGGATACCTTTAAATAAACCAGATACCATTGTGGGCAATATTCAAGATTTTAAATCTATTCGTTTTATACGAATGTTTTTAACAGGCTTCGAAAAGCAAGTAGTGCTACGTTTTGCAAAACTTGACATTGTTCGTTCGGAATGGCGAAAATATACCGACAATTTACTTCAGGGTGGATTATATGTACCAAATGAAATAGAAAACGCTACTTTTGATGTATCGGCAGTTAATATAGAAGAAAATTACACAAAAAAACCAGTTAATTATGTTTTGCCCCCGGGAGTATCGCGAGTTATTGATCCTTCAAATCCTCAACTTCGCGAACTTAACGAACAAGCAATGTTACTGAAAGTCATTAACTTACAAGACGGCGATGCTCGGGCTGTTTATAAAAATGTTAATTTAGATGTAAGACAATACAAAAAAATTCAAATGTTTGTTCATGCCGAAGCAATTGCCGGATATCCATTGAACAATAAAGATTTATGTGTGTTTTTAAGAATAGGAAGCGATTACCAAAATAACTATTATGAATACGAAATCCCATTATCTCTTACTCCATACGGTTCGTACGATAAAGATAATGATGAACACCGAAAAATCGTTTGGCCTCAAGAAAATATGTTCGATGTCGATTTTGATGTTTTTCAAAGCCTTAAACAAAAACGAAACGATCTAATGCGAATGGGAAATAAAAACGTAACAATGACTTCTGAATATTACGAATTTTTTGAAGAATACAATAAAAACATACGTGTGTCGATAAAAGGTAATCCCAATTTGAGTAATATTAAAACTGTTATGATTGGAATAAGAAACCGCTCAAAAAATACTAATCGCGATCCCGACGATGGTTTACCTAAGTCGGTAGAAGTATGGGTTAATGAATTACGCTTGGCCGATTTCGATAATCAGGGAGGATGGGCTTCTAATGTGCGCACTACAACTAAACTTGCCGATTTTGCACAAATAAATTTAAGTGGGAATACCAGTCGAAGAGGGTTTGGTTCAATAGAAAAAAAAGTTAACGAACGACAAAAAGAAGATATTTATGCTTACGATATATCTTCAAACATAGATATGAGTAAATTTTTCCCAAGTGAATGGCAAATATCCTTACCAGTATTCATAGGCTATAACGAAACGTTTAGTACTCCGCAATATAACCCTCTTAACCCCGATATTGAATTAAAAATTGCGTTAAAAAATGCAACGCAATCTGAGAAAGATAGCATTTTAAGATTAGCACGCAGTTATACCAAAAGAAAAAGTTTTAACTTAACAAATATAAGGGTCAATAAAACTCCTAAAAAACCTAATCCAGTTCATATAAGCAATTTTACTTTAGGTTATGCATATTCTGAGCAATACATGCGTAATATTTCTACCGAATACGATTTACGTAAAAACCATAGACTACAAATTGCATATAATTTTAATACTAATCCAAAGATTGTTGAACCCTTTAAAAAAACTAAATTATTTAACAAAATGCGACTAATAAAAGATTTTAACTTCTATTATATACCATCACAATTTTCTATAATAAACGACTTCGATAGGTCGTACAATGCTACAAAACTAAGGAATGTACAAGATTTTACTCTTGAATTTCCACCTACATATAATAAAACATTTTTCTGGAATCGTTCATACACTATGCGTTTCGATCTAACTCGATCGTTACGATTCGAATTCAATGCCTTAAACAATGCAATAATAGACGAACCTATTAAATATGGAATGGAAGTTAATAAAAACAATAGAGAAGCATATTCTCACTGGAAAGATTCGGTACTTTATGGTCCTTCGGGCTTATTAAACGGCGGACGTACTCTTACTTATAGACATGATTTTAATTTGACATACAATGTTCCTATAAATAAAATTAAATTATTTAACTGGGTAAGCTTAAGTACCCGCTATGGAGGTTCGTACGAATGGCAAACTTCGCCCTCACTTGCCAATAAAAATCTAACCTTAGGAAATACAATTAAAAATAGCAGAAATATTCAAAACAGTGCAAGTTTTAATATGGTTAATCTATACACAAAAATTTCTTACCTACAAAAAATAAATCAAAAGTATAGTGCACCAAAAAAACCAAAAAAAGAAAAAGAACAGGTACAATTTCCTAAACAAGGCGATCCTCCTT
The DNA here is from genome assembly GCA_026416095.1 of Bacteroidales bacterium. GTDB lineage: Bacteria > Bacteroidota > Bacteroidia > Bacteroidales > GWA2-32-17 > Ch61. The sequence goes on along the minus strand of JAOAFV010000034.1, from coordinate 5,632 downwards.
ATATAATTAACTTAAAAGCCAATGTACCTAAACCAATAAAACATAACCTAAAAACCGAAAATGTAACAGTTAAGCTAACAAAAGAAAATGGTCAGCAAATAACTAATTTTTCTACTAAAATTGTTAACGAAAACAGATTAATTATCCAAACCGATAGTAATTATAAAAATGTAACAGTAGTAATAACAGGCGAAAGAGAGAAAAAAGAAGAGCCTTTGCTTATAGTACTTGAACGAACATTATACGTTCTTATGGGTATTAAAAGTATTAGCGTTTCGTACACAACAAACGATGGAACAATATTACCAGGTTATTTACCTCGCACGCAATTTTTGGGGTTGAGAAACTATAATAATACCTGGGCTCCAGGCTTACCTTTTATTTTAGGTGCTCAAAACGAAAGTTTTGCCGATATTGCTGGTAATCGTTACCACTGGCTTACAACCGACAGCATACTTAATTCGCCTTTTCAAATGTCAAATTCAAAAAGCTTAAACGTAAGAATAAACATAAATCCAATAAGAACTCTAAAAATAGATGTTACTGCCAGTAGAACAGAAAATCAAAGATTTTCGCAACTTTTCCAGTATAGTGCAACAAATTCAAAATTTGAATTTCAGAATAAACTATACACGGGTAGTTTTTCAATGTCTTTCAATACTTGGCGAACAAGTTTCGAAAAATACGACGAAAGATTCTATTCTAAAACTTTCGAAAATTTTATAAATTATAGAATAAGAATATCAAAACGACTTGCCGAAAAGAGGGCACAAGACGAAAATGCTGCAGCTTTTAATTACACTGGTGCACAAAATTTACAAACACACTTTTACGATGGTTATAGTGCAAACTCGCAAGATGTTATTATTCCAGCTTTCCTATCGGCTTATTCAGGTATTTCGCCCGAAAGAATTCCTCTTAGCCCATTCTTAAACATTTTGTTTATGAGTCCTAACTGGAGTATAAACTTTACTGGATTAACAGACATTAAAATTATTAAAAAATACTTTTCGTCAATAACACTAACACATAGCTACCGTTCTACTTATAACATAAATTCATTTACTACAAACATTGAATATTCTCCTATTGGCGATGGATTAAGTTGGGTAAGGCAATCGTTAGGCGATTTTATTCCCCAATACGAAATAGGAACAATTACAATTTCCGAGCAATTTGCTCCGTTTTTAAGTATAAATGCAGTAATGAAAAATAGCCTAATGTTTAATATAGAATTTAAAAGAAACAAAAATATATCTTTAAATATCGCTAATACACAAGTCAACGAAATGCAAGCACGCGATATTGTTATAGGTACAGGCTATAGATTTAAAGATTTAGTAATTAAAGTTAACGAAAAAACATTTAAAAGCGATTTGAATATAAGGTTAAATATAACCCGGCGACACGACTTTACAATTTTACGTAAAATAGTAAACGGTACTCAGCAAAATCAGATTACCTCTGGAAATATAAGTTTTATGATCGATGCTACTGCCGATTATCAACTTGGCCCAAGTTTTACTGTTGGCTTATATGCGAGAAGAAATATGCGTAAGCCTTTAGTTTCCACTACTTTTGAAACAATAAATGCAGAATTTGGCTTTAGTGTTAAGTTCAGTTTAGTGCCTTAATGTATTCAAAGAAGTTATATTATAAAATTATTATTCTTTTAGTCGGAATAATTATAACAGGAACAATACTTTATTTATCAAAAAGCTTAGTAGACAGCTTGAAAAAAGAAGAAAGAAAAAAAATCGAACTATGGGCAGAAGCCATGGAAAAACTTTCAAAGGCCAACCCCGACGAAGATATATCTTTTCTTTTTAATATTATTAAAAACAACGAAACAGTACCTGTAATTGTAACCGACGAAAAAGACAATATTATAACTTTTAGAAATATTGACACTACTAACCAGAACCCAACAAAAAAACTTTTAAATGAACTTAAAAGAATGAAAAAGTCTTATCAACCTATAGAAATACATCTTGGGAATTCAAAACAATATGTTTATTATAGAGATTCAATACTTCTCGACAAAATGAATTACTTTCCACTCGTTTTTTTAACAATAATACTTATTTATATTGTTGTTTCGTACATAGCTTTTAGTTCATTTCGCAAAGCTGAACAGAATTTTTTATGGATGGGAATGGCAAAAGAAACCGCTCATCAATTAGGTACACCTATTTCTTCGTTGACTGCTATAATTGAATTAATAAAAAATAAAAACTTTTCGGACCAGTTAATTGATGAACTAGAAAGCGATGTTGCTCGTTTATCCAAAATAGCCGAACGTTTTTCTAAAATAGGAAGTCGGCCCACTCTCGAAAACACTAATTTAAAAGATATAATCACTAAAACTATCGATTACTTACAACCTCGTATGCCAGCATCGATAAATATAATTTTGAATATACCAAATAACATTTATGTTACTATAAATAAAACATTATTCGAGTGGGTTTTCGAAAATTTAATTAAAAATGCTGTCGATGCCATGAACGGAAAAGGTACAATAACAATATCGGCACATAAACAAAACAAAAAAATAATTATTGACATATCAGATACTGGTAAAGGTATTCCTCGCTCAAAATATAAAACAATATTTAAACCAGGCTATACCACAAAACAACGAGGCTGGGGATTAGGACTTACTTTTGTTAAAAGAATAATAGAAGTTTATCATAAGGGCAAAATATTTGTTAAATCGTCGAAAATAGGCGAAGGTACAACATTAAGAATTATATTATGAGACCTTTGCAAAAGGCTTTGCAAACGCATTAGTAGCAGAATACTCTGTAGCAGTCCAGAAGTTGGCGTTGCTGCCAAGGTTGTTGAAGCCACCGCCGTTGTTGCGATAACCGGTGGTATTTACATTGCCACTCCTTACTCCGACCACCGAAACATTGCTCAGTAATCAGATCTACTCTATCCACTGAGTGAAAGTACTTCACATATCTATGAGAAGTGGGCAACGGAACTGACCACACTCCCGGCAACGCCGTAGCTATTGCCGGCTCCTGTTTCATATGCGTTTCTCTTCACATTTCTGCCACGATACTAATTGCTTCGATATCTCTTCTGTAAACGAAAATAACTGTGTATACTGTCCCACATTGATCAATCGCAAGTCCTTGCTCAGTCGAAACAAAATCTTAAGCATTTCTATATGCTCCCGAGATCTCTGAATATGAATGCTTTTCTGAACATTTACATTTGCCCGATACACATTAAGCATTACTTCTAATACCTCATTCTTTATTTTATCTCCTAACGTATATTTATACTCGCGTCTAAAATTCTTTACCACTTCAAATGTCTTGACTAGTAAATCGTAGCTCTTTTTATATACATCCAACTCATAAACCAATGCCATACCTAACCTCCTATATACCTAATCCGTTTATATAATCTTTTATCTCCTTCAATTCAACCAATGCATCAACGGGCTTCAAATTTTCAATATTTATGGATTTTATTTTTTGTATCACATATGCTATTCGCTCATCGCTTACTACGACTATCTTTGTCGGTTTTTCTTTCTCTTTTTGCTTGTGTAATTGATTATGCAAAAACTCTTCATATTCGTGAGTCGCAATCTCAGTATTTAGAATATACTCTCTTAGGGTTAATTTTTCCATTGGTACATGTACTTGCTCATGTTCTTTTACATTACAAAAATATGCCTGTTTTTCAAGTAATTTCTGATGATACTCTTCTATCTTCGTATTAGGTATACCTATGAAAACATAACCTATTGTTGATGTCTTATTTGCTAATACTTTTATATGGGGAAACAATCTATAAAACAATAAACACGACACACCATATGCACGCCAAAACACTCCTTCCTTGTATAAAATTATCTTATTTTTATTATTTTTTTCTATGTCTAATTTCTCTTTTAATGGTACCATATTCAGTCAATTTGATATAGCATAATATTGTATTATAGGATGACTACTACGAATAATTTTTTGCTGTAATCTATAAGTATTAAAATGCTTTATCATGCCAAAATATGATTGAATCTGACTTCGCATCGAATATACATCTATTTTCATCTTTTCATTTATCCTTTCATTCCAAGATTTGATGCATTGCCATAAATTTGTTTTTATCCTTTTACCTACATATATGCGATACGGCTTTATATACGCTCCTAAAAACTTTACTCCAACGTGTATAGGCTGTAAATAGAACTTTTGACTATGTAGTCGTAATCTTAACTGCACTTGTAAAAAATCGTCTATCTTTTCTCTGCATTCTAATAAGTATTCTTTGCTCTTATGCATCAGGCAAAAATCGTCAACGTATCGTCCATAATATCTTATTCGAAGCTCTTTCTTAATATACCAATCCATGGCATTTAAATATACATTGGCAAATAATTGCGAAGTTAAGTTACCTATTGGCAAACCGCAATCTTTTGGTGTATAAAATAAACTTTTGCTACGTGGTAAATCTTGCCATGCTCTTTTATTGCTTCTGTATATACAATTCTTTGTAGGGTCGTGTAATATTATCACCTCACTTAGCCACTTAATCCACTCCTTATCTACGTATGTTAGCAATTCATTAGCATATCTTTCTAACGTTTCTTTAACGATTTTTAGCAATGTTGGTCGATGTATATTCATAAAATATCCTTCTATGTCTAATTTCATTACATAAGCATCTTCTCTATAATTTTTACTGCACTGTCTCATAAATTTTGCCATCCTTTTTATTCCATACAATGTCCCCTTTCCAACCCGACAACTATAACTGTCATCTATCATTCGCCTCTCAAATATAGGTCCTATGTACCGCACTAACAAATGATGTACAATACGATCAACAAACTGAGCAGCAAATACCTCACGTTTTACAGGCTTCTCTACTATAAATACTTTTGACGGTAATGGCTCATATCGTTTTTCTATCAACAACTCAAACAAATTGTACAAGCTTTTCTGTTCTTCTATTTCAAATTCAATTACTTCTGCCTTGTTCCTTTTATGTCGTTTAGCTTCTTTGTAGGTTTCGTATAAATCTACTTTTATTTTTTCTCTTTCCATTTTTCTTTCTTTTATAATTTATTTTTCGATAGGGGGCAAAGCCCCCCATACCCCCCAATAGACAAATAGTAAAATAGTCAAATTGTCAATTCTGAAGGCAGCGAACCGAATGGCCGAACGTCTTGAAGTTGATGGTGCGGTTGCTCTGATAGTTGGCTGTGAGCAGGCCACGGTACCAAGCGTAGGTAGGAGAATACTCTGTAGCAGTCCAGAAGACGGCGTGGCCGCCAAGGCCGTAGAAGACACCGAGGTTTTCGCGATAACCGGAGGGGAGTGCAGTAAAACCACTGACATTACTACCATCCCAACTGGGAGAATGACTACTTGTTACTTTCATTTTATGACCAGGACCGGCAACGCTATTATCACCACGCCAATAAGTAGTAGTCTGAAATGTTGATAGCGGTGTACTACCTGTTGGGCTTATCGTTGTTTCTATACACCATTCGTATCGGCTAAATTCTAAATCAGTCGGAATATGAAACCCCGATGGACAAATGCCCTGACGACCACTGCTACCGCATGGATCGCACGTAGCCCAACTACCTGTATAACTACTAGTG
>JAOAFV010000032.1 GCA_026416095.1 Bacteroidales bacterium | reverse complement strand
CAAATAAACTTTTCAATTGTGTTTAAATGTAGCATTTATACCAAAATTTAAACTTATTACATGCGAATACATTGCAACAGAAGTATTAGCAATATTTGTAAAAGCGTAATCAATAGAAATGTTTTTATATTTTACACCTATACCTACTGTTGGTTGCAGATTTAAAACTTTTTTAAGTTTTTCATTTGTTATTTGTTGAATATTAAAAATGCCGGCACGAATAAATAAAATATTATCATATGAAGCTTCAATACCAAACTTTGGATCGAGAGAAGTAATATTTGTACGCACCAGTGTATTTCTTTTTTTATCGAAAGTAAAATCGTAATTTGTTTCTATGAGTAAATTAATTTTTTCTTTTTGTTGTAGATAATATGCTGCACCAATACAAAGTCGCGGTGTAGTTATTTCAAAGCCATTTTGTGGTATAGCATTACCTGTTTTAATAAAAGTTTCTTCGAACTGTGATTTATTATAGGACCAATAAGTGAAGGTAGAAGTAACATCTCTTGCAACAATAGAAAACCATAATCTTTTATGTTTATAACTAGCAGCAATATCAAAACCAAACCCTATTGCCGATGCAAATTCACCTACAATTCTTCTTATAAATTTAACATTACCACCGAACAATATGGGCAAATTGGTTAATTTAGCATAGCTAAGCATTACACAGTAATCGGCAACAGAAAAAGATTTAATTTTGGTAAAATCTATATTCCCATTTGCATCAATAATATCAAGAGTATTGGGGATATCGTCAACACCAAATCTAAAAAATGTAAGAGCTACAGAAGTAGAATCTTTTTGTTTCATTGCAACAGCAGCAAAATCGTATTTAGAAATACCTCCAAAATAATTTGAATGCATTAAAGAAAAATTTAAATTTTTATCTAGATTAACAAGTTTAGAAGGATTCCAATAAGCAGATGTAGCATCGGTTGTACTTGCTATAACTGCATTTCCCATTCCAAAAGCCCTTGCTCCTGCACCCAAAAATAAAAATTCATTCGAGTACTTTTGTGAATACATAAAATTTATTACGAAAAGAAAAGCAAAACTAAAATAGTTAGCTTTTACCATAGAATTTTTTTTAAAAAAACTTACTTTTGCAAAATTTATTGCAAATGAATTACTTTTTTTACAAATTAAAAAATAATGTTCCAAATACTTTTACAATATTAAATTTAATTTGTGGTATTATTTCTATAATTGCTTCTTTTGAAAATCATTTAATTTTTTCTAGCATTTTTATTTACCTAGGATTTATTTTTGATTACATTGATGGTTTTACAGCTCGTTTACTAAAATCTCAAACCAAGATAGGCAAAGAGCTCGATTCTTTGGCCGATCTTGTTACCTTTGGTCTGGCTCCTTCTATTATTATTTTTGTACTTATGAAAAAAGTATTAGTGTATGAATATATTCCCGATACTATTACTTTAACTGAGTTACTATACTTTTTTTTCCCTATATTAATACCAGTTTTTTCGGCTATTCGATTAGCAAAATTTAACACCGACAATAGACAAACCGATAAATTTATTGGCTTACCAACTCCCGCTAATGCTTTCTTTATTGCATGGTTACCTGTAATGTTATATAAATTAAAAATTGAAGTCTTTTACGTAATATTAAACATCAAAGTATTAATAATATTATCTGTAATAAACTCTCTTTTATTAGTTTCTCCATTTACATTTTTTTCCTTTAAATTTAAAAATTTTAAATATAAAAATAACAAACAAAGGTACTTATTTCTAATTTTATCAATTTTAACTTTCATCTTGTATCCTCTTTATAGCGTTCCAATTATATTTGCCTTTTACGTTTTAAGTGGTATATACACGTATGCTAAAAATAAATTTTTCATGAAGGTTAAACCTTAACTATGTTTTTAAAGTTTTTCAATTATTTTTTTTGCTTCATCAATAAAAAAATCAACTCTTTCTTTTGTAGTTGCCTCGCAATATATTCTTACAAGTTGTTCGGTACCCGACAAGCGTATCATTAACCATTCATTTTCATTAAAGAAAAATTTATGACCATCAAGAGTTTCAACCCTAATAATTTTTTCTTTATTTATTGATTTTAATGAATTGCTTTTTAAAAATTCAGTAATAATAGGTCGTTTTGTTTCTTCTATTTTTAAATCTAATCTGGAGTAATAATATTTACCTGTTATTTCATAAATTTCATTAAGTAATTCTTCTATTGTTTTATTTGTTTCAATCATTGCTGTCCATATTGTTAAACCCATCCAAATTCCGTCTCTTTCAGGAATATGTCCTTTTATAGTTATTCCACCAGATTCTTCCCCTCCCACAAGTACATCTTCTTTCAACATTATTTTACATATATCTTTAAATCCTATTTTTACTCTTTCAACAGGTAAACCGAAATATTTGCATAATTTTTCAATTCTAATTGTACTTGAAAATCCAGTAACAACTTTACCTTTTAATTTTTTATACTTAGCCAAGTAATAAATAAGTAAAAGCATAATAGAATGCGAATCAATATAGTTACCATTACCATCGATAAGTCCAATTCTATCGGCATCACCATCTACCACAAGGCCAAGCGAAATGTTTTTGTGTTTTTTTATAAACTGCATAAAATCTTTGAGGTTTTGAGGTATTGGTTCAGGAGGTATGCCATTAAATGACGGATTTGCTTCGCAATTATAATGAAGAATTTCAGGAAACAACGATTTCATAATATTTTGACCCGAGCCATACATTGCATTAAAAGCAAATTTAAATTTCGATTCTTTTATTTTTGTTAGATCAAAATTCTTTTTTACATTTTCAATGTATAATTCATCGAGATTTACTTCTACTATTAAATTTTTAGCTAAAAAGTCTGACCATTTCAAAGAATCAACATTAATTTCAACTGAATCAGAAATGAGTAATTCTATTTCTCTAAGACTTTCTTCGAGCAAAGGTCCTCCGTAGGGGCCTTTTAGTTTATATCCATTATATTCAGGTGGATTATGACTTGCAGTTATCATTATTCCAAGCGAAGCTTCTTTTTTTACCACTCCTAATGATAAGGCAGGTGTTGAAGTTGGTGTGGGACAGTAATAAACCACTATATCATTATTAGCAAATATTTTAGCAACAGTTTCGGCAAACAATTTTCCATTAAATCTAAAATCGTATGCTACAACAACTTTAGGCGACTTTACTCTTGCCCTCAACCATTTTACAGTGGCCTGACTAATTTTAATAACATTTTCTACTGTAAAATCCTTTGCTATAATGCCTCGCCATCCGTCGGTACCAAATTTAATTTTACCCATATTATTTATAAATTTTTAATATATACCAAGTTCATTAAGTTTTTTATGATAAAGCTTAGCATATCGTAAATGCTCGTCGTATGACTTTGAAAATACATGATAACCAGAACCATCGGTTTTAGCACAAAAGTACAAAAAATTATGAAACTCTAAATTTAAAACTGCTTCGATTACTTTCTTGTTAGGAATACAAATTGGACCTGGTGGTAGTCCTCTAAACAAATAAGTGTTATATGGAGAAGCTATTGATAAATGTTCTTTTGTTATTCTTTTTAGTGAAAAATTATTCCAAGCATATTTAATGGTAGGGTCTGCTTGTAATAACATACCTTTTTTTAATCTGTTATAATACACTCCAGCAATTCTTGGCATTTCATCGTAATGATTTGTTTCAAATTGCACTATAGAAGCAATAATAATAGCATCGATGGCAGATATGCCCAACTTATTTAATTTTTTTATTTTTTCATTATCCCAATACTTCTGGTATTCAGAATACATTCTATCTAAAAACTTATCTATCGAAGTGTTCCAGTAGATACTATATGTATCATTCAAAAATAATGCAAGAATATTATTTTTATTAAAGCCATACTTTCCAATAATTTCTTCGTTCTGTAGAGTACACAGCAACTCGGTAGAGTCAATTTCTAAGTGTTTACTTATATATCTTGAAAAATATCGTAAATTATAAAAATTTCCTATATACAAACTAACAGGCTCTTGTAAGCCAGCTCGTAGTATGTTTATTATTTTGTTTGTACTCATCTTTTTATTTATTCGGTAACGCCCTGGTTTAACATTGTTCTTATAATTTTTCAATTCAGCCAATAGCTCGAAAGTTCTAATATTATCCAAAATATTATTTTCCGTTAAAATTCTTAAAACATCTTCGTATTTACTACCTGTTGGTATATAGATATACATGTAATCTTTTTTTATTTTGACGTTATTCACGAACCCATAATAAGAATATTGCAAAACTAAAATAACCACATAAACCGCAATTATAAAAAACATTAAAAGTAATATTCTTTTTATGCTTATTTTTCTTTTTTTCTTCAATTATTAATCTTTATTTTTGTAAATACAAAGATAATTTTTATTACTATTAATGAAAAATACAACATTTAACATATTTTCATTTTTAATTTTTATACTTTTTGTTAGTTGCAAAGAAAATAGTTCTCCTTGTTTACATTCAAAAGGAAAAACAATAACAAAATCTTATGTTCTATCGGAATTTTACGAAGTAAATTTTAACGGGATATTCGATGTTTATTGGCACAATGATAACGTTTACAGATTAGATATTACGGGGGGCAGTAATAATATCGAACATGTAGAATTTAAAGTGGTTAATAACGTATTATTTGTGTCGGACAAAAACAAGTGCAAATGGTTACGTAAATACGAAAAAATAAGATTAGATGTTTATTGTCCTTATTTAACAAAAATTTCGCTAAAAAGGAGTAACAACTTTTATTGCGTCGATACTATAACTACAAAAAGAATTCATATTGATAATTATAATGACATTACCGATATTAAACTATTAGTTAACACAGAAGAATTTAGTTATTCACAGCACGCAGGAACAGGAGATACTTACATTAGCGGTAAATGTAATAATTGCTATATATGGTCGCATGGCACAGGGTATGTAATTGCAGACAATTTACTTGCTAATTTTTGCCAGGTCACACATAAGACAACAGGAAATATTGTAGTAAATGTAAAAGAAAAACTCGTGGCATATTTATATAAAACAGGAAATTTAATTGTAAAAGGCTCTCCTTCAGAAATAACCACTTTCATGTATAGTGATGGAAAAGTTATTTTTCTTAATCAATAAAATCATTTTCTTTTTCTGGAAAATTGAAGTGAGCAATTGCTTTTTCACGAGTATATAGGTAATAGGTAAAAATTCCATATGCACATTCAATTTCTTCTTTATTTAATAATATAACTTCAATAAAAGCTAAATTTCTTTTCATTTCTTTTAAGCGAGCTTTTAACTTTATTTGACCATCACTTATGTAAACTGCCCTCTTAAGTTCAACATTTATTTTACATGTTACCCCTGCCGTCTTTAAAAAAGTAAAAACATACCAACTTGCAATCTCATCCATTAAAGTTACTTGTATTCCACCATGTAAAATATTAACCCAACCTTCATAGTCTTTCTTTGGATTCCAAGTAGCAACTACTTCATTATTTTCTATTTCAAATTCTAACTTTAACCCAATAGGATTAGTTGGACAACACCCAAAACAATTATACTCCAATTGTTTTGTAAACGGATTTTTTACCTTTTTCTTCATTTGTTATAAAAATATTTTGACAGCAAAATAAATAAATGCTATATTTGGAAAAAAATTATTTTTAACTGCTTCATTATTATGAAATACTTATTAGTTATTCATTTATTACCGATAGCACTAATTTTTTCATGCTCTAACGATTTTAAAAAAACAAAAAGCGGTATTGAATATAAAATTATTACTGAAAATAAAGAAAACAAAAGAGTTTTACCAGGGAATATAATTACGCTTTCAATGTACTACACTACAATTAACGATAGTATTTTATACGATACAAGAGAATTAACTACACCCTTTCGAATTAAAATTTCAAAAAACATAGTAGCTGGCACAATCGACGAAGCTTTGTGTTTATTACATGAAGGTGATAGTGCAATTTTCAAACTAAATGCAATTAAATTTTTTACAGAAACTAAAAAAGAAGATGTCCCCTCATTTATAAAAACAGACGATGAAAAACTTACTTTTTATGTAAAAGTACTTAAAGTAATGACTTTAGATGAATTTATTGAAGAAAAAAAACAAATATACAACCAAAACGAACGCGAAGAAATGCAAATGTTAGAACATTACTTAAAAATTTGTAATATAACGGTAAAACCTACACCATCGGGGTTGTACTATATAGAAAAAAAGAAAGGGACAGGAAAAAAACCTTCCGACACTTCAAAAGTTGCTATACATTATTTTCTTTCAATTTTAAACGGCGAGATTATAGATAATACATATCAGAGAGGTATACCGTTCGAATTTCAACTTGGTAAAGAATTAGTAATACCTGGATTAGAAGAAGGAGTTAAGTATATGTGTGAAGGAGGCGAAGCAACCTTAATTATACCATCAAAACTTGCTTACGGAGATAAACAATATAAACTTATACCACCATTCTCTACATTAATTTTCGAAGTTAAACTTTTAAAAGTAGATTAAGTAATGAAAAATATGCGCCTTATTTGTTTTTCTTTTTTAATTTTGCTCTACTGCAATATTTATGCTCAAGATATTAGCTTCCAAACTACTAAAAGTGGTCTTAAGTATTCAGTTATAAAAAAAGGAAAAGGTAAACAATTAAAAAAAGGCGATAAGGTTTACGTGCACTATATAGGAAAATTAATGAACGATAGTGTTTTCGATTCTTCTATAAATAGAGATCCTTTTGTATTTTTTTTAGGTGAAGGCGAAGTTATTAAAGGATGGGACGAAGCAATGTTATTATTATGCGAAGGAGATTCGGCAATACTTATTATACCTCCAGAACTTGGCTATGGTAACAAAAAAGTTGGTAATATTCCTGCCAATTCTACATTAAAATTTTTTGTAAAAATTGTTAAGAGAGAAGACCCACCTATAATTATTCCCTTCGACACAAAAGGCAAAGATACTTTTACTACAATAGAAGGTTTAAAGTATATTATAGTTAGCGAACAAAAAAACCAACCTTTACCACAAATAGGTGATATAATAGAAGTTAATTATACAGGTTATTTTAAAGATGGTAAAATTTTCGATTCTTCTATAAAACGAGGTAAACCCATCAGATTTGAGTTAGGCAAAGGACAAGTAATTAAAGGGTGGGAAATAGGGGTTTCTAAGCTTCACAAAGGAGAAAAGGCAAGACTAATAATTCCATACCAGTTGGCTTATGGCGAAAACGGCAGACCTCCATTAATACCCCCAAAAAGCGACTTGATTTTCGACATTGAACTTTTAAACATTTATAAGAAAATGGAACCTACTCCTTTCGACACAAAAAATAAAGATACAATAACTTTGCCTTCGGGATTAAAATATATAATAGTAGAAAAATCAAAATCTAACGAAAAGCCTCAGCAAGGTAACACAGTAATTGTACATTACACTGGTTACTTTACCGATGGCAGAATTTTTGACTCTTCAATTAGAAGAGGCTTCCCTTTTGAATTTAAATTGGGCTCTGGAATGGTTATTAAAGGCTGGGAAGAAGGAATTAAATTAATGAATAAAGGCGATAAGCTACGATTTATTATACCTCCCAATTTAGCTTATGGAGAGCAAGGAATATTTAATGTTATTCCACCTAACGCTACCTTAATTTTCGACGTCGAATTAATAGACATAAAATAATATCTTTTTTAATTAAAAAAATTTTAAATATCATTGAATAATTAAATAAATTTAGTATATTTGTTATGAAAATCATTAAAAAATTTTTTATATGAAAAATTTAGTTTACATTATAATTGTTCTTGTAGTGCTTAAACCAACAATTTTTTACTCCCAAATTGGAGTTGGATTAAGTAACGACCCATCGTTTAATACTCCTCAAAGCCCACTACATATTTATATAACAAACGATGGAAATCTTTTACAACTAAGTAGAAGTCCGTTGCCCAACACAGGATTAATTTTTTCGGTAAACAATAATGACTATTCAATAATTAATAAACATAATAATTCGCTTATATTAGGCACAAATAATACAGAATTTATAAGAATTGCAAATAATGGTTATATCGGAATAGGAACTACAACTCCTTTAGCTCAATTACACACAACAGGAACAGTGCGTTTTGCTAACTATTCATCAGGTGCAAATGGTGCAATTTTACGAACCAATTCTAATGGTGATTTAAGTATCATTAATTTTTCTGGCAACTCAAATGACGTTTTACTTGGTAACGGCACTTTCGGTCCTCCTGTTACTTCAAGCACAGCATGGCAATTAATTGGGAACAGTGGTACTAATCCTAATACAAATTTTCTTGGAACAATCGACAACCAATCTTTAGTTTTAAAAACAAACAATACAGAACGCATGAGGATACTTAACACAGGTCAAGTTTTAGTTAATTTAACTTCGCCATTATCTTCAAAAGATTTATTTAGCGCTCAAAGCACTTCAACTTACACCGATGCTATTTGTGGATATTCTAATCAACCTGGAGGTATGGGAATAGTAGGAATTAATACCACCACAACAGGCAATGGTAGCGGTTGTGGGGTTTACGGTCAATCATATCAAACAGAAGGTGCAGGAGTTTTTGGCTCAGGAGGAAACCATACCAGAGGTGTTGTTGGATATAATAACTCTGCATTGTATGCTGCAATACAAGCTCAAAACGACCATAATAATGGCGACGCTTTATATGCTGTTAATAATGCTTCAAGTGGAATAGGAAGTGGTACAGCAATATGGGCTTCTTCAAATCAAAGTGGAGCTTCTACTATATGTGCTAACTTAATATCAAATTTGTACTTTTCAAACGCTGCCATTTCAGCTGTTTCCGATGCTTCTCTAAACGGAGCAAGAGGCATAATTGCTCAATCTAATAATACTACAGGAGTGGCAATTCAAGGACAAACAAGTGGGACTCAAGGTATTGGAGTTTTAGGTATAAATTCAAGCACTACCGCCAACTATAATGCCATTGGAGTATGGGGACAGTCGTCTAATCCAAATGGTTCGGCTGGTTATTTTTACAACAACGCTCCTGCAGGAACAGGCTATGGCGATGGACTTAACTCATTAACTTCTCAAACTCAAGGAATGGCAGTGTATGCTTTTAATCAGCACACCCTTGGAACCGCAATATTAGCAGGTGGTAATAATGTGTCGAATCTTTTCTATCCTACAAACGGCTGTGGAGGTTCGTTCAATGGTTCAACATTTGGCTTATTTGCTTATAAAGTTGGAGCATTCAGTAGCAACACCGGAGCTGCTGCATTTATTGCCTCTTCCGATGCAAATACTGGTGTTTATGTTGCTTATAGAAGTTCATCAGAAACAAATTACAAAATAATTGACATAGCAGGTTTTGGTGGCTCTGTTTCAACCGATGTTCTTGGTGAAGAAGGATTAAAAGATGCTCGTTTAATGTTTGCTCCAGAAGCTACTGAAATTTTTTTACAAGATTTTGGAAGAGCTCAATTAGTAAACGGTCGTGCTTACGTTAAACTCGATCCAATATATGCTAAAAACATTATTGTTAATGAAAAATACCCATTACATGTTTATATTCAATTAGAAGGTGATTGTAAAGGCGTATATGTAACCAATAAATCAAACGAAGGTTTTGAAGTTGTTGAATTGCAAGGAGGCACATCGAATGTATCGTTTACTTATTTTGTTAATGGCCACAGAAGAGACTACATTAATCCTGAAACTGGTGAATTAATTTCTAAACATGAAGGAATACGACTGCCTTTAGCTCCTAAACCACCCGATAAAAGTTCACGTCAATCCAACATAAGATTAATAAACTATAATAGTTCTCTAATACTTGAGCCAAAAAAAAGTAATAGAACAAATAGAACAATAGAATTTAAACCTTAAAAAATTGCCTTAACTACCTACACTTGATAATCTTACTCTCCTGTAAATTTTTTTACCCAAGTTATTTATTTGCATTTAAAATTTTAAAACAAAATTTTTCACTAGAATTAAATGCTTTCAAAATCATCAACAAGTTTATAACTTAAATAAAAAAATGTTAAAAAAATGAAACAAAATTAAAGAATTTTTCGTTTAATTTTTAAGAACCATACTTATTAGATCAAACATTATGATGTTAGATTTCTCAAAAATTGTTCTTTCGCGTGTTAGCTTTGATCCTGTTCTATTCCATAAAGAACTTAAAAAAATTTTACAGTGGATTGGTAACGATAATAACGAAATCGACAGTCTGTATAAATGGTGCATAACTACTTATGGAGATAAGTACGGTGAAATTATCGAAGAAGTTTTCAGATCGCACAGGTATGGAATATAGGACAGGATCAGTTTTTTATTGTAACAATGAAAGTTATTTTATACGTGTTTCATGCATAATCTTTGTTTTTTTATTTCATAAAGAAATATACCAGCAGCAACCGACACATTCAGAGAACTAATTTTATTTTTTAAAGGGATTAAAGCAGTATAATCTGAAATTTTTATTATCTGTGAGTTTATACCTTTATCTTCATCGCCAAGAACTATTGCAGTTGGCTTAGTAAAATCTATTTCAAACAAAGTTTTATTACCAGTTTCTGTACAACTTACAATTTGCAAGCCATATTTTTTTATGTTTTTAATAGTGTTAAATAATGAAGATGTTCTACAGATAGGTATATGAAACAAAGCGCCTGCAGAAGTTTTAATAGCATCTTCATTTACCATAACTGAATGTTTACTTTCAATTAAAATTGCATCGGCATTAGCACATAATGAAGTTCTTACAATGGCTCCAAAATTTCTTACATCTGTTACACCGTTTAAAATAACAATTATTGGTGATTCTCCTTTTTCAAAAACCGATGTAATAATGTTTTCAATATTCTCATACTCGATTATCGATAAGATTCCAATTATCCCCTGATGATTTTTACTTGCGAACTTTTTAAAAAAAGCATCTGGAACAAAATTTACTTTAACTGCCTTATCTTGTGCTTTAGTAAGAATTTCCTTAATTTCTTTTTTTCTAATATTTCTATTTATCCATATTTTTTCGATAGTTTTACCTGCATTAAAAGCTTCTATCAAGGGATTTATGCCATAGATGTACTTCATGTATTTTATTTTATTCGCTTGAAACTGTAAAAATACGTCCGTTACGCCATGTATCAACTGCCTGTAACCATGGAATTTTATAAAACTCGTTACGTTCGAGTACATAGTGATTATTCGATATTTCGCAGTATTGTTTATGAAAAGTAAACACTAGTGCTTTTGGACTTGAAGGATTTCCATAAATCCATTGTTCAAGTTTAGGAGATTTATATATAGCAGTTGGTAAACCAAATAAAATATAAATTGCTCCTCTATCTGTTTTCCACCCCTGCGTATAACTAGTAAAGTATTTATTAGCTAACATTGTACGTGTGTAAAATACTCTAATTAATTCTCTAGCTCTTTCTGGGCTGTTCGAAATTTCGAGCCAAAATTTATCTAACGCTTCTTTTTTATCAGAATTTTCAACTAACTCATTAAATTCTTTAGCTGAAGTAAGCAACCTTAAAGGTTGAAGCATTTCGGTTATATTTTTCAAATTTGGAAAATTATCGGAAAAATTATATAAAGTAAAACCATACGAAATAGAATCATAAAATATTCTTCCTATTGTATTTTGTTTTTTTAGAAAAAAATAACATGTATCGCATATTCTGATTACTTTTATACTATCGGGAGGTTTGTATATATAATCTTTCGATAAGTAAGAATAAGGAGGACTTGCTAATTTAGACTCATCTTTAAAGTAAGCTATTCTCAACGTTTTTGGAAGCTCTTTTTTCACTTTAAAATATATAGTATCGCTCGATTTAATGTATCCGTTAAAAACTATGTTCCCATTTTTTGTGAGTGCAAGAAAATCGTTCGAGTTAACTTTTTTACTACGTTCAATTTCATAAAATGTTCTGAATGTTTTACCCGTATTTACTTCTATTAAACCTATATCAAGCATGTAATCGGATGTATCGTTTAAAATTAAATCTAATTTAATCAAGGCATCTGTTTTATTTTTATTAAAAACAATTTGATGATTAACTGTTGAAGAATCTACAATCAAAACATTTTTAGATATCTTATATAAAATATATTTTATTAAAACATTGGAAAATCTAATGCTATCGCCATAAAATGTTAGGGTAGAATATGGGATATTACAATATAATTCAGAATTTGAACCAGATACATTAAAAACATAAATATTAGCTTCTAAACTGTAAGCATTTGGATTATACAAAAAATTTACATTTAGGCCTTTATTAGAATAATTCTGCTGATTTGTTAATGAAATACAGCCGATTAAAGATAAAACTAGAGATAGAATAAATAAAAAACTACATTTTTTTCTTGCTTTATAAAAGATATTAATGTTAAGCATTAACATTTAATTTCTGATATTAATTCTTTAAGTTTTATTTCGCTTATATTTGAAACAGGTATAATATTTAAGTTTTTAAAATTCGCCATATTCAATTCTTTAATCTTAAACGAAGAAACTACCACATGTTTGATACCAATTTTTTGAATTTCATTTAATCGTTGTTCTATTTTAGGCGATGGTCGTATTTCGCCATTTAAACCAATTTCCCCAATAAAACACAACTCTCTTGGTATAGTTAAATCATAAGTTGAAGATAGCATTGCCATTGCTACTGCAAAATCCAGAGATGTATCGTTAATTTTGAAGCCTCCTGCTATGTTAATAAAAATTTCCTTATTATAAAACTTAATTTTCAATATTTTTTCAATGACAGCAATTAGAATGGCAAGTCTTTTATTATCATAACCATTAGAAACTCTCTGAGGATTAAAATGATTTACCTGATTTACTAAAGCTTGAACTTCTACAATAAGAGGTCTAATACCTTCGATTACACAGGCAAGACATGTTCCGCTTAAATTAAAGGTTTCTTCATTTATTAAAACATTTGTTGGATTAGTAACTTCTTTTAACCCATCCTGACGCATATCAAAAAGTCCAATTTCGAAGGTTGGGCCAAATCTATTTTTCATTGTTCTGAGTAACCTGTAAGTATTATTTGTATTCCCCTCAAAAAATAGGACTACATCTACCATATGTTCAATAATTTTTGGACCTGCTATATCTCCTTCTTTATTTACATGGCCTATTATAAAAATTGGTATATTCATTTGTTTAGCAGTTTGCATAAGCAAAAAAGCACATTGCTTAATTTGTGAAACACTACCAGGATACGATTCATAGTTATCTGTCTGAATAGTTTGAATAGAATCAATAACAACAATATCGGGTTTAATTTCACTTATAGCAGTTATAATATTTTCAACAATAGTATCGCATAAAATTAAGCAAGATTCACCTTTACCTTTTAATCGTTCTGCTCTTAATTTTAACTGATATTCACTTTCTTCGCCAGAAACATACAATGTTTTTATACTTTTAACCCTTAATGCAAATTGTAACATTAATGTAGATTTTCCTATACCTGGTTCGCCAGCTATTAAAATAACAGACCCCGGAACAATTCCTCCCCCAAGCACTCTATTTAATTCTACACTCTTAGTATCTATACGAGTAATTTCGCCTTCGGTAATTTCTTGAAGTTTTATGGGTTTCTTTGTATCTCTATTTTCTAGCTTTACTTCACCATCATTCAATTTTTGCTCGATAAAACTATTCCATGCACCACAAGCAGGGCATTTACCTAGCCATTTAAGAGATTCGTTGCCACATTCTTTACAAAAAAAAATAATTCTTTGTTTATTCATTTTTTTATTTCCTGATAAACTCCATTCTATTATATGGAGAATAGCATTGTAGTATTAATTTCTTTTTATTTATCTTTTCAATATAATAATCGCCACTTTCCCATCGTAAGCCTGAAATTTGGATATATTCTTTAAAAAATCTTGTTTTCATTTTATAAAATGCAGTATCACACACAGTATCGGCTTTATACTCTATAATAGTGCCATCTTTGTTAAATTTATATATCCACTTTAAATCTTTTTCATCGTATCTGAACGATATCCTTTGCCATTCGCCAGGTAATAAATTTTCTTTATGTTTTTTACAAGCACACAATCCACATAAAACAACCAGTAATAACACAACTAATACTTCTTTCATAACTTTGGTATTAAGAAGAAAATTTCATTTTTTAGTATTAATTTACTAAAAATTCATTTATAATTTTTGATGTAGAAAACCCTTCTATGTAAGGCACAATTTTTACTTTTCCACCGTACGATTTAACAAAATCGGCTCCAATAATTTCATTTTCTTTGTAATCGCCACCTTTTACAATAACATGAGGCCTTATTATTTTTATTAATTCTAATGGAGTTTCTTCATTAAAAATAACAACATTAGAAACAACAAGCATCGACGCAAGAACTAAGGCTCTAGAATATTCATCGTTTATAGGACGATTTTTACCTTTAATTCTTTTTACCGACTCATCACTATTTAACCCAACAATAAGAACATCGCCCTCGGTAGAAGCTTGTAACAAATATTCTACATGAGCTCTATGAATTATATCAAAGCAACCATTAGTAAATACTATACGATAATCTTTAAACCTATAGTAAGCAAGTAACCTACTAAATTCAATCTCGTTATAGCTTCTGAAAATTTTCTTTTGTATATAATCTGCTATTTCCATTTTTATAAAAATTTTTATATTTTAACCCTATAATTAACGCAGAAGCAGAACCCAATATTATTATCATTAGTACCTGCGATTCGTGAGTTATTGTTGCATATAACATTGCATCGGTATTAGATATGTTTAACAAAGACATTCCGAGAATAACAAGCCAATGAAAAGTACCAAAGCCCCCTTGTACTGGCAAACTCATACCTACCCCACCTAAAGCCATAACAAATATTGAATCGTAAAAAGTCAGATGCGAAGTTGCTTCTATTGAGAAAAAAACAACATAAGTCATAAAAATATACAGCATCCATATCGTAAAAGTGTAAATTAAAAATAAATGTAATTTTTTTACTCTCAAAATTGACTTTATACCCTCCGAGAAATTTATTACCAACCGTTTTATTTTTGTTGCTATTTTGTTTTTAGATTCTTTTTTTAAGATTAAGAATATCAATATAATTACAGCTAAAAATATAAATAATATAACTAAAATATTAAGCATGCTATTGGATAAGGGATTTAAGATGTTTTCAAGAAAAAACCTACCAAATAAGTTTACATTTGTAATAAAAATTAAAAGTAAAAAAAATAATAAAGTAATAACATCAATAATACGTTCAGTAACAACTGTACCTAAAGACAATTCAATTGGAATATTGTTTATTTTTTTTAAAGTAATGCAACGTGCTATTTCGCCAAAACGTGGTAAAGCTATATTCGCTAAATAAGTAATTAAAATCGACAGAAATACGATTAAATTTTGTGGCTTATAACCTAAAGGTTCAAGAAGCATTTTCCATCGTAATCCACGAAAATACATAGCAATTAATGCTATTAGCAAAGAAAGCAACACCCATTCAATTTTAACATTAAGAAGTTTCTCAATAAATAACTTAATGTTAATATTTTTAAAAGCTAGATATAACAACAATACTGCTGTAAGTGGAACTATTACGAAATTTATGATAAATTTAATAAATTTATTTTTCACAACTATGTAAGCTTGTTGGTTTCAGGATTAGGGAAAATTATTATTGGTTGGTGTTCCTTAACTTTGTCGATTTCAATCAATGCATAAGAAAGAATTATAACATAATCGCCTACTGCTACTTTTCGTGCAGCTGGTCCATTTAAACAAATAATACCACTACCTTTTTCTCCTTTTATAACATAGGTTTCAATTCTTTCACCATTATTCATATTAAGAACCTGAACTTTCTCGTATTCGTTTATAGATGCCGCCTCCATTAATTGCTCATCAATTGTTATACTACCTGTATAATTTAAATTAGCTTCTGTTACTCTTACTTTATGAATTTTCGACTTAAGTACTTCTATTATCATAGAAATTAAAATATAATAATTGCAAATTTATAAATTTATTTCAATATTATCAATTAACCGTACATTACCACAATAAACTGCAACACAACACGTTACTGTTTTAAGTTCCCCTATATAATTTACCGGTAATAAGGAATAAGTATCAACAATTTCAATGTATTCTACCCTAAAAGGTTTTTGTTTATTAATTTTATTTTGGGCAAAAGTTTTAAGAGTACTTAAAGTATAGTTCTTAATATTCTCTTTTATCCATAACAACGTATCATAAATAATTTTAGCATTATAGAAATCTGTTTCCGATAACAATAAATTTCTTGAGCTCATAGCCAACCCATGAGGTTCTCTATAGGTTTCGCATTCTACTATTTCAATATCAAAATGTACTAGTTCAAGTAATTTTTTAATAATTGCAATTTGCTGAAAGTCTTTTTTACCAAAATAAGCCTTGTGTGGCTCTACTAAACTAAACAATCTGTATACAACATTAGCAACACCTTGAAAGTGGCCGGGTCTATATTTCCCCTCCATTATTTCTTCAAGATGTCCTAAATTAAATTTTATTAATTTAAATTCCGGAGGATATATTGTTTTTTCATCTGGCACAAAAAGAATATCACATAAATTTTCTTTTTCTAGCAAACTAATATCTTTTTCAAGCATTCTTGGGTAGCTATTATAATCGTTAGGATCGTTAAACTGCAGAGGGTTAACAAATATACTTACAATAACAATATCAACTTCGTTTTTAGCTCGCTTAACAAGTGAAAGATGACCTTGATGTAATGCCCCCATTGTAGGAACAAAGCCAATAATTTTCTTTTGATCTTTATATTTATTTATTAGGTCCTTTAAATAACCTATCTCGTTTCTAATAATAATCATATAATATTTTGCTCAAAATTGAGTTTTTTTTTAATAACAAACAATAATATTCCATCTATATTTTAACCTGATGTTTTCCATTTAACAAAATAATAAAGACTTTTTAAATGAAACCTTTTTATTAGTTCTAAAGCATATTTAATAAACTTTAAGGATTTTATTTTTAAATACGAAACAGAAATGATATAAAACTTAATAAATTCTGCATATTCTATTTTACTTTTTTCTTTAAAATAATCCTTAATATTTATGATATCGTAAAATTTTACATTATCGTTAATTAATTGAGGTGTTAATTTATACGACATGCTGTTTTCGTGCATTCTGTAATATAATCGTGCACTTCTACAAATAACACCATTGCCATTACAAGAATGAACTTTTAATAAAAATTCTCTATCGGCAGTGCTCGACAACTCTGGATTAAATAATATTTTGTTCTTTATTAAAAAATCTTTTCTAAACATAAAGGCCGATGGTACTGTGCTTTTAGGTAAATATAACAAAACATTTTCGGCAATATTATTATAGATGCTGTCTTTAATTTCCACAACATTAGAAACATCAATATGTATTTTGAAAACTAGAGATGAACAAAAATTAGCATCTGGATGCAATTTTAACTTTTTAACAAGGTTTTCGAGATAATACTTATCCATTATGTCGTCGGCATCGAAAAAAACTATAAACTCTCCTTTACTAATTTCTAGCCCTTTATTTCTTGCTACCGAAACACCCCTATTTTCTTGATTTATTACAATAATTCTTTCATCGCTAAACGAAAGAACCTTTTCTAGAGTGTCGTCAAAAGAACCATCATTCACTACAATAATTTCTATGTTTTTATACGACTGATGTATTACTGAATTTAATGTGTCGACTATATACATACTAGCGTTATATGCAGGTATAACAACCGATACTAAATTTTCTTGCATAGATGTAGGTATAAATTTTCTATTTTTTTTATTTTTATATTGAAGCTAAAATAATTTTCTATTTCATTTCTAACATTTATAAGTTGATTTTTATAAAATTCGTAATTTGTAAGAATTTTTAATAAGGCTTCTAGTATCTGACTTGAGTTTTGATAATCGACCACAATCGAATATTTCTTAAACATTTCTAATTCGCATGCAATTCCCGAAAGAGTAAATACCGATGGAACTTGTAAATAAAGCGCTTCTACATATACTTGTCCAAAGCTTTCGGCAGTTGGGCTAATAGGCGTATGAACGAATACATCGAATGTTTTAAATAAAGAGTAATTATCTTCTTCAAATTCAATAACTCTGTAATTTTTTGCTGGAATACTTTTCAATAACGACAAAATATTAGATTTGTATTCTCCATGAGCATTTGCAAGAACCAGTATTGCATGAGGATAAAAATCAAGCAATTTTTCAAAGGCTGGAATAGAATATTGTAACCCTTTCCAATGAGTAAAACGAGAAATAATTCCAATAACAGGTTTTGATGTAAGATTGTATTTTTCTTTTATTCTCTCTATTTGCTCTTGTGTTCGGTTAAACTCACCGAAATCGAAACCATGATATATGACTTCTATTTTCGTTTCTTTACAATTTTCAAGCATAAGTTGTTTTACAACCGACGTAGATGGTACAATAATTTTTCTTGACAATAAATTTATAAGCTTATCGTACTTTACTGCAGATGGAAAATAAATTTTGTGATAATCTGAATGATGTCTGGTTATTATCCTATTTTTTGTAAATGCAAAAAATGCTGCTATACTACTAACCAGAGTTGCTTCAAATAATTGAGAATGTATGATATGCGGACGTGTTTTCAAAATAAATAAAAACAAACGTATTGTTACTACTAATAAATGTAATTTTTTTTTATAAGAATAGTGAATTACTTTATATCCTAATCTTTCTATTTGTTCTTCTATTGGAAATTTATTAGGATTAATGAAAATAAACACAACATTAAACAAATTTTTATCTATAAATTTTGCATACCAATAAAATTCTTTGGCATAATCAATATTAGAAAAAACAGCAACTACTTTAATTTTTTTTCTTTTGTTCATTTTTAAAGCAATCATTGTATCCTTTCCATATAAAAGCTCCTGCTAATACATTATATAATTTAAAAGTAATTAAGTCAAATCTTTTGTTGTTAAGTAATTTACAAAGGTCATAAATATACATGTTAAATCTTATAAAAACGGCGAATAATAATCTTTTAACAATAGAGTGCTTAATTACCCACGAACTATCCTTTGTAATTCTAACATACATTGCTCTTGTTAATCCTTCTATTTGACGTTTTTCTTTCCATCTTTTAAAGCTCATGTTATCTATATCGTTATGATAAATAATATCTTTTGAACACAAAACTTTTATTCCATATTCTTTGACTCTTTTCGAAAAATCGTAATCTTCAAAACCGCTATATGGGTAACTTTCATTATACCCTCCTACTTTAAGCATATTTTCTTTACTAATTAGCAAAGCACAAGAACTTAAATCTTCAATAAAATAAAGATTATCTTTAAAAAAAATATAATGAGCATCCTTGTATATGCTTTTATCATAAACCTTCATTAAATATCTTATAAAATTATCTGTTAAAGATAGCTTTTTTACTTCTGGTGTATATTCCCATATAAAATTAAGACAAAAAGAGTGGATTAATTTTTCTTCAATGAAATTTATAATTGTTTTCACTGCATTATGAGTCAACAATATATCATCATCAATGAAGAGCAAGTTATCAAAATTGCTTTTTTTAATTCCTAAATTACGTGCCGAAGCAACACCTTTTTTGTTGTTTTTGTATAACTTAAAATCTTTAAACCCCGGATTATACACATTTATATCATTGCCATCGTTTATTATTATTACTTCGAAATTTATGCTATATTGGCAAAACAAATTATATAAATTTAAAATAGTTTGTTGCAATATATTTTCCCTATTATAAGTAGGAATAATTATAGAAATCATAAGGAATAAGGGCTAATAATTTTTTTTAATAATTTGTTGAAAAGAAAATAAATAATTTTAAGAATTAATTCATTATTAGGGTAGTTGTGAAAATATTTTGGCTTTTGATTAATTAGCTCATTTAAATATTCTTTGGTAATGCCAAAATTAAAAGCAACTTTATTTATTAAAGATTCTTCTTCTTCTAAAGTCAATGGCGGAGTTTCTAATATTTTTAATGCTTCAGAACGAGTAATTTCGCCCGAACATATTAAAGACGATAAAGTAGCTTTTCGGTAGTCAATATTAAATTTTTTATATAAGTAATAAAATTGAGCAAATTTAGTATATATTGATTCGGTATGCTTTTTAGGATAATCTATAAAATTAAAAACTTTTTTTAATTCTATTTTAGCTTCTTCAGGTGAATAGCTAATATAATTCAAAGGATAAATTATTTTTATTCCTTTAATAAACTTGTAATAAAGCTCTTCTTTTAACCCGAACCATGGAAACTTTTTAATTTTTAGATTGCCATATTTTCTATGAATCGATTTTATGTATTTTTTATCTTTTGGATTATAAAGAAAATATTGAGGTAAGATACCTTCTGATACAAAGTTATTAGCCATTAGAATATATTTTACATTATGTTTTTTTGCAATTTTATGAAGTACTCCTAAAATTGCCATATCGGTTGGGTTTTCAAGATCGGACACAGATGCTTTAAGAAAAGAAATCTGCAAATCTTTAAATTCTTCAAAGTCAAGGTAATACTCGTAAAAATCAAACTTCAAAATATTAGTCAAATTAATAAGGTTTGCAACAGAAAATTCCGTATTCCAACCATTATTCATATGAACCACAAGAGGACGAAGCTCCCATTTTTTTGCTAAATATAACAAATAAGAAGAATCGACCCCTCCACTTGCCCCAATTATGCAATTATATTTTTTATCTTTTCCCCTTTTTTTTATTAAATTTAGAATCTTTATAAGATAAGTATGAGTTTTTCCTCGATTATAGTATATTTTGTTCAAAAATTTTTCATGACTAATACAATAGTTGCATCTACCTTCAATATTAAATTTAATTCCTGAAATAGTAGTGTCGCAAACGCAATAGGAACATATTTTTATTTTTTTATTCAAGTTTAATTATATTTTTGCAAAAATAATAATTTAAATGTACATCTGGAAGTATGGTGCCGACTTAATTACAATTTGGGATTATTCAATTACTGCATTTTACTTAATTATTATTATACTTTATGGGTTATTTCTCAAAAATTATAAAGAAAATTCGCTTACAGTAAAATATTTTCTACCAGGTATATTGTTCAAAATTTCAGGGGGGATAATTTTTTCGATATTTTACGTGTATTATTATGGCGAAGGCGATACTACTAATTATTTTCAAAGCACTATGGTTTTACTTCAAACTATTAAAGTAGATATATTAAAATTTTTAAGTATTTTATTAGGTAACCTTACGCCTGAGAATTTTTCGGTTTTTAACAATGAAACGGGTTATCCATTATACTGGAACGATTACAGAGCTTTTTCGGTAATAAGATTCTCAACGTTTTTTTGTATTGCCGGATTAGGGTATTACTTACCATCAACAATAGTAGTTAGTATGTTTACATTTATTGGCCAATGGAAGTTGTTTAACCTGCTTGCAAGCAGGTTCCCCGAGCACATTAAAAGCATTGCTTTTTCATTTTTGTTTGTACCTTCTGTTGCTTTTTGGGGTAGTGGTTTATACAAAGATTCTTACACTTTTATGGGTGCATGTTTATTATTTTACGGCTTTTATAGGCTGATCTTTCTTAGAAAAAAAATTTTTATAAATATATTTATTATTATTTTTTCTTGTTATATTCTAATTGAGATTAAACCATATATTCTTTTAGCCGAAGTGTCTGCTCTTTTTGTATTTTTCATTTTTATCAATCTAAAAGCTTTCAAGAATAAATTTATAAGGCTTGTAATATTACCTTTTTCATTTCTAATCACTATTTTTTTAGGTTCATATATATTAGCCTATTTAGGAGAAATAATTGGTGGCGATTTTGCTTCGTTCGAGAAAATGGCAAAAAAAATTAAAATTACACAGCAAGATTTAAAGCAAGAATATTATGGTCTAAATTCTTTCGATATAGGTGAATTTGAACCAACGCCTCAAGGAATGCTTTCTAAGTTCCCAATCGCAACAATTACAGGATTATACCGCCCATTTTTATGGGATGTGCGTAAACCTATCGTTGTTATTTCGGCTCTTGAAAATTCATTATTTTTATTACTTACCATTTATATATTATTTACTTTTTTATACAGTTTACGTTATCATAAAATAAAATATGTTCTTTCTGTATTATTTTCTGATCCATACATTATTTTTGGCATTACCTTTAGTGTTATCTTTGCTTTTTTTGTTGGTTTGAGTACTGCAAATTTTGGTGCTTTAGTGAGATACAAAATACCATTTATTCCTTTCTATTTAAGTTCATTGTTAATAATTGTTAAAAATATAAACGTTTTAAGAGAAAAAGAAAAATAATTAAATAATACACATTTAAAACTTTACATTTCTTTTATATAATAAAAATAAGTAATCTTTCTATAAAATTTTTTCTAACTTTTATCAAATATTATGCAACTTTTTTAAGCAAAATATGGTATATTTGAAAAATAAAAATTTCTTAATGTTAAGAATTTTAACTTGTTGCTTATTTTTAATTATTTCAGTAGAATTTTTTTCGCAAAATTACTTATGGGTAAAAAAAATTGGTGGTAGCGGAAACGTATGTTTATACAGAATAGTTGAAGACAATAGCAGAAATTTTTATGTATATGGGTATTTTAATGGACAATTAAAAATAGACGGTAATACCATAAATGCTAACGGTACTACTCAAGATGTTTTTCTTGCAAAATTCGATCATAATGGTGCATTAAAATGGCTTAAACATATAACCGGCCCCGGTACTGAGTCTACATACGAAATTTTACTTTCTTCAAATAGTAACTTTATCTACATTAGCGGAACCTTTAATGGTAATATTTCAATAGATGAATTCCCTATTTATAACAGCGGGGGTAACGACATTTTTTTGATAAAGTTAAACAGTAATGGTTCTGTTACGTGGGCAAGAAATATTGTATATGGTAATAATCATCAATTAGGAGGGTATTTTTGTATGGATGAATCTGAAAATTTGTATGTAAGCGGCACATTTCACGATCAATGTACATTTTACCCTGGCACAATAACTCTTACTTATAATACTTCTTATCCTAACCGCCAAAACTTTATTGCCAAATTCGATTCAAATGGCGAAATTGTGTGGGCTAAAAAGTTAGAAAGTAATAATATCAACACCTTAAGTAAAAATATTACTTATTACAACAATAGAATTTTTGTGGTAGGCCAAGGTATTGGAAATCTTTATTACGACAATAATTTTATTACACAATTAAATTCTACATACAGGACAGGCTTTTTAATTGCCCTAAATACAAATGGAAACTTTTCTTTTGTAAGGAGAATATTTCCAAATAATAACGAATTATATATGATGATGCATACCATCGACGAAGAAGGTAATGTTTACTTGGCATATAAATACAGAAGTAGCTTTTTTTATTTAGATTCAACAGCAACACATCAAACTATTAAAAAATACTATAACGTTAATCCTACAACTTATGATATTGGTATTGCTAAATATGATTTCAATGGCACTCTTAAAAACACAAAAACATACGGAAGTTTGCAAGATGATGATGTAAAGGGTATTGACTATTCAAACAAAAGAATAATTGTGACAGGTAGTTACAAAGCACAAATAAATTTTGAAGGTTATATTCTAAATAACAAAGGTTTAGAAGATGCTTTTGCGGCAATATTTAACAGCAATCTAAATATTTTAAACGTTTTAAATGCTGGAGGCGATAAAATCGACTGGGGCAATTCTGCATATTTTAGTGTAAACGCACGTTATTATATATGGGTAGGCGATTTTGCTTCGGCAAATATTACTTTTGGAAATTTTACCTTAACAAACGACAACCCTCCTATATTGAAAGATGGATTTATTGCTAAATATGGATGTTTCGATACTCTTTATTCTACAGTTAATAATGTTACATGTCCGGGCGGGAGCGATGGTAGCATTACTATAATCCCTTCCGAAGGAAATGAACCGTATTCATACCTATGGAGCAATGGCAATACAAGTAACTCCATTACAAATTTAACAGCTGGTAATTATACTGTAACAGTATCTGGTTCACATGGATGCCAGATTATAAAAACTTATAGTGTACTTCAAAATCCACCGTTAAGTTCAGTAAATATTAATTTACTTTCATTAGATAAATTATGTACAAGCAACATATTTGAAGGGGTAGCCGAAGCAGTACCTAAAGGTGGTAAATTGCCATATACATACCAATGGAGTAACGGACAAACTACAAATATTGCAATAAAATTGAGAGGAAATACAACTTACCACGTAACTGTAATTGATGCTTGCAACATCTCAAGAAATACATCGATTGTAATGCAGTATTCTGATGTGCCTTCTGTAATCATAGAAAAAACAGATATTACATGTTATGGATCTGCAACTGGCAGAGCTAAAGCAATACCTATAAATACTGTTGGTAGTGGTACCAGAATAAGATATAGATGGAATAATGGAAGAACCACACAAGAAATAACAAACTTAGTTGCTGGCACATATTCGGTTACAATAACAGATAGAGATTGCAATAATGCAACAGCTAGTGCCACAACATCAATTTTACAACCAAATCCTTTAACAGTAAGTGCAATATCATACCCATCGTCACCATGTAAAAATACGGGAATTGCTATAGCTTTACCAAACTACGGTACTCCACCTTACACATTTAAATGGTCAAATGCTCAAACAAACGATACAATAATAAACTTGGCGAGTGGTAGTTATACTGTAACTGTTATAGATAACTGCGGAACAACTAAATCATATACTGTGTACGTTGGTAAGAAAACAATATCTATAACACCACAAGTGATGAATTGCACACAACAGGGTAAATGTAATGGTAACCTTAAAGTCACGGTTCATGGGGGCGATCCTCCTTATTCTTATTTATGGAATACTGGCCAAACAACATCGCAAATAAGTTCTGTTTGCGAAGGAAATTATTCAATTACAGTCACCGACTATAACTCATGTACTGCAACAAAAACAAATATCTATATGCCTATATGTGAAACAAAAAAATATACTTCTTCAACAGAACAAAATAGCGATTTAATTCAAAATGAAAACAAAAATGAATTGGCTATTAAAGTATATCCCATACCAACCAAGTATTTTTTAAAAATTGAAACCGAAAATAATAACGAACTAGAAATTGACACTATAGAAGTATTTTTATACTCAATAGAAGGGAAACTATTAATAAAAGAATCGGTTATATTTGAAAAAAACATAAGCATTGATGTTTCAAATTTGAACTCTGGAATTTATATTTTAAAAGTTGGCTTAAAAAATAACTATTATAATTTCCGGGTAGCCATTTTTTAACAACAAGTTGAAGTTATATTTTTTGCATTAAAAATTTTATTAAGCCAAAAAGAAAGTAAAAAGCGAATAAGATTTTTTACAAGGAAAAAAGTTTATTACCTTTGCTTAAATTTATAAAATTATGAATTATAATCTACCATTTATACCACAAAGGACCAAAAAACCAAGAAATGAAGGGATAACAATGGTTATGGATAAAGGCTTATCGACCTATGAAGCCGAAGGGCTTTGTAAAGCTGCCGGAGAATATATTGATTACGTTAAATTTGGTTTTGGTACTTCTCTTATCTCTAAGAATGTAAAAGAAAAGGTAGAAATATATAAATCGTATAATATAAAGCCATATTTTGGCGGAACATTATTTGAAATATTTGTTGTTAGGAACATGTTTAACGAATATCTTAGATTTATAGAGCAATTTAAATTAGAAGTAGTAGAAGTTTCCGATGGTTCTATGCACATCGATCATAAAGTTAAGTGTAATTATATAAGCGAACTTTCAAAATACTATACGGTAATAAGCGAAGTTGGCTCCAAAGACGAAAGCATAATAATATCTCCAGCTAAATGGATAAAAATGATAAAAGATGAACTAAATGCTGGAGCTCAAAAAGTTATAACCGAGGCCAGAGAAAGTGGAAATGTAGGTATTTATCGCTCAAATGGAAGTGCTCACGTATTATTAATAAATAAAATTTTAAATGCAATTGATCCATCAAAAATAATTTGGGAAGCTCCACAAAAATCACAACAAGTATGGTTTATTAAATTATTAGGAGCTAATGTAAATTTGGGTAATATTCCTTCTACTGAAGTAATAGCTTTAGAAACCCTAAGACTTGGATTAAGAGGCGACACATTCTATCAGCATTTACCCGAAGAAATGAAAAAAGAAGAGTAAAAAACTATTTTCTTTTATAAACTTCAAATGCTATATAGGCTTGAATATTTTCACTAAAAGTTTTCTTTTCAGAAATTAAGTAAAAATGCCTCAAACTATCGAGAGGGAAAAAAGCGTCGGCATGATTTGCTTCTTTTAAAATTCTGGTAAGATATATATTATCAACAAAATTTATTGCTTGTTTATATATTTTTTCACCACCTATAAAAAAACATTCATTATTTTTTTTGCAACAGTATTTTAAAGCATCAGAAAAAGTAGAAAAGACTAATACATTGGGAATATTTTTAAGAGAAGTAGAAATAATTATATTTTCTCTATTAGGTAAAGGTTTTACGGGCAAAGAAAGCCATGTATTTTTACCCATTATTACTGTATTGTTAATAGTTAAGCTCTTAAAATACTTTAAATCTTCTGGTATGTGCCATAAAAGGTTATTTTTATAACCAATGGCTCCCCTTAAATCAACAGCAACAATAATTGAAAGATTATTACAATTCATTTTCTACGTTATGAATATACCAGTTTCTAATATCATTTTCGTGGCCAAACACGACCACAATATCGCCATCTTTAAAAACATATTCACCAGTTAATACACCTTCGAATTTTTCAACTTTAAAATCTTCTTTATCATCTTTGTTTTTTA
Organism: Bacteroidales bacterium; assembly: GCA_026416095.1. GTDB lineage: Bacteria > Bacteroidota > Bacteroidia > Bacteroidales > GWA2-32-17 > Ch61. The sequence continues at coordinate 26,307 of JAOAFV010000032.1, read as the reverse complement.
CAACGTGCTTAACTGTAATTATATTTAAATTGTACCTTTTACGAAAGTCGGTTTCATGCAATTTTTTATTAATATATTTTTTAGGTACGCTTATTTCGATTATAGAATATTCTTGCGATATTTTCAAATAATTAGAGATATTCTTCATAGTAAGCTTTGTAACAAGCCGTTCGGCAGAATCTTCTTCTGGATTAATAATATTTTCATCAGGTAACCCAAGACCTTCTAGAATTGTTTTATGAATAGGTGAAATTGATCTACTTATAATATTTTTAACATTCAGTTTTTTTAACAACGCCGTAACTAACACAGAATGACCAAAATCTTCGCCAATAGCAACAATAGCATAATCGAATTCATTTATTGGCAATGTTTTTAAAACGCTTATATCGGTACAGTTAATATTGACTGCATAAGTAACTTCGTCTTTAAGGTTTTCAACTTTGTTTAGATCCGAATCTACTGCAAAAACTTCATGTCCGAGCTCAGATAATTTTTTAGCTAGAGCTGAACCAAAATTACCTAATCCTATTATTAAAAATTTCTTTTTCATAGTAATAAACACTTTAATTAATTATTACAACAGACTCAGGATATTTATATTTAGTATGAGCTACTTTATGAATAACAGCCATAAAAAAACTTAGAAGTCCTACTCTACCAAAATACATTGTAAGTATTAATACCCACTTGCATTCTACCGATAATTCAGGTGTTATACCCATGCTCAAACCTACTGTACCAAAGGCCGAAAACACTTCGAACATTATCTTTAAAAATGAGTGATTATTTTCATCGTAAAAAACCATAAAGAATAAAGAAAGGCCAATTAAAATAAAAGAAAGGAAAATGACTGCAAATGCTTTTCTTATACTTTGAAAAGCTATTTCTCTATAAAATATTTCGATTTTAGGTTTTGATTTAGAAAAACTTATAATATTCATAATTGCAAGCGCAAAGGTAGAAGTTTTAATTCCGCCACCAGTGCTTGAAGGCGAAGCTCCAATCCACATTAGTAATATTGTAAATAAGGCAGTTATTGGTAAAACATTTGAATAATCGATAGTATTAAAACCAGCAGTCCGGGGGGTTACAGATGCAAAATATGAATGTACTAATTTACCAAAGAAATTATATCCCTTGAGAGTATTGTTGTATTCAAAAATTAAAATAAATAAAGTACCTAATACAATTAAAATTAAAGTAGTAATTACTACTATTCGCGTGTTAATATCAACTATATTTGGTTTATGAATATAGGGCTTATGCATAAGTACTCTAAACAAGTTTCGAAAATAATGCTTAAATAACTTATAATAGTTTAACAATACAGGATATCCAATTCCACCTAATATTACTAAAAAAGAAATGATTAAATATAAAAGGTAATTATTGTAAACTCTTAAGTCCATTAGGCCTTTAGAATATGTACTAAAGCCTGCATTACAAAATGCCGACACTGCATGAAAAACAGAGAATTTTATTCTTTCTATTACAGTAAGATTACTATCCAAAGTCAAAAATATAAGTACAGCTCCCATACTTTCTATTGCAAAAGTAAAAAATATAATTTTAAATAAACTTTTTGTAAGCTCAGACAAAGTATCGGATTCAATTATTTCCTTTATCATCATTTTTTCTCTAAACGAAGTGGATCTTTGAAGCATTAATCCAAAGAAAGTTGTAAATGTCATTATACCCAAACCACCTAATTGAATTAAAATAAGAATAACGGTTTTCCCGAAAAAAGTAAATGTATTAGCAGTATCAACAACAGTGAGCCCTGTAACACAAACAGCCGACGTTGAAGTAAAAAAAGCATCGGTAAAAGATATGCCGTTATATGTAGAAACTGGCAATAGTAGAAGTAATGTGCCCAAAAATATCATGGTAAAGAAGCTTAAAAGCAATAGTGTACTATAATTAACCATTTTTAATAAACGTAAAGATCGTTTTGAAACTTCTGAAATAAATATTAAGAAAACCGAATAAAAAGGAGCATAACTACAGAATTTTAAATACCATTGTAAAAATATTTTCTCAAAAAAAGGAATTTTACCTTTGTATATCAAAAGAGTAAAAAATAAAAACAAAAAAAGAAGCAACTCAGTAACAATTATGCGGATCTTTTGTTTAAGAATTACTAATAAAACCCAACAAATAAATAATGAAAAAAACAATAATATTAAGGAAACAAAAATTAATTTATCTAAAGCTAATTCTACTTCATAATTTAAACCAAATGAATATCTATAAAGATACGTTACTAATATTAAAGATGATAGAATTAAATTTATAAAAGATAATTTTTTAGTTAAACCAAGAGCAAATTCGCGAAAATTATATGTTTTAAAACGATAAAACTTTAGTCTATAAAACCTATACCTGGATATTATTTTGGCCAATATTTTATTAAAAAAAATTCTCATTTATTCTTATAATGACTTTTATTTAGCCTTAATAACCATAACACCTCATATAAATAAAGTACAAAATAAATAACAATAAAAACAATAGTAATTAATATTTTATTAGAAGTATATAAAATCAACAATATCGCTAGTGTAATTAAGTGCACAACCATTCTTAAAAAAGTCGACAACAAATAAACTCTAAAAAAATTAATCAAAGAAAAAGTTCTAATAAAGAATTTTATAGCAACATAATGAGTAACGCCAAAATAAGGCAAAAGAATAAAGGGCATAAACCAGATTTTATAATTAAAAGAAATAAACACTATTAAAGATAAAACAAATAAAGCTAATAATATAATTATACCAGTTTTAGAAAACAATGGATTTTTAATCATTTTAATTTGAATTTATTTCCTTTATTAAAAGATAAATAGAAGCAAATACACATAATAAAGAAAGTATAATAGTAAATATTGGAAACTTAAGATTAAATATTTCATCTAATTTAATGCCTCCTAAGATACCAAAAAAAATAATTAAAGCCATTTGTATAGCAAGTGAAGAATATTTGATATAATTATTTACGAACTTTTTATTATTTTCATTACTCATTACTTTGTTTAGTTAATATTTCGTCGCCCATTTTACAAGTGCCGTTAAAATATGCATTAGGTTCTATTGAAAGCTTACCAATTATTATTTCACCTGTAACGTGAGCAGTACTTTTAAGCGATAATAAATCACTAACAATAATTTTGCCATTAACTTTTCCGTTTATTTCGGCAGTTAAACATTTAATATTTCCATTAATTTCACCTGTTTCTCCAACTATTAGTTTTCCATTAACAATAATATCTCCTTTTATGAAACCATCTATTCTAAAATTATTTTCACTTTCAATATTTCCAGTCATTTTTGTTCCATTTACAATTAGATTAAACCCCGAGTTGGATTGTTCTGGTTCTTTATTTTTCCCCATATGTTAACAAATTTTTATACAAAGGTACAAAATGTTTTTATATATTAACTAAATTTAATACCAATTATTAAATTATCATCTATTTGTTCATATTTATCACCTCGCCATTTTAACCCTTCTTCTTCAATTAATTTACATTGTTCATTTAAAGGATATTTGTGTATTCTTAATAACAGATTCTTAAAATTTTTATATAAATATTTTTTTCCATGTTCACCACCAAACTGATCTGCAAAACCATCTGAAAATATATAAACTAAATCGCCAGACTTAATATTAATTTCATGCCTGGAAAATGGAATTTTAGTATTTTCGTCGTATAATCCCACAGGCATTTTATCGGCTTTATATTCAATTAATTCATCGTTCCTTATTAAATAGAGAGGATTATTTGCTCCTGAAAATTGTAATAACCTTTTATCAGGGAAATAAGCAATTAAAGCAATATCCATGCCATCTCTGGTTTCGGTATGTTTACCTTCTGGATTTAGAGCATTAATTATTCTTTCTCTTAATTCATTTAATACCATATCGGTAGTAGTAATTTCAGGACGATTTATTATCTCGTTTAACAACGAAGAACCAAGCATACTCATAAAAGCACCAGGAACACCATGCCCCGTACAATCGGCTGCTGCAACAATGTACACATTTGCGCTTTTTAAATACTTAATAAAATAAAAATCGCCACTTACAATATCTTTAGGTTTGTAATATACAAAGATATCTACTCCTGGAATTTTCAAATAATCTACCGGAGGTAATATAGAATCTTGTATTCTCTTTGCATAATTTATACTATCCAATATGTCTTTATTTTTTTGCTCAATAATTTTATTTTTCTGCTCTATTTCTTCCTTTTGCCTAACAACTTCTGCGGTTCTTTCGGCAACAATTTTCTCTAGCTTCCTTTTGTCTGCTTCAAGCTTTCTTGTATAAAGCTTTGTAGAGGTTATAATAATAACAAAAAATATTATTACATAACTAATATAAGCCCATAATGTTCTGTACCAAGGAGGTAATATTTCAAATGAATATGTCGACACTAAGCTTTCTTTATTATAAATATTCTTAGCTTTAACTTTGAATGTATATTTACCTTCAGGTAAATTATTGTATGTAACTTTATTATCATAGTTCCAATCTGACCATCTTGAATCGAATCCTTCAAGAAAATAAGAAAATTTTATTTCTTCTTCCTTATGAAAAAAAGGGGCATAAAAACTAAAAGTAATTTTATTATATTTATATTCTATTTCAGGTATTTCTGCTTGTTTAGGTTCAAGTTTACCACCTTGTAACCAAAAGCCATTAAACAATATTGAATCGTAATCTACAAATTTAACTTGTTTTATTAAACAGTAATATTTTTTTTGAGAAACTTTTGTTTTGGGGTTATATGTAACCAATCCATCAGATGTAGAAATCCACGTTACATTGTAATTATCGGTAAATAACCTTTCATAAACCGACACATCTGGTAGTATTCTAAAAGTAATACTATCTAACACATATTTAGTAATAAAGGGTTTTACTATACCTAATTTATTGCTTGAAATAACAATTATTTCATTATTGTAATAAGTGTTATGAAGTGAAGCAATTGGTACATTTGATAAAACATTATTCCACAAATTAGTTGGCAAAAAGATTTCTCTTTTAGGTTCATAGCGATAAAGTCCATTTTTAGTTCCAACTAACACATTATTTTTATATAAAAAAACACAATTATTATTATTATCAGGCAATCCATTTTTTACTGTGTAATGTGTAACTGAATCGTTCAATATATTTATTTTAAAAATTCCGTTATTTAAAGTACTAATCCATAAATAATTATCGGCTAATACCATTGACTTAACGTGACCCTTACATTTTTCGATTATTTTAGAAGTCCATTTTCCTTGTTTATCATACTGTAATTTGTACACAACTCTATATGAACCTGCATAAATTGTATTTGAATTAACTTGCAGAAAATACTTTGCATAAGTTTCATTAAGAATCTTTTTTAAAAATTTTCCATCAAATTCGTATATGTTACCATAATAATCCGATATTAATAATAATTCTTTTGAATTTTTTTGCATGCTGTAAATTGTTTCTATTGTTCTTAGGTCCCCAACTTTTATAAAGATACTTTTATTGGAATTATCTTTTGTTTTTTTAAACAGCCAATTCAAGGTAGAAATATAAAGTTCATTATTAAATATTGTAATATCCCTTAAATCGCTATTCTTAAAGTATGAAGCAGGGAAATGAGAAATTGGTGAATTATAAAAAATACATGAAAGGCCTTTTGGGGTGGTTGCCCAAATAGTTCCATCGATCTCAGAATATAAAACATTGCTTACGGAATTTGTAATAAGGCCCTCATTTTCGCCTATAACATTTTCTATTTTAAAATTTACATCGCTTATTATAACACCATTATTAACCGTTGCCCATACATACTTCCCATCGGAAGTTGTAGTAACATTATACACTATACTTTGCGACAAAAAACTAATATTAAAATTATCTTTTAATGTTTTTAACGTTTTCTCATGATAGTTATATATGTATAAGTCTTTATTATCAAATATTACAATTTCTTTTGAATAAAGCGCTTGAAACATTACTATTATTTCTTTATTTTTTAGGACATCAGAAATTGGAGTTTTATCGAAGCTACCTTTTAAATTATTGTATTTTAACAATCCAAATTCAAAATGAGGTATATATAGAGTATCATTTAAAAGAAAACTATAACCTGTTATTTTGCCAGGTATTTCTACTTCTTTAATTTTATTATTTTCTAAGATAAACAAATGTTGAAAAGAACAAAAATAAACTATTCCTTTACTATCTATATAAATTTTATAGAAATTATCGGTGTTAATGTTTGTTTTAATGTTACGCGCAAGAGATATATATTGCATACCGTTTTTACCAATTATCAACTTTCCAAAATCACCTGCTCCACCTACGTAAATAACATTATTAATCATATCGCATTTTAAAGAATAAATAATCATATTCTTGCCAGTCTTTATAACATGCCATTCTCTTCCGTCGTATCTTAAAATATCGCCTTCGCTATTCCCAAAGTATAAAACTCCATATTTATCTTGAGTCTCGGCCCATATATCACTACTTACTTTAAAAATTTTTGAATCATAATTCCTCACAAAGGGTACGCCATTCTTGTTAATATAGCAAAATAACTTTATTTGACTTAATAGTAGTATTAGTAATGTAATTAGATACTTCATTTTTTTGTAAAGTTATTAAAAAAAACTATGTTGTAAAAAGTAACAATAAAAAAATTAGTTGTTATCGTAAAGCTTAATTCCTAAAATTTTTATATCATCAATCTGATTTTCTTTCATAATAAGATTTTCAATTTCTCTTGATATTAAATTATATTGTTCTCTAATGGTACTTTTTCTACAGTTATTAATAAGCTCTATTAAAAATTTTCTTTTTATTTTTTTGTTGTTTACAATTTGATTTGATATTCCATCGGTAAATAAGTATAGAATAGAATTATCGTGAATTGGAATACCAAAATTTTTAAAGTCTCTTAATTTATCTGAAAAATTATTTATTAAATAATTATCACCTTTTTGCGTTATTATAGAATCTTTATATCTGTAAAGTAATAAATTTCTTGCTCCAGCATACTCAACTATGTTGTGTTTATACAGAATACTTACAATCCCAATAGAATAAGTTAGTAAATATGGGAACTTATTAAAATTATATTTTTCCAAAATAGTGTTATTAACATAACGTAATATTTCAGATGGTTTATTTAACTTTTCTTTTATAGTAGCAGATTTTAAAATATCTATAATTATTAAATTATTCAAAAACAGCTGTATTCCAGAGCCAGACGAATCGATTATTGCTATAATTATGTAGTCATTTACTTTTTGAATAAAAATTATATCATCTCCTATATCGCTTTTTGGATAAGACACCAAAAAATAATTGTCGCCAAAATATTTTTTTAATTGCTCATTATAATCATACATAAAATCAAAATAATTTCTAGTAAAACATACAACGTTATTGTATTCCTTTTGTAAGGAATTTAAACTCTCGTTAGAACTATTTAATTGTTTTCTCAGATTTTCTATTTCTAGATTTAAAGCTTGAACTTTTAACGTTAGAGATTTCGACTTTTCATTTTGCTCTTTTAACTCCTTTTCAAAAATTTCACTTTTACGCCTAAATAGATATAAAACAAAACCCTTTACAATAAAAACAAACGATATTAAAACTATCAATAAAAAAACAAATACATTACTTTTTATTCCATGTAAAAGATTCAATAAAACTAAAAAAACAAAAATTAAAACAAGTGCAAAATATAAAATTTTATAAAATCTATACATTTACAATTTTTTACAAAAATAACACAACTTCTTCAAATTCTAAAAGCATAATAATTATTTAACTTTATTTTCATGTTGTATTATCTACTTTAAGTCAAATGTTATAATAAAGCATATTTTTTTAAAGAAAAAAATAATACATTTGTAAAAAAAATTATTATGGAAATTACTAAAATTAAAGCAGCACATAAGGTTTTAAAAGAATTCACTTATGAAGTTACACCTCTTTATAGAGGTTATACCGACAAAATTTTATATATTAATCTTACAAATAACGAGATTAAAATTAAAGATGTGCCTCCACTTATGAAAAAACTATTTATAGGAGGTAGAGGCTATGGGCTTAAATTATTGTGGGATGCTACAACACCAACAACCAAGTGGAATGACCCTGAAAATGAAATAATAATAGGCTCAGGCCCAATTGGTGGTATAACTCAATATAGTGGCACAGGTAAATCTATTGTTGTTACTTTATCTCCTACAACAGATATACCTATAGATAGCAATGCAGGCGGGCATTTTGGGCCTTTTTTAAAGTTTTCGGGCTTCGATTCAATAGAAATACAAGGTAAAGCAAAAAATGATGTCATAATTTTTATAGATGGCTCAAAAGGAAAAATTGAAATATTCGAAGCTCCACTAGAAGCATTAGATAGCTATCAATTGCCCGAACAACTAATGGAAATGTTTGCTGAAAACGAAAACGATAAGAAAAACATAGCAATTGTTTCTACTGGACCTGCTGCAGATCATTCATTAATCGGTATGCTAAACTTCACATTCTACGATATAAAAAGAAAAAAAATAAGATTAAAACAAGCAGGAAGAGGAGGAACTGGTACAGTATTTAGAGATAAAAAAATAAAAGCTTTAGTTTGTAAAATAAGTGGAGTTAAAGGAAATGCCAACAATGTAGCTGATTTGCAAAAAATTATAGAACGCGGATTAAGACTAAAAAAAGAAATAGATGAACTCGATGATAAACAAAACGAAATGCGTACAAAAGGAACTGCTCACTTAACAAACATAATGAACGATTACGATCTTTTACCTGTGAAAAATTTTAAATATGGTTCACACCCCGACGCTGTTAATATTCATTCCGACATATTAAAAAAATATTTTACACAGAACATGTTTGATGGTTGTTGGATAGGATGCCATTTATCGTGTTGTAAAGCTGTCGATGGTTTTGAGCTTAAAACCGGTCCTTTCAAAGGGCATAAAGTTATAGTTGATGGACCAGAATACGAAACTGCTGCAGGAGTTGGTGCAAATTGTGCTATTTTTGACCCAGAAGCCATTTTTGAAATTAACTTTTATTGCGATGTTTATGGTGTTTGTACAATTACTTGGGGAACAATTGTTGCCTTTCTAATGGAATGTTACGAAAATGGAATTTTAAATAAAGAGAGAACAGGAGGTCTTGAACTGACATGGGGTAATTCATCGGCAGTTTTAGAACTATTACATCAATTGGCAAGAGGAGAAGAATTTGGTAAAACTGCAGGACTTGGTGTAAGAAAACTAAAACAACTGTTTATTGAAAAAGGTTGGGGCGATCCTCAATTCCTAAATGATATTGCCATGGAAAATAAAGGTCTCGAATATAGTCAATACGTCTCAAAAGAATCTTTAGCTCAACAAGGTGGTTATGCTATGACAAATAAAGGTCCTCAACACGATGAAGCTTGGCTTATATTTATGGATATGGTAAATAATCAGCTTCCAACATTCGAAAAAAAAGCTGAAGCCCTATATTATTTCCCCATGTTTAGAACATGGTTTTCTTTACAGGGATTATGTAAGCTACCGTGGAACGATATTGAACCTGCCGACAATCACTTACAACCCGAACCCGAAAAAGTTCCTGAACACGTAGATAACTATGTTACCATTTACAATGCTGTAACTGGTAATAACATAGATAAAAACGAACTAATACGACAATCAGAAAGAGTTTATCAGTTCCAAAGAATATTTAATATTAGAAGAGGATATGGTACACGGAAACATGATGCTCAACCATATAGAGCAGCTGGTCCAGTTACCGTTGAAGAATATAAATCGAGAGAAGAAAGATACGATAACCAATTAAGAACGCTATTAAATCTTAACCCAGAAAATATGACAGTTGAAGAAAAAATAAAAGCTTTACGAAAATATAGAGAAGAACAATACGAAAAACTACTTGACGCTGTGTACGAAAGACGAGGATGGAACAAAAATGGAATTCCAACTATACAACGATTAAAAGAAATAGGTATGGACTTACCCGAACTCATAGAAGTTGTAGCCCCGTTGCAATAAATTTAACAAATAATTGTTAATAACATAATATTTTGTTAAAATTTTCAACAATAAAGCTAAATAATTTTGTACAAATTAAAATGAATGCATATGAAAGGGCTATTAAGTAGTTTAATTTTAGTAATTTTTATTATAGGAACAAACGCCCAAGAATTAAAAAACAAAAATGGTTTTACAATTTTACCAGAATCGGGCGACTATGGTGTAGGTATAGATGCAACACCAATATTTAATTTCTTTGGTAATTTTATAAAAATTAACAGTGGTACTGCTTTTAATGATCCTAGTTCATGGAATTTTCTCGATGCTAATAACTATATTTTCGGAAAATATTTTCTGAACGAATCAACTGCAATAAGAGGAAAATTAAGAATTGGAATTACAACAAACACAAATAAGGAATTTGTAATTCAAGATGGTCAAGCAGATCCTACTGTAACAGTAGAAGACAAAGTTGTTTCGAATAATCGCAATATAGCATTAGGTGGAGGTATCGAAAAACGTAGAGGAAAAAACAGGTTACAAGGATTTTATGGAGGCGAAGCATTAATTATAGTTGGTGGAGGTAAAGACAAGTACACCTATGGAAACAGAATTCAAAATGGAGCGGCAACATATTATGATTTTACTAATAATACTGTAACAAATGTTAATGTAACAGGTGGTAGAATTCTGGAAGACAAAAAGGGAGGAAGATTTGGTTTTGGATTAAGAGCATTCGTAGGAGCCGAGTACTTCGTAATGCCAAAACTGTCGGTAGGAGGCGAATTCGGTTGGGGGTTAAATATATTATCTCTTGGTAATGGAGAAACAAAAGTTGAAACTTGGGATGCTCAAAATAATTCAATTAAAACATTAACAATTAAAACCGCAGGTGGTGGCTCTTTCGGCTTTGATACTGATAACTTTGGTGGTTGTATATATATGATGTTACATTTCTAAAAATGTAATATTTAAAACCGACAAAAGGGATATCTTTATTTAAGATATCCCTTTTTTTATTTTTGTGAATTATGTATTGGACAATAATAATATTATTACTATACTCTTGTGCTAGTCAATCGTTTCTTACAGGAGGCCCAGAAGATAATAAACCACCAGAAATAGTAAAAGTAATACCCCCTCATAAATCTCTCAATGTAAAACCCCGAAAAATTGAATTTTATTTCAATGAATTTATTACTTTAAACAATATACAGCAAAAACTAATAATATCACCTTATCTTAATAACTTTAAAATAAAGCCCAAACCTAAAGGGTTTATTTTAAATATTAGTGATACTTTATTAGAAAATACAACTTATTCGTTTTTTTTCGACAATGTTATACGCGATATAACAGAAGGTAATTATATTCAGAATTTTTTATATTATTTTTCTACCGGCTCTAATTTAGACACCTTAATACTTTCAGGCCACGTATACGATGCTTTTAATTTAACACCTGAACAATACTTTATTGTCGGATTATATAAAGACACCTTCGATAGTGTTGTATTAAAAAAAAAGCCTGATTATATAACACGAACAGATAAAAACGGTTATTTTATTTTTCCTAACTTAAAAAATGGTCAATATAAAATAATAGCATTCGACGATAAAGATAAAAATTACATATGGAATCCATTTACAGAAAAAATAGCATTTTCTAATAACGTCATCTTTGTAGATAGTATCCAAAATAACATTAAATTATATTCGTATTATGAGCCACGAAATAAAATTTATGTAAGTAGTTTAAGATTCGCCGACAGTTGCTCAATTGAGTTCGAATTCAACACTCAATTATATGAAGTACCTTCTATATCGGTTTTACCAAACTATAACGATAGTATTAAAATCACTTTCGACAGACCTATAAAAAAAGGAAAAATATACTTTTTACAAAAGTTAAAAGAAAAAGATTCTATAATTATTTCGTTTACATATAAAATTCTCGATAGCTTAAATAATTATATAAGTTATACAGAAACTAAATATATTTCATATACAAAAATTAAACCCTCGAAACGTAATGAAAAAATTAAATATTCTATTCAAAATAATTCAATTGTAAAAAAAAATGATACTATAATTATTACGCTCCCTTTTAGGAAACAATTTTCAATAAATTTCAAATTACAAGAATTTACAGATACTTGCTGGAACGATATTAAAAATTTAAAATTTACAACCGATTCTATTAACTTTTTAAAATACTTACTAATAGCCGATTTAAAGGACGAAAAAAAATATAAATTAATAACAAATTTTACTTCAAATATCGATACAATATGCGACACTCTTTTATTTTCCACATACGAAAAAGAATATTACTCCTCACTATTACTTGATTTTACAACAAACGAAAACGGCAAAAATCACATAATACAACTTATTAAAGACGGAAAAACTTGCATAAAAGAATGGTACTTTAATTGTAATACAACGCTTAAAGAAGATTACTTACCACCTGGCGAATATTTTTTCAAAATTATACAAGACGAAAATAATAACAATAAATGGGACAGTGGTTTTTATTTTAAAAAAATATTACCCGAAAAGGTAATTATGTCGAATAATCCTGTTAAATTAAGATCTAATTGGGAAGTAGAATATAAGTTGAATTTATAATGCTATAACATAGCAACTCATAATAGTAATTTTAGCTGACTATTAACCTTGCAAGATAAGCCATAAACCATGCAACAGAAAAATTCATAATAAAAGAAATAATGCTATATTTTATTCTTCCCGTTTCTTTATACATTGTAATAAGGGTACCAATACAAGGTGTATATAATAGAATAAAAATAATTAAACTCAAAATCGTTTGTTTAGTAAACAATGTGTCTGTTTTTATAATATTACTAAGGTTGTTTGAATTATTGTTAGCAAAAAGTATAGCCATTGTGCTTAATATAGTTTCTTTACCAATTATCCCTGTTAATAAACTTACAGATATTCGCCAGTCGAAGCCTAATGGAGTAAATACTGGTGAAATAATTTTACCACATTGTGTTAAAAGTGAGCTTTCTATCTTTTGTCTATTCAGATTTTCATATAATATTTTATATTCTGATAGCTTTTCGGCATTCTTCTCAGTAAGAATTTCCTTTTCGAGTTGGACTATTTTAGCATTTAGCTCTTTATTGTAAGGAAAAAATTGCAAAGCCCATACGACTATTGACACACAAAAAATAATAAAAGCCATTCTTTTAATGTACTGATAAATTTTATACCATAAATGATAAAATAAATTTTTTAAAGTTGGTATTCTATAAGGGGGCAATTCTATTATTATTGGTACTTCTTGTGTTTTAAAAAAAATTTTTTTCAATAGTATCGACATTAAACCTGTAATTAAAATGCTTATGAGATATGTAAGGAATAATATTGTACCTTGATTTTCATTATAAAGCGCACTAATTAACAATATTAAAACAGGTAAACGAGCACTACAACTTATGAAAGGAGTAACAAGAATTGTTACTAACCTATCTGTTTTGTTTTCTATTGATCTGGTTGCCATAATTGCTGGTACAGTACACCCAAAACCTAAAAAAATAGGTATAAACGACTTGCCCTGCAAATTTATTTTTCGCATTATTTTATCCATTATAAATATTACTCTTGGTAAATACCCTACATCTTCAAGAATCGATAAAAACAAAAACAAAATAATAATGTTAGGTAAATAAGCCATTACATTACTTAAACCAGTTATTATACCATTCACTAATGCTTCTTTAAGAAAATAATTTTCTATATGTGTTTTACAATATTCACTTATATATTCTGTAAGATATTTTATTGCATCAACAGGATATTTACCAAGTATAAAAGTACCTTGAAATATTAACCATAGTAGTGCAATAAATATAGGAATTCCAAAAAATTTATGAGTTACAATGTTATCTATTTTTTTTGTTATTTCAATTCTTTTATTAATTTCACTTAGTTTGTATACGTTGCTAATTATATCCGATATAAAAGAATATCGTTTATTTACTATTTCTTCTTCAACATTTAGCAAACCTTGTTTTAAAACTTGTCTTTCAACTTCAACTTGTTGAAGTATTGCTTCTGAATTATTATTTTGCGTAATTATTTTTTTAATCTCCACATCATTTTCAAGCAAAGCTATAGAAAGGTACCTTGTGGATAACTTATTCTTTAGTTCTGTATTTCTTAATAGCGATTGAATATTACTTATAGCACTTTCGATTTGCTTACCATAATTTACAAATACATGTTTATACTCTGCTTTATTATTTTCGACAATTTTTATAATTTCTCTAAAAACATTGACGATACCTCTACCTCTTGAAGAAACAGTTGGAATGCATGGAACACCTATAATATCACTTAACTTTTTGCTATTTATTTTATCGCCTCTTCTTATTAACTCATCGTACATATTAAGAGATACAACCATAGGTATCTCCATTTCTAATAATTGAGTTGTAAGGTAAAGATTTCGTTCAAGATTTGTTACATCTACAATATTGATAATAATATCATAATTTTCGTTCAAAAGAAAATTTCTTACAAAGCTTCCTTCAGATGTTAAAGAATTGAGAGAATATGTTCCTGGTAAGTCGATTACTTCAAATAAATAATTATTAAGATTATATTTTCCTTTTTTTAAATCTACAGTAGCACCCGAATAATTTGCTACATATTCTTTTAACTTTGTACAATAATTAAAAAAAGAAGTTTTGCCTGTATTAGGATTTCCTACAAGAGCTACTTTTACTGTAAATAATTTTGATTTTATATTTTTTTCGATATACTTGTTTAGATCAATTTTAGATTCGTAAAACGTTTTTTCTTTATATACTTCTTCTATAATTTCTTTTTCAGATACAACTTCAATTAAACTTGCTTCACTTTTTCTAAGCAATACTTCAGAATTCATTAACCTATATACGCAAGGGTCGCCAAGTGGTGCTTCTCTCACAAGCACAATTTCTTTCCCCTTTATAAATCCCAACTCACCGAGATGACGTTTAAACTCTAAACTCCCATTTATTCTTAAAATATATGCCTTTTCTCCTATATTAAGCTCACTTAACAGCATAGAAAACCCACCAAAAATATAATAAACTTTTATTTAGACCAAATCTAAATATCATATTATTTTTTAGGTTTCCATATTTCTCTTTAACAACTATTTTTTATGGTTAAAAATTATAGAAGGTTACAATTTTGACACTTCACAAATCAGTAAAAACAATTACTTAATACGTTTATAAAATCTCACAACCTTCTAAATTTAGTATCAATAGGGAATATACTTAAATATTTTCATCACTTTATTTCATAATTACAACAACCCTCAATTTTCTTTTGGTTCTTCTGCTTTGCCAGCAGATTGTACTTTAAATGTTAACTCATCGTTCTTTTGGTCATAGTTTACTACAAAAACATCACCTGTTTTTGGTTGGTGTTTTATCATAGCTTCTGCAAGTGGGTCTTCCAGATATTTTTGAATAGCACGTTTTAGAGGGCGAGCACCAAATTTAGGATCATAACCTTTATTTATAATGTAATCTTTGGCTTTAGATGTAAGTTTTATATCGTAACCCATTTGTTTAATTCTTTTTATTAACCCTTCAAGTTCAATTTCAACAATTTTTGCCATGTCGTCTTTGGTAAGTGAATTAAATATTATAACATCATCTATACGGTTAAGAAATTCTGGAGCAAAAGTTTTTCTTAATGCATTTTCAATAATACTTTTTTGATGTACCGACATGGCTTCTCTTTTAGCTGAAGTTTCAAATCCAATACCTTTACCATATTCTTGAAGCTGACGTGTTCCAATATTACTTGTCATTATTACAATTGTATTTCTAAAATCAACTCTTCGTCCTAAGCTATCGGTTAATCTACCTTCATCAAGAACTTGAAGTAAAATATGAAACACATCGGGGTGGGCTTTTTCAATTTCATCTAATAAAACAACACAATATGGTCTTCGACGAACTTTTTCGGTAAGCTGTCCTCCTTCTTCATATCCTACATAGCCAGGGGGAGCACCAATTAGTCGCGATACACTAAATTTTTCCATATACTCACTCATATCAATTCTTACGAGATTTTCGCTATTATCAAACAAATATTCTGCAAGTACTTTAGCTAATTGTGTTTTGCCTACACCTGTTGGTCCTAAAAATATAAAAGTACCTATTGGTTTATTAGGATCCTTTAAACCAGCTCTGTTTCTTTGAATTGCTTTTACTATTTTTTCTATTGCTTCATCCTGACCTATTATTCTTTTTTTCAATTCATCGTACATTTTTAGCAATCTAGAGCTTTCGGATTGTGCTATTCTTTGAATTGGTATACCAGTCATCATAGATACAACTTCTGCAACATTTTCTTCGGTCACAATTTGTCTGTTTTTCTTCATGTCTTCTTCCCATCTATGTTTTTCTAATTGAAGTTGATGTAAAATTTGTCTTTCTCTATCTCTAAGTTGAGCTGCCATTTCGAATTTTTGTTGTTTTACAACTTCTATTTTTATTTGTTTAATTCTTTCTAATTCTTGTTCTAGTTCAATTATTCTTGAAGGTACTTTTATATTTTTTAAATGTACTCTCGAACCAGCTTCGTCGAGAGCATCTATGGCTTTATCAGGTAAATGACGATCGGTAATATATCTATGAGTTAGCCTTACACATGCTTCAATAGCTTCGGGAGTATATATAACAGAATGATGATCTTCGTATTTTGATTTAACGTTATTAAGAATAATTATTGTTTCTTCAATTGTTGTAGGATCAACTATTACCTTCTGGAAACGACGTTCAAGAGCACCATCTTTTTCGATATACTGACGATATTCATCTAAAGTTGTTGCTCCTATGCATTGAATTTCACCTCGTGCAAGTGCTGGTTTTAATATATTTGCAGCATCGAGCGAACCGGTGGCGCTACCAGCACCAACTATTGTATGAATTTCATCAATAAACAGAATAATATGTGGGTTTTTAATTAATTCATTTAATATTGCTTTTATTCTTTCCTCAAATTGCCCTCTGTATTTTGTTCCTGCAACAAGGGCAGCAAGATCAAGTGCTACAATTCTTTTATCAAAAAGTATACGTGAAACTCTTTTTTGAACAATTCGTGTTGCCAGACCTTCAACAATTGCAGATTTACCTACTCCAGGGTCCCCAATTAGTACTGGATTGTTTTTTTTTCGTCTACTTAAAATTTGAGAAATTCTTTCTATTTCAACGTCTCTACCAATTATTGGATCGAGTTTTCCTTCTTCTGCTGCCTTAGTAAGGTCTATACCATAGTTATCAAGATAAGGAGTATCTGTTTGAGAATGAGATCTTCCACTACTTTTTGGTTGAAAAAAAGACATTGAATCTTCTTCGTCGTCATCGTCGTCGCTAGATAAATTTTTTGATTTTAAAGGATAATTTTTTTTATGCTTTTTTAATTGTTTTATTTCGTTATTGCTTTCGTTTCTTAAGGTATTTTTATTTTTCTCCTGGTATAATAATAATATTGCATCTTTTATATCGTCGTATGTAATATTATAGTTCTTTAATATTTGGTAAATATAACTCGTTTCATCTTGTATTATGGCTAAAAGTAAGTGTTCACTTTCTATTTTGGAGCTTTTAAGATTTAGTGCCTCCATATTCATAAGTCTTAATACTTTTTCAGCTCCTTTAGAAAAAGGAATATGATTTATTTCCTCGTAAGATAAAGGATTGTCTCGTTTAAGCATTCTTTCAATTTTTTTTCTTATTTCATCGCTATCAATAATAGATTTAAGTAAGTTATAGGCATCAGAATCGGCATCGCGTAAAATACCTAAAAATATGTGATCAGAGGTTATAATTTCATTACCTAAACGTATTGCCTCTTCGCTACTATAAGTGAGTATTTCTTTCACCTTTTCTGAAAACGAAAGATACATTTTCATAAATTTTAGATTTAAATTTAACTAAAAATAAATTTATTTTCTATTTCAGAATTTTTTACTTTAAACATTCAAATGTTAATTATTTTTATAAAAAAAACTTATAACCTATCATTTTATAAATAAGCTTTGCAATCATATAATCGGGCGATTTATTGGTCTTGATTGGACAAAGTTCTGTAACATCAAACCCTACAACATTAAAGTTTTTATGAAGTTTTTTAAGAAAAGATAAAGTTTCGTACCATAATAATCCTCCTGGTTCTGGAGTTCCTGTTGATGGCATAATTGATGGATCAAACACATCGACATCGATGGTAATGTAAATATCTCTAGTTTGTATTCTATCCATTACCTCATATTCCCAATTAGAATAATTAATAATGTGTTGAGCATAAAAAATATTCCTTTCGTCTATAATCTCAAACTCTGAAACATCGAGCGATCTGATTCCAACATGTATCACATCGCATAATTCTTTAATTCTAGCCATTGTACAAGCATGATTATACTTGCTCCCCATGTATGTATCTCTGCAATCGGCATGAGCATCTAATTGAACCACAGTTAAGCGATTATATTCTTCACAATGAGATTTAATTGCGCCAATTGAAACACTATGCTCCCCTCCAATTGTTATAATAAATTTATCTTTTATATAATTCTTTACTGTTTTGTATACTTTTTCTATCATTTCTTCTGAAGTATTCAAGTTCGACAATGGTTGTAAAGTATGAATTCCAATAGTGTAAAACTCTGTATTTAATTCTATATCATAATTTTCAAGTTGACGAGACATTTCGATTATTGCACGAGGAGCATTAGCAGAACCTTTTATCCCCGTACTTGTTAAATCAAAAGGAACCGGTAAAATAACAACATTAGAAGTTGATAAGTCTGTAAATCTCCTGTCAAAGTCGCCAAAAACCCACTCCATTTTTTCTACAAAATTAAATTATTTTAATTTTATCTTTAATGACCTTTATATTTTTTATTTAGTGAAAAAACTATCAATTTTAAAACAAAAACAAATGGAAAGTTTTTTATCATTCGATATAAGTGAACAGGAAATAATAAGAAGACAAGCATTAGAAGAACTAAAAAAAATTGGAATTGACTGTTACCCCAACGAAGAGTTTCCAGTTAATGTAACAACAAAAGAAATAATAGAAAATTGGGACGATGAAAAAAAACCATTTCAGGATGTAAAAATTGCTGGTAGAATAATGAGCAAACGCATTATGGGTTCTGCTTCATTTGCTGATTTACAAGACGAACACGGTAGAATTCAATTATACTTTAATAGAGACGAAATTTGTAAAGGTGAAGACAAAACAATGTATAACGTTGTTTTTAAAAAACTTATAGATATTGGCGACATTATAGGTGTTGAAGGATATGTTTTTAGAACCAAAATGGGAGAAATAACTATACACGTAAAAAATTACAAAATACTATCAAAATCGCTAAGACCTTTACCCATTGTAAAAGAAAAAGATGGAAAGATTTTTGATGCTTTTACCGATCCAGAACAAAGATATAGACAACGTTACCTCGATTTAATTGTAAACCCAAAAAATAAGGAAGTATTTAAAAAGAGAACAAAAATAGTAAATTCCATAAGAGAATTTCTTAATCAAAAAGGTTACTTAGAAGTTGAAACACCTATTTTACAGCCTATATATGGAGGAGCATCAGCACGTCCTTTTAAAACATATCACAATGCTCTTGATTTAACCCTATACTTAAGAATTGCCAACGAATTATATTTAAAACGACTTATTGTAGGAGGTTTTACTGGAGTATACGAATTTTCAAAAGATTTTAGAAACGAAGGCATAGACAGGTTCCATAACCCAGAGTTTACTCAAATGGAACTTTACGTTGCTTATAAAGATTACTTATGGATGATGGAGTTAGTTGAAGAGATGATAGAAAAAGTAGTCATAGATTTACACAATACAACAAAAATTATGTATGGCAACACAGAAATTGATTTTAAAAGGCCATGGCCTCGCATTAAATTTTATGAAGCAATAGAAAAATATACAGGATTTAATTTATATGGTAAAACCGAAGAAGAAGTAATTGCAATTGCAAAAAAACTGAATGTAGATACTGAAAATAAAGTTGGAAAAGGAAAAATACTTGATGCAATTTTTAGCGATTATTGCGAAAAGAACTTTATAAACCCAACGTTTATTATTGATTATCCTATTGAAATGTCACCATTAGCAAAAAAACATCGTTCAAAAGAAGGACTTGTAGAAAGATTCGAAATGATTTGTAACGGAAAAGAAATATGCAATGCATATACCGAGTTAAACGATCCAATTGATCAACGAGAAAGATTTGAAGAACAATTATTACTAGCAAAACGCGGTGACGAAGAAGCCATGCAAATGGACGAAGACTTTATTCGCGCCTTAGAATATGGAATGCCACCTACAGCCGGGCTCGGTATTGGTATCGACAGGTTAACTATGCTATTAACTAATCAACATTCTATCCAAGAAGTTATTTTATTTCCTCAATTAAGACCAGAAAAACGAATTACTATCGACGAACAAATAAAATTTATAAATATTGGTATCCCTGAAAAATTAGTCCCCATAATCCAAAAAGCTGGCTATTATAATTTAGAAATGATTAAAAGCGCAAATAAAGAACGACTATGTAACGAAGTGAATTATTATATTACAAAGTACAAATTACACCATTCACAAATTACACTTGAAGAGGTTGAAAAATGGATTAGGAATATAACATAGCTTCATATAATTTATTTATTAGCCTTAACTTTTAAATTTTAAGTTTTTTGTATTAATTATAAAAATACAAAAAAGTTAAACAATTAGACTGTTAAAAAGTTAAGTCTTTTTCTTTAGTATGTTAATAGCTCTTTTTTTATGAGATTAAACCACTTTTAGTTATTTTAATATAGGAGCTGTTCTCTACGAATTCTGTTTATAAAACTAATACTTTTTGTTTCTTTTATCAATGTATTTTTTCAGTTGCTCTTTTTTTAATTTATTTATTCTCTTCACATAATAAATTTATTTATTACCGTATTATAGTTACTGGACCTGCTTCTTCGTGCAAATGATTAAGATTATCTCTAAATAAAACACGCCACGTATAAGTTCCTACCGGTAGTAATTTGCCATTTTTATTTCTTCCATCCCATGCTTCGCTACGATCTTTTTCAACAAAGAATTTATCGGTTTCCCAAACAACATTCCCCCATCTATCAAAAATTTGCAATTTAAAGCTTTCTGGAGAAATATTTCTTCCCATTACATAAAATTCGTCGTTTATACCATCATTATTAGGAGTAAACGATGTTGGCACATAAAATGTATATTCTTTTTTCACTATTAAAATTGCTTTTGCAGTATCTGTACACCCTTTATCTGTATAAGCAACTAAAACAACTTCGTAAGTTCCTGCCGAAGGATACATATGCGAAGGATTCTTGAGAGAAGAACTATCGCCGTCGCCAAACGACCACATGAAAGTACTTCCTAAATAAGTTTGATTAATAAACAATACTTCTGGGTATATTTCAGTTACTTCTTGAGGCATCCATGTAAATTTTGCTTCGGGCCTTGGCCATACGTGTATTAATGATGGATACACTTTCACTGTTTTACAACCTTGAGGAGAAATAACAGTTAATGTAACTGTATAATTACCTGGCGAGGTATAAGTATGAACAGGATTTTTGTCTAACGATAAATTACTTTGATCGCCAAAATCCCATACATAAGTTTGCCCATTATCTGGATTTATTTCGATAAAATGTACAGTGAGAGGAACACATCCTTGCAAAGTATCGGCTAATGCATCGGCAGGTGGTAAATCTAAAACTGTAATGTAAACTCCTGCGGTATCGGATGTTCCGCAAGCATCTTCGGCTCTTATCCAATAATAGCCACTAATATTCGGGTATAAATAAATAGGAGGAGTTACTACATTTCCGTTTTGGTCGTAAATAGTATATGGCGAACCCATTCCTCCCCAAACAACAGGTGTTAATACTACTAAATCACCTGGGCATACTACAGTAGGATTAGCAGTTAATTCGGCATAAACTTGCCCCGAAACAAATACTGTAGTTGTTATTGGAGTTGTAGAACAACCATTTGCATCGGTAACAAAAACTGTATATGATGTTGTTTGAGTTGGAGAAACAATTAATGTTGTTCCACCAGGTTGATTGTTCCAGTAATAGGTATATGGAGGTGTACCGCCTGTTGCTACAACATTAAGAGTTGCCGATTGGCCTAAACAAATGGTTTGCGAAGGAGTAACAGTCATTGTTAATTGTTGAGGTTGCGTTAAGGTTACTCCATTAACAACCGTACAACCATTATTATCTGTTACTGTTACAGAATATGTGCCTGCCGGCAAATTAATAAGATCTTCGCTTGTTGCACCATTATTCCATAAGAAATTATAAGGAGGCGTTCCACCTGTTACTGTAAGATTTATTGCACCAGTACTTTGGCCATAACATTTCAAATCAACCTTATCTATTGTTGTTATCATACCAGAAGGATTAACAACTTGAACAGTTGTTAAAACAGAGGTACACCCATTTTCTGTTACTTGTAACGATATGGTATAAGTACCTGGTTGATTATATGAAATTGTATGAGGACCTTGCCCCGATCCAGGGAAGACGCTTGCTCCGCCCCAGTTCCATAAGTAATTTGCATTTGGCGAAGCATTGCCCGTATATACTACCGTAGCTTGCTGACCCATACAATTAATAGTAGATACTGTAAAATTACTTGTAGGTTGCTGATTAAAAGTAATAACTACTGTGTCGGCATCGATACAACCAGAACCTGCATTTTCGGTCCATATGAAATAATAAACACCTGCATTACTAACAGTAACTTGAGAGTTAGGCATGTTAGGATTATTAATAGTAACTTGGCCTGGACCATTATAGGTCCATGTTCCTATACCTGTCGATGGAATAGCATTAAGATTAGTAGTAAAACCGCAAATAGTTTGGTCGGTCCCTGCATTAGCATTAGGTGAAGGTACTACCGATACCTGTATAGAAGCAGTGCCTGTGCAACCAGCATTATTTGTAACAGTAACCGTATATGTTCCAGCAGTACTTACCTGAATTATTTGAGTTGTTTGATTATTACTCCATAAATACGAAGAATATCCAGATCCTGCATTCAGCGTACCAACATTTCCAGCACATATGATATTGTCTCCAGTAATTGTTGGAGTAGGATTGGAAGATACAGTAACAGTTGCTTGAGCAGTACCAGTACAACCCGTAGCATCGCTTACTGTTACACTATAAGTGCCCGGATTATTTGCTTGTACTGTAATTGTTTGCGTTGTTTCGCCAGTATTCCATAAATAAGAGGCATATCCAGGACCAGCGTCAAGTACAGTTGAAGCCCCTGAACATAAAGCCAGAGTTCCTGTAATTTGAGGGGAAAGTGCCGATGATACACCAACAACTACCGATGCTGACCCAGAACACCCGCTCGAATTGGTAACTGTTACAGAATAAGGACCAGGGGTGTTGACAGTTATAGTTTGTGTTGTTGCTCCAGTATTCCACAAATACGAAGCATAACCTGTACCTGCATTTAATGTAGTATAGGAACCAGTACAAAAAGTTGTTGAGCCGCTTATAGTAGGAGTTGGATTGGGCGATCCGGGATTCACAACAATAGATGCAGTAGCAGTACATGTAGTACCCTGCTGATTATTAGTAACAGTTACATTATATGTACCCGCTGCAAGATTACTAATATTTTGTTGCGTAGAAGTAAAACCTCCAGGCCCACTCCATTGATAAGTAAAGTTACCTGGCGAAGTCATTGTTAAAGAAATTGCACCATTATTTTGTCCTTGACAAGTAACATGAGTTACGTTGTATGTAAATGTTGGTGTTGTACAAACAGTGTCGCATGGTGGAATTTGTGATTGATTGTTGAATATTAATGTATCACTGCCATCGGTAACCAATAGAGGCCATGAAGAAGGTAAGTTAGCTGTATAACCTGTAGCGTAGCTAGTCCAAACCGATGTTGAACAAACTGGTACAGTACAAAAGTTAAAAATCCATTGACCACCGCATTGTTGACACTGCTGCTGATTAGTTGGAGTTATAATTGTTGTTTGCATATTTTGCCATGTAATAGTTCCACTTCCGCCCTCTGCTTGTAAATTATTATTACCCTGATGATAACAAACTTCAAGAGGTGTACATGCTAGTACATCTATATATATTGAATCACTTCCGCATGGTAAAGTATATACAATCATATGATGCCCAACTCCTGCTACTGCAGGATTAAAAGTACCTGTATTTGGATTGGTAATTCCTGGACCACTCCATATACCCCCTGGTTGCCCAGCAGTTAAATTAACAGGTGGATCATTAGGGCAAAAAGGTCCTTCTGCACAAATATTGGCATCGCAACATACCATAACATTTTTAGGGCACGCGTTAAAATTGATAGAAGCCACATAGCCAACTCTGTTATTACTACCACTACTACCTGTTGTTCCACATACTATTACAGCACCATTTGTTCCTACTGCAACATCAGAAACTCTATAAGTTGTACTTGAACTAGTAATTTGATTAAGATTAGCATCGTATTTAATTACTCTATCAGTTGAGCCTATATATACATTGCCACATGTATCAAGGTCAATTCCATTGTTATTGGGAGCATATTCCCCCATCGAAGATTGAGTACTCCCGCCTGGTATATTTACAGATTGTAATATTTGTCCTGTAACAAGAGAACGTTTGTCTACTTTTACGCCGTTCATGGTATAAACAAAATTACGGTTTGCTTTAATCATCATATTAGCACCATTACCGGTTTCAGGTCTAAAGTTTTCACTTTTGTAAGAAAAATGATAGCCATGATTAATTGCAAAAATAGGTTCGTTGTCGGGACATTGTGAAAAATTTTGTGTTATGGCACCTATGGTATCAAGAGTTATAAAATAATATTTAGCATTATAAGCAGAAGCTATGGAGCGAACTTCTTCCGCATAATTTGTTAAACCAAGAGGACCGGGTCTAAAAGCACCAACTTCAACTAAGTCAATTACTTGTCCATTATTAGTATTAATATCAAAAAGAACTCCGTCGCCAGTAATATTAAAAGTCGAATTAAGCCGGGTACCACCAACTATAAGCTTAGTCTGATCGCAATTAAATGTTATCGCCCAATATTCATCAAGTGGACCTCCATTCTTATGATACACCATCGAACCATTCGTGTTTATCTTCTCTATCTCCGCTATCGACCCCGCCGTAATATACGAATTCCCAGCCTGATCCGTTGCCAACGTACCTAACCAATACCCACTAGTATCCCACGGCGTCGTATATGTCCACTGTAAAACCCCATTCGCATTATACTTCTTTAACTTCTGATAATCTACCATACCATCGCCTATAATATACACATTCCCATTCCCGTCTGTCTCGCACTCCCAAACTCCATTCGACGAATTCGAAAACGGCGTCTGTACCCACGGGTCTATTATCACCTCCCTACTTTTATCATATTTACCCAAACTAAACATTATCGTGCCCTCATCTAAATAATACTTGACTTCTACCTCCTCTCTCGTATCGCTGTAAAACGCCCTCGGTTCATGTTCAATAATCTGTCCAGCTTTAGTCTTTATTATTACTTTATTATCCTTTAAGCTTATGTTTCTTATATCTGTATATCTTAAGCGAATATCCATGGGGTCTGAACCCGCTCTTAATACTATTGAATATTTTAAACCTCCTTTTTCTGGAAGCTCGTAGATTACATCTATATTATTATAAATATTTTTGTAAATTATTTTTTCATAAGCTGGAATTTCATTAATATTTATAAGCTTTCCTTCTTTCTTAAAGGTGTAACTATAATAAAATGTCGTCTTATTCATAGGTAATAAAATAACATCGTTGTTTGCATTTAACCACTTTGCCGATACAAATTCTCTCTGAACCCTTCTACG
This sequence comes from Bacteroidales bacterium, assembly GCA_026416095.1. Classification (GTDB taxonomy): domain Bacteria; phylum Bacteroidota; class Bacteroidia; order Bacteroidales; family GWA2-32-17; genus Ch61. The sequence continues at coordinate 271 of JAOAFV010000032.1, read as the reverse complement.
CCATTCGTTTATCTCTTTTTGTTTCCATTCAGCAGCGGTATATTTGCGGCGTTCTCGTAACTCTCGACGTTCACTTTCTTCTTCTTCTTTTAGCCATGTAAATCTGAAAACAATTCCATCTTTTAAGAAATAATAATCCTCCTGACTCCCATCGTATGCATATTCAGGTGTCGAGTATCTCCCTAATACTTCATTATTGAACTGTCCAACATTTAGTATAAACGCCTTCTCGCTACCATATCTTATCTCCCAATTCTTCTGCTGAGAAAAA
>JAOAFV010000041.1 GCA_026416095.1 Bacteroidales bacterium | reverse complement strand
AAACAATACGCCGAACTAATCAAAAATGGCGACAACGCCTTCTCGCAAAACCAACTCCATCAAGCTAAACAATTCTATACCGACGCCCTAAAAATTAAACCTAACGAACAATACCCAAAAGACAAAATCGCAGAAATAAATGAAATAACGAACAAACTATCTATTGAAATGAATTATAAGTTAATAATAACTCAGGCAGATTCTCTTTTCGAAAAAAACAACTTAACAGAAGCAAGAAGCAAATATGAACAAGCTTTAAAAATAAAACCAAATGAACAATATCCAAAAAATAAAATAATAGAAATAGAAAATTTATTATTCCAAAAACAAAAGAAGGAACAGGAAATTAAAGAAAGAGAACAAAACTATAAAGAAAATGTAGCCAAGGGCGATGATTCTTTTAATAAAAAAGACTACAACGCAGCCATAACATATTACACATATGCATTAAACTTTAAACCAAACGATCAATATTGTAAGAACCGCATCATTGAATCGCAAAGCTTACTCAAGAAACAAAAGGAAGAAGAAGAAGAAAAACTTGCTTTAGAAAAACAAAAACAAATAGAAGAAATGAAAGCAAAAATGAAAAAACTCGAAGAAATAGATTTTTCCGACAAAGAAAATGTTCAAAAATACTTATCTGAGCTGGCACGTACTTATCCTGAAGGTATAACAGAAGAAAATTATGAAGATAATACGAAGAAAATAAAAAGAATCATAGTAAATAAAAATGGAGTGGCAAACGAATATAGAGAAGTAATTCACAGCTGGGGCGGTGTATATTATTTTAAAAACGGTCAATCCATTTCAAAATCTTTATTTTCGATTGAAACAAAAAAAGACTAACATACTATTTAGTTTCTTTTGTATTTTGTTATGCTTCTTTTTTGGATGCAAAAACCACATATCAAACAATAATAACACATGCAACTGCAAGGAAATAAAGAACAAGTATGCAAAATATTTTAAAATTTTTATTTGTAAAGATAGCATAATTGCAGAAGTAAATAAAATCAAGGAAAATAGTACTGAAAAAAATATAGCAAGGTACATTTTATCAGCACATAATATAAAATATCCAGTACGTTCGGTTGGTATAACAAGCACATCGTATATAGGCTATATTGAAAAGCTTAATGAGTTACCTAAAATAAAAATGGTGGATAATATTTCTTTTTATAAAAACATTAAGATTTTAGAATTATACAAAAAAGGAGAAATAAAAGAAATAGGACCTCCTAATATGTTCAATATTGAGCTTCTTCTTACCCAAAAACCCGACATTATATTTACTTATTCTCTTAGCGAAAAAGATATTTCTTATTACAATTTTCTAAAAGATAAAAATATTAAAATTGTAATAGTATCTGAATTTTTAGAAGAGCACCCGCTTGGAAGGGCAGAATGGATTAAATTTTTTAGTGTATTTTTTAACAAATTAGATACTGCCAATAAGATCTTTAACGAAATAGAAAAAAAATACAATCTTATTAAAGAAAATATCGACATAAACCGAAAATACTCACCAAAAATTTTTACCGAAGCTCCTTTTAATGGTATTTGGTATATTCCTGGTGGTAAATCAATTACTGCAAAACTTATCGATGATGCTGGTGGTAATTATGTTTTTAAGAATTATACAGATAGAGATGTTTACATGCTAAATTTCGAGCAAGTCTATTCTTTATGTAATTCAGCAGATATTTGGATTAATGCAGGTAACAATTTTACTATAAATCAATTATTATCAATAGAGCCAAGAATAAAACAATTTAAAGCATTTAAACATAAAAAAATTTATAGCCCTTTAAAAAAAATAGGTACTAATGGTAAATCTAACGAATACTTTGAGCAAGGCGCAATTAATCCTCACCTTCTGCTTCTTGATTTTTATAATATTTTCAATAACAACGATAGCAATTTATTTTATTATATCAAGTTAAAATAATAACTTTTTACTCCTGATAATTTTTGTATTCTTTAGGAATTATAAAAATTGTTGAATCAAGCTCTTTTCTTTGAATATCAATAACTCTAAGTGTCATTTTTTGTTCTCTGAGAATAGTTTTTTCATCGCTTAATAAAGGAAAATATCCTTCATTATCAGGTATATTTAAAAAATACAAAGCATGTTTTTCGCTTCTATTCCATAATTTTAACAAATTAACGAAGAAATCAAAATTTCCGTAAGTCACCCAATAAGTTATTTCGGTGTTTTCCGTTTTGTTTCTTACTCTCCACTGGTAACATTTATAGCCTAATATTTTTTTGTAGTTTCCTGTTTTTATTACTTCAAAATCTTTATTCTTTTTTTCTTCATATTTCTTAGGAACTAAATTAATATACATTTTTCTTGTAGGATTAACAGCAGTAATTGTTTCCTTTTTTAAATCGAACAAAAGATAGTTATTCGCTATTTTGCAATTTATACACCTATTGAGCTCCTCAAGTTTAACAAAATTATTTTTTACGTAATATATGTAGTAAAAAGTATCGTTCATAAGCTCTTGAGAAAAAAATATTGTACCTTCAAAACTTTTTTCATCTATATCTTTATTTCGCTGAGGATAAAATAAAACAAAAAAAAATATATTTAGGATTATTACTAATAATTTCATTTATTTAATTTTGTACTTTAAACGAATAATAACCTTTTCAGGTTTCAAACTTAATGAAAAATTATAAACAAAGCTTAGGTATTTTAGGTGAAATATATGCATGTAATTACTTAATGAAAAAAGGCGTAGAAATACTTGAAAGAAGATGGCATTTTAAAAATAAGGAAATTGATATAATTGCAAGAATCGATAAAACTCTTATTATAGTAGAAGTTAAAACGAGGAATATAAACAAAAGCGAGAACTTTAATGAAATAATATCAGACAATAAAATAAAATTTTTAACCTCCGCTACCGAGTATTATTTAAGTAAATTCCCCTACTACGAAAATGTAAGATTTGATGTAATAATTGTAAACATTGGTAAAAATAAACATGAAATTAATCACATTGAAAATGCTTTTAACCCATATTAAATATGAGAACGATAATACAAAGAGTAAACTATGCAAAAGTTGTTATAAACAACCAACTTCATTCAGAGATTAAAGCAGGCTTACTTGTACTCTTAGGAATTGAAGAAAACGATACTTGTGAAGATGCAATATGGCTTGCTAAAAAAGTTGTTAATCTTAGAATATTTGATGATAATAATGGTTTAATGAATTTATCGGTTAAAGATATTGATGGTGAAATTATGATAATTAGTCAGTTTACATTACATGCTTTAACAAAGAAAGGAAATCGTCCTTCATACATTAAAGCAGCAAAACCCGAAGTAGCAATTCCCCTTTATAACTTATTTATTGAAGAAGTAAAAAAAGAATTGGGAAAAAAAGTTGAAACAGGTATATTTGGAGCCCGGATGATGATAACATTAGAAAATAATGGTCCTGTAACAATATTCATTGATTCAAAGAATAAAGAATGAAAACCTTTTTTTACATTATTGTTTTAATATATTATAATTTCGCTTTTTGCCAATTGCAGCCTACAGAAGATAAATCGCTTATGAAAATTAAAGTTACCGATTTTAAAAACAAACCATTATCTAACGAAAGAATTGAGTTCATTAGCAGAAACACAAAAAAATCTTACATAGTATTTACAAATAATAATGGAACATGTGAAATCTTATTACCAGAAGGAGAAACTTACGATATAAATTATCGCAACTTTATAGAAGATAAAAACTATTCGACTATTTATGTCAAAAATGAAAAAGGAGCATTCACATATAATTTAAATATAAAATTTGAACCAGAAAAAATCTTTATACTTAGAAACGTATACTTTGAAACAGGAAAATCAACTCTTTTGCCAGAATCTTTTCCTGCTCTTAACACTCTTTACGAAGCCTTAAAAGCCAAACCAACTTTGAAAATAGAAATTGCTGGACATACCGACAATGTTGGCAAATATGAAGACAACTTAATTCTATCGCAAAACAGAGCAAATGCAGTAAAACAATATCTTATTGCTAAAGGAATTAAACCCGACCGACTCATTGCTAAAGGATATGCTGATACACAACCTATAGCCGATAACGAAACTCCCGAAGGAAGAGCAATGAACCGACGAGTAGAAATAAGAATTATTGAAGAGTAATTTATTCAAAACTTCTTATTACAAAACCACCTCCATATTGTTAAAATAAAATTATTACTTAATTTTGTGATAAAATAACTATTGTTATGAAACAACTTATAAGTATTATTAACCTTTTCATTTTATGTTTTTTATTTTCCAAAGTTTTTTCTCAGTCTTTCACAAAAGACTTTATCGATAAGTTTTATACAGCCGAGTTATTATTAGATAAAGGGAATTTTAATGAAGCTATAAAATTATATAGTGAACTTTTATCGCAAGATACACTAAATGCTAATATTAATTTTAAAATTGGTTTCTGCTATCTGAACTTACCTCAGTATTACGAAAAAATAAAATCAATTTCTTTTCTTGAATTTGCTTCAAAAAATATCGACATTAATGCAGATGTTGGAAATCCTTCCGAAACTTCTGCCCCCTTAGAAGCATTGTACTTCCTTGCTAAGGCTTATCATCTTAATTACATGCCAGAAAAGGCTTTAATAATCATAGATTCTCTTATCAATATTATTCAACAATATAATATTATTTTTTCAGAAAACATAAATGAACTTAAATTTCATTGCAAAAATTTAGTTGAATTAATGAAAAATCCGTTAAAAACAGATTTCAAAAATCTTGGTAATTTAATAAACACCGAATACGACGAACATAGCCCTGTTATAACCGCCGACGAGCAAACATTAATATTTACCTCTAAACGTTTTAACCAAGCAAACAATTTAAAAACAATCGACAATCAATATTTTGAAGATATTTATATATCGCACAAACAAGCCGGCAATCAATGGAGCGAACCTACTGCCCTGAATAAAGTAAATGGACCAAAGCACGATGCTTCTGTTGGTTTATCTCCCGATGGTTCAGAATTATACATATATAAAGACGAAAGCAGCATTATAAACCCCGACGATGGCAACTTATATGTTAGCAAACTAATGGGAGAAGAATGGTCTGCTCCTCAGAAATTAAATATAAATACAAAATACAACGAAAATCATGCTTCTATTTCTGCCGATGGACAGGAATTATATTTTACAAGTAATCGCCCAGGAGGGTTTGGTGGTCTCGATATTTATGTATCTAAGCGCTTACCTAATGGCGAGTGGGGAACCCCTATAAACCTAGGGCCTCAAATAAATACTGAACAAGACGAAATAAGCCCATTTATACATCCCGATGGTGTAACTCTATTTTTCAGTAGCAAAGGACATAAAACAATAGGAGGCTTCGATATATTTTTTTCAGAAAAAGATGAAAATGATAATTGGAGCAATCCTACTAATATAGGATATCCAATTAATACACCAGGCGACGATGCTTTTTTTATTCTTACTCCCGACGGAAAACATGCCTATTATGCTACCGAACGTCAAGATGGTTTCGGTAGAGCAGATATTTACTATATCACCTTTCCAGAAAAAGAAGAAAAAACTCTTGCTGTAATCTCTGGCACAATAAAACTTGCAAATAACCGACAGCCTCAAAATGTGAAAATATACGTGTACGAAGATATCACAAATAAATTAGTAGGCGAGTACAAACCTAATCCTACAACAGGTAAGTACCTCTTCATACTGAAAACAGGAAAAAGGTACATAATTAAATTTGAAAGCGACATATTTATACCTCAAACTGAATATATTGATATTAGCGACAGTATGGCTTATGTAAATATCGAAAAACCTATAACTTTAAACCCTATTAGCCTAACTAATCTTAAAACAGATTATTATTTCAGGTTTCAACCAAATACTACCCAGTTAAACGAAAAAGATTTACTTCAAATAAATCAAATTTGTAAAATACTTAATTACTTACCAGAATTTAGAGTAATAATAATTAATTCATCCGAACAGGTTAATCCACTTTTAAACGAAGTACGCGAACAAATAATTAAAGATTACTTAACAGACAATGGAATATCACTTGCAAGAATTGAAACAAAAAATTCACCAGTTTCATATCCTAATACCTTAAACATATATATTATTGCTAAAGATTCTATTGCTAAATTACAATCAATGCCACAATTAACTTCTACCGAAATAGAAAAAAAATTAGACATCAAATTTAAAACTGCCGATAATAAACTAATAATTTATCCTGTATATTTTTCCTTTAACCAGTATATTTGTGAGTTTAATATACAAAATCTCATAAATATAGCAAACTGGCTTAAAAAAAATCCAAAAGCAAAAATTGAACTAATAGGTCATACCGACGCTATTGGAACCGATGAATATAACATGAAATTAAGCAAAAAAAGAGCAGAATATGTAATGAATCAGCTTATTGATCTTGGTATAAACAAGGAAAGAATAAAAATTACTGCTATGGGTAAGAAAAAACCTATATCTACAAACGACACTCCACAAGGTAGGCAATTAAACAGAAGGGTAGAATTTAAAATTCTGAACTATTCGCCTAACGATATAATATTAAAAGATCGCATTGAATTTTTTAATCCATAGCTTATTTTGAATATAATTAAATAATTTTGTATGTTATTTTTTTAGTTTTCTTTTTTAGTATTAAATTTGTAAAAATTTAAAACAATAAAAATATGGCTGAAACATTAAAACAGATTTTAAAGCCTGGTGTTGTATGGGGTAACGATTTAAAAAAGTTATTTAAATATGCAAAAGATAATCAATTTGCATTACCTGCAGTAAATGTTGTAAGTACAAATTCTGTTAATGCAGCTCTCGAAGCTGCTATGATAGTAAAGTCGCCTATAATTATTCAGTTTTCGAACGGAGGGGCACAATTTTTTGCAGGTAAAGGAGCTCCCAACGACAAACAACAAGCATCAGTTCTTGGTGCCATATCAGGAGCAAGACATATACATACGCTGGCCGAATTATATGGTATTCCTGTTGTTATTCATACCGATCATGCGCAAAAAAAGTTACTACCATGGGTCGATGCTCTTATTGAAGTTGGAGAAAAACACTACAAAGAGCATGGTAAGCCACTTTTTAGCTCTCACATGCTCGACTTAAGCGAAGAACCTCTCGAAGAAAATATAGAAATTTGCAAACGTTATTTAGAGCGCCTTACTAAAATAGAAATGTTTCTTGAAATAGAACTTGGTGTTACAGGTGGCGAAGAAGACGGTGTTGATCGCACAGGTATACATAATTCAAAATTATATACCCAGCCCGAACATGTTGCATATGCTTATGAAGAATTAAGTAAAGTTAGCGATAACTTTATTATTGCTGCTTCTTTTGGTAATGTACACGGAGTATATAAACCTGGTAATGTTGTGTTACAACCAATTATACTTAAAAATTCTCAAGAATACGTAAAGAAAAAATATAATACTCAAGAAGAAAAACCTTTATTTTTTGTATTTCATGGTGGCTCTGGAAGTTCTCGCGAAGAGATAAGAGAATCTATTTCTTACGGCGTTATTAAAATGAATATCGATACCGATACTCAATGGGCATATTGGGATGGTGTACATAATTACTACAAAAAATATTCTGCTTATTTGCAATCACAAATTGGTAATCCTGAAGGAGAAGATAAACCAAACAAAAAATATTACGACCCAAGAACATGGCTAAGAGAAGGAGAAAAATATATGGTAGAACGCTTAAAAGTTGCTTTCGAAGATCTTAATTGCGTTGGCCGATACGAGTAATAAGGTCTAACATTATTAATGAAAATTACTGATCTCTTTTATTTTACAAGGTCGCAAAGAAATGGATTAATTGTACTTATTTCCTTAATAATAATTACATGGGCTTTATATATTGCGTTAGATAAATTATATTTTGCTCCACAAATAAATTATGAACATCTTGAACGTATTATCGATTCCTCTGTCTTTGTGAAACAACCTACATCTCACAAAGTAAATTCTTACCACTCTAATCAAAAGCCCTATAACAAAGATACCTGTCGAGTAAACATAAATAACCCTGATTACAATAAATTGATATGCATTGGAGTCCCTGAAAATATAGCTAAAATTTGGATTAACTATATCAAAAAAGGAGGTAAATTTTTTTCGGTAAACGACGTAAGAAAACTATGGTACATGTCTGATTCTGTGTTTTATGCTATACATACTTATCTATATGTTGAAAACAAATACACAGAAAGCCTTGATATTCAGAAGTTAACTCAAAAACAATCTACTTTCATAAAAAAACCACAACTTACTTTTATAGACTTAAATACTGCCGACACTTCTACATTAGTTAAGCTCCCGGGTATTGGTTATGTGTTTGCAAAACGTATAATAAAATATAGAGAACTACTTGGTGGATTTTATTCAATAGATCAATTAAAGGAAGTTTATGGTTTCACCGACGAAATGTTTTCAAAAATTAAAGGATTAGTTTATGCAGATGTATTTGCAATAAAAAGAATCGACCTCAATAGTGCCGACTTTAAAAAGTTAATTTCACATCCGTATTTGAAAGATAAAAATTTGGTTTTAAACATACTAAATTTACGTAAAAAACTTGGAAAATATAATAATGTTTCCGACATCTTGGCACATAATATAATCGATAGTTTAACTTTTAATAAAATAAAATGGTACTTGGAGTGCAAACAAAATGAGTATTAAAAGTTATAAAATCTATTTTAACCGCAAAACCACAGGAAGTTAAGAGTGTAGACAGGTTATAGTTTTTGTTCAAATTTTTTTAGTAGTTAATGTTTTTATTTGTAACCGAAATTCAGCGGTTTTTGAGTAACATAGAAATAAGATATAACATAAATAAACCTGATTGAAAAGTAACTTTTCAGTCTAATTAAGAAATTAAATGCAGTTTTATAAATAAAAATTTAAAAATAGTTTTTTAAAATACCTTGAGCATGTCTTAATAAAGAATTAAATGAGCAACAGGGGCAAGAATATTTAAAGTAAATATTTTTGCAACTAAAGTGTTATATATAAATCGTGAAAAGTATAACGAAAAATGTTGAAGTTTTGGTACGATAGTAATTACTATCAATCGAAGGAATTCTAAAGCAAATGAGATGTATGTAAGATATACAAGAATCGATACGAAATAGAATTATGTTTAGTGTACAAAAGAACACATTTAAGCTTATATGACATATATGTAAAGTGAAGAAGTGGTGAAAGTTTTGATATTCATTTCGCACATTATTTTACAATAGTATTACGAGATGTATAATATGTTATTAGAAAAAATATTTAATATCAAAATATTCTGTCAGAAACTTCATATACATTTTGCTAGATGTTAAATGCGTGAAGATAAAGAAAATAATGATACAGTAACGATGTTATAAACAAAATTACTAGTTTTCTAAAAATGATTAAACTAAATTATTAACACTATATACTAATTAACTTCTTGTAGGGTTGCGACTTTAAACACAATTACCCAAAACTATTCTTTTACATTAACACTTCAAAAATCATAACTTTTCTATGTAACAAACAAAAATATTTCTTAAAAGAACCATTGGTTCCTATTATTTTTAAACTACTTTATAATTAAATAAAGTAAACCCTTTCATAAAATACTTTGATGGCTTTAATAAAAAAAAATCCTATTATCCAAAAGCGATAAAAATCCTCAACAATTTTAGCAACTTAATGGCTGGTTAGAAACTATAAATATACACTAAAGCTTTTTAAAAGCTATGCAAGCATTATGACCACCAAAGCCAAAAGTATTACTTAAAGCTATATTAATGTTACGATGTTGGGCTTTATTAAGAGTTAAATTAAACCTTTTATCTATTTGTTCATCATATTCTCTATGGTTAATGGTAGGAGGCACTATATTATTTTGCATTGCAAGAATAGTAGCAACAGCTTCTATAGCACCAGCAGCCCCTAAAAGGTGTCCATGCATCGATTTGGTAGAACTTATATTAAGTTTAAAAGCGTGTTCGCCAAATACTTTATATATAGCTTTAAGTTCGGCAATATCGCCAAGAGGGGTAGCAGTTCCATGTGCATTAATATAATCGACCTCCGAAGGACTTATTTGGGCTTCGTCGAGAGCCATTTGCATTACTCTTGCTGCTCCTTCACCTTCGGGATGTGGTGCTGTTAAATGGTAAGCATCGGCAGTTAGGCCTACTCCTATAATCTCAGCATATATTTTTGCACCACGTGCTTTAGCGTGCTCATAATTTTCTAACACTAAACCACAAGCTCCTTCGCCCATTACAAAACCATCGCGTGTTTTACAAAATGGACGCGATGCCGTTTTATATTCCTCATTATTTGTAGATAGAGCTTGCATTGCATTAAAACCACCAACGCCTGCCTCCATTATCGATGCCTCAGACCCTCCTGTAACAATGATATCGGCTTTACCAATTTTCACCATTATATACGCATCTATAATTGCATGAGAAGAAGAAGCACATGCCGATACCGTTGCATAATTGGGTCCTTTAAATCCATATTTCATTGAAATATGGCCAGCTGCTATATCAATAATCATTTTTGGTATAAAGAAAGGGCTAAACCGTGGTGTTCCATCTCCTCTATAGTAAGCACTTACTTCCTCCTGAAAGGTAATAATTCCACCTATGCCCGATGCCCAAATAACACCAACTCTCTCTTTATCTACTTTTTCTAAATCTAAATTAGCATCTTTAATTGCCTGATCAGCAGCTACAATAGCAAATTGTGCAAACCTATCAATCTTTCTTAATTCTTTCCGATCAATAAATTCTTCTGGCTTAAAATCTTTTACTTCACACGCAAATTTTGTTTTAAACTTAGAAGCATCGAATAATGTTATTAAATCACTACCCGAAACTCCATTTTCTAAGCTTCGCCAAAATTCAGATACATTATTCCCTATTGGAGTAAGTGCCCCTACTCCAGTAACAACAACTCTGTTAAGAGTCATAAATAAACTTATTGTTTATTTACAGCGTTTTCTATATACTTAATAGCATCGCCAACTGTTGAAATTTTTTCAGCATCACTATCTGGTATCGAAATATTAAACTCTTTTTCAAACTCCATAATCAATTCTACTGTATCTAAAGAATCTGCTCCTAAATCGTGAGTAAAACTAGCATTCTCTGTGACTTCTTTTTCATCAACTACTAATTTTTCAACAATAATTGCTTTAACTCTTGAAGCAATATCCGACATAATTTTTATTTTTTAAAGTTTAACTATCAATTATTTTTGTACTTGCAAAGGTAATAATTTTACAAAAATATAAACAAAATTTTTTTAAAAAAATTTTTTACTTTAAGTTTATTTATATGAAAATATGTAATTTATGAAAAATAATATTGCAATTTTTGCTTCGGGCAACGGTAGTAATGCCGAAAATATTGTAAATTATTTTAATAAAACAGATGTTAAAATACAATGTTGTTTTACCAATAATCCTAAAGCTTTTGTCATAGAAAGAATGAAAAAATATAATATTCCTATAATATTATTCAACAAAAACGAATTTTCCGATAAGGTTTTATATTATCTCGAAAAATTCGAAATTAATTTTATTGTACTTGCTGGCTTTTTGTGGCTAATACCTTCAATTATAGTAAAAAAATATAAAGACAGAATAATAAACATTCATCCTGCTTTACTGCCTAAATATGGAGGTAAGGGTATGTATGGAAAAAATGTTCATAAGGCAATACTTGAAAATAAAGAAAAATATTCGGGAATAACAATTCATTTAGTAAATGAAGAATACGATAAAGGCAAAATTATTTTTCAAAAATCTATATTAATCTCAGAAAATGAAACACTTAATTCATTAGAAGAAAAAATCCATAAATTAGAATATAAGCATTACCCTCAAATAATAGAGCTATATATAAAAAATTATAATAACTAAAATAAAAAATTTACTTACTAAAAGTTATTCAATTAAAAAAAATACTCTTAAATAAAAAAAAAAGAGGACAGTTAAACTGTCCTCTCTCAAAAACTCAAAATTTAAAACTTTACGTAATTAATAATCTGTATTTTGCGGATCGAAATTAGTCCAACCAGATAACCAATTATTGGTTCCAAATGCACCTATGAAATTAACCGATTCAAAGAAAGTATTCTGAAGTTCAGGATAATTAAAAGAACCATTATTAAGTAAAAATGAGCCAGATTGAGGCATTGGATTTGGTGCAGTTAAATTCCATGCATTACTATTAAGATTAATTTCTTGAAATGTTTTAATATAATTATTATTTGAATTGAACCAAGTGTTAATGTCAAGCGATCCTGTAGTATTTGCAGTTTTTAGATTATCGACGCAACCTGTAATAACATTATTTTTGAATATTAATTCATTATTCATAGCATTTGTTTCGGTTCCAGAGCCATCTAATAGTAAGCCAACCGGATAACCAACTAATACTGAATTAAATATTTTTAATTTAGTATTTCTACGTAAATGAGCTGCTCTTTTAAATTGCTGATTGTAATTAGTATTGTTAGGTGTAATGGGGCCAAGAATTGTTACATTCGAAAATATTCCCGAAGTAAATGGGGTTGCAGAAGTTCCATTAGCATCGTTATCGCTTTCCAAACCATTAGAACCTGATTGATCGGCAATATTAGGATCTCTTAAAGCAAAACAAAATTGTACTTTACCACTCCATCCGTTGTCGGTATCAAAATCGTCGTCCCAGTTTCTAAATGAAACCAAGTTTTTAGCATTAACAGTACCTCCAAACCACTCAAAAGCATCGTCGCCACAATAAGATACTTGTACATGAGAAATTTCTGTTTGACTACCCACTCCACACAGAGTTAATCCGTTTATTTCTTGATTAGGCTGATACGCTATGCCTGCAAATTCTATTCTTACATATTTAATTTTTCCGGAGTTGTCGTTAGGATCGTTTCCACCGTAGTATGCATCAGGTCCACCTTCAACTAAACCTTGACCATTTGGCAAGTTTACAGGTGCCTTGCCACATATGATTATTCCTCCCCAATCGCCGTAGTCTCTTTGCCCTTTTGGCTGATTTGATGTAAAAACAATAGGTTTCGTAGGCGTACCTACTGCAATTAGCTTGCCTCCCCTCTTAACAATTAATGAACCTTTTGTTGCTTTATCTCCTTTAATTATGGTGCCAGGTTCGATAGTTAAAGTAACACCATCTTCTACATACACAAAGCCTTTAAGAAGATATTTGTTTTTTGAATACAGTGTTTTGTTTGCTGTTATGCTCCCCTCTAAAATTATAGTAGCTGTATCGGTTGCTTCCGGATACTTACACGACCCATCGTCTTTTTCTGCTTCCGGATCATAGTTTAAAGCATTCTTGTCGGTACATCCTTCTTTTTTCTTGCAGGAGTAAAAAAATGAACTCCCAAAAATTAACGCTAAACCTAATACAAATAAACATGTTCTTCTCATAATTAAAAGTTTTTTAGTTTAACACTACAAAAAAATATTATTATTATTAACTTTAAGTTAATGATTGATTAAGTAATTTATAAGTTTTCTTGAATTAACAGTTAAAAACTGATTTTCTTTAGAAAACAATTGAATATGTTACACTAACTGATTGACCTATTTTATACTTTTCAATGATTTCGTCGTTTCTATCTATTCTACCATTATCGTTACTATCTTGCTTCAGAATAAAATTATCATTAAATAAATTATATAAAGAAATTATTACCTTGCTATTTTTATTAATTTTTTTGGTTACCGATACATTTAAATCATTTCTTGGGAGTTCATAAATATCGGGAGTACCATATGTGCCAACTGCATATAATCTTTTACCAAGTATGTAGTAAACAACATTGAATTGCCAATTATTAGCCTTATTTTCATAGAAAAGTCCAAGATTCAATACATAAGGCGACTGAAACATTAATGGACGTGTTGATTTTTGTCCTACAGACTTTTCTCCTAAAGAAACTTTACTATAAATATAAGAAAAATTTGTAACAAAGTAAAGATTATTAAAAACTTTATTGGTATTAAAGATTTCAGTCATATTTTGTCGTAGTTCTGTTTCAAATCCAAAATTGTATGCCGAATTAGCATTACTAAAAGTAAAATTACGGGTACCACCACTTCCTGCTCCTGGTACATAATAAAGTTCAATTGGATTAATAAAATACTTATAAAACGATCCTACAGAAAATAAGTTATTATTTGTTGTTATTATTTCATACTTCAAATCGGCGTTATAAATTTTAGCAGGCAAAAGATTTTCGTTACCTATTAATACATTGTTATATCTAAAATCATAAAAAGCAAAAGGAGCCAATTCTCTGAACTCTGGAGTATTTACCGACTTGTAAAAGGCGAATTTTATTTTCTTATCATTGTTCAATTTATAAGCAAAAGACATTGAAGGTAATAAGAATAAATTATTTAAAGAAACATTTACAGGTTTATTAGAATAGTTTCGGCTGAATAATGATATAGCATTATATTCTAATCTTATTCCGACTACAATTGGCATTTTATCTTTTATTTCAATATTTGTCATATAGTAATTAAAAATATTGTTAGTATTTGCAAAATATTTATCAGACGGATTAGTGCCTTCTTCAAGTACAAATCCATGTTCACCAATATTCTGCTCGTCAAAAATATTTTCTATGCTATTGTTAAGTAATTCGTAATTAAAAGTAGTGCTACTAAATTTTTTATACGACATCCATCTTGCATTAAAAGATCTATCCTTATGCGATACTCCTACTCCCCATTGTAGTTTGATATTCGATTTTAAAGAATATTTTAATTCTGAACATGCACCGTATGACAAATCTTTTAAAAAGCCAAAAAAACGACCTGCATCTAACACCGAGGCCGAAGGAGGAATTATTACTTGATAAGTCCCAGAATTTTCGGTACTCTCGCTATTCTTAATAGTACGTATTTTTTTATAATCTGGTTGATTATTAGTTGCCAATGTTAAGAATGCTGACCATGTAGTTTCTAAATTTTCGTTGCCATCGATAATATGCCTTCCAGATATTTGGGAGTTTAAGATTTTTCTTTCATTATAATTGTAAGAATGGCTCATCACATTCATGCCCTCTTCGTAATTAGTACCCGATCTATTTATTAATTGATTACTATTTTGAGATATCAATAAATTGTTTAATTTTATAAAATTTTTTGCATTTATTGTATAACTTAAGTTTTGCATTATGGTAAGGCGATGTTTTGAAACGTTAATATCGTCGTTATAAGCATAAATCATTTGACTTTTTTGCTTTTCAATATCATAAGAATTGTAATTAAAAATTTGAGAATTGTATTTTTGCTTACTTTCCGATAATGCAATTAGAGTAAAAAGCGAAAGTTTCTTTACATTTTGCGAAAAATAAAAAGAAAAAGATAAATCGGGGCTGGCAGTTTTTTGCATAATTTTCCAGTTATTTTTAAACTTTTTTGAAACATTTATTAATTCTTCTTTCGATAAGTTATTTAGGCTTTGAGGTATTTCGCTCGACAAATTTCTACTGTTTCTTACGAGCATTAAATTTTCTAATAATGAATTTTTATCATAAGAAAAAGAATTAAAGGTTGTAATACTATTATAAGTTGAACTAACAGTAAAACAATACAAATTTGAATCAACATTATTTTTTGTTTCTATTTTAGTTAATGCTCCAGTAAAATTACCAGGCAAATCGGGAGTTGCTGTTTTATAAACCATTATTCTGCTAATAATTGACGAAGGAATTATATCAAAAGAAAATGTATTTTTATCGGGCTCTACGCCAGGCGCAGGAGAATTGTTGATGTATGTAGAATTATATCGTTCTGCTAATCCTCTGACTATTAGTAAACGATTTTCAAATAATGTTACACCTGGTAAACGTTTTATTACTTCGTTTGCACTTTTATCTTGTGTTTTACTAATTTGTTCTGCCGAAATTCCATTAACTACTTGCTGACTTTCTTTTATTTCGTTTATTACCGAACTTTCTACGTCTTTTTTACGTTCAGCAACTACATTAACTTCGCTTAAATTATATGCATTTTCTTCTAATCCCAATTCTAAATTACTTATATTATTTTTCACATGCAAGTTTCTAATAGTATCGGTTTTATAGCCAACGTAACTAACAATGAGATTGTACGTCCCCTTTTTTAAATTTGCTAAGCAAAATTTGCCATCAACATTTGTGCTTGTTCCAATTGTTGTTTTTTCTATAATAATACTTGCACCTGGTAATGTCTCTTTTGTTTTTTTATCGTAAACAATACCTTCTATAGAAAAGTTTTGCGAAAACAATTTAAAATTAACTAACAACAATACTAAGTATCTCAACATTTTGAAATAATTTTGAACAATTTAAATGCTTTTATGTTAAGAAACTGTTAAAATAATATAATTAAAATTTTAATTTTTTCATAAAAAAAATTATCAATTGCAAGATTGAATGTAATTTTCATAAAAAAACAAAAGCACAAATCTTAAATTTAAACACTTATAAGAAAAATTTAGGTTAAATAAGTTTTCAATTTTACTTGATAATCATTTTATCATAAAAAATCATTAATTTTGCAAGAAAAACGATGGATATTTTTGATAAAATTAAAACATCGAAAGGAGGTCCGCTTGGCCAATATAAAAGTATAGCACACGGCTATTTTGCATTCCCAAAATTAGAAGGAGAAATAGGGCCACGAATGAAATTTAGAGGAAAAGAAGTTTTAAATTGGAGTTTAAATAACTACTTAGGACTTGCGAATCACCCTGAAGTTCGAAAGGTCGATACTGAGGCAACTGAAAAATATGGATTAGCATATCCTATGGGAGCTAGAATGATGTCGGGGCAAACCACTTTTCACGAAGAACTCGAACAGCAGTTAGCTCAATTTGTTAAAAAAGAAGACGCATTTTTATGTAATTATGGTTACCAAGCAATGATTAGTATTTTAGATAGTTTACTTAACCGTAACGATGTTGTTGTTTACGATAGTGAATCGCATGCATGTATTATCGATGGTTTACGTTTACACATGGGGAAACGACTTGTTTATCCACACAACAACATAGAACGCCTTGAACATCAGTTAAAAAGAGCAAAACAAATTACTCAACATACGGGTGGTGGTATTCTTGTTGTTACCGAAGGTGTTTACGGAATGGCTGGCGACCTTGGTAAACTCAAAGATATTGTAGAGTTAAAAAAGAAATACAATTTCAGATTACTAATAGACGATGCCCATGGTTTTGGTACCATGGGGCCCAACGGTGCTGGTACTGATGAACATTTTGGAGTTTCTGAAGAGGTAGATATATATTTTGCCACTTTTGCAAAAGCAATGGCCGGAATTGGTGCCTTTGTAGCATCGACTCAAGAAGTTGTCGATTACTTACGTTATAATATGCGTTCCCAAATTTTTGCAAAATCGCTACCCTTACCTATGGTAATTGGAGCAATGAAAAGGTTAGAACTTTTAAAAACACAACCACAACTTCGCCAAAAATTATGGACAATAGTTAAAGCACTTCAAAATGGCTTAAAAGAAAAAGGATTAGATATTGGCAAAACAGAATCACCTGTAACCCCTGTATACTTAAAAGGTACTCCAATTGAGGCCGGCAATGTTGTTTTCGAACTACGCGAAAAATATAATATTTTTTGTTCAATAGTAATTTACCCTGTGGTGCCAAAGGACGTAATTATGTTACGCCTAATTCCAACAGCTGTTCACACTTTAGAAGATGTTCAATATACTATAAATGCTTTCGAAGAAATAAACAATAACCTTAAAGCTGGACGGTATTCAAAAGAAAGTATACCTTTTTTTAGTATTCCAACTTAAACTATATAGATAATGGAAGTAGTAGTTAGTGGAATTAGACCTACTGGCAACTTACACATTGGTAATTATTTTGGAGCAATACAAAATTTCATAGAACTCCAAAATAACCATTTGTGTTATTTTTTTATTGCCGATATTCATTCTTTAACAACTCACCCCGATGGTAAACATCTTAAAGAATGTACTTTAAACATAGTTGCAGAATTTATTGCATGTGGCCTAAATCCAGAAAAAGCAATAATATACAGACAAAGCGATATAAAAGAAATCCCAGAACTGTATCTATATTTGAACATGTTTGCGTACCTTGGTGAGCTAGAGCGCTGCACAACCTTTAAAGAAAAAGCACGTAACCAACCTAATAATGTTAATGCCGGATTGCTTACCTACCCTGTTTTAATGGCAGCCGATATTTTAATTCATAAAGCTACTAAAGTGCCCGTAGGTAAAGATCAGGAACAACATCTTGAAATGGCTCGAAACTTCGCTTCAAGGTTCAATAGAACTTTTAATGTAGAATACTTCCCATTACCTCAAGTTTTCAATTTTAACAAAGAATTAGTTAAAATTCCTGGTCTTAACGGTACAGGAAAAATGGGCAAATCTGAAGGTAATGCAATTTATTTAATCGATGATGATGAAATAATAATGAAAAAAGTAATGAAAGCAGTTACCGATGCAGGTCCAACTCAGATTAATCAACCAATGAGCGAACCAATAAAAAATTTGTTTACTCTTTTTAAATACTTTTCAACTCCTGAGCAATATAATTACTTCGTAGAAAAATATAACAACTGTACAATAAGATATAGTGAATTAAAACACACACTTTCTCAAAATATTATCAACTTTATTAGGCCTATAAGAGAAAAGATAAAAGAAATTAGAAAAAATGAAACTTACTTATTTAATGTGTTAAAAGAAGGTGCAGAAAAAGCTCGGTTAAGTGCTTCTAAAACAATAAGTGAAGTTAAAAGCATAATTGGGCTTTAACGTTACTTAAAACGTTAGCAACATGTATACTCTAGAAGCATTAATTAATTTTATAAGATTTAATCCACCATACGACGATTATTGGTACGAAAAAGATTGGGAAGAAAACTTAAGTTACAAGATTCCTAACTGGATAGAACTTATAACAACAGAAAGCAATTGGCAACGAATAGAAAAGGCTTTCCCTAGAGCTGGATATAGTGAATTGTGTAAGCTTTTCCTCAAAGTAAATAACTTTAAATTTGCTATCAGATGGTTCTTTTCGCCAATAGGATATCATAGAGAAGCTGCAAAAAATTGGCTAAAAAATATTGATAACATTACAATAGAAGCATGGTCTGCTTTCCCCGAAGATATTAAGATTTTTATTGTACACCACTTTTTTAGCTATGCAATAAAAGATAAAATAGAAGAAATAAAAAATTTCTTTGAAAGCATTCAACATATAAAGTCAGAAAGATTAGAAGATCTTGAAATAGAAAAATATATTAACAATACAATTAATATATATCTTAATAATCCAACCCAATCTGTCGATTTGTTTTATTTAAGGTTCATTATTGAAAAAAGTAAAGACGAAAAGTATCTTAAAATTTTCAATGAATTATCATTAAACTTACCTCTAACAAAAAATTTACAAAAGCCATAACGATATGACCTTTGCACACTTGAATTTATCGAGTTACCCATTATTTTTAGCACCAATGGAAGATGTAACAAATTCATCATTTCGTTACTTATGTAAGTACATTGGAGGAGTTGATGTTGTTTACACCGAATTTATTTCATCCGATGGATTAAGATACAACACTTCAAGAGTTAAAAAAAAAATTAAAATTAATGATTTTGAAAGGCCTATTGGTATTCAGATATATGGACATATTCCAGAAAATATGGTATATGCTGCTCAAGTTGTCGAAGAATTTCAACCCGATTTTATTGACTTAAATTTAGGCTGTCCGGCCAAAAAAATTTCGAATCGTGGTGCTGGAAGCGGCCTGCTAAAAAACTTACCACTATTGTTCGAGATAGCCGAAAAGGTTATAAAAGCCGTTGATACGCCAGTTACAGCTAAAGCTCGATTAGGATGGGACGAAAACAATATAAACATTCTTGAAGTTGCATTAACACTACAAAATATTGGAATTACCGGATTAGTAATTCATGGTCGCACACGTGCTCAGATGTTTAAGGGAACGGCAAATTGGGATTATATAGGATATGTAAAAAATCATCCCCAAATAAAAATTCCTATTATTGGGAACGGCGACGTAACAACTCCAGAAAGAGCAAAAGAATGCTTCGATAAATATAAAGTTGACGGAATTATGATAGGGCGTGCTGCTATTGGGCATCCATGGATTTTTAAAGAAATAAAACACTACTTACTTTTTAACGAAAAACTACCACCACTTTCTTTTAACGAAAAGATCGATTACCTTAAAAAACTACTCTCTATAATGGTCGAAGAAAACGGAGAAAAATGGGGCGTTATAAAAATTAAATGCCATTATGCTAACTTTTTCAAAGGTATTCCAGGAATAAAAGAATTAAAAGTAAAGCTTTTACAAAATAATAATTATAAAGAAAATCTTGAAATTTTAGACTTCATAAAAGAAAAATATGCGAATGTGTTTAATTTTAATTAAATTTGATTATTAATTTTAAAGGTGATAAAAATACTTTATCAAATAGGAGAATACTTACTGCTACTTAAAAGAATATTTTCTCGCCCCGAACGTGGAAAAATATACCTTAAACAAACAATAGAAGAAATTGGTAAAATTGGTATAAATTCTATTGGCATTGTTACTATAATTTCAATATTTATGGGGGCTGTTATTGCAATTCAATACACCTATAATATAGAAAATCCTTTAATACCTCTTTATTTAGTTGGACTTGCAACACGAGATTCCATGATACTTGAGTTTTCGTCTACAATGGTTGGTTTAGTACTTGCCGGCAAAGTAGGCTCAAATATTGCTTCAGAATTAGGCACAATGCGTGTAACCGAACAAATAGATGCTCTTGAAAGCATGGGTATTAACTCTGCAAGTTATCTTATATTACCAAAAATTATAGCTGCTATTTTCTTTTTCCCTTTATTAACAATTTTAAGTATGTTTGTTGGAATTTGGGGAGGATGGTTAGCTGTTGTTGTAACTAAAATTTTGCCAGCCGAACTTTATATTCAAGGTTTACATTACGCTTTTGTTCCTTTTTATGTTACTTATACTCTTATAAAGTCTTTTGTTTTTGGTTTTTTAGTAGTTACAGTTTCTGCATATTACGGTTACTATTGTTACGGCGGGGCATTAGAAGTTGGACAAGCAAGTACAAAAGCAGTGGTTTACAGTAGTCTTATGATTCTATTATTCAATGTTATTCTAACCCAACTCTTATTAACTAGATGATTGAAGCTGTAAATATTGTAAAAAAATTTAATAATAAAATTGTTATCGATAACATTTCATTTACATTTGAATCTGGTAAAACAAATATTATAATTGGCAGAAGCGGATCGGGCAAAACAGTATTAATTAAAACACTTGTTGGCTTAATAGAACCCGATAGTGGTTACGTACTATTCGATTCAAGAAATTTCACCGCAATGAATTTTAACGAAAGAAAAAAAATACGCCAAGAGTTTGGTATGGTTTTTCAGGGAGGTGCATTATTTGACTCTCTAACAGTTTTAGATAATGTGCTTTTCCCTTTAAACATGTTTTCAAATTTAACAAAAAAAGAAAAAATAGAAAGAGCTCGTTTTTGTCTTAATAAAGTTAACCTTTTCAATATTGAACATTTATATCCGTCGGAAATTAGTGGTGGTATGAGAAAAAGAGTCGCAATTGCTAGAGCTATTGCTTTAAATCCTCGTTATTTATTTTGCGATGAACCAAACTCTGGTCTCGACCCCTACACTGCTGTTGTTATTGATAAACTAATAAAAGAAATAACCGAAGAGTTCAATATTACAACCATCGTTAATACTCACGACATGAATTCAGTTATGGGAATTGGCGATAAAATAATATTTATTCACGAAGGTAAAAAGTACTGGGAAGGTACTAAAAACGAAATATTAAATTCTGATTGTAAAGAATTAAACGACTTTATTTTTTCTTCCGAAGTTATAAGATTAATTAAAAAATAAGAAAAAGCTATTTATTAATTTCCAACCAAGCTACGATATTGGTCGGGAGTTAATAAGTTTTCAATCTCAGAAGGATTAATAATTTCTATTTTTATCATCCATCCATCACCATATGGGTCTTTGTTTAGTAAGTCGGGTTGATCGGTTAATTTTTCATTCTTTTCTAAAACTTTACCCTTCACTGGCATGTAACAATCAGAAACAGTCTTTACTGCTTCTATTGTTCCATACACATCGCCAGCATTAAGCTCTTGCCCAACAGTATTAATTTCAACAAAAACAATATCGCCAAGCTCACTTTGAGCATAATCGGTTATACCAACATAGCCAATATTGCCCTCTACTCTTACCCACTCATGATCATTAGTATACTTTAAATTTTCAGGTACTTTCATAATAAAAAAATTTTCTGCAAAGGTAAAAAGAAAAGTTCAATAAATAGAAAAAATGTTTTTAAATAAAAGTATTTTTTGCAAAAACTTAGAAAATGTTTTTGATATTAATGGTGGCATTAACACTTACACTATTTACGCTACTTTTACACAATTTTAAACTTTTTATTTACTTGGCATTTACAAAAACTTTTAATCTAATAAAATTTGTAAAAATTTATTATTCGAACATTGTCAATTGAATTACTAAAAAAGTTCAAATTTTTCATTTTTTTTCAACAACTTCAAACACTTACCACCTCTTTTACTTCTGGAACACTATTTTTCAAAGCAGTTTCAATACCATCTTTCAAAGTCATTAATTTATATGGGCAACAACCACAAGTACCAACAAGTTTCACTTTTACAACAAAATCGTCGGTAATTTCTACAAGTTCTATATCGCCACCATCATTTTGCAAATATGGCCGAATTTCATTAATTACATCTTTAATTTTTTGTTTTTTTTCTTCTCTATTCATAATTAGATTATTTTTTTATTTTAACCACTTTTGTTGGTGGAAGATTTTTATTTCTTTCTTCAAGTGCATGTATAAGTTTATCTGCTATATCTCTGAAAATTATTGCTTCGTTGCAATGAGAATTAACAATAGGAATACCTTTATCAGCGGCTTCACATATCGACTGTATCAATGGTATTTGACCTAATAATGGGACATTATAGCGACGAGCAAGTTTTTCTCCACCTCCTTTACCAAAAATATAATACTTATTCATTGGCAACTCAGCGGGAGTAAACCACGACATATTTTCAATAATTCCAAGTATAGGCACATTTATTTCTTCATGCCTAAACATATTGGCGCCTTTAATAACATCCGATAAAGCAACTTCTTGCGGGGTTGTTATTATTACAACTCCTGTAACAGGAATTGTTTGTATCAAAGTTATATGTATGTCGCCAGTACTTGGTGGTAAATCGATAAATAAAATATCTAATTCGCCCCAATTAGTATTTTCGATCAATTGTTTTAAAGCATTTGTTGCCATTGGTCCTCTCCATATAAGAGATTGATCGACTTCAATAAAAAAACCAATACTCATTGTTTTAATACCAAAGCGTATTATGGGTTCAATTAATGGTATTTCGCCTTCTATTAAATGCGGTTTTTCTTTTTCAACTCCCAACATTTTAGGTATCGAAGGGCCATAAATATCGGCATCGAGTAGCCCAATAGAATAGCCATTCATAGAAAGCGTTGTTGCAAGCGATACAGTTACTGTCGATTTACCTACCCCCCCTTTTGTTGAAGCAACTGCTACTATATTCTTTACTTTATCTAACGAATTGTACTTTTCACTCTCGGTACTTTTTGTTAGATTTTTAATAACAGGCACATAATTAGGAAATTCAGATTTTAACAGTTCTTCGATATTGTTTTTTATTAGGTTAGCAACAGGGTCTATTTTTTTTCTGAATTCAAGTACTACTTCGATAGTTTTTTCTTTAACCGAAATAGTTTTTAAAATTCCTGAATCAACAATATTATTATTAATTTCGGGATGAATAATAGTTTTTAACAATGTTTTAATTCGTTCTTCCATTGATAATAAATTTTACAAAGTTATAAATGTTTTAGAGTAATTCAAATGATGGATCCCAGAAAACATCTTTAAAATTAATAATTCTTTTATTCTCTACTATAATGCCTTCGCTTTTAAGTAATTCTTCCATGAGTGTAGGAGTGGCAAAATGCATATAACCTGTTAAAAAACCATTACGATTTACCACTCTATGAGCAGGGACTTTTGGAATTACATTATGCGAATTATTCAATGCCCACCCCACCATACGAGCAGATTTTGCAGCACCCAAATAACGAGCTATTGCTCCATAGGTCGATACACGACCGTAAGGAATTAGTCGCACTACTTGATAAACAAGATCAAAAAAGTTGTCGTTTGGGAATAACGGATCGGGGATATATCGATATGAGTTCTTCAATCTTTTCATCAGGTAATTCTTTTAATACAACATTTTTGGTTTTCCATTTTATATATTTTATTGTAAAACCTAATTTAACAAAAAGTTCTTCGTAGTATGTTTTTATATTAAGAGCAGGATCGTTTCTAACAAGATTGCTTTGGTAAACATTTGTTGTGAACTCGATTATTTCTATTGAATTCATTTTTAATAGCTCAAACGTATAATGGTACAAAAAATCAGAATCTGTTTTTAGATGAATAAACGAACCATTGCTTAAAAAATTATTATATTTATTTAAGAACAATGCCGAAGTCAATCTTTTTTTTGTCCATCTTTTTTTTTGTTGAGGATCGGGAAAAGTAAGCCATAATTCACTGATTTCATTTTGACCAAATATGCTATCAATAAATTCTGCTCTCGTTCTTACAAATGCTACATTAGTTAAACCACTAAGTAGGGCCTGCTTTGCTCCTACATATAATCTATATCCTTTAATGTCAACTCCAATAAAATTTTTATTAGGATAAAGTTTTGCAAGCTCTACAGTATATTCACCTTTTCCACAACCTATTTCAAGTACTATTGGGTTGTTATTTTTAAAATATTCATTATGCCAATTATTCTTCAAAAAAAACGATTTACATAAAACTTCTGAAAGTTTTGGTTGAATTACGTTCGAAAAACTTTTTAATTGCTCAAATCGTTTAAGTTTTTTCCCCATTATTCTATGGCTTTTTCGATTTTTAAGCCAACATTTTTTATGCCCAGCACTTCTGTTATCCTTAATGCTTGCTCTAATGTAAAAGTATAAGTCCCTTTTTCTTTAAATACATATTTTCTTTTATACAAAAAAGAATTATCGAACACATAACCCAATAGAGTACGTCCATACCATTCTCCTTTATCGTTAGCAAGAATACAATTTATAGTATCTTTTAATATATTTTGTTTTGGCGTATGTAAAGTAACAAATAAATATAAATTACTTAAAGGGTACTTATTTGTATTTCGTATGTTTATATAAACATTGTAAGGAGTAACTGTATCGGGATTATAAAAAACGAACTTAATTATATTTTTATTATTCCATTTTTCGTCGGGTATTTCTACATATTTATCGTAAAAAACAATACTATTTTTACAAGCAAAGCTAAAAATTACAATAAAAACAAAAACTTTATATTTCATTACATAAATTTAGTTCTACAAATTTAGATGTAAATTTGTTTATCTACAAAAGTACACAAATTAAAGAAAATACAGAATTTATTTTATAAAAAACCCGATTAGTTAAGTAATTTTATCTATTAACTACTTTAGAACTTTTAAAATCGTATTCAGAACCTAATAAACTGTGTGGAATAAGAAAAATGACAATAGTTAATAAAGCAGCAGCAATTATATATTTATTATTTTTTGTCTTAACAAACCTTATAAAACATATAACCCACGTAATAAAAGAGAATAGCATTTTATTGTCAGTAAGATCGATCCCAAAAGGAAATCCCGACCACCATACTCCAAACGCTAATTTTTGCATAATAGGGCCCATAATAAAGCCACCAATTAAAAATAATAATAAAGTTATAAGAGAAAACTTCTTTATAAGATTTATTTTATTCGTATTGAAAACAGCTAATAAACCAGAAATGTTAGAAGATAAAAATCCTAAAAAAATGAAAATAATATGAAGAACAACTATAACATCAGGCACTTTATTTTTAAATCTTATAATAACAGGATCTTTATTTACTTTTATTATTTTTTGGTTGTTTTTATCGTAATAAAAGACATTATATTCATATTTACCAGCAGATGGTAATGAGGGCACCGTTACAACTAACTTATTATTTTTTTCTACAAAAAATTTAGTTTCAAACTTTTTATCGTATCTGTATTTTCTGTAACTAACATAAGCCGAAAAATTTTTTATTTTAGGTATAACTAATTCAAGATCTTTGTCATTATTAGCTGAACGTGGAAGTTTAAAAGAATAAACAGAATCGTCAATGTTTAAAGTTACTGGATAAGGATATGTTGGCCCCGTTTTTCTTTGAAATAATAATACACTAAAACAAATGGTGAAAGCAATTAAGTAGATTAATATTGTTTTGAAATTTTTCAAAATTAATTAGTCGTTACGCTTAGCTCCTAAAAAAATCATTATATAATAAATGAGAGTAGCAAGCGAAGCAAGCGCAGCTATTACGTAAGTATAAGCTGCCCATTTAAGAGCGTCTTTAGCTTTAGGGTATGTTGAATAAGTAGATATTCCACTACTTGCCAACCAATTTAGAGCACGCTGGCTTGCATTAATTTCAACGGGTAATGTAATTAAGCTAAATAAAGTAGTAGAAGCAAACAATATTATTCCAATAAGTAAAATTGTAGGTATTGTTTCTACCAATAATATTCCGATCAACAAAACCCATTGTACCCACATAGACGCAAATTGTACCACTGGTACTAGGGCTGTTCTTACCTTTAAGAAAAAGTACGCTTTAGCATGTTGAATAGCATGACCACATTCATGTGAAGCAACTGCAGCAGCTGCAATATTTCTGCCATGATATACATCAGGACTAAGGTTAACTGTTTTTGTTATTGGGTTATAATGATCGGTAAGAAAACCTGGTACCGACACTACTTTAACATCGTATATTCCATTGTCGCGCAGCAGTTTCTCTGCAACTTCTTTTCCACTTAAACCACCATTAGTTGGTATTTGACTATACTCTTTAAATCTACGTTTTAATTGTAACGAAACAATCCAACTTAATAAAGCAAATACTCCAAAAATTATCCAAATTGGACCGAAATACATAATGCTAAATTTTTACTACAAAATTAACAAATTTTATTCCAACAATAAAAAAAATACAAATTGTCAGTTATTTTTGCTTATCAGCTTTGAATATAATTTTTCATTAGAAGTCAGAGTAAGTATATATACTCCATTTTGTAGGCCAGAAATATCAATATTTTTAATACGACAATTTGCTACTTTTTCCTTAAAAATAGTTTTGCCTGTTATATCGGTAAGTGATATGGTATACTTATCTATACTACTAAAAATTTTAACTATATTTTTTTCGAACTCAATTAATATGTTATTACTATTTTCAACGGCATTAACATTTGTTAAAGGATCATAATAATATTCAATTTGTGTAAACATTGTTGTTTTATAAACTTTTGCCACATAACCTTTAATTCCATTAGTAAGCCAATAGTATTCGTATTCTGGTGGTCTTACTATTGTTGTACCAAAATTATATTGCTCATAAAAAAAAGTATCGATATAGTTAATAGTACACTTAACTCTTATGGCATTAAAAGTTCCAAAAGGAGTTATAATTTGCCCGTACCCATCGGCTATATGTTTTCTATAAATTGTTTGGCCAAAGTATCCATAATTAGGAATATTCATGTCAAAATGAGACACAGATGAATCGGAAGTTCCATAAGTTAAAGGTAGCTTAAAAAATAACTCAGGATTATCATATTTTACAGGTGTGGGTATGCCATTAATTTTAGCTCCAAAGCCTGCTTTTCTATAAAAAGTATTCTTTTTATAAAAAAAGTCATAATAATCTTCAATAGTTATTCCAATACCCAACGAAGGAGGACTTTGATTAATGTATGCTTGATTAGCTATAAATGGATTAAAAACAACGTTATAAACAGCAGGCGTTTGAAACACCGAGATTATTGTATCGGCGCGTTCGGTTATTGGGGTTAAATTACTAAAGTCCCATAAAACATTTTGGCCAGTATGGTTTTCATCGAAATTAAAAAGGGTCGCAATTTTATAATGAAGAGTATCGCCTACTCCTGGCAAATCGGCCGATGTTATTATAATTTGAGAAAATAGTGTAAAAGATATAAATAAAAGCAATACATTAGTCGTTATATTCATATTTATTAACTAATTCATAAAGAATGGGCTCAATAATAGTAAGCAACTTATCTTCTTTATCGTCGGGATTATTAACGTCGTAAGAAGTTGTGTTAAGTACTTCATTGTTTTGTTTTAGATAAATTTGAGATTCTTCAATATTTACTACATATCCTCCAGGTAACAATTGTTTGAGTAATGTGTCTTCTTCGGCTCTATAGGGTTCATCTAATATAATAAGATCTGCTCCTTGATAAACAAGACCATAATCAAAAATATCGTCAATATCGCTAGCTATTAATGCAAAATCTAATTTTGGATGACGTAGTAAAACCTCAACACTTGCATCGAAATGAGGATTATTGTAAAAATACTCACCATTAAAATAAATACCTTTACGTGTTATACTTCCAAAGAAAATAGAAGGTTTTATTTCATGCAGTTTGCGATTAAGTTTATTAGCAAATTCTTGACTAACATAGTTAGCACCAATTATTGGGATGCGGGCATTTTCAGGACGTTTAAAATGCGACATAATGATCATGCCTGGCACATCGATGCTTCCGCCGTATGCTGGAGCAAGATGCATGAACACACCAGGACCTGCATTTATTTCAATAATACCAAAATCGCCATCATACCATGGTTTCGAGATATCTTTTGCGAGTACATCAATGCCTAAACAACGTACTAAAAAGAACGAAGCAATATCTTCAACTAATTTAACATTAGCTGGGTGTATTTTATCGGTAACATTAATAGAGACCCCTCCTGCCGATATGTTTGCAACTCTTCTTAAAACAACACGTTCTCCTTCTTTTGGAACACTTTTTAACGACAAGTTTTGTAATTTTAAAAATTCTATAAGATTATCGTCTATTTTAATTTTGCATAAGGGCGAGCGAGCAGTATCGGCACGAATTTCTTTTTGATTTTCAATATGAATAAGTTCTTCTATTGTATGAGTACCGTCGCCAATAACGTAAGCAGGAACTCTTTCAAGAGCAGCGACAAATTTACCATTAACTGCTAGTAAACGATGGTCGGTGCCATATATTTGTTGCTGTACTAATGCTCCATCGAAATTAACACCTTCTTCTTGAGCTGCCTTAACAATTTTATTGAAAGCTTCTAGTGCTTGTTGCTCATTTTCAATTCCAGTTGTAACTCCTTGTCCTTTATGTCCTGCAACTGGTTTAATAACCAAAGGAAATCCAAGTTTTTTTACAGCATCTAGAACTTCTTTTTCTGTAAAGCAATTGAATGACTTAGGGGTTGGGAAGCCGCATTTTTCTAAGAATTCGCCTACCATATCTTTATACATAGTAAATTCTGTATCTTTAATACCATCGTTGTGGAATGTTGTTGAGCGACCACGTAATTGTTTTTTCCCATATCCCCACATAAACTGATTTTCTTCATATAAGTATATGATTGGTATGTTACGTTTTAAACCGGCTTCGATAAGTGAATATAATGTTGGACCTCCGTAAAGGGTTCTATCGAACTTTTGTTGGAGTTCTTGCCATTTACCAACAAAATCGAATTCGCCATCTTTATAAGAAAGAGCATAAAACCAATCTGAAACAAGATAAACACAATCTATAGCTACATTTTTATCAAGATATTCTATTGCAACCACATAATCATCACCATCCATAGAAATTGAATAGTCATTTAAATATAAATCAATGTTCATTTTAAGAGTTTCGAGTAAAACTTTACAAAATAAATCTATTACATGAGGTGTATCCCATTCTAAAGCTTTAGGAAAAACCTTTGCAACGTGTTCTTTGTAAAAGTTTACACTATCGCCCACTGGTGCTATGAAAATATTAAATACAAGGGCTTTTTTAGGTAAATAATAATTTGGCCCAGTATACGCTTTAAATTTTGAACATTTAAAATCATTTTCTCGATACATCTTCATTTTAAACTCCTCTATTTTTCTTGTTTCGTCGCTAATTTGTTCTTTAATCTTTTCCAATAACTGACGAGCAGTTTCTAAATTTTTTTCGGTTTCAAATTCAAATGTCATAATTTATTTTTTTTTTACAAAAATATACTTCTCATATTAAATTTTCAACAGTTTTTATTCAATTATTTTCAGTTCGTTCATTATATGGCTACAATTAGCAAATTTATCTATTACCCATAAAACATAACGAATGTCGACATTAATTGTACGCTGTAAATTTTTATTATAAACATAATTACTACATAGCCAATCCCAGTTGCCATCGAAAGCAATACCAACAAGTTCGCCATTGCCATTGATAACAGGGCTACCCGAATTTCCGCCAGTTATATCGTTATCGGAAATAAAAGCAACAGGCAAACGGTTGTTTTCTGCATAACGCCCAAAATCTTTTTTATTGTATAATTCTACCAATCTACTACTAACCTTAAATTCAGGATTAGAATCATCCATTTTTTCAATCACACCATCTAGGTATGTGATATAATTATAGTATACTGCATCTTTTGGTTTATAAGGTTGAACTGTACCATAAGTAAGTCGCATAGTGCCATTAGCGTCGGGATAGAATTTTCGGTCGGGCTGAAATTTTCTTAAGGCTTCGATATATTTTTTATTTAGCACTTCTAATTTGCTATTCATGGAGGTATAGGCAGGAACAATTTTAAACTGATATTCTCCTATTATACCCTCAAAAAAGTGAATTAAAGGATCATTATTTAATATTTTTGCTTTAGGATTGTTAAGAAATTCTAGCATTCTCTTTTTATCGGTGAAAATACTTTTTGAAAATACATTATTCACAAAGAGATAAATTGTATTTTCTATTGTTTTCCCTTTGTATTTTTTAGGCAAGTCGGTCGATAAAAATTTTAATTGCTCTTCTTTTGGAATGTTCCGATAATACATTTTTAACATTTCAAAGAATACTTCTTTATCGAGTTGAGGATAATATTCTTTAAAGATGTCGTCTACTTTTACTCTTAGTTCTTCGATATTTTTCTTTAATTCGGCTTTATCGACATTTTTAGAATTTAACAAGCTTTTTAAGTGCATAAATTCTTGTACTTTCAATACTTGTGAGCTCCCTTGTAACAAAGCAACCGATATATAAATTAAATGCGTTATAGGTTTAGCCATTGATTTATATAAATTACTATAATCCTCAACAAGTGTTGAATACTTTTTGTCTTCTATAGAATTGGCCCATTTTACAAATTGCTTATCAAATTCACGTTGTTTTTCTATAACATCTGTTTTTCTTAAATTTTCGACTTCTCCTAACCATAGTTTATATGCATTTGCAAGAGCTGCATATTCACTTGCCAGTGCTATTCTAATTTCATTATTTATGTTCATAAAATTTTTCCATATATTTAATTTTTTCTCAATTATTTTAATGAGTGTAGGATTAAACACATCTCTTTTAAAAGTCATGCCACTTGCTGTTAAATATCTTTCGGTTTGCCCTGGAAATCCTATTATCATTGTAAAATCGTTAGGTTTTATTCCTTTTAAAGAAATTGGGAGGTAGTAAAGTGGCTTATATGGTATATTATCTTTATTGTATTTTGCTGGTTTGCCATCAGGAGCAGTGTAAATTCTAAATACACAAAAATCGCCTGTATGACGTGGCCACATCCAATTATCTGTATCACCACCAAATTTACCAATCGAAGAAGGCGGAGCACCAACTAATCTTATATCTTTAAATACTTCAAATACAAAAAGATAATATTCGTTTCCAGCATAAAACTCTTTTACTTTTGCTTCGTAATGTGTGTTTTCTTTTGCTTCTTTTTCGATTTTTTCTATTGCTTTTTTTATTAATGTTTTCTTTTCTTCTTCACTAACCGCGTTTTTAATTCCTTCTAATATGCGGTTTGTAACATCTTCTATTTTTACAATTCTCGAGGCATATAGTCCCTCTACTGGTAGCTCTTCGCTATAATTTTTAGCCCAAAATCCTTCTGTTAAATAATCACGTTCAACAGTAGAAAGTTTAGCAATTGCATCGTATCCACAGTGATGATTGGTAAATATCAAACCATTTGGGCTTACAGCTTCGGCTGTGCAAAAACCAACATATTCGCCTTTAACTTCATTCATTAGTTGAAAAATAGCATCTTTTAATGACGATTTGTTGATGCTATATATTTGGTCGGGAGTTAACTTACATCCAAGTTTTTGCATATCATTATAATTTAATTCTCCGATAAGGTTAAGTAACCACATACCCTCATCGCAACGACCGTAGAAAAATATACAAATAAAAAGAAAAACCCCTAAAACTCTATTTTTCATATTTTTATTTTTTTACCCTTCAAAAATAGTAAAATTTAATATCAAAATAATTATGCACTTTACTTTTTAAAAACAATAATTTTTTTATCTTTAAAATACGGTTCTTTAATAATATCGTGAATATTAAAAATTTCTAATTTATTTTCGTAACCTTTAATTTCTTGAGTTATATCACCTCCCTTATAAGCTATGAAGCAAGTTTCATTGTGCGAATTTTTTTTTGTAAAAAGTATAAATTCTTTGAAACTCATCACAGCTCTTTGTATTATGTAATCATGTTTCCCTTTGTAAAGCTTAACATTTTGATGTATAACATTAACATTGTTAAGGTTAATTTTTTTTATTATATCCTGAACTACTTTTGTTTTTTTTTCTACACAATCAATAAGTAAGAAGTTATTAGTAGGGCATAATATTGATAATGGTATACCGGGTAAACCTCCGCCAGTTCCTACATCTAAGATTGATGTGTTAGGTTTAAAGGTAAAAAATTTTAGTAAAGAAATAGAATGTAATATATGATGTAAAAAAATATTTTTAATATCTTTTCGTGATATTAAATTTATTAGTGTATTCCACTCACAAAGTAAATCTGCATAGTTTTTTAATTTAGTAAGTTGGTCTTCTGTTAAATCATTGAAGTACTTGAGAATGTAATGCATTAAATTTTATATTTCGACTTAGAAATAAGATAGTATAAAAATTCTTTTGCCCTAAACAATTGACTTTTAACAGTACCTATAGGAATATTCATAATTTTAGCAATTTCTTCGTACGATAGTTCTTTAAAAAATCTGAGTTCTATTAACATTCTATAGTGTGGCTTGAGTTTTTCCATGAAATAAGAAATTATTAATTGCTTTTGTTCTCTAATTAATAATTCTTCAGGATCTAAGGTATCTGACGAAATTACATCTTCGGGGCTGCGTTCTGAATCGGGAAAATCGTTTAGCGAAGTTACATTTGTATTTTTTCTTCTTAAAAAATCTATACAGTTATTAGTAGCTATTTTAAATAGCCATGTACTAAAGGCATAAGTTGGAGTATATGAATGTATGTTTTTAAAAGCTTTTGTAAATGCTTCTATTGTTAAATCTTCTGCATCGGTTTTATTGTTAGTCATTCTTAGTAACAAATAATATAGGGAATCGTAGTATCGTTTCATTAATTCAGCATAAGCATTTTCATCGCCTTGAATAGACTTTTGAACAAGTTTATAATCTTCAATTGCCCTTTGACTTAAGTTAGAGTTTAATTCCATTTATATTCTACTCCTCTAATAAATTTAGGAAAAAGAAGTACAAAAATAAAAATAAAATCAAAAATATTAAACCAATAAAATAAATCATTTTCGTTTAATTTTTTTGCAGCAAAATAAATAATAGTATTGGCAACCAGAAGTCTTAAAGCAAACAAAGGCAAAATAAAAAGGTAAAATTCATTGTAAAAAAACATAATTAAAGGGAAAAATAAGTAATACAAGGTTCTTGAAATTGGTTCAAGTAATATAAGAATTTTGTGTTTTAATTTATAATATTTAAAAGTTGACTGATGCCTTTTCTTTTGTAGCAACCATTCTTTAAAGGTGTTTTTAGGAACCGATAAAGTAAAACTATTTTTATCTAATAATACAACTGTATTATTTTTATTAGCAGATTTATTAACAAACAAGTCATCGTCGCCCGATAATGTATTAGAAAATGAAGAAAATCCTTTATTTTTAAAAAAAAGATCTTTTGTGTAAGATAAATTTCTTCCTGTTCCCATGTATGGTATACCGGCTTTAGCAAACGATAGATATTGCAAAGCAATAAAAAAGGCATCGTAACGAATTAATTTATTCAGAAAATTTTTATATTTAAAAAAACCTCCATAACCAATTACTATTTCTGTGTTATTTTTATAGCCATTTATAATTGTGCTCAACCACTTGTTGCTTACAGGCATACAGTCGGCATCGGTAAAAACAAGAATATTATTACTTGCTGCTTTAATTCCAACAAGCAAAGCTAACTTTTTACCATGAGTAAACTTTTCATCTTTTTTTATTTGAGTTACTTTAAGATGTGGATAATCTTTTCGAAAATTTTCAAGTACTTCTTGTGAATCGTCTTCGGAACAATCGTTAACAACAACGACTTCAAAATTTTCATAATCTTGGTTTAAAACTGTTGGTAAAAATTTTCTTATATTTTCTGCTTCATTTTTTGCACATATTATCACCGATACTGGCTCATTTCTTTTGTTTATATTGCTGTCATCATCTTTTTTTACTATGCGAGAATAAAAATACAGGTAATAAAACAACTGAATAAACAATGCTATTAACCATATGATAAGTACAACGATCATGAAAAACATCAACAACACAATAATAGTATATTTTTTTAATAACTAAAAAACCAAAGTTTGTATGTTTTTAACAACAAATGGTTATGTCATTAATTTAATAAGCTTTTTGTAATCGTTTTTCTTTATTTTATAAACATAGCCCGAAGGTTTATTTTTTATTAAAAGATTATTAAGGTTTTCATAATCGACTTTTTTAAGATTAATATCATTTAACGAGGTAGGGCAATTGAGGCTTTTAAAAAATTTTATTAAACGTTCTACAACTTTATCTGAATTATTAACATTAAATACATTTTTACCAAGTAACCTTAGCCTATCGTTAATTTTTTGTTTAAAAAACTTAAGCCATGCAGGATAAACAATAGAAAGCGAAGCCCCATGAGGGGTATCGAACAAAGCAGAAATATTGTGAGCTATTTCATGTACTCCCCAATCGGGTGTTTTACGTCCAAAATAGGTAATACCGTTTAATGCAAAAGTTGAAGCTATCATTATTCTTTCGCGCAATTCATAATTTGTGGGATTTTTCAATAATGGCAATGCAATTTCAACTATTTCTTTAAACGTTGCAAAAACATACTTATCGGCCAAATATGAATTACATTCACCAAAATACGCTTCAAGCAAATGCGAAATTATATCAGCAATTCCATAAGCCGTTTGTTGGGGCGATACTGTTAAGGTATATGTAGGATCGCAAATAGAAATTTTAGGATAAATTAATGGATGGGCAAAACCTAATTTTTCTTTTGTATCGTCGTTCTGTATAACAGCAAAACAATTCATTTCGGAACCAGTGGCCGATAAGGTTAATATAACAATTAAAGGTAACGCTTTTTGTGGAACGACTTCCTCCTTAACAACTTTCCATAAGTCATGTTTTTCTGGTATGCATAACGAAACAAACTTTGCTGTATCAATAGTACTTCCTCCACCTACGGCTATTATAAAATCAACTTTTTCTTTTATACCAATATTTATAGCTTCGTAAGCTTCGTTTATTCGCGGATTTGGCTTAATACCCCAAAATTCTACAAAATCTACACCTAACTTTTTTAAACATTTAACAATATCGGTATATGCACCATTTTTTTTTGCCGAATTTTTTCCGAATAGAATTAATGCCTTTTTTCCTAAATTATTTGCTTCTTTCTCTAAATTTTGTATACTATTTTTCCCAAAATATAACTTAGTAGGATTATGTAGAACAAACTTTTCCATAAAATTTATATTTTTATTCTACTTCTTCTTTTAAGAAAACCTCCCCTTACATCTTTTATAGGATATTGAATTATAAAAGATTTTGAGTCTATTTCGTGTACTTCGTTCAGTAATTTAGAAAGTTCGAAACGTGTAACAACACAAAATAAAATATTTCTTTCATTGTTATAAATTTTTAAATCTGGAAAATTAGGATCTGATTTTATAATTGTTACTCCTGTTTTTAATTTGTATATGATATTTCTTCGTATTTCCTGCCATTTATTGGAGATAATCATAACCCCAATGTACTCTTCAACTCCTAAAATAATGAAATCAACGGTTTTAGAAGCAGAAAAATACGTTAAAATTGAATACATAGCTGTTTCTATGTTAATAAAAATTGCAATTATACCAAATAAAATAACATTGAATGCGGCAATAAATGTACCCACCGAAATATTATATTTTCGGCTAACATACAAAGCTAATATTTCAGAACCATCTAAAACACTACCTCCTCTTATGGTAAAGCCAATACCCGCTCCTAAAAAAATTCCACCAAATATTGCAATTAATAACTTGTCGTGAGTTATTACTGGAATTTTTATAGCATATATTATCAACGATAATAATGAAATAGAAAAAATTAATTTTATTATAAAAACACGAGAATAAATTTTGTAAGCTAAAATAGCAAACGGAATATTTAAAAGAATAATAAAAATAGAAACATTTACTTTTGTTAAATAATTTAAAAAAAGTGAAACGCCTGTTATACCACCATCAAAAAAATTGTTTGGTAATAAAAAGCCTTTTAGCCCAACACTTGCTATTAATGAACCTATTATTATAAAAATTGCTTCTTTTATATATTCTTTCAAGTTGCTGATCTTCATTCTTGTGCAAAGATATCTTATTTTTAAAATATTTTAATGCTTTTTTTAATTTTATTATCAACATCTTTAAAAAAATAGGTTTTTTTTAAACCAAAATTCTATAATATAA
This sequence comes from Bacteroidales bacterium, assembly GCA_026416095.1. Classification (GTDB taxonomy): domain Bacteria; phylum Bacteroidota; class Bacteroidia; order Bacteroidales; family GWA2-32-17; genus Ch61. The sequence goes on along the minus strand of JAOAFV010000041.1, from coordinate 41,872 downwards.
AGAATTATTTCTATAAAATTTATAATGTTTTAAGTTGTTTTAATTTCTAAATACTAAAAAAAAGAATTAGTGTAATAAAAAAGCAAAAAATTTTTTCGAAATAATCGCTAAACCAACATTATTATGCTACGAAAACTTTACCTTTCCACCACTTTTTTTATAGTTGCACTTTTAGACGAATATTTTTAACACAAAAGCATAAAAAAGTCAACTTTCACCAGCAAAAGATTTTTAAAACTCTACAAGACCTATGTTGAGATATATAAGCTACGTAACAAAATTGTTAAAAATATTTTTTTAAATACAGAAAAAGATGCATAAAATAAATGGAAAATTAATTATGAAGTAATAAAGGCTTAAAATAGAAAACTTTTATTTTGCATATTATTTACAAAATGTAAGATTACAAAACGTTAATAAAAAATTAAAATATTAAAAGATCAATTTAAAATTGGGGGTACACCCTGCATAATATAAATTATCTCAGTTTATTACAATAGGTGGTATAATTAGGTAAAAACAAAATTACAGTATGAGACCCTTGCAAAACCTTTTGTAAAGATCTTTTAGTATTTTGGAAATATTGATTTTCAATTATATTTACTTGTAAAAAATTATTTTAAGGTAGTTTTGCAAAGGTCTCATAGAAGACTTACACACACACCTTAATTATCTTCCTTTTTACTACTGAGCAACATAAATACTTATTACCACGTTAGGTTTATTAATTTTAATGCTACTTATCAATAATTTATTAGATTAGATTTTCAAAAATCAAATATTTAAAAATAAGCTAAACTTTTTTATTTTTCTAAAAACATGACACTAATTTGAATAATGTCATCATCTAGTAATAAACCTGATATTGTCTTATTATCATTCGAAAAGAAAAAATTTTTTCCCATGTCTATACCTTCATATGTTTTTACGGTTAAATTCTCTAACTCATCAAATAAGCTTAAAGACAGATATTTATATTTTTCTTCGTTGTGTTCACCTCGTTCTTTATTATAAATTAAAGACATAGCATAGCTTTCAAGTAAATCATTATAATATTCTTCGAAAACACTTTTATTTGAAATAATATCACATCCGAGAATTTTATTGTAAGTAAAAAAGATAGCACCGTTTGAACCAGGTTCATAAGGTAAAAATTTTAAATAGTCGCTAACACTCAATTTGGCTTTCTCGTGTGCTTTTATATAATCGCTTGTTGAAGAACTTGTATTAGTTCTATGTAAAAATTCATCAACATTATCCCATATTCTTTTCTGATCAGTTTGTGCTAATCCTTTGGAAAAAACCTCTTTATCCATCTTACATAAAAAAGCTAATTCCATTACCCCTTTTGTTTCAAAATTCATCTTCTTTTCTATTTCAGAGATATAATTTGATTCTTTTTTCAATCCTCCTTGATGGCCCTCTAATTGACCTAACGCAAGCTTCTCTATAAGTAATCTTCTCCTTCTTGGTATCTCTATCTTGTTCTCATTCTTTTGATTATTATTTGTTGAACTAACATCATCACTTGACCTGTAATTTGTATCGTTAAATATCGACCATCTGCCCATCTCTACGCAATTAACAGGAATATTTATAGTACTTTTACCCTTAACTAATATAGTGGTATTAATGGTTCGATTTTGCATTCCACCTTTAAGCAGTTGGCCACGTAAAAGAAAAACTGGAATTTCATTTTTGTTAATACCAATAAGCGACCTAACATTTGGTACATTAGATTCTTTTATAAAAAAAGTTCCATCTTTCAGAGCACTTTTACTACTTTTGTATTCGTATTTATCACCATCAAAATTAATATAAGCAACAGCAAGATTTTCAAAGTTTTTAATTTTTAGAATTTTAACTTTATCTGACGAAAACTTAAGATTATAACTCATAAAAAAAATTTTAGCTCCTTATTTTATCAATACTTATGCCATTAAATTAGAAAAATCATAAATTACTGATAATCAACAAAATATCTTTATAAAATTTTTAAAGTAATATAATTATTATCAAAATTATCAATATAAGATATCAAAAATTAACAACTTATAGGTTATATTTTAATTTAATTTGCGAAAGAATAAAAATTCCACTCTCGGTTATTTGCAAGCCAAAAGAAATACCATTTTCATCTTTTTCATCCAATAGTAACCCACAATTTATAAGATTGTTTATTTCGTCGCAATAATCTTTCTTCAAAGTTTCGTATAATTTACCTCTAATAGGTTTTTTATCGCTTAATTTTGTAAGTAAATCTATTTCTTTTTCATTAGGAAGATAAATAAGGTTAGGCAAAAGTACAACCTTTCTAAATTCCTCGTTCATGTAATAAGTTGGGCAATTTAATATAAAGGCTACAACCGATGTAGCTATTACATGTGCTTTTAAACCACCGGTGGGGTTAAAATAAACTTGATAACCTGCATCTATTTTCTTTTTAGCAATATTTATTAAGTGGCTCACAAGTGCATGAATATCTTTTATAAATCGCTCTTCATCGTTTGAAATCATAAAGGCCTCAAAAACTGGCTCTTCGTATAATATAAACCCCTCAGTAGCAAGAAATTTTTTTAACACTATTCTGTTTAATTCATTAACACTCGTATTTGTCCCAAAAAGATATACCTCAATTAATTCATGATTATAGTCTCCTATAAAATTATAAAGAGTATTGATTTCTGCACTATTTTGACATGGATTTTCTTTTAAAAAGTTATACAACTTTTCAATTTCACTTGGATTATCTAAAATCTCTTGCCAAGCCTGTTCTTCCAACACCTTTATATCTTGAAATATACCTTTTCTTTGGGCATTAGTTATTAATGAAATTCCTGTACTTATTACATGAAACTGCTTCTGAGACATATAAATTTTTTGCAATTGTAAAAATTTTCAACCTTATTTTCAAAGTTTTAGAAAAAATATTTAAATAAGTACATTTGACTTCGGAAAATAACTATGCCTTTTACAAATTAAGAAACATTTAACATTAAGTTAATTTTAAAGAATGAACCATACAAGATTAACATTTTTGTTATTATGGTTGGTATTTAAAAGTTTCTTTACATTCAAAAACAATGCCCTATTTTTCAAATCTTCTTACTCAAAATCTTTTGTAAGTCGTAAAATCAATAAATTTAATTTTATTTAGTCTATGTAAAACATTAAGGTTTTTGAGCAACTATTGTAACGCTAAATATTAAAAGGCTGTTGACTTTTATATTTCGAAAGTTCATCTTGATTTATAAATTGTAACAAAAGGCTATCGGGCAAATTAATTTTGTTTTCTTTTTTAACTTCTATATTTTTAAAGCCAGTTTTTTCTATTATTTTTAAATATTCTTCTTTTTTTAAAACTCCTGCTACGCATCCTACCTACATTTCTACAATATCTAATATACCTTTCGGTAAATCTGAATTTAATGACACATCGGATATACAAAAATGGCCACCTGATTTTAAAACCCTAAAAATTTCGTGATATACCTTCTTCTTACTATGAACTAAATTAATTACCCAGTTACTTATAACAACATCGACCGATTCCGATAAAATTGGCAAATTTTCTATATCTCCTAATATAAACTCGACATTTTTGTAACCTAATTTTACCTTATTTTTATTAGCTTTTTCAATCATAACTTTGGCAAAATCAACACCAATAACTTTACCTGATTCGCCAACTTTGCCTCTTGCTATAAATACACCGATTCCCGCTCCAGAACCTAAATCTAACACAACATCTTCTTCTTTAGTATTTGCTATTTCTGTGGATGTTCCACACCCTAAACCGTAATCGGCAATTGCCTGATGACCTACTATATTCTTAATAATTCTCTTTAGCTAACAAAAACGAGTCTGAATTATAATACGATGTTAAACACCCGCAATTTGTTTTATTCTTGACTATTGCTGTATATGCATCTTTAACTATTTTTTTTTTAATTCTTCTGAATTTACCATTTTTTTAAATTTAAAATTAAAATCTTGCAAAAATTATTTGCAACATAACATGTCAGTAGATTAGAAAGCAGTTCTAAACCATATTTTTAGACTGTATGCATTGTACAATACATAAGAAAATATTTAATTACTAAATAGTTGCTCTTAACAATAAACTTTTCATTTCGTTTAAGATAAATACATTTCTCATTAAAGCAATGTTCAAATATGCTTTTTATTATTTAGCTGCTATTTACTTCCAAATTTCACGATTGTTTAACATTATTTTATGGTTTAAAATTAAAAAATAATTGTTAATTAAATTTGCTGTAGCTTTAAAATTCACTATTTTTACTTTGTTCCCTCTTTAAAGTATTTATTGTTCTTACGACTTTCAAAAAAACATGTTTAGACTATATTTCATTGCGAAGCTCTGACAGTGCTTTTTCTATCTTACTTTCAAACAAACATGCTTAGACTATATTCTTTTTATTTTTTTAGCATAATAATATAAACTTTTTAAGTTCTTTAAAATAGTATTTTATTAAACTGAATTTTTCTTCAGAAATTTAATTCTTTAAAGAAAGAAATTTTTTTTCAATTAAGTAATCATTTTTTCATAATAAGCAAAAAACTTTTTCCTTTAACAAGCTTAAAAATTTAATAACAAGCCTATAAAAGAATGCATCAAATCTAAAATAAGAATGAAACAATAGCAATTTTACGTTTTATTTTAATGTAAAATTTATTTACTTTGCAAAAATTTTTAAAAATGCTAAAAACAGAAATTTTACCTTATAAGATTAAAGACATTGAATTAGCGGAATGGGGAAGAAAAGAAATACAACTTGCAGAAAAAGAAATGCCAGGTTTAATGACATTGCGAAAGAAATATGGTCCCACAAAACCTTTAAAAGGGGCAAAAATTACTGGTTCGCTACACATGACTGTAGAAACTGCTGTGCTAATTGAGACACTTGTTGAGTTAGGAGCAGAAGTAAGGTGGTGTAGTTGTAATATTTTTTCGACGCAAGACCATGCCGCTGCGGCAATTGCAAAAGAAGGAATTCCTGTTTTTGCATGGAAAGGAGAAACTCTCGAAGAATATTGGTGGTGTACATTACAAGCACTAACATTTCCCGATGGTAACGGGCCTACTTCCATTATCGACGATGGTGGCGATGCTACATTACTAGTACATTGGGGGTATAAGGCCGAAAATGATCCTACTTTTCTTGATTCACCTTCAGAATCAAAAGATGAAGAAATTATAAAAAAACTTTTAAAAGAGCAATTAAAAGAAGACCCTACTAAGTGGCACAGAATGGTTAAAAATATTCGTGGTGTTAGCGAAGAAACCACAACAGGAGTTCATCGCTTATATCAGATGTATCAGAAAGGAGAACTATTATTTCCTGCTATAAATGTAAACGACTCTGTAACTAAGTCGAAATTCGATAATCTATACGGTTGTCGCGAATCGTTGATCGATGGAATAAAACGCGCCACTAATCGAATGATAGCAGGTAAAGTGGCTATAGTTGCCGGATATGGCGATGTAGGAAAAGGTTCGGCACGAGCTTTACGCAATTATGGAGCAAGAGTACTAATATCCGAAATCGACCCAATTTGCGCATTACAAGCAGCCATGGAAGGCTATGAAGTTACAACAATCGAAGACGCTTTATCGGAAGCTACAATCTTCGTTACAGCAACAGGTAATTGCGACGTTATTACTCTTGAACATATGCTAAAAATGAAAGATAATTCTATAGTATGTAATATAGGACACTTTGATAACGAAATTCAAGTAGACAGGTTAAACTCTTATCCAGGCATAAAAAAGGTAAATATTAAACCACAAGTTGATAAGTATATATTTCCCGATGGACATTCAATAATACTACTTGCCGAGGGGCGTCTTGTAAACCTTGGTTGCGCAGCAGGGCATCCTTCGTTTGTTATGAGCAATTCGTTTACAAATCAAACTCTTGCTCAAATTGACCTATATCAGAAAGATTACAAAATAGGTGTTTATCGCCTACCTAAATATCTCGACGAAGAAGTTGCACGCTTGCACTTAGAACATATTGGAGCAAAGTTAACTAAACTCACAGAAAAACAAGCAAAATACATAGGTGTTGATATCAATGGGCCTTACAAACCAGACCATTATAGATATTAAATTCATTGTAATTTTACATTGAAGTTTTTTTAAACTCTAACTTTTAAAATTATTTACGATTTTACATAATAATACACACGAACTTATAATTAGGTTTGTATTTCTTCTTTTTAAAGAACTCTACTTTGTGTTAACATTAAAATAATCTGTGTATTTTAAAAAGCTCTAAAAAATATCTTAAATATTTGTATATTACAAATTTATAAAGTAAATTTGTAATAAAAATGTGAGTGTAACATGCATGCTCGAACTTGCGATTTTAAGGTAAAAATTAGAAAGTTGTTTTCGTATTTAACAGAAGAAGAGTTAGAATACTTAAATGAAAATCATAATTGTATAAATTTAAAAAAGAACGAAATTATATACCATGAAGGAGAAAGACCATCAGGATTAATTTGCTTATCGGAAGGGAAAGTAAAAGTTTATAAAGAAGGCATAGGCGGAAGAGAACAAATTATTAGACTTGCAAAACCAGTTGGTTTTATAGGATATAGAGCACTTCTTGCTGACGAGGAATATAGAGCATCGTCGATGACATTAGAACCATCTACCATTATGATTATACAAAAAGACCCATTTTTCGAAGTGTTGAAAAATAATAGTTCGCTTTCATTGCAAATAATTAAGTATCTGGCAACTGAGCTTGGCTTTTCAAACAGTCGCTGTGTTACTTTAACACAAAAACACGTAAGAGGGCGCTTAGCAGAGGCTTTGCTAGTACTTATAGATACCTATGGCTTCGAAGATGATAATGTAACAATTAAAGCATATTTATCGCGCGAAGATATTGCTAGTTTAAGTAACATGACAAATTCTAATGCTATTAGAACTCTTCGCCAATTCGAAGAAGAAAATATTCTTAAAGTAGAAAAAAGAAAAATAAAAATTTTTAACTATAAAAAACTCGAAAAAATTAGTGATTTAGGTTAATTTTCTTTTTTCTAAATATCTTTGAAAAGACTGCGAAATTGCATAAGTTGTTAGAACGGATAAAATAAATAAAGAAATTCTTCCAAGGTAATCTCCAGCAACAGAATAAAAAGTTTCAGTATTATTAAATAAGATGTAATTTTTTACATACATTGGTTTCCACCATAAGGTCCTATTAATTATATCACCTTTTTGATTTATAATGGCCGAGATACCAGTATTTGCTGAGCGAGCTATATACTTTCTAAATTCGATTGCACGCAGTCGGCTATATGATAAATGTTGCTTATAACCAGGAGTATCGCCCCACCAGCCATCATTAGTAACAACACATAACCATTGTGCACCTTTCTTAATAAACTTCGATAAATACTCACCATATATCGATTCGTAGCAAATAGCAGGTGCTATTTTTGTTTTATTTACAAACACCGTAGGAGTATCTTGTACCCCTAAACTACCGCTTGTGCCACCTAAATCTAATGCTAACGGTTCAAGAAAACCTAAAAATTCTGAAAATGGCATTTTTTCTACACCAAGTACTAATAAACTTTTATGATAAATCTGAATATTATCTTTATCTATAAATAAAACCGTATTAAATGCATCGTAATAACCACCTTCTAATTTTCTTGCTGTTGAAGTTTCTTTAGTCTTATAATACTTAAATGTAGAGGCACCAATAACAAATTTTACATTAAGTTGTTTCGACATCTCAATGAATTCTTTAACATGTGGATGAATCTTAAGATCCTCTTCCCATATTCCTTGAGGTAATGCAGTTTCTGGGCAAACAACATATTCTACTTCTTGATCGTAACCTTTTTTTATTAGATATTTCATTCTTTCTATTTGTTGCTCAACACTCATTCCTGTAAATTTATCGTTATATGGATCTATATTAGGTTGTATTACTAATACCTTTGCTTTATTTCCACATTCTTTATAAGTAAAATAACGCCATAGCGAAAATCCTGTTGGAAAAATTAATACGACAATAAAAGTATAAATTAAACTTCTTGGTGTCCAATTATTTTCGTACCATTTAATAATCATTAGAAAAATTAAGAGATTAATTACTAATATCCATAAAGAACCCCCTAATACTCCTGTATACTCGTACCATTGAATTAGCCAAGTGTTTTCAGAGAAGGCGTTACCTAATGTGAGCCAGGGCCACGATAATTCCCAGTTTAGGTGAATATACTCAAAAGAAAGCCATACAACAATAAAAAAGACACAAGAGAGAAATAATGAATTTCTTCTTTTAAATATATGATATAAATACATTACAAGTGTCATAAATAAAGCGTTTAAGACAATAGCAAGAATTGCCCCAATAATAGTAGCATAATAAATCCACCACACAGAAAGAGCATTCCATATTAGAAAACTTAAAAATGAGAGACGAAAAAAATAGTATGCCTTGTACTCATTTTTATATGTACAAAAAAAGTGTTCGATAATTAGTAAAGGTACAAAAGCAAAAAATACCATTAGTTGCCAGTACGAACCAGCCCATCCTCCTGATAAAAGAATGCCACTACAAACCGATAAGAATACTCTTTGCCATCTACTTAGGTGCATAAATCTTATCCTTTTTATTAATAATAAAAACCCCGCTTAATATTAAAAAAATTGCTATAATATGAAAAATAGTAAATATTTCGTTGTCAATGGCTGCCCAAAAAAACGCAAAAACAGGAATAATATAAGTAACATAGCTAGAATAAGTAGCACTTACTTGTTTTAAAAGAACATTAAACCAAATAAGTGGCAAACCTGTACAAAATATTCCTAATAACAATACGTACAAAAGGCCAAAATAATTGTTACTTAACTTATTTATAAAATTGTTATTAACAATAAAAGGAAGCAAGAAAATAAATATAAAATACGAGATTGAAGCAATATACGAACTTTTTATATTAGCACAGTAATTTTTAACAAAATTTGTATTAAAACCATACATAATAGTTGCCAATATTAATAAAAGATACGAAAGCAGATGCACTTTATAGTTTCCTTCTGAAGAAACAATAAGTATAAGCGAACCTAAAAATCCTAATATTATACCTATTATTATATTTTTGCTTTCAGGAGCTTTAAAAAAAAGGTAAGAAATAATAACGGTAAAAATAGGAGTTAAAGAATTAAGTATGGCTGCTTCGTTACTATTAATGTATTGTTGAGAGTAAGCAAATATAAATGCCGGAATACCATTTCCTATAAAAGCCGGTTCCATTAAGTAAAGCAGTTCTTTTTTAGTTAATTCTTTCATTGCTTTTATAGAAAATGGTAGAAGAACTAAACCAGCTATAGATAATCGTAGTAAAGCAACTTCTGAAAACGAAAATACAGTTAAACTTTTTTTAATTAATATAAAAGAAGCACCCCAAATCATGCCAAGAGAAATCAATATGAAAAGCTTATGTTTTATTAATTTTTTCATATTTTATTATCACATCTTCAAGTGTTTGCTCTAAAGGAGTATATATAAAATTAACTTTCTTAATAAATTTAGAGTTATCGTAAATGTAATTTTTTTTAAGCAAATTTAACATATTTGAATTTAATATATTCAACCTAAAAACTCTTGAAAAAATATCGCCTATTTTAAATAACATTTTAAATTTATCGACGTTTACAATTTTAATTTTACTATTCACCTTAAATTTCTGGTTTATCAACCGTACTATTTCTTGCAATTTTATATTATATGCAGTTATTATGAAATTCTCATTATCAAATAAATCTTTATCGATAATTATATTAATAGCTTTAATTACATCTTTTACATCAACAATACTTACAATAATATCTGGAATATAAATATATCTTTTTCTAAAATATTTATACAATCTAGTCATTAACCTTTCATTTTTTAAATAACCAATAATAACCGACGGATGCAATATTATAGCTTGTAAACCTTCCTCCATTCCTTTCCACACCTCTAATTCAGAAAAATATTTAGATAAGGTATATTTACTATGAAAATCATTTGGATTTATTTTGTATTCTTCTTTACCAATATTATTTTTCATTGCTAATGTAGCTATTGAGCTTATATGTACCAATTTAACATTATGCTGAGTACATGCGTTTACAATGTTTTTGGTAATTTCTACATTATTTTTTATTAGGGAATTAGAATTCGACGTTAAACTAACAACTGCTGCTGCATGAATTAAAACAGATACACCTTTTAACTTTTCGTAAACATCGAGGTAATTAGTAAGATCGCAATTTAGCCATTTTATTTTATCAAATAAATTCAAAGCATCGTTTATTTCAAATATTTTCAACGTATATCGAATATCAGAATTCTCTCGTTTAATAGCAATAAATTCTTTATTTTGCCTACAGAAATCTAGCAATAAATGTGATCCTACAAATCCAGTACTACCAGTTATTGCTATCATTTATATTGCAAAGTTTCTAAATTTTTTTCTTTACTTCAAATTTATTATGTTTGAATGATGAAACATTTAATATTTACTCTATTGTATGTTTACATGACCACATTTTCTCAAATTGCACTTTTAAACAATAAAAATTTTCTGAAATATGCTGACGAATATAACATTTACTATAAAGATAGCTATAAATTAAATAAGCATACATTTGTTAACATGCACAACGAAAGTTTAATTAATAATGGATGGTACAATTTAACAAACGATTCAAACTATTTTTTGTTTTTAAATCCTTTTTTAACTATTGATTACTGTTCCGATAATAGTTTTATTAATAATACTGGTTTTCATTACAAAGCGGGAAAATCAAACAAATATGGAATTTCGGGTACTGTTAGTACTTTTCTAATAAAACCAACAAAGTTTCAAACTAAACTTATTGACTCTACTAACATTTTACCTTATACAGGAATTTTTAGCTCCTATAAAAACAACTTACTTTACTCCATAAATCCAGAATTTACAGTATATTTTAAACTATACCCCTTTTTACATATTGAAGGAGGGTATGGCCATCAGTTTGTAGGCGATGGTTACAGGTCTTTATTTTTATCAAATCAGGGATGTTTATATCCTTACATTAAGGGAACAACAAAAACTTGGCGAATAGAATATTCAATTCTCTATTCTTTCTTTAACGAGCCCAAATTTAAATTTTTCAACGAAAAATTTTCAAAAAAATATAGCACATGTCATTATGTTAATTTTGAATTAACTAAGCATCTAAATCTTAATGCTTTTGAAACAGTAATTTGGCAACCAATTGATAGCATTGGGAAAAGAGGGATTGAAATTAATTACATAAATCCATTTATTTTTTTTCGACCAGTAGAATGGGCTCTCGGGTCACCAGACAATGTCTTATTGGGATTTGGCTTAACTCATAAGTTTTTTAAAGCTTCTTATTTATACTTACAAATTCTAGTCGATGAGTTTTATCTTAAAGAATTCAAAACGAAAAAGGGGTGGTGGGGCAACAAGTATGCTTTTCAATTTGGATACAAATGCTATAACACTTTTAACATCGACAATTTTTACACTCTTGTCGAAACTAATGTATGCATGCCTTTTACCTATTCTCATTCAACTTATCTTAAAAATTGGGGAAATAATCACTATCCACTTGCACATCCTATGGGTTCAAACTTTCTTGAAGTTATATTAGTTTTACAATATCCTTTTAGTAATTTCATTTTTACGACATTTTCTTTTTTACAATATCAAGGGAAAACCGACAGCATTAATAGAGGCGATAATATTTACGTTTCATATAATTACAAAAGAAATGATTATGGAAATTTTTTGCTGAGTGGTAATTTACAAAAAAATATTTATCTTTACTTCGACATATATTATTTATTGTCGAAAAAGTATTTGGTTTATTTATTTGCAGGCACAAATGCTACAATTAACAACAAAAATTTTTTCATTTATTGCGGAATTTCAAAAGGTCAAAGATTAACTTTTTTCAGAAATAATCTTTAATTTTCAAGATAAGATCAGTAAAAACAATTCGAGCATTCGCGTTTCTTTCTATGTGATATAATGTTTCTGAAAGGTTACGATATAAGTTTTCAGCAAAACTTAATGTAACAAAATTAGAAAATTTTTCGCTAAACTCCCGTTCTTCCTTACTCAAAAAAGTAATAGCTTTTTGTTTTAAGCCGTACATCAGATTATCGCGAGTATAGCGAATACAATATTTAATAAAGTCTTTTTGCTGTTCTTTGCTTAGCTGTAATAATTCTTCGACTATTTGAGTAATTTTTTGATAATCTGTTTTTTTTGTGGAAATTGTATATGCAATACGCATTATTTGAATATAAAGATTAAGATAATTTTTAAGTGCTTCGTCTCTATTAAGCAATTCAATACAATGAGCAACATTGCCTTCTGAAAGAATTATTGACTGATGAAGAATTTGTTCGTCAACATTAGGAAATTTAATTTTTAAGTACTCTTTTAAAGCATTAAAATCTACCACCGGGAAACGAATATGCTGACATCTTGAAACAATTGTTGGTAACAATAATTCTTGATTTGACGAAATAAGTATAAAAACAGTTCCAAAATATGGTTCTTCAAGTATTTTTAGAAGTTTATTTGCCGAACTTATGTTCATTCGTTCGGGCTGATAAATAATAATAAATTTATACTTTGCTTCGCTCTTCTTTGTATTTGCTTTATTAATTATTTGCAAAGTTTCTTCGGCATATATTGTTGGTTGACCCTTATCTTTAGCTATAATGTTATACCAATCTGTTGCTTTAAAATATATGTGGTTCAAAATGAAATTTCTCCACAATTCAATAAAATCATCGCACACATTTCCTTTAGAAGAACCTTTATATATGGGAAAAACAAAATGTATATCAGGATGTAATAATTTTTTTATCTTACTACAAGATTCACAATTATTACATGAATCATCATTTTTATTTTCATCAAGACAATTAACATATTGAGCGAAAGCAATTGCCGTGGCTAGTTTCCCCGCCCCTTCTGGGCCTGTGAACAACAAAGCATGGGGAATTTTATTTTTTTTTGCTACCTCTATTAGATATTCTTTTATTTTTTCCTGTCCAATTATATCTTTAAATAGCATTCTCTGTAAAAATATTATGCAAAAAACAATATTTTTTAAAAATTTGCAAAAAAAATAATGAATCCATTTGTGATATTACTTATACTACTTTTATATTTTGGTTTATTAATGTTATTAGCCTTTCTTACCTCTAAAGGTGCTACTAATCTTACTTTTTTTAATGCAAATAGAAAAAGTAAATGGTATTGGGTAGCTTTAGGAATGGTTGGAACTTCTTTGTCGGGTATTACTTTTATTTCGGTACCTGGATGGGTAAAAACAACTCAGTTTTCTTATTTACAAATGGTACTAGGATACATTGTTGGTTATTTTTTAATTGCTTTTGTTTTACTCCCAATATATTATAAACTTAACGTACCTTCAATTTATGGGTACCTTCAAAATCGTTTTGGTATGCATTCATACAAAACAGGTGCAATTTTTTTTATAATTTCACGTTCAATAGGAGCGGCTTTAAGAGTTTTTATTGTTATAAATCTTTTACAATATTTTGTTTTTGCAAAATGGAATATACCCTTTTTCATAACTGCAGCATTTTTTCTGATCCTTATGTTACTTTATACCTATAAGGGTGGTGTAAAAACTCTCGTTTACACCGATTTATTACAAACATTAGGAATGATTTTATCTGTTATTTTGACAATAATTTTTATATCGCAACATCTGAATTTATCGCTTAACACAATTATATCTGCTATAAGTAATTCAAAAATGTCTAAAATATTCTTTTTCGATAATTACAATACACCTAATTTTTTTATAAAGCAATTTTTAGCAGGAGTTTTCATAACAATAACCATGACAGGTTTAGATCAGGAAATGATGCAAAAAAACATTAGTTGCCGATCTTTGCAAGATGCTCAAAAAAATATGATAACTTATAGTTTTATTATTGCTATTGTTAACCTTTTATTTCTCTCACTTGGAGTTTTATTGTATCTATATGCTGAAAAATACAATATACCTTTACCAGAAAAATCCGATAATTTGTTTCCTCTTATTGCTTTAAAATATGCCGGCGGAATAATAGCAGTAATATTTCTTATAGGCTTAATATCAGCAACTTTTCCAAGTGCCGACGGAGCTTTAACTTCGTTAACTACTATCTTTTGTGTTGATATACTCGGAGTACTAAGAAAAAATCTATCAGAAGAAAAAATTAAAAAAATTAGATTTTTTGTACATATCTCATTTACAATAATGCTGTATGCAATAATAATAATCTTTAATTCAATAACTAAAGTCGCTATTATTGAAGAACTATTTACTATTGCAGGTTATACTTATGGCCCTTTATTAGGATTATATGCTTATGGTTTATTTACAAAATTTAAAACCAACGAAAAACTCGTACCTTTTATTGTTGTTGCTTCTCCTATTATTTGTTATTTTTTAAATAAACATTCCGAAGTATTATTTGATGGGTATAAATTTGGTTTTGAAATTATACTTATAAATGGTATTCTAACTTTTGTTTTATTATATATAACAACCCTTTTAAATAAATATAAAGAATGAATAAGCAATGGCATGCCATATATACAAGATCGAATTTCGAAAAAAAAGTGTATGAAGCACTTACTAAATTAGGAATAGAAACTTTTTTACCATTGACAAAGGAATTACACCAATGGAAAGATCGCAAAAAAATAATCGAGGTGCCTTTATTTAGATCGTATTGCTTCGTAAAAGTTGATAAAAAAGAATATTATAAAGTATTTGAAGTTAAAGGAATAGTAAAATACATATGGTTTAACGGCAAACCAGCTATAATAAAAGAAAAAGAAATAGAAATGCTCAAAAAATTAATAACTCTTGACCTTAAGATTAATGTAGTGTCGTCCGATATTAAAGCAGGACAAAAGGTAAAAGTTATCAGCGGTTCATTAATGGGATACGTAGGAGAAGTAATTAAAGAAAAATCTAAAGACTTGGTTCTATTTAGAATAGAAAATTTTCCATATTCGCCAGCTATTGAAATAGCAAAAAAATATTTAGAAGTATTATGAATTTTTTTAGACCTTAAAAAAAATATTATTTGTATTAAGTAAAATAAACTTAATACATAAAAAGAATTTTACTTTCATACTAGAAACTTAGCTAAAAAGAATTAATATAAAACATTTTAAAAATGTATAATTTTAAATATAAATTTGTAAACAAATTTAACTCATGAATACAAATTCTCTTATTTACGTTGCGGGCCATACTGGCATGGTGGGAAGTGCTATAGTAAGAGCATTAAAAAAAAATGGTTACAATAATATTCTTACAGCTACTTCACAAGAACTTAACTTAATAAGACAAACAGATGTTGAGTTGTTTTTTGAAAAACATAAACCCGAATATGTTTTTGTTGCTGCAGCAAAAGTAGGTGGTATATATGCCAACAATACTTATAAAGCTCAGTTTTTATACGAAAACTTAATGATTGCTGCAAATATTATTCACTCTGCATACAAGTATGGAACAAAAAAGCTACTCTTTTTGGGCTCTTCATGTATATATCCAAAATTTGCTCCTCAACCACTTAAAGAAGAATATTTATTAACAGGAGCATTAGAACCAACCAATGAGCCCTATGCTATTGCTAAAATCGTAGGGTTAAAACTTTGCGATACATATAGATTTCAATACGGTTGTAACTTTATAAGTGTTATGCCTACAAATCTTTACGGAATAAACGATAACTATCACCCCGAAAATTCGCATGTTATTCCTGCTTTAATAAAAAGATTTCACGAAGCAAAAGAAAAAAAATTACCCGAAGTAGAAGTTTGGGGAACAGGTACACCATTCCGCGAGTTTCTATTTACAGACGACCTTGCCGATGCCTGTATTTTTCTTATGAACAATTATAATAACTACGGATGGATTAATGTTGGAAGTGGCGAAGAAATATCAATAAGAGATCTTGCATATCTCATAAAAAAAATTGTTGGTTACAATGGAAATATTGTTTTCAACCCTAATATGCCCGATGGCACACCAAGAAAATTACTTGACTGTACAAAAATTCATAACATGGGCTGGAGAGCAAAAACTCCTCTCACAGAAGGGTTAAAAATTACATACAATGATTTTCTGAGTAAAATAGAAAAAAAAGACCAATGAAAAACCTTGCTATTATACCGGCACGCGGAGGAAGCAAACGAATACCACGTAAAAATATTAAGCCTTTCTTAGGTAAACCCATTATTGCATATTCAATAGAAACAGCTAAACAAACATGTTTATTTCAAGAAATAATGGTATCGACCGACGATTATGAAATTGCCGAAATTGCCCAAAATTATGGAGCATCGGTGCCTTTTATGCGAAGTAATGAAACTTCTACCGATACTGCTCATATTGCCCAAATAGTAGAAGAAGTACTAAATAAATACTCAAATCTAAACATGCATTTCGATAATATTTGTTGTATATTTGCCACCGCACCTCTTATGAAAGCAAACAAAATAATCGAAGCATACAACTTGTTACTAAACAACAATTACGATTCAGTATTTCCCGTAGTACCTTTTAGTTATCCAATACAACGTGCTCTTCGCATTAGAGATGGCAAAGCTCAAATGTTTTATCCTGAATATATCTTTACTCGCTCACAAGACCTAGAAATCGCATACCACGACGCAGGTCAGTTTTATTGGATGAAAACCAATGAGTTTCTTAAACAAAAACGTTTTTTTTCAAATAATGCAGGTGTCATTATATTATCTCAACTCGAAGCACAAGATATAGATAACGAAGACGATTGGAAAATAGCCGAACTAAAATATAAAATGATAAATGCACAATAAAGTAAAAAAAAATAAATTCGGATTTTACGAACTAGCTAATAAACCTACCTATAAAGAATTAAAAGAATATTACACTCAAAAATATTACCAAACTTGTAAGGGCTCTTACAAAGCCACATATACAAAAGATGAACTGAAATATATTGAATACAACATCGCTCTAAAAATTCACGCATTAAAAAAATTTAGAAAAATTAAGAAAAATACCCACATTCTAGATATAGGATGTGGCGAGGGCTGGCTTTTAAAGTATTTATCAAAATATAGTAATAACCTAATCGGCTTAGATTTTTCCGACTACGCAATAAAAAAAAATAATACCCAAGTTTTGAAATATCTGATAGTCGGCGATATTTTAGAAAATTTAAAAGTACTCGCTAATAGCGAAAAAAAATTTGATATAATATGGATGGATAATGTTTTAGAACATCTACTATATCCTGAAGAATTAATGAAAACACTTCAAAATCTAGTGAAAAATGGTTCTTTTTTAGTTATAGAAGTGCCAAACGATTTTTCACCGCTACAAATTTTTGCTCTTAAAAATAAAATAATAAAAAGTAAATTTTGGATAATCACCCCCGACCATATTTCTTATTTTAATCCTAAAGGTCTTATAAATTTTTGCAATAATTTTGGCTGGAAAAAAAGATTATTATTTTCCGATTTCCCCATTGATTTAAACATATTAAACCCCTGTGCAAATTATGTAAATAATCCTAAGAAGGGTAAATGTGCCCATCAACAAAGGGTTTCTTCTTTTAATTTCATTTTTGAGAATAATAAAATTAACGATGTTTTAAATTTTTATGTTTCACTTTTTAACGTTAAGCTAGGACGACAAATAATAGGAATATTTGAATATGAAATGCCTTAAAAAACCAGAATTAGTTTTAGGGCCTTATAAAATTACGCCCTACCGCGAAGAAGATATTTTTAAAATAATGAAGTGGCGAAACGAACAAATAGATATTTTAAGACAAAATCATTTGCTCACAGAAGAAGAACAAAAAAACTATTACCAAAACTTTGTTTTACCAACATTTTATGAAGAAAAACCTAAACAAATATTATTTAGTTATCTATTTAATAATGAATGTATAGGCTATGGAGGGCTAACCAATATCGACTGGTACAATAAAAGAGCTGAATTATCCTTTTTAGTTGAAACAAAAAGAAGTCAAATAAATGAAATTTATTCAGAAGATTTCACTTCCTTTTTAAAACTTATTTATCAGGTAACATTTAACGACATTCAACTTAATCGGTTGTTTAGCGAAACATATGAATTTAGAAAATTTCATATTACAATTTTAGAAAAAAATGGTTTTAAATTAGAAGGAATATTAAGAGAGCATGTTTTCTTTAAAAATAAATTTATTAATTCTTTAATTCATAGTATTTTAAAATCGGAGTATGAAAAAAACTTTAAAGAATAAGAGGATTTTTATTAGTGGGGGGAATGGTGTTATTGGTAACGAGTTAGTAAGAAAATTGTACAAAGAAGGTGCTATAATTTTTGTAGGCGATTTAAAACCTCGTCCTTTACATTGGCCTTCAGATATACTTTACAGACAAGGCGATTTAAATTATATTGCTCCCGAAGAACTTAAAAGATTTAAACCTAACATATTTTTTCACCTGGCAGCAACATTCGAAAGAACAAAAGAAACATATGAATTTTGGGACGAAAATTTTCATAATAATATAAGATTAAGTAACTATTTAATGTCGATTTTAAAGGATATTAGTTCCTTACAAAAAGTTATTTTTGCTTCATCTTACTTGGTTTACAATGAAAATTTATATCAATTCAATACTCCACAAACCACCCCTATAAAGTTGAAAGAAGATTTTCCAATAATGCCTAGGAATTTAACAGGAATGGCAAAATTGGCTCACGAATGTGAGCTTCTATTTTTAAATAACTTTAAAAATAAACAATTCAAATTTATTTCTGCACGTATTTTTCGAGGCTACGGTAAAAATTCGAGAGATGTAATATCGCGTTGGATAAGAGCAATAATTAAAAACGAAGAAATTTTATTGTACAATAAAGAAAATATTTTCGATTATATTTACGCCGAAGATTCTGCCGAAGGATTATTAAGATTAGCCAAATCTGATTTTTGCGGTATTGTTAACCTTGGAACTGGTATACCTCGTAAAGTTGAAGATATAATAAAAATTCTATTTTCATACTTCCCAAAAATGAAGATAAGAGAAATCCACGAAAACATTCCTTACGAAGCTTCTTGTGCCGATGTTACCTTATTAAATTCCATCTTGAATTGGACTCCTAAAATAACCTTAGAGGAGGGAATAAAAAAAATAATAGAGTTCGAAAAACAAAGAAATGGTGTATACGAAGAAAGCATTGGCGAAAAAAGTTCTATACTTATTACAAGTGTGTCTAAAAAAATTCCTTTAATAAACATTATAAGAGCTTCTTCAAAAAAGTTTTCCAATAACCTTAAAATAATTGGTGGCGATTGCGATAAAAACTGTATTGGTAAATATTTTACAGATGAATTTTGGAAAATGAAACTTACAGAAAAATATAGCCTTCGCGATATAATCACCGAATGCAAAAAAAGAAATATCAAATACATTATACCAACACGCGACAATGAACTTATGTTTTGGGCAAAAATTAAAAACGAACTAAAAAAACACAATATTCATGTAATGGTAAGCCCACCACAAACAATAAAAATTACTAACGATAAGTTATTGTTCTATAATACTTTAAAAAATAAATACCCTGTAATTGAAACAAGTACTAAAATTGAAGATATAAAAAGTACTTATTATGTTGTAAAAGAAAGATTTGGAGCAGGATCTAGAAAAATAGGAATTAATTTAACTTACAACAAAGCTATTGATTTTGCTAAAGAATTAGAAAATCCTATCTTCCAACCTTTTATTGAAGGAAAAGAAATAAGCATTGATGTGTATGTTACAAAAGAAGGAAAATGTAAAGAAGTAGTTTTAAGAGAAAGGAATCTAATAGTAAATGGAGAATCGCATATTTCTACAATTTTCAATAATAGAAAACTAAAATTGTTATTTTCTGAGCTTTCTGAATTTTTAAATATTAGAGGACATGCCATATTTCAAGCTATAATAAAAGGCAACAATGCTTATATTATTGAATGTAACTGTAGGTTGGGTGGAGCCTCAACACTTTCTATATGTAGCGGCTTAGAAACAATATATTGGTTCTTATTAGAGGCTAATAACGAAAATATTAATACCTATTACTCTAAAATAGAGCCTCAGAAGTTAATTAGAGTATACAACGATTATTTTTTTAAAATTTAACTTTATGTTTCCCTGATTTCTCTGTTTACCTTAGCTAATACTAAAAATTTTACAATGAAAAAACTATTATTAAGAGAATTTGTATCTTATATAGTTCCTAAATACACATTATCTTGCCCTGTGGGTAACTTTTACAGTCGAACAAGTTTACAGAATAATTACATTAAATATATATTACCATTCAAACAGGCAGTATTTGTTAAATCTACTATCGATAAAAAAGAAATTTTAATACTTAGTTCTTTCTTTTTAGCAATCATTAACAAAGTTATTTTCAATTTTTCTAATACTTTTAATATTTTACAATTATTTACATCATTGCGAAATACCTACAAACTTTATAATATAAAATCTAAAAATAAAATTGCATGTAATAGTGAAGATACCATTAATTTAAAGTTTTTTTTTCTTTTTAAGTTAGAAAATGCAATTAACACCTTAGTTATTTATTTTTACAATATTGCATTAAATTTGCTTACTTTTATAAAAAAATATTTTTATAAAGTATTTTATCACGACCACTCTCACAAATACAGTATTAAAACATTTTTCCAAATTAATACAAATAGCAATAAAAAATTCTTCAACAACAATACCAATAAAACATTAAAATTGAATTTTAAGAGACTTGTAATAAAAATACTTGTAAATTATAAATAAAAATTGTTGAATATAAAGAAAGAAATTTTTATGGTTTAAGTAAAGTTATTATACAATTGGTTTTAATAAACAAAAAATTTAATAGTTCTTATGATTTTTGTTTTTGATTTGGACGACACCCTTTACGAAGAACTTTCATTTATAAAAAGTGGTTTTAAAAGTGTTGCCAATTATCTGTCTTCTAAATATCGATTACCACAAGATAGGGTGTTTCATAGACTATTAGAGATCTTTGAACAGTACGGACGAGGAAATACTTTCGATGTATTACTTTCCGAATTAGGATATTATTCAAAGAAAGAAGTTTTAAAATGTATAAAAATTTACAGATATCACCCACCAAATATCAAATTATATGAAGATAGCGAATATTTTTTGAAAAAGCTTTCGAACGAAAAAATATATGTAGTTACCGATGGTAATAAGTATGTGCAATTAAATAAAGCCAAATATCTTGGCTTAAATAAATACGTAAAAAAAATTATTCCAACACGCATTTATGGTATAAAATACGAAAAACCTTCTCCATTTGTCTTTTTTAAAATAGCTGAATGGGAAAAAGTTACACCCGCCAATGTGGTTTATTTTGGCGATAATCCCTACAAAGATTTTGTGGGTATAAAAAAGCATGGTTTTAAAACTATAAGAGTTTTAAAAGGACAATATAAAAATGTTTACTTAACTCCAGAATATGAAGCACATTTAAAAATAGAATCTTTTTTCGATGTTGATATAAAACAAATTAACTGATTTTAAATATCATTTCAAAAAAAATAAATGTACAATACATTTAAAAAATTTTCGAAACATGACTTTCTTTGAGAGGTACTTAACAATTTGGGTAATCTTATGCATGATAATTGGTGTTTTTTTGGGCAATAATTTTCCAGAAATAACTGCATCATTAAGAAAATTAGAATTTGGAACAGATACACATATTAATATTCCCATAGCACTTTTGTTGTGGCTTATGATTTATCCCATGATGCTAAAAGTTGACTTTGAGTCAATAAAAAATGTAGGTAAAAAACCTAAGGGATTATTCATTACACTTTTTGTTAACTGGCTAATAAAACCTTTTTCAATGGCTTTCTTGGGTTGGCTATTTTTCACAAAGATATACAATGAATTAATACCTACCGAATTAGGACAACAATATACTGCAGGAGTAATAATACTTGCAGCAGCCCCATGCACAGCCATGGTTTTTGTGTGGAGTTACTTAGTTAACGGGAATCCAGGGTATACATTGGTTCAAGTTGCAATTAACGATCTTATTATGCTAATAGCTTTTGCTCCAATAGTAAAATTACTCGTTAGCGGTACTTCCTCGTTATTTGTTCCTTTTAATGTTTTACTTTGGGCTGTTATTATTTTTATAGTAATTCCTTTATCGGCTGGCTTTATTACTCGTAAACTTGTTATAAAAAAATATGGCGAAGCATGGTTCAATAATAAATTTATACCCAAGTTTAGCCCAATAAGTATTATTGCTTTATTACTCACTTTAATATTTATTTTTGCATTTCAGGCGCAAAATATTACATCTAAGCTACTTCATGTTTTACTAATTGCAATTCCTATTTTAATCCAAGTATATTTCAATTCTTCGTTAGTAATTATATTAATGCGTCGTTTTAAGGTCGATTTCAATATTGCAGCTCCTGGTGCACTAATTGGTGCAAGTAATTTTTTTGAACTTGCAGTTGCAACTGCTATAGCTTTATTTGGCCCATCGTCTGGTGCCGCACTTGCTACTGTTGTTGGTGTACTTGTCGAAGTACCTGTAATGCTAAGTGTTGTTAATATATGTAAAAAAATAAAAACTTGGTATTGCAAACAATAATTTAAAAAGTTAAGATAAAAAAGTTGTGAGAGATCTTTTGCAAAATTATTATCAGGCAGTATTGTCTAATAAGTGAGATAATAATTTTTTAAAAGCAATTTTATTGGTTAATGTCAAAATCTTTGTAAATAAACTAAAAATTATTTTCTGAAAATTATACAATGTTAAAATTTTAATTTCTGCCATAAATTTATAGGTTCTTTCTAATTCTTACCTTTTATCGTACCTAAAAGCAACAAAATTTTTGTTAAATACCTAATTTTACATAAGAAAATATTTTAACACTAAAAACCTAGAGTAAATAACTATCACAAACTGAAATATTTTAATATAATGAAGCGACAAGACCTTTCGACAACAAAATTTACATTAATATTGCACTAAATCTAGCAAAAACTTGGGAAAAAGTTACAAAATAACATAGAATTGATTGAACTAAAATCCTATTAAATTCTTATAATTATTAGATATTTTTTCAGCAATGTTATTAAATTCTTGCTCTGTTAATGTTAATCTATGTTTAGAAAAATCTATATCATAAATATCATTAATAGGAATAAGATGAATATGAGCATGAGGTACTTCTAATCCAACAACAGCTATTCCAATTCTTTTACAAGGTATTGTATTTTCAATGGCCTTAGCAACTTTTTTAGCAAATATCATTAGTTCGCCAAGTAAATCATCAGGTAAATCAAAAATATAATCTATTTCTTGTTTTGGTATTACAAGTGTGTGCCCAACAGAAATTGGACGAATATCTAAAAAAGCCAAACATCTTTCTGTTTCAGCTACCTTATAAGCCGGTATTTCGCCATTTATTATTTTAGTGAAAACACTAGGCATTTAACTATTTTTTAATAGAGATTATTTCAAATTTTAAAGTTCCGTTGGGTACATTTATTTCTACAATATCACCTACACTTTTCCCAAGCAGCCCTTGGGCAATTGGAGAATTAATTGAAATTTTATTCTCTTTTATATTTGCTTCTGTTTCAGAAACAATTGTGTATTCAACTGTCTTATTTGTCGCCAAATTTTTAATTTTCACCTTAGAGAAAATTTGTACTTTATTGACATCGACTTGAGATTGATCTATTATTCTACAATTTTGTAAAATTTCTTCTAATTTCCTTATTCTTAATTCTAGTAATGCCTGAGCTTCCTTAGCTGCATCATATTCAGAATTTTCAGACAAATCTCCTTTGTCTCTTGCTTCAGCTATTAAATTAGAAATTCTAGGCCTTTCAACTTTTTTTAAATATTCAAGTTCTTCTTTTAGTTTTTCGTAACCTTCTCTTGTTAAATATTGAATTGCCATAATAAATTTCAATTTAAAATTATTACTTAACTAAATTTTTATTGAAAATTATAAAGTTACTTTAACTCCAATAGTATGAACGCCATTAAACGGATTAGTAAATCTATATGAATAATCAAAAGCAAAAACGCTATTTTTTTCTTTATTTAAGGGTATTTGAACCGTTGCACCCAATGTAGGACCAGTAAATGCTGTTGTTCGTGTTTCATATTCAAATATGCCTTTTTCATATATAAATCCTCCCCTAACCATTATAATTTCTTTGAAAGAGTATTCTAACCCTGCATGAAATTGATCTTTAGTAAAAGAATTTGAAGTAAAATTTCCTGCAATCGATAATCTGTGCATTCTATAAACTTTCGTACCTGTTGAATCTAATTTCGAAGCAGGATAAAAATCAAACATTGCACCAAGAGTTATTAACGCAGGTAATTCAAATTCGGCCGAGCGTTGTTCTACGGTCATAATAATATCGTTTGGCGGCACCAACCCTCTGAAAGATAAACCATCGCCTCTATACCTCATAGGTGTGCCTATATTTTTCATTGATATACCAAAGTGAAGATTATCTCTTATTTTTTTCCCTGTTTTATCTTTTCCTAGTCCTGTAAGATATTGGATGCCTGCATCAAGGCATACACCTGTTGCGCTTAAATCTGGTATTTTTTCGTTAACTACTTTTACTGCTAAACCTCCATAAATGCTATTAGAAAACTCCTTTGCATATGCCAAACCAATAATAGTGTAGGTTGGATGAAATGTACCTAAACCTCCCTCGGGCATGTCGTATGTTGTAATTTCTATATTTCCAAAATCCATATTCATAAGCATCATACTAAGTGCACCTGTTTCACCAACTTTTTGAGTAAACCCAAAAGAAGTTATATATATCTCTGACCCCACAAGCCAGTTTGTATACGCAAACATTAGTTCTGTTTTCTTTATAAAGGCTGTACCTGCAATATTTAAATTAAAAGCTTCTACTCCCTTTATTCCTGCTGTATTCGCACTACCCCATCCTGAGCTACGAGCCCACGGATTTATTAACAGCTCACTTGCTCCTGCTTGGCCTGCTCTTTGTTCGTTACCAGAATATAAGTATGCTACCACCAATAAAAATATGAAAGTTAATATTCTATTTATCATAGTTCATCGTATTTTTAAAAGTTATTTAAATCGATTGGTCTTAACACACCAAACCATTTCACTATTTTTTCTCCTATACCAGGTGCATCTATGTGTATTATATATACACCACTTGCAATTGGTATACCATATTCATTTTTTAAGTCCCAGTCTTGATAAGTTAATGGACTATCTTTCTTAAACCTTCTTATTAAAGTACCACTTACATTAAATATACTTATTGTACACTTCTGAGGTAAATTTGTTATTTTCACTTTATAATCTAGCTGCGAGTTTTCGTATCCACTATAACCATAATATGGGTTAGGAACTACTCTTATTAAATCTAAAGCATTCTTTGCTGTTTCCTTATCTCCTTTTATTGGAGCTACATCTTTCAAGCTAAAATAGTACGCCGGAAATCCATTATTAAAAGGATTAGCCGATCTTAGTTCTGGCGAAGATACCTGATATGGGTTAGCAACCGATATATATATCTTCACATCGCCCTGTATAAACCAATAGGGGTCTGTGGTCCCTGCTGGCTTCTTTATTAACGAACTTAACATTGGTATGCTTACCCACATTGCATTATTCCATAAAAATGCCATTCTTATTTCATATGTTGAACCACTTAAAGTTTCTAACTGCTTTAATTTTCTAACTAAATAACGACCCTCATCATAGGCAGGCATTGAATCTACTTGCGTTGCACTACTCGATGGTCTATCATTATGACCAAATACATATATCACATGCTGTCCGCCAAGATATAAATTACCAGCTAAGCCTCCTGTCTGGTAATAAGTTGCATCGGCATAGTCAGAAGTTGGGTTCCATATCATATCTCTACCATTTTGATGAGGGTATCTAGAATTTTCACCAAATGCTATATTCAACCTTTCGCCAGTTTCCATGTCAATAGCATATCCGGGAAACCATCCCATACCTGTTTCTGATATATAATTAGACTTTGTTGGATCGTTTGGATCGCCTATGTTATCTTCTCTTCCTTCCTTATCTACCGATTTATGTCTTCTTAACTGATACTTTTTTGCTCCTCCTTCCGATATACCTGCTACCCAACCACTACTTTGTAAATCTAAATCTGCCATCTCTATTACAGGACACCTTGTCCATTTACTTTTATCTTTTGTAATAACAAACATTATACTTGATAATCTTTTTTTATCGGTAGAAAGCTGTGAACTTATACGCCTATAAAATTGCAATCCTTTGGTTTGAATCGAAGCATCATTATTTCCTAATTTCTTACCATCTTGCATTACCAAAGAATAAGGCCCCCAGGTACCATCTACCACCTTCTCAAAATAACCTTCTTTATCCTTTACATTATCTTGGAAATCAGCACAATTCATTTGATTTTGATCTGTTTGTTTTCCCGCTCTTATCCAGTTTGGGAAATCACATCCATCTATATCTGGTATAAACTCAATCCATTTATTAAGTGGATTTTCGTATTCTATTTTACTTTCTATATATCCATTCTGATATTGTAATGTAGTATCTTTTAATGGCCACCATATTTGATGTATAGTGATTGATATTCCCCATTTTGCTATTATCTGTTCATTCTGTAAGGTTATTGATGTTTCTGAATATACGGTATCACCCTTCTTAGGATCTGTTAATTTAACTAACATCCATTTTGCTTCGTTTATTCTATATGTTGAAGGGTTATAAGTAGTAGAATCTGGTATAAACTTTAGTATAAAATCATATGGTTTTACGTTTAATGGGTCTATTACTTTTATTTGCACCGGTCCGTAGTTGTTTTCATATTCTACCGAATCGGTTTTATGTTTTGGACTATTTAATATCCTATTTATTGTTCTTTGTGTTAATCTTAAAGCATTTGTTCCATTACCATGACCATCTAATTGAACTATTTTTGGGCCATATCCATAACTAGCATTTAAGATTGTTCCATTATTTTCTGGTTCTATTTTATGCGGCACTGCACTATAAACTTTAATTGGTTTTCCATATCCCATACGACTTGCTAAATACGGCATTTTTTGGCCATCTAATGCCATCGGGTTGTTTGGATCGTAAGTCTTATAATTATTATATGCATAAGCTATAGCCACATAATAATATGTTTTATTATTTACTAATCTTTTATCACCTGTTGCAAATGCATCATCTGTCAAAGTAAAGGTATGCTTTATTCCCATATCAGCTCCATCTACTTTCACAACTGGCACTGCATAACCTATTTGATTATCGTACTCAAAATTAACTATTCTTCCTACTCCGTCTTTTATATCGCATTGAAATACTAACCTAGCTTTGTCTGGATTACCTATATCGGTCACAGAACATGACTGATCTCTTAACTGAAATACTTGATATCCTTGAAAACGATACTTATTATCGCAATTTGGCATATCATTAGGACATACTATAAATGGATCTTCTTCTACGTAATCTTCTGGTTTTTTGTTATAGTTATTTGAACCAGGTATATTGTATAAATGAAATACTAGCTGACGATCCAATTCAATTATCTGCATTTCTGGAGCAAATGGGCCATCTATCAATTTAAAACACACTTCAAATAATCTTTGAGCTTTATCGTCGGCTCTAAATACTTCTTTTACCGACGCCCATGCTCCTCCTACTGTGGCTCTTGCCCATACTATACCTGTTGTAATATCATTAACTGCCCCAGGCAATAAAGTAAACGGACCAGAAGATTGTACAAATCGTCGATCATAAGGAGTATTATTTTCTCCTTTTTCGTACCATAAGGTAGATTGTTGAATTCCTCCTGTACCCCACCAACAAGGATCAGAATCGTAAGGAAACATAAAATCTGCTGGCGTATTGCTACTATTATAGCCTGTACCACCGTACGTCATTCTTGTGCCGTCTCTCCAATAGCCTCGTAAATAACGATAATATTCAATTGCTACGGTAGGGTCGCAAGTTGGCCCACCACAATTATTAAAGTAAATAAACCTACGCATTCCCCAACGTTCGTCGTCTACTACTCCATCT
The DNA here is from genome assembly GCA_026416095.1 of Bacteroidales bacterium. GTDB lineage: Bacteria > Bacteroidota > Bacteroidia > Bacteroidales > GWA2-32-17 > Ch61. The sequence continues at coordinate 13,625 of JAOAFV010000041.1, read as the reverse complement.
TCAAAGTTTAATCCATTTATGCTACCTTCAAATATAGGAGCTCTATTACATTCTAACTGCTTTGTTACTGGGTTCCAATTCGATAAATTATCTTTTCCATCAGGATCTTGATATGGCCCCTCAAAAAAATCTACTCCTATTGCAGGAGGTTGCTTGCCATATGTTTGCCCATTTCCATCTCCATCTTCTTCGTCGCCATTATATAAGTACCCTAATCCTCTATTTACTTCTGTTCCCACGTAATCATCCCACGCATCTCCCATATCTGCATCTGTCCACACCCCAAAATAACAATCCATTAATGTATATGTCGACCTATTTATTAATGCTGTATTTACAAAAGTCATATTATTCAATTCATCATTTGTAGTAAAACAGAAGTATTGTGCTTGCAACTCCATACCTATTGTTGCCCCTTTTGTTTCTGTGTGTATATTACCTCTATCGTTATATACCCACCATATGTTATAATCGCCGTATAAGCGTGGACGTCTTTTGTCGGGAGTTGTCCCACATGGTATTATTTTATCTATATCATAAAATGGATAATCTCCATCTTCAGGGTTATAATATCCATCTCCATTATAATCCCAAAATGGAGCTAAGTAATAACTATAATCTGGTTCGGGATTTATTGCTGGCCATTCTTTCATAAAATCGGGTATAGAATAATTTGCAAACTGACTTTGCAATAACTCAGTATTATTTTCTTGTTTAGCTCTAAACCATTGACGAAATCTTACAACGTCGTTACGATTTGATGGAAAATGTCTATCGTATTTAATACACATTTCTATTGTGGTAGTACCTCTATCGGGGCCATATGCTTTTAATGGGCCAGCATAATAATCGGATCCATTGGCTCTATATCGTGCTGCACACACTCTCAATTGACCGTTTACATCGGTACCACCTATCCATATTGCTCCAGCAAATAAAGCATGTTTTCCACTCCCTTTTGGTATTTCGTAAAAAGCATTGCTTTGTAAATCCCACCACATATCGCCGCCTGTATACACAATTGTTCTTACATTATTGTACCCAAATATTGTTGCTCCCGACGGTACTGGACAACCTGATAAAGCAGATTTCTCATCTCCTGCTTTTTTTGCCTCTCCTAAGTACTTATAAGAATAACAATTTAAACTAATCACTAAGCTTATTATCGTCATTAAAAGCCAAATAACTTTTATTGTTTTCATACTTTATATATTTTAAAAACTTAATATTGCTCCCAAATGAATAGTTCTTGCAAAACCATAATTATAAGGATAATTAATATACATTGAGTAATAATTTCTAAAGGCTATTGGATCGTTTTGAGTGTTTATTTGATTTTGATTAGCAGGATTTGTAAGGAAACCATTATCGTCGGGATTACCAGTAGTTTCGTAAACGTTTAATATTACTTTGTTGTTAAATAAATTTGTTATTTCTAAATAAACATTCAAATCTATTTTTTTATTCTTTTCTTTATCTATAATAAATTCAAAATCTCTATCGAGACGTGCGTTAGCAGTAAAACGCGACGGTTTTCTTGCTCCATTAATTGAACCTATTAAATAATTAGTATTCATGTCTCTTTTACTATATGGACTTCCTGTACCATAATTAAGAGTAATATTCAGGCCGGTATTTTGCAAGATATCTTTATTAAACCATTTAGGTCCGTTATATAATGGGCCACTCAAGAATCTATAATCTATATTACCTGTAATAGCATGTCGCTGATCGAAATCTAGAGGTATTGTAACTCTTAAATTTGGCTGACCTGTTTGAATTAGTGCCTTACTTGTTTCGGCATTTGAACCAGTACCATTCGCAAATTGTAAGGTATAAGATAATCTTAACGATACATTGCCAGTTCTTCTTAAATCGTAAGTTATTGTCATACCTTTAACTGTGCCAAAGTCGATATTAGTATAAGTCATATATTTTATTGGATATGCCCCATAAATATATTGAACTTGAATCATATTTCTCATCTCTCTGTAAAACGCCGATAACTTTAAAGAAGAAGTATTTGAGAGTTTCTGCTGAAAGCCTAATTCATAATCTATTGTTTTTTCAGGTTTTAGATTAGGATTATTAATAGCATCTCTCGCTTGATTTTGGATATACAAGTATTGAACAGGATCCATTCTTAAGTATCCACTTGGTCTCTTGGTTAAAATATCGTAATGTGCAAAGAATAATGCTACATCAGAAATTGGGAAAGAAAAGGCAATACGTGGCATCGGATTTATTTGAGGTTCATAATCTTTAAAAGCTTTCACACTTAAACCAGAATAAGGTTCAGTTAAAATTGGAGCCATTCCTTTAGCCGATTGAATTAATGTTGGGTCGTTTATTTGAGTACCATAAGCATCGTACCATTTAACATTTTGCGGATCGGTACCAACTCTATATCCTAAGATTTTTGTTGGGTTTGCAACATCATCGGCATAAACCACTGCATCGGGGGGTAAATTTCTTGGATGATGTCCTAATACGGTATTTAAACTATCTGGTACTTCGGAAAGCTTTTTGGTTTCATATAGTGAATAAGGGTCCTTAAGTACCATTTGATTAGCATCGAAATAATCAACTCTTAAACCTATATTAAAAATTAAATCATAAAATGCAAATTTATCTTGTATATAAAAAGCACCATAAATAGGTTGAAACGAAGGTATTTCTCTCTTATAAGTGCCATCGGGGTTTTTGGCTGTTAAAAAGTCGTTTAATGTAACTTTATTTTTCAGCTTTTTTCCATAAGCATTGTAACCATAATAGGTAACAACATTGTTTCCATTATTTAATAATTCATCGGGACTAAAGAAGTTAATTTTAAAAATCGAAGGATCATAAGAATCAAAATCAATCCATTCTATTCCATCAATAGGTAATCCAAGAGCTTTTCTTAAATTTTTGTCGAAGGTATACTGCGAAGTAGGACTATATAATCTATCGTACCATATTGTATCCTGAAAAACGCCATCTTCGCTGTAAACAGGATGTGGATTAGCTTTGTCAAGCTCCTGAATATGAGCATTTGTATATGCTCTTCCTAATGTCCACAACGCCATTGGAGATACTCCAAAATATCTATCATCTCTCATCTCTCCTTCAAAGCCCAGCGATATTTCATGATCTTTTATATCTGCCGAAGAATTAAATGATATTCTATATTGACTATTATTTATTTTATAGTATGTATTAAAGGGTGTTCCGGGAGCATTAAATAAACCATATACACTTGGAGGAGCATCGCCATTTAATAAACCACCTCCTGCCTGTACCAAAACATAATTAGAATACATAAAACTTTCGCGTGGATATAATGAATAGTAATAACGCGTGTAAGATGCCAGATCAGGATTTATATCGGAAGGAGTAAATGAATAGCTTATATCGGCAAAACCATCGTGTACCCATGCTCCTGAGGAAAAACCTTTAACTGTATCGGTCCAAGAATAAGAGCGAATTTTGGTTGTTTTAAATTTACCTACATAGCCATATTTAAAGAAATCGTCTTTATGACGTGGATCTTGCACTAAACCTAAAAATTTTGTAAAATCAAACTGTAAATCAAAATAAGCATTTTTTATTAAAGCAGTTACATTTTCTTTTTCATCTTGACTTCTGAATTTATGAGTTAATCTAATATAACTACGAAAGGTATTAGAAATAGACTCACCATTATTATTACTATTAAATAAAGTATTAGCATAATTAAATATTTTACCTTGTTGACGATCGAAAGTTGATCCAATAGTAATAGTAGTATTTCTCGCTGCTTTTAAATCAACTTTTCCAGTAAACATTATTTGTTTGCCTTGAGCATCTTCTCTTGCTTTTATTTTTTTAAATGCTTCTTCTCTTAAAAAATTAGCATTAAGCAAAGTTCCAAATCCCATTTCGTTTGTTCTGTAAGGATTTCTAAGTAATTCCTCTACAATGCCATCTTTAGCTTTATACCATCCTATTACGGAAGGAGCATCATCCTTATTATAATTAAATGATGCTGTTAAAAAGTACCCCGACAATACTCTCTTTTTAATTTTAGTTGAATCATAAGGGTCTTTTTCTTTAACAGAGAATAAAGGACCTGTTATCATTCCTTCAATAAGAAAATAGTTATAGGGATCTAAAAATTTTGAAGTTGATACTTCGAACGAACCATGAGTTTCGCGTGCAGGTTCTTTGGTTGTAACGCTAATAATACCACCCGTTACATCTCCAAACTTTGCAGGAATACCACCCATAATAACATCTACCTGAGATGTTGCAGATTTTGGAAGAGAAGTAGTTCCTCTTACTTTAACCCCATCTATGAAATAAACAGTTGCTTCGGGTCGAGCACCACGTATACTTCCTATTTCTCCTCGTTCTGAGTAAATACCACCTATTGTTGTTGCAACAGATTCTACAGTTCGACCTGGCATTTTTGCAATTTCTTTATCTGTTACACTACCCCCTGAACTAGTCTGGTCTTTACTTATTAAAGGCACTTTATAATCAACAACATCTACTTGTTTTAACTGTTCAACAGTTGGTGACATTTTAAAATCCTGGAAAGTAATTTTTCCTCCCATTATTTTAATTCCTTTCATTAATATTGTATTGTAACCAACAAACGAAACCCTTACATCGTATGTGCCTGCAGGTATTGGCTTTATCACATATTTCCCATCTAAATCAGTCATGCCTCCTGTAATTACTTGTCCATTAAGCTCTAAAGCTACATTAACAAATGGCATAGGTTCACCTGTAGCAGCATCAGTAACTTTTCCTTGAAGTGTTCCTGATTGAGAATATATTTTTATTGTGCATACTAAAAAAAACATTAATATTAGAAAATTTCTTATCATAATTTCGTATTTTTATCTTACAAATTTAATCCATTTTAATTCAAAAAAAATAAATTAAAAGAGAGGAATAACCTCTCATTCATACAAGTATTTCTAAATTGAGTTAATTTATTCTTTAATAAGCTTAAATATTTTTGATTCCTTACCGCTTTCAATCTTAACAAAATATATACCTGCCGGTTTATCAGAAATATCAATCAAAGTGTTACCTTCTAAATTTTTCTTTTCATAAATTTTTTCGCCTATAAGATTATATACTTCTACAGCACAATTTTTGTATTCACCTAAAATCACAGTGAATTCTCCATTTGTAGGGTTAGGATAAATTCTTTGAAATAAAAATGATAAAGGAATAGTTTCGCCGAGAACTCCTTGAAAAGCAAGATCGTCGACAAGTAATGTACTATTTTCTTGAGGAGTATATCCAGCCGAGGAAGCTAAAATTACAATAAATGTATCTGGAGTAGTAGTAGAAACATACTCAATAGGCTCATTGAATCCATAATAAGAACTTACAGAATTATTTACTAAAATACCACCAAAACCAACTGTGTCGCGAGTTGTGCCTGTCCATTTAGTAAAAAGTACAACTATTGCCATTGAATCATTATTTACTGAGGTATACTTAAAATATCCTTTAAAATTTTGTGGCTTAACTCCACCTGTTGGAGTTCCACCTGTAATAGTTCCACCACCCATTAAATTAAGCGTTCCATTAGTAGCAATTCCAGGTAATGCTCCTAACATTGGGATAGTTAAAGTTTTCAGTTCAATTGCATAAAGTCCTCCGTGTTTATCGGTGCTTCGCGTTACCGTATTATAGGTTACTATTCCGAGATTTAAGTTAGATGTTGTCCAACCTGTTGGAGTATTCTGATCGGTCCACTGCTCAAAACCACCATTTGGTATTGTTGGCTGACCTACAAGAATTAAAACACCAAAAATTAAAATTACTGTAAAAAATAAAAACTTTTTCATATGCAATTATTTTTTTAATGCACAAATTTAAATAATTATTTTGTCAAAAAAAAATTATTTAAAAAAATTATCAACAATTTCACAAATAATATGAGAAATTGTTATATGCACTTCTTGAATTCGTGGTGTTACAATCGAAGGTACAATAATGATAACATCTAAGTATTCAGGTAAAGTTTCTTTCATGTCACCAACCATAGCAATTGTTCTCATTTTTAGCGAATGAGCTGTTTCAAATGCATTTAAAACATTACGCGATTTTCCTGAAGTAGATATACCCCAAAAAATGTCTCCCTCGATTGCAAAGGCCGATAAATAACGTGAAAATACATTTTCATATCCAAAATCATTAGCTACAGCTGTTAAATAGGAAGTATTTACATTAATAGCCTCGGCTGGTAAAGGTTTCCGATTAATAGAAAATTTACCTGTAAATTCAGCTGCAATATGCTGTGCATCAGCAGCACTTCCACCATTACCAGCAATATATAACTTTTTATTTCTTAGAAAAGCATCAATGATAAGATTCGCCGCTTCGTTAATATTTCGCAAAATCGATTCATTGTTTAAAATATGTTTCTTTAAGTCAATAGATTCGTTTAATTTTTTTTTAATAAAATCAATATTGTTCATTTGGTTCATTATTGCTTAATAATTTTTCATATAAACCATGAATTGTTCTTTCCATTCGTTTCCATGAATATTTTTGTTTCTCAATCTTAACACATTCAGAAAATTCTTTTTCTTTGTTTTCGATATAAAACTTTAAAATAGCATTAGCAACCGAAAAATGATTAGGTTCTACAACATATCCAACTTTCCCATTAGGCACTATTTCGGGCAATCCTCCTACATTTGTAACTATCATTGGTTTATTAAAATGATATGCTATTTGGGTAACTCCACTTTGTGTAGCTTCTTTATACGGCTGCACAATTAGATCGGATGCGCAAAAAAAATATGGAATCAAGCTATCCGGTATAAATTGATTATAGATATGCACTCTTTCTTTTAAATTGTTTTTGTTAATAATATCCAAATATTTATCTTCTTTTTGATAAAATTCTCCTGCCACAATGAGATGTAAATTATCAATTTTACTGAAAACAAGTGGTAATGCTTCCAACAATATATCAAGCCCTTTATATTCTCTGACTAATCCAAAAAATAACAAATAATTTTTTGAGGTATCAAGTTTTAGGGCTTTTTTGGCAATATCTTTTGGAACACTCTCCCCATAATTATCAAATAAAGGGTGTGGAGAATAATCTATTAAAATGTTTTTTCTTGCTCTTTGTACTTCAGCTTTTACTGAATACGACATAACAACACAAGCATCAATAGCATTTATAAAATATTTCGAGAGAATTTTATCGGCAAAATGTCTTTCATGAGGAATAAAATTATCTATTATAGAAAAAATTTTTGTATGATTATTTAGTTTAGCAATACGGGCAATAGTTCCAAAACATGGAGCAAAAAAAGGTAACCAGTACCTGAAAAGTAAAACATCGGGTTTCATTTTTCTAATCTCATTACCAATTTTTAACCAGTTGAAAAAATTTATAGAATTAACCTTTTGATAAATAAGAACCTTTTTTTCAGTTTTTTCTTGCTTATACTGAGTTTTTCCAGGAAATAAAAATGATGGATACTGCTTAGTAAAAGTAAAAATTTTACAATCAACTCCTGAAGCAATAAATTCTTCAGCTAAACGTACATTTGTATCAGCAATCCCACCTCTAAATGGATAGGCTGGTCCTATTATTAAAATACTCTTCAGAATCCTATAAGTTTTAAAGAGCAAAAATAAGCATTATATTTATTTACAACAAATTTATTAAATTTGCAATTATTTTATGAGATTATCATTTATAATTTGCACTTATAATCGACACAATTATCTTAAGAAATGTGTTGACTCCATTATTACTCAAAGAAGTATTAATTTAAATGAAATAGAAATCGTAATAGTTGATAATAACTCTACCGATAAAACAAAAGATTTGATTTACGAATATATTAAAGAAAAAAAATTTAACAACATAAAATATGTAAGTGAAACAAATCAAGGTTTATCGTATGCAAGAAATAAAGGAGTTAATACAGCAAGAGGAGAATGGTTAGCTTTTATTGACGATGATGCATACTTACATAATTTATATGTATATAATTTTTTTGCTTTGCTAAATAAAAATATAAATGCTGTAGCTTTCGGAGGCCCTATATTACTCGATTTTGAAACTCAAATTCCTAAATGGTACAATAATTACATTGCCTCTGTATGGGGTTATTTTAAGCCATATAATAAATCAAGATTTTTTTCTAATAATATTTATCCTCGTGGTTCAAACATGATAATTAAAAAAGAAATCTTCGATAAATACGGTTTGTTTAATACCCACTTAGGTAGAAAAGGTGAAATTTTACTTGGTGGGGAGGAAAAAGAATTTTTCTTAAGAATGAAAAATGAAAAATTTTATTTCGATAATTCGCTAATAATTTTCCACTATGTGCCTGAAAATAGAGTAAATATTGAATATATAAAAAAACAATCAATTTTTATTGGACTATCAGAAAGAATTAGAATAAAAAATTGTCATAATTTAATTTTTAAAAAACTAATAGAAGAGCTAAAAAAAACATTGGGCTCTTTCCTTATTGCTCTTAAGTTTTTAATACACCTGGAAATAGAAAAATCTATTATTATTATAAAACTAAGATTTTGGATAATTAAAGGACTAACAAATAAAAACTATATATCATGAAAATTTTATGCTATTTAATGCTTATATTTATTCTCAATATCAAGTTACTATGCCAGAATAATCCTTTCAATGTATTACATATGTCTCATAAAAGTGCTATAAATACTCCTCCTATAAACTGGCATTTTTTAGATCCAAAAAAAGATAACTATCCTGGTATAAGTTTAAACAGAGCGTATAATTTATTAAAAAAAACAAAAAGAAAACCACAAAAAGTAATAGTTGCAATTATAGATAGTGGAGTAGACACAGCACATACCGACTTAATTGGAGTACTATGGAAAAATAAAAAAGAAATTCCTTATAATTTAAACGACGACGACAAAAATGGTTACATCGACGATATTTATGGGTGGAATTTTTTGGGCAATAGTAACGGTGAAAACATAAAAGACGAAGCTTACGAATACGCAAGAATATATGGAAGATGGAAAGATTATTTTAAGAATACTACACCAGAAACAATTAGCTCAGAAGAAAAAGCATTATATAACATTTATAAAAAAGCTAAAGAGAAGTTCGAGTTAGAGTATTTAGCTCTTTATCAAGAAAAATTTTACTTAACAATGTTAAAAGAAAAATTAAATTATTTACATAATTTACTTAAAAGTTCTATTAACAAAGATTCACTTACAGAAGAAGATGTAAGTTATATAAAAGAAAACATTGATTCACTAAAATTCGACGCATATATTTATCAATCTCTACTCAAAGAAATCGATACCATTGAAATAAACGAAAGGATTAATGAAATAAACACAAAATTCAAGACGGAACTTAATTACAAAGAAAATTTAAGAAAAATTATAAACGATAACCCTTACGACATAAGAGATTCTTTATACGGTAACAATAATGTAAAGGGGCCTACAAGTAGCCATGGAACATTTGTAGCCGGAATTATTGCAGGAGATAGAACAAACAATAATGAAGCTATGGGCATTGCTGATTGTGTTGAAATAATGTGCGTTAGAATACTTGGTGGAGGCGACGAAAGAGATAAAGATGTAGCATTAGGCATTAAATATGCTGTAAAAAATGGAGCAAAAATCATTAATATGAGTTTTGGAAAATATTTTTCACCCGAAAAACATATGGTTGATGAAGCAATAAAATATGCATCAAAACATAATGTTTTGATAATTCACGCTGCAGGAAATGATGCATTAAATAATGATATAAACCAACATTATCCTATTCCTTTTGATGAAAATTATAAACTTTTAACAGATTTATGGATCGAAGTTGGTGCAAGTAGCTATTATCTCAAATATCCAATTGCTCCATTTTCTAATTATGGTAAAAATACTGTCGATATTTTTGCTCCAGGTGAAGAAATCTTTGGGCTTTCACCCGACAATAAATTCGAAAGCAATAGTGGCACAAGTGCCGCCGCACCAATAGTTACAGGGATTGCCGCCCTTCTTATGGGTTATTTTCCAGAATTAACTCCCAAAGAAATAAAAGAAATAATACTTAAAAGTGCATATAAAATAAAACAAAAAAAACCTCCTTATAATTATCGTCCCTTAACTTTAATGAGAACATTTAGCCCCGCTCTCGATCTAACTTTATCAGAAGCTTGTCAAACTGGAGGAATAGTAAATGCTTATAACGCTGTAAAGTTAGCTATTAAATATGCCAAAAAGAAAAAGAAATAAAATACTTACTCCTTACACGTATTTCTAATTCTTCTTAATTACAATTGGTGCTCTTACGTATTCACTTCCTAAACGAATTATCATTGAATATATGCCACTTACTCTTTCTTTTATATCAACTTTTATATTAACAATTTTACTATCCTTTACTATTGTTTTGGTAAATACTTTTTTACTATTAACATCATAAACATCTATTAATACTTCACCCATTTGTAAAGAGACTAACTTTACATTAAATGTACCATTATTTGGGTTTGGATATATATTAAATACCATTGAATTACAACTTGTACTTGATATTTCTCCAATTATTACATTTACATTTTGTGTTGCTGTATCACTACCACATGCATTTGTAACTATTAACATTACTTGGTACATACCTTCTTGGTTATAGGTATGAGTCGGATTTTGTTCGCTGGAGAAGTTATTATCACCAAACGACCAATACCAACTTTCAGCATTATATGACATGTCAGTAAAAGATATCTGTCCCATTCCTAAATCAGTATAAGCAAAATAAGCTTGTGGCAAAGAATTAACAGTAAGAGTGATTTGAATACTATCGGTGCAATTACCATTAGTACCATACACAGTATATGTAATGCTTTCATAAGGTACACTTTGAACCTGCGAACCAGATGTTTGTAACAAATAAGTTGATGGTTGCCATATATAATTATTAGCACCAGAAGCTATAAGTGTTATAGTATCTCCAGCACATATAAAGTTAGTATTTGCTACAACACTTAACTGTGGACCTCCTAACTGTTCTACCTGAAATTGCGACACAACTTCACAAATTCCATCATTTACTGTTACAAAGTAAACTCCTGCTGGTAAATTACTTACATAAGGCAATGTTGAACTACCTGCATTTTCATCCCACAAATAATAATAATCTCCTGAACCTCCTTCAACAGTTAATTGTATGGATCCATCTGCCATTCCACAGTTTGCATTATTAATAACATAATTTATTGTTGGTGGTTGATTAACTATAACTGTTACGTAATCTACGTCGGTACAACCAAATTCATTAGCAACTGTCACATAATAAAGTGTTGTCTCGTTAGGTGTAACATATATTTCTTGTTGTGCTTCACCTGTTCCCCATATGTAAGTTATTCCCCCCCAAGCAATAAGATAAGCAGTATCGCCATAACATATATTAATATCTTGACCTGCATCGGCAATTGGATTTGAATTAACTACCACATAAACACTATCAACATTAGAACATCCAGCTATATTATATACAGTAACGTAATACATAGTACTTATTACAGGTGATACTTGAATTTGTGCTTGATTTTGCCCAGTACTCCACATATAACTATTCCCACCACTTGCAGTAAGTTGAACTGTACTGCCAAGACACATCTGTATGTTATTTCCTGCATCTGCAAATGGCTTAGCATTTACAACTATAACTACACTATCAATCGAAGTGCATCCATTAACATCTGTACCAGTAACATAATACACATTATTTCCTATTGGAGGTACTATCTCACTTCCATTAACAATATTATTTGACCACTGATATGTATTGGCTCCCGTTGCCATTAAAACAACAGGCGTACCTTCACATACTTGCTGATCGTTCCCCGCATTTACTTGAGGTTTTGGAGAAACATTAATAATTACCGACGATACATTAGAACAGCCATTATTATCCGTTCCAGTAACACTATAAGTTGTTGTTTGTTGTGGAACTACTGCTATTTGATGACTTGTTGCTCCAGTATTCCACACATAAAAATCACCACCTGTTGCCTCTAAAATCACCATTGTTCCCTCACAAACATTCGTTTGAGAAGTATTAATACTTATTTGAGGAAGTTGATTTATAACCACATTAATACTCGAAGTTGCAAAGCAGTTATTATTATCAAACACCGTCAGATAATATGTACCTCCATTAATTAATTGTACATTAGTTATATTTACAATTGATGTATTACTAAAAAAGCCGTTAGGTCCACTCCAATTATAACTAATAGCAGTTGGTGATTGAGCATTAATTGTTAATGTTGAATTCTCGCATACTGGTGTGTTTGAAATTATATTAACTACAGGATTTTCGTAAACTATTACTTCTGTTGAAGCAATAGAACTGCAATTCTGTGGACTTGTTACAGTAACATAATAAATTCCCTCCATGGAAGAGTTTACATTTTGTAAAGTAATTAATTGCTCATTACTTGTAAAATTATTAGGTCCATTCCAATTATAAGTCATTCCACCAGGTAATACACTAATATTAATTGTTCCACCTTCACACATAGGACCATTATTTGTTACACTAACTATAGGAATGTTATTAACAACTACTTCGGCAGAAGAAACATTACTACATCCATTAACATCTACTACTGTAACATAATATACCCCCGCGTTTGCAGTAGTAACATTTTCTATTATTGGGCTTTGTTCTCCTGAAATAAACAATGATGGTCCTTGCCAATTATAGCTAACCATTCCATTTGGTGTGGTAGCCAAAAACAAATCGTTACCTTCGCATAATGGACTATTGGTTGAAATTGTTACTAATGGTAATTCATTCACGATAATATTTATACTTCCGTAATTATTACATCCATGACCATCTATTACAGTAATATAATAAGTACCTGCATTAAGAAGTGTTACATTATTTATAGAAGGATTTTGCTGTGTTGAAAAGAAACCTTGTGGTCCATTCCAGATATAACTATTCATACCATTTGGTGTAGCATAAAGATTTAATGTTGCACCAATACAAACAGGACTATTACTTGCTAATGTTACTATTGGCTTTGGATTAATTACAACATCATAACTTGCATACCCATAACAACCATTATTATCTTTTACCGTTAAATAATAAATTCCACTCATCATCACTTCCACATTATTAATAGTTTCGTTTTGATTATTAGAGCTAAAGCCAGCTGGTCCTGACCATATGTATTGAGCCATTCCACTCGGGAAACCATTTAATGTTAATGTTTCTCCTTCGCATACCGGACTATTTGTTGTTATATTAACTACTGGCGCCTCATTTACTACCACATTAACATTCGCTATGCCCGTACATGCATTCCCATCTGTTACCGTCAAATAATATACTCCACTCATCAAGGTAGTTACTCCAACCCTGTTCACTGTCTGACCACTGCCACTCCAACCTCCTGGACCACTCCAATTATAGCTTACCATTCCTGAAGGACTTCCCATCATTGTAAGTGTACCTCCTTCACAAACCGGACTGTTCGTCGTTATACTAACCGCCGGGTTAGCATTTATAACTACATTCACACTCGCTACATTGCTGCAATTATTGCCATCTACTACAGTCAAATAATATGTGCCTCCCA
>JAOAFV010000035.1 GCA_026416095.1 Bacteroidales bacterium | reverse complement strand
AAGAAGGGATAAGGAATAGGATTATGGAGAAGGGGTATCGTAATCGTGAGCTTACGTACTGGCAACGTCAACGGAATAAACTACTTGGACGCTATAGGTATGTAGTAGAGAGGACATTTGGTAGTTACAAGAGATGGTTTAACGGACAAGTTGCGAGGTATAAGGGAATAGTAAAGGTACATGCACAGCATGTATTGTTAGCTATATGTTACAATCTTAAACGAAGTTTGCGGCTTGTTGAAGTATAGTAGGGTGTAGTGTGCCCAGAGGATAATTATTAATCAAGAATAGAACGAAATTGAGATATTTAATGGAAAATTTTTGTTATTTATGACATAAAAATTATAAAATTGGATATGATTTTTTGAATTTTATTGTAGAAAATTAAAATTTTTAAATATGTTTAATTGAAAAAAATTATTTTTAGGTAGTTTTGCAAAGGTCTCATAATGATGATAAGACAATATGCAAAACAAAAAAGCGGTGAAAGGCTGAATTACGCACATGGTTTTAAATGTTATTATGAAATATAATAAGAAGTTAAGGTAAAAAAGATTTAATTTTAAAATGTTCAGTCAGATACTTCATAGACATATGTTTGTTGTTAAACGAACTAAGACATATGTGGAATATGATACAATGCTGATGTTACAAACAAAATCATCTACTTCCCGTAAAAGTTTAAGCTAAAGCTCCCTTACTTTATGCTACTTACTTTTTGCGCAGTTACGGCTAAATTTGCAATGGTCTTAAATATATTCATTGCCCTCTTATATATTTTTCTAACACTAGTAAAAATTTCAACAATATATTTTTACGTAAGTTAAAGTTCATTGTGGCTATAAATTGCATTAAAAGTGTAGCCAAATATTAAAATAATATTTTATATTTACTATTTACGAAACTAAAATAAACTACATTTAGCAGGTAATTTAAAAAACGCATTTTTTTAATTAAATCTAAAAAGCTTTAAAAACAAAAGTTTGTTTATTTGACGAAATTATTAAAAATTTAATTCCATTAGGTAATTCATCTTTATAGAAACAATAAGTATTTTCTATTATTATGTTTTCATTCTTTATAACTTGGCCAAGAACGTTATAAAATTTAACGTTATACTCTGCTTTACCACAAAAATTTTCAATAATTAAATTTTCTTTAATAAGCTTAATGTTTAAACATTGATTAAATAAAGTATAATGTGCTTTAACTGGGTTTATATATTTTTTTACGGAATCTATATCGCAATTGCTCCATACATATAATGAAACTAAAACACTATCATTTGTATTATATACGTGCACTGGTGAAGCTTCGGTGCTTGTATCGCCATCGCCAAAAACCCACAAACAGTTAGTATAACGTTCACTTAAATTGGTAAAATATACTACATTTTGGTTATTTTGCGATATTGCTGTATAAGTAAAATTAGCTTGAGGAGCATCGCATATTTCAATTAAATCGAATGCAAATCCTGCATCGGGTATTGTACCTAAAAATTTATATCTTAATTTGGTTTGCTGTGAAATGTAATTTTTTAATGAATGTTTTACCCTTATCCATCCATTAGAAGAATATGTCCAGGAATAACCTGAGTTGTACCAATTAGAATCATTTGCACTTCCAAGTATTGCCCAAGAGGTATTTACATTATTTTTAATTTGTACTTGAGTATAAGTAGGATAAGTTTGCTTATACCATATCACAGATTTAAAAATAGGTTTCTTTAAGAAACTTAGGTCAAAACAAGGACTTTCTACATAACTTTCTTCATTAAAATTATGCTGACCATGCAAATTGGTAGCCCATATATTACTACCGGAATAGGCACAATTAATAATGCTATCTGTGGGGGAGCCCCATTCCCAAGAATTATTTTGACCATAGCTAAACCAATAACCATCATTAACCTCAAAGTCTTCTATGTAAGGAAATGCGTTAATAGTAGGAAAATTCATAATAGTTTTATAAAACACATTGTTTAAAGGGTTTTCGTCGTTCGGAATTAATACTTCTATTTTAATACTATATTGACCAAAGCTACTTAAGTTAATTGTTTTATTAGTTGTTAATGTATCAGATTCGAAAGGATGAAGGTTTGTGCTAAGAGTATCAAAAATAATTTGAGAACCATTATTAATTTCTATTTTAATAGGTATTTCATAAATATGATTAAGACCCTCGTTGGTAAAAACTATTTTAAAACTTTCTTTATTTAATCCGCATGAATCGAAAGGGTAAATCAAATCAGAAATTTTAACGTCATAAAGTGGAGATTCTGAGATTTTAACATTATCGAAAGCAAAACCCTCTGAATAACTATTTATTGCTGCTCTTAAAGTAACTCTTAGCAACACATAAGGTTTACCACCAAGATTATCTAACTTATGACGAGCACGTAACCAACCTCCGCTATGACCAGCCCAACCAGCATCATTATAGCCATAAGGAGTATTATACCAGTTAATTCCTTCGCCAGTATTACCTAATCTATGCCATGTGTAACCAGAATCAATGCTATATTCTATTTGATAAAATTCAAGGTTAGAAGTTTCATACCATATATCCATTTCAAGTACTGGGTTCGTCAAAGTAGAAAAATTAAAGCATGGAGATAAAACATATGAATTCTCTGGTGCAAGATGATGTCCTGTTAAACTTGTTACCCAACATTTGTTTCCTGTTGCTGTTTCATTGATTATTGTTTTTGCAGGAGTTCCCCACTCCCAAGAAGTTCCTGGTTGTTCATGATTTATCCACTCCGAAACCCACCAACCACTTGAGTTTTCAAAATTTTCGAAGTAAGGAAATTCTTCTATCATAATATTGGTTGTAAGCCATTTCCATATTGTATCGTTCGATGTATTTTCATCGCCTGGGGTTATTGTAAACATTTTTAATTTATGAGTCATTGGAGATATTGATAAATTTGCTGAATCGGCAAAGGTAAAATAAATAGATTCTCCAGGATTAATTGTATCAAAATTTAATTCAACAACTGGAGGGTTTTCGTCTAATTGATATCCACAATATACTGAATCTACTGGTACAGAGCCATAGTTATGGTAAACAATAGTGACCTGCGTTTTTGCAGAATGATGGCACCCCGATCGTGGTCTGAACAACCAAAAAGGAGCTATATCTATATTGTAGCTTTCAGATATAGAAATTGAAAAAGGCGTGTATGGGAAAAGATTTGCTGCATTATAAGTATCAATAATTATATAATATGTAGTATCGTGAAATAGTTGGAGTTTAAGTATTTCAGGATTTCCTCCCGTAGCTTCTACTTTTGCTCTGCAAATTGTTGTGGCATTATCGGGGCAACCATTAAAAACAAATAAACCAACCAATACATTTGTGTTCGATGTTTTTATATTTATCTTTATATCTGACTGTGGAGTATATGCAAAAACAAAATCTTGACCACTCATGTATACACTTGAGCAAGCGTGCATTTCGGTGTAATCGTTTCCATAGCCATTTGTTGTACCTGTGTATTGAAATGGCAACTCTGTTATTATAAAAGGATTATTACAATCTTTTCCTATTTGCGAATTACACCATATGTGAGTAAATACCAAAAAAAGTGTAAACTTAATTTTTAATAAATTTTTCGATGTACTGAGTTTCATTATCGAAAAGTTTTAATAAATATAAGCCTTTTTCAAGTCTAAATTGATCGGATAAATTTATTTTATGTTCCCCCTCATTTATATATAAATCTTTTTCAAAAATTTTGCCACCCAACATATTCAGCACTTGTAGTTTCATAATTCTGTATTTACTTGTCATTACAAAAAGATATAAATTACTTTCGTCAGCAATTTGAGGATTAGGATAAATTTGAGCTAAAAATTCATTATTTAAATTTTCTGCAACAACATTTAAAGAATTAATATTTAAATCGTCAATATAAATTGGATTGCTATTTCCATTTTTTGTAGCTACAAATTTTATTCTAATGTGAGGTTTCGAAATAAATGATCCAATAGGAATATTAACTTGTTTCCAATGTTCCGGTAAAGGGACAAAATTATTATAATAAATTCCATTGGTAGTTTGCAAAACTTCGCCACCTTTATTAAATCTCAAATACCAAGTTTTGCCACAATTTGTAGAAATGTAAACTTGTAATCTATCGTGCGAAGTCGAATCTTTTTGGGCATAAGCATATTTAAAAGAAAAAACATTTTGAGGAGTAGTGTTAAAGACTATTAAAGGAGAATATAGTTCAATATACTCATTATCAGCACACTCGTCAAGAGGTGCAAAAACTGAAAAATTGCCACTCGCTGATGTTTCGTTTGTTAGCTTCCATTTTTTCTGGGAATTTCCACTAATATACCATACTTTCGAATTATCCATAATAGGAAAGTTATCGTTTTCGAAGCTTTCTGAAAATGGTATTGTATAACCATCTTGGACAGACAAAACCTGTATTATGCTATCTTTAGTAATGGTACTTTGCCCAACAGGATTTATGGCAGTTAACGAGGCTGAAAATATACCTGAGCTATAATATTTTACAATAGGATTTTTTTCGTTTGAAAAAGAAGGAGTTCCATTCGGAAACGACCATTGATATTCGGAAATGGTATCGGTATGCCAAGTAAGATTTGTAAAGGTAACAGTAAGAGAATCACAACCAAATTTCTCATTATTAATAAAATCGGCAATAGGTGGGCACATAGGTGGTATAAAATTATCGGCAACACCTGTTGCTAATAAATTAGAGTATTTCCATAAATTGTTCCTTCCACTAATAGGTGAATTAAGAGCTGCACGCATTCTCTGTTTCTGCCCTTCTGTAAACATTCTATCGCAATAAGCATATTCCATATAGTTTTGCACATTGTCGAGCGATCCACATGTTTCTGCCCACAGGTTACATGAAGTATGTCCAATAGTATTAGGTGTATCTTCTACTTCGTCATCATCGTAACAATTTTCGGGTAAGCCTGGTGTATTAGAATTTCCCCACGGATGTATTAAATTAAGATAGTGACCTATCTCGTGAGTTAAAGCTCTTGCTCGCACATAATCTCCTGTTCCTATACTTCCAACATAAGAAGCAAGTATCATAACACCATCGACAGCTTCGCCCCATTGTCCGGCTACACTGGAAGGATAATATGCATATCCGGCTGCTCCCGATTCAATAGAAGCAACTGTCCAAATATTTAAATATTTTTTTCTATCCCAAGATGGGGCAACAAGTTTTGTTGTTTCGTTTGCATTATAAGTTAATGTAGAAACAACTCTATCTATACCATCTGTGCAATTACCATTCGGATCTATTTTTGCTAATCTAAATTCTATTCTACTATCGGCTGCTATTGGTTTAAATGGCGGTATTATCTCTACTGTATCAGCATTTAATTTTCTAAAATCTTCGTTTATTATTCTTATTGCGTCTAATATTTGTTCTTTACTTATATTTTCTGGACCATAATTATGAACAACATGAAAAACCACTGGTATTATAAGTACACTATCATACTTTTCTTTAAAATTTTTTGTAAATTTTGTTAAGTATTCTTTTGCTTTAAGCGCCTCTGGATTAACACTTTCGGCATATTTATTAATTTCAGTGGAATAACATCTTTTTATATCTTGAGAAAATGAATTATAAATCGCTATTAGAGATACATAGAAAAAAATAGCAATAAATATAATCATTTTTCTCTTTTAATTTTTTACTATTTTATACATTAGCGAGCTATTGTCGATCGTTACTTTCATAAGTATAACTCCACTTTTAATTTTCTGTAAATAATTCTGTAAGGCGACAGAA
The DNA here is from genome assembly GCA_026416095.1 of Bacteroidales bacterium. Lineage (GTDB taxonomy): Bacteria > Bacteroidota > Bacteroidia > Bacteroidales > GWA2-32-17 > Ch61. The sequence goes on along the minus strand of JAOAFV010000035.1, from coordinate 12,127 downwards.
TTTCTACCTTTGTTTAAAGAAACTCTACAATTATTAATTTGTTTTCCTAAAATATCAAAAAATTCTATTGTAATATTTGAATCGTCTAACAAAGTTAGAGTTAAAAATATTTCATTGTTAAAAGGATTAGGAGAAATAACTATATTGTAATCATCGGTTTTTAGCGATGAAACTGAAGTTTGAGCATTATATGACATTGTAAAGCCACCAGCAGTGGTTGCGCTATTACTTATAAACTTTACAATAAGTTTTGAAGCTGTAATACTCATTTGAGTAGGAGGAGGATTTGTTCCTGTATATGTACCAATTAAATTTGAAGAAGAAGTATTTTCTTTGTAAATTTTCAAATTGTCGCCTGCATCGTTCGAGGGGAAAGAAAATTCACTAAAATTCACATTAAAAAAGGTTGCACCAGGAGGTTGAATATTCCATGTACAGACTTTAGAATTATCGTAATTGCAACCTTTACTGCCATCGGAAATAACACCCGAAGGTTCGGTGAGAGTTTTAGTACCACTACATGTATTTGTTGTATAACTTGCATACCAGCCATAACTTTCGCTTACATTGTCGGTAGTAAACTTAATGAGCAAAGCATCGCCTGTACTTGAATAATTACCTGAAGGAGGATTAGAAGAAGTAAGATCTGCAATTAATGGATGATTGGTTGTGGGTCCGTCGTAAATATACACATGATCGCCACTACCTAAATCAAATCTGTCGAAAGTTAAAGTAACAGAAGAAGCACACGAGGGCTGAATGAGATAAGTACAATTTAAATTTTTTGAATATGTTTGATTACCACTTCCATCGTTGAAAGAACCGGCTCGGCCAGTAATTGTATAAGTTGGACACCCCTGTGGATAATTATTTGCAGGATATATATTAATAACTGCCCCTTGGTCTGTTGTAAAAGAATAGCCACCAGCTGTAAGATTATCTAACGTATAATAACCATTTGAAGAGCCTCCCCATCCCCAATTCATATGAAATTCATCGCCATTATATCCGTCGCAATTCCATGCATGACCATCACCTTCAGAAGTCATTCCTTGATAAACCATGGGCATTTTGTTATCTATTTGATTTTTCAACAAATTTTTCCAATTCGCGTCGGTGTAGTTACTTTTTTTTACATACTGACAATTTGAGGCATAATAATAGAAAGATTTTAAAGCAGTTACAATTTTGCTTGTAGTAGATCCTGAGCCATCTGGACCATAATGCATATCAACGGCAACACTACAATGGTACAAAAGCTTTGCTATTTCATAATTATTAGTTGTGTTTACGCCGGTATTTGGCATATTTTCCCAATAGTATGTTTGAGCTCCATAGTTTACAGTTAGATTTCCATATCCGCCATTAAGAAAACTGTAGTTAGTGTGAGTCCCAGTACCTTGGCGCGGATGATTGTAAAATTTCATTACTTGTGCCATAGAGAGTGCAACACAGCCAACATATACATGCCCACCAGGCCCCGCAGGATCGGCTGGACAAAGTTCGTTATATGGCCAATCTTGATTCCACATTGTTAATAGCAATGGTTGTTGTGATTTTTCTTTTTTTAATACAATATTTTCAGATTTATATTCCTCCCATTGTTTTTTTATTTCTTCTGTTGCTTGAATCTTATTATTTCTTGCCCACACAATCTGTTCCTTATAATTATTCATCCATGATTTAAGATGTGAAGGCATGTTAAAAACACTAAAATCAGATTCAAAACCATAAGCAATTATTGGTTTAGCAATATCATCGGCCGAAACTATTACAAAACCTTTTGGTTCAACAGAAAAAACATAGTAAACTGGTAAATTATTAAAATATTCAGAATAAATGTGCCTTAGGCTAATTTCTTCATATTTCAATGGTTTAATATTATTAATTTTTTGATAATAAATATTTTTAGCTACTTTTTTTGCTACCTCTAAATCAACAACCTTAGCAGATAACAAAAAGCATACGAAACTAAAAAAAACATACAAATACCAACCTTTTCTCATAAGAGTAAATTTTTTTCAAAAATAACATATATAAGACAAAAAAAAAACAACAGAGTTGCATTGCATTATTTTTTTTTATTAACATTTTTAGTTTTCTTTAATTGAAGCAATCCTTGTAAACATTAGTAATTTAATAATTTCAACATAAATTAAACATAAAATAATAGTTATTGTTCATTTCAAAAAGATCGGTATTGCAAAGAAAAAACTATAAAATCGAAAATTATTACTACTAAAATCTAATTATTTCATTTTTACAATTTTAAATGCAAATACACCTGAAAATATTTACTTGGGAAAAGATAAAATTAACATTTTTCTTTTTCTTCAACTTCAATTGAAATATTTCTTTCTTTTAGATAATTTATAATAAAATTAAAACATTTATCGTCTTGCCCAATCAATTCGGGAGGAAATATTCCTTTTTTATTAAATAAACCACTCATAATTAATTCAACCCCTGCTGTTGCAGTAAAACCAGTTGTACGCGCCATTGAAGATAATCTTGAGTTTTTATCATACTCATCATACAAAGTACAAGTAATACTCATATGAATGTTATTCATATAACCTTCAATTGTTATTAGCATTATTGTAAATTCCTCCTCATCTTCTTCAAGTTTCCAGTTTTTAAAAAGAATTTTTGTTGTAACATCGAAAGGTGTAATATCTAGGCCTTCAATTTTTTCTTTGCTAAAAAAGCCACTTTCAACTAAGGCTTTAACCAAATAGATATGTCCTGGGTACCTTAATGTCTTTTCTTTCATATTTAGTATTTCTGGTAAAGTAAATAATAACGAGCGCAAGCCATCGGTATTGAAAGCTTCTAATGTACCTATATTTCTAATGTTAACTAATTCAACATCGCTCATAGGGGGCAATATAATTTGTTTTCCGTTTATTACATGTCTGACTGGTCGTGTATATTCTTCAATAACATCTATTGGAGAAAAGGGGGCTTTGTACTGAAATGGCCATTTTCTTATTTTAGGTAAGCCTCCTACCATGTATTCGAAGTTTGTTATTTTCATTTTATTATAGTAAAAACCAGCAAATAAGTTTGGCACACCAGGAGCTACTCCCATGTCTACAATTCCAGTAACGTTATTTTCAAGCGCCATTTCGTTAAGCGATAAAGCATTTTCGGGCATAAAAGATATGTCAATAAAATCTTTCTTGCACTCCACAATGGTTTTTATTGTATTATAACCAAGAAAGCCTGGAACTGCCGAAACAACAATGTCGTATTTGTCTATTATTTTCTTTAAATTTAACGTATCAGAAACATCTATTTTTAGTTTTTTAATATTATCATACATTGAAAGCTTATTAAGAGCCATTTCAGAAACATCGGCCGAAGTTACAGTGTACTTTTTACTTAGGTCATAAGCAATTGCTCTACCAACCATGCCTGCACCTAATATTAAAACATCTTTCATAACAACTTTTTTACAGATTATTTAATAATTTAATTAATTTAAAGTTATCGAGAAACATTGAGAAACACTAAAACATGAAAATATTATTTTGCAATTGAAACTGCTCTAGATTCTCTAACAACTACTACTTTAATTTGACCAGGATAAGTCATTTCTTCTTGAATACGGCGGGCAATTTCGGAAGATAAGAATTCTATTTGTTTATCGTCGACTTGTTCACTACTTACTAATACTCTCAGTTCACGGCCAGCTTGGATTGCATATGCTTTAGATACGCCAGGATAAGATAATGCAAGTTGTTCTAGTTCTTTAATTCTTTTAATATAGGCTTCGGTAACTTCTCTTCGTGCACCGGGGCGGGCTCCACTAATGGCATCACAAATTTGTACTATAGGTGCAATTAAAGAATTCATCTCAATTTCTTCGTGATGGGCACCTATAGCATTACATATTTCTGGTCTTTCTTTATATTTTTCAGCTAGCTGCATTCCAAGTAAGGCATGAGGTAGTTCCGGATTATCATCAGAGACCTTCCCAATATCGTGAAGTAATCCTGCCCTTTTGGCAATTTTAGGGTTTAATCCTAATTCGGCAGCCATTATAGCACATAAATTAGCAACTTCACGTGAATGTTGAAGCAAATTTTGCCCATACGACGAACGATATTTCATTTTTCCTATTAACTTTATTAATTCTGTATGTATTCCATGTATCCCTAAATCGATACAAGTACGTTTTCCGGTTTCTATAATTTCTTCCTCAACTTGCTCTTTTACTTTTTCTACCACCTCTTCGATACGTGCAGGGTGAATTCTTCCATCGGCTACAAGTTGTTGAAGTGCCAAGCGTGCAACTTCGCGACGTATTGGATCGAATGCCGAAAGCACAATGGCATCTGGTGTATCATCAATTATAAGTTCGACGCCAGTAGCTGCTTCAAAAGCTCTTATATTGCGCCCTTCACGCCCTATTATTCTCCCTTTTATTTCTTCATTATCAATAGAGAACACAGTGATACTGTTTTCAATGGTGGTTTCGGCTGCAACTCTTTGAATTGTTTGTATAATTATCTTTTTGGCTTCTTTATTTGCATTCAACTTAGCTTCTTCCATTATTTCATTAAAATATTGCATTGCTTGCGTTTTGGCTTCGGCTTTTATATTTTCTATTAATTGTTGCTTTGCTTCTTCTACTGTTAGCCCACTAATTGCTTGTAAGCGTTCTAATTGTTCTAATTTTAATTTAGTAACTTCTTCATCTTTCTTCTTTAAAGCTTCCAACTGTTGCAAATAATTTTGATGTGCTTTTTCGGCTTCGTTTTTCATTCTATTTGCTTCTTCAATTTTTTGATTAAGCAAAGTTTCCTTTTGCAGTAACTTAGCCTCCATTTGACTTAGCTTCGAATTCTTTTCATTAACATATTTCTCGTGCTCAGATTTAAGTTGTAAAAATTTTTCTTTAGCTTCAAGCTCTTTACGCTTTAAAAGCACTTCTGCTTCATGATGAGCATTTTCAATTATCTGATTTTTCTTTTTCTTTAATAGAGCATTCCATAATAAATAAGAAACACCTGCTCCACAAATAAACCCAATCAGTATTAATAATACTTCTATCATAGCTTTAAATTTTAAAAGTTAATAAATTCTAATACCTTAAATAATACGGGATCTCTGTTATTTTACAGAACGTCCTGTTCGGCAAGAAATAATTCTAACTTCTCATCTAATTTTTTTAAGAGATTTATTTCTTTAGAATTTTCTGTTTGCTCTTTTTTTTCCGATAAAATATCATAAGCAAATTGAATAATAGCCATACCTAAATATTCGTGAACTTCTTTGCCCGGAAATTTTTGAGAAAACGATACATATAAATTATTTAAAACTTTAGAAATGTAACGATAAATGGGCTCGTCTTCTTTTTTAATTAAAAGTGAAAAGCTTATTCCCGCTATTATAAGCTGTATGTTTACCTTATCACTCATTCTATTTTTGTTATAATTGCCAAACAGTAATCAATATCCCGTATTAAGTTTTTTATTTTATTTTTTACATTTTTTAATTCATTTTCATTAATGCTTGCAATTTTTTTAGCAATTAAAAGATTTTCATATGCTTTTTTTAAATCATCGATTGTTTTTTCTCTTTCTTTAAGAGCATTTGAAAGCATTATAACTTCATTTTTCAAAAAAATGTTTTCCTCTTTTAATTTATTAACCAAATTAATAATTTTATCGACTTTATGGTTTAATGCATTATATGTTTTCTCAAACTGATTCAAAGTGCTTTTTTAAATGCAAATATAGTAGTTTTTTTACTATTCTCAAAATCATACTAAAACAACGGTTTTTATATTAGTTTCACTTTAATTAATAAAGCATATTGCCATATATTAAATTAAAGAATAATTTTGCATGCATTTATATGACGAATAATTTGGCAATAATATGCTGTACTAATGATTTACTAACCGATAAACGAGTAAATAGAACATGTATGACATTTCTTGAAGAAAATTACAATGTTATACTTGTTGGGAGAAAGTTGAAACATAGCAAAAATTTAAAACGTCCTTACAAAACATGCAGATTTAAACTATTATTTAACAAAAAATTTTTGTTTTATGCAGAGTATAATATAAGATTATTTTTTTATTTAATCATAAAAAGGCCATTTTTAGTTGTTGCAAACGATCTTGATACTCTACCTGCTTGTTATTTAGCTTCTAAACTAACAAACGCAAAATTAGTTTACGATAGCCATGAATATTTTACAGAAGTACCAGAATTGAATAATAGAAAATTCGTAAAAAAAATATGGCTATTTATCGAAAAATCTATAATACCAAAATTAAAAAATGCAATAACTGTTTGTGATTCAATAGCTAATATATACTTTGAAAAGTATGGTATTGAATTCAATGTTATAAGAAACATACCTGAATATAGAGAAAATAAAAAATTGAAATACGATTTTACAAAAGATTTCGGAAATAATGCAAAGTATATTTTGTTGTATCAAGGTGCTTTAAATATAGGACGCGGTTTAGAAAAGTTAATACAATCAATAAAATACTTACCAGAAGAATATGTTATTGCCATTATTGGCTCTGGCGACATCGAAAAAAAATTAACTAATATTGTTGAAGAAAACAATTTAACAAATCGAATAAAATTTTATGGAAGAATTGATGTAAATGATTTACCATATTATACATCTGGAGCAACTGTTGGATTTTCATTAGAACAAAATATTTCAAAAAATTATTATTTTGCTTTACCAAATAAGATTTTCGATTATATACACGCCAATGTACCTGTTATATGTAGTAATTTTCCTGAAATGGAAAACATAATAAGTACATACAATTGCGGGATTACAGTTGATTCAAATATATCGCCCGAAGATCTTGCTGAAGTAATTAAAAAATTAATAGAAAACAAAAGATTATACGACCTTCTAAAAGAAAATTGTGAAAAAGCCTCAAAAGACTTAAACTGGAATACTGAAAAAGAAAAATTAAAAAAAATAATTAAAGCGTTATAAAAGTTTCAAATTAATTAATAAAAAACTTGTAAAATTTTGTCTTTTTAATTAGTTTATTAATGAAATATAACAAATTAAAATGCTAACTTTGTATCATTAAATGAATATTGCTTTATTCATAGCTAAACGAATTCTTTTTAGGAAGTCTGGAACAAAAAGAATTTCTAAGCCAATTTCTTACTTAAATGTAATAGGCATTATACTTAGTTTTTTTATAATGTTTTTAGCAATAACAATTGCTACAGGATTCAAAAGCGAAATAACAAAAAAAATATGTAACATAGCAGGCCACATAATAATTACAAGTTACACTACCAATAATACCTTTGAATTACCCCCTATAAGCATACCATATAATAAAATACAACAATTAAAAAAACTTAAGGAAATAAAAAATATAAGTCCTTATATTACAAAACCAGTGATATTAAAAGTTAAATCAACTCTTCATGGTATTGTATTAAAAGGGCTGTCAAATTCGTATGATTCATCAATACTAAAAAGTTATTTAATAAAAGGACGTTTTATTAATCTAAACGATACAATAGCTTCGAATGAAATAATTATATCTAAAAAAGTAAGTCAAATTCTGAACATTGGTATAAACGAACATGTAATAGCATATTTTGTACAAAATCCTCCAAGATTAAGAAAATTTAAAGTAGTGGGTATATACGAAACCATGATGGAAGAATTCGATAATATATTTGCATATATAGATTTACAACACCTTCAAAAAATTAACAGTTGGGATACCAATACTTTTTCTGGTTATGAAATTCATCTTGACAATTTCAATGATCTAAAACCAATTTCATCGAAAATTTTTAAAATAGTAGGAAATGAATTTTATAATAACAATTCAAAGCTTGCAATACAACCAATAACAGAGCGATATCCATACATTTTCGACTGGATTTCGCTTTTTAACACAAACGTATGGGTAATCTTAATTCTTCTAACAATTGTATGTAGTTTTAATATTATTTCAGGTTTACTAATTCTAATTCTGGAACGTATACATATGATTGGTATACTTAAAGCTCTTGGTTTTTTAAACAAAAAAATAAGAGAAATATTTCTTTATATAAGTCTTGCTTATATAATTTTTGCTTTATTTATTGCTAATATAATTTCATTAGTGGTGTATTATATACAAGATAAATATCACATAATAAAGTTAAATAAAATCTTATATTACATCGATTACGTACCTCTTGAAATTAATCCAATACATTTAATTACACTAAATTTAGGTTTTTTTATTATAATACTCGCTGTTTTACTTGTACCTTCTACATATATAAGCAAAATTGAACCATCTAAATCGATTAAAATTAATTAAAAATATTAAACTATGGAATCGGTTAAACAACAGAAAACAAGTCGTTTAATTCAAAAAGAAATGAGCAATGTTTTTCTAGAAGTAAGCGAACAAATGTTTAATAATGCCATTATTAACGTAACATTTGTAAGAGTAAATAGCGACCTTTCGCACGCAAAAATATATGTGAGCATATACGGTACCAACATAGACAAAAAGGATATATTTTCGAAAATTAAATTTAATGAAAAACTTTTAAATCACTTACTTACGCAAAAAATCAAAAATAAAATGAGATTCATGCCAGAAATAGAATTCTTTTATGACGACTCTTACGACTACATAAAGCACATTGAAGAACTACTAAAAAAATAGCATGGGTTTTATTCATTATTTTATATCAAAACGATATTTTTTTTCGCGTAAGTCGCTTGCTCTTATAAATGTTATATCTATAATCACCATTCTAAGTTATGTTATTGGCACATTTGCATTAATAATAATAATTTCTGTTTTCAATGGGCTCGAATGGTTAATTGAAGAAAGATATAAAAGCATAGATCCTGATTTAAAAGTGTTTTCGACAAGTGGCAAAGTGTTTTCAATAAACGATAGTCTAATACTTAAATTAAAGTCTTTCGATGAAATTGAAAACTATTCTTTTGTATTAGAAGAAACAGCAATAATTAAATATCAAGACAAGTATCATCCTTTTAAAATTAAAGGTGTCGATTTATCGTATGTTGCAATAGTTGGTATAGACACAATGATTATTTCGGGTAGATTTTTACTATCACAAAATAATCAACCTGTTGCTGTGGCAGGAATGTCTGTTGCATCGGTTTTAAACTTAAGCTTAAATTATGTTGCTCCTCTTCAAATATTTGCCCCTAATAGATTTATTTCATCAAATATTTTAAACGAACAAGCATTTTATAGCAAGTACATATATCCAGTAGGAATATATTCTATTGATCCAGAATACGATGTATATTTAATAACTCCTATCGATTTTGTTAGAGATTTATTTCAGTATAAGAACGAAGCTTCTTCGATCGAAATAAAGCTAAAACAGAACACCGACACAGAAAAGTTTGAACTATTACTACAACAAACTCTTGGAAATAAATTCGACGTGAAAAACCGTTACGAACAGCATAGTCTAATATACAACATAATGAAAACTGAAAAAATAATTGTTTTCTTAATCCTATGTTTTATTTTAATAATTGCATCGTTTAACATTACAGCATCGCTAACAATGCTAATTTTAGAAAAAAAAGAAGATATATTTACTCTTAAAAGTTTAGGTTTAACTCAAAGCGATATTAGAAAAATATTCCAACTCGAAGGGTGGTACATATCTATTTCAGGCACTATTATAGGCCTAATTTTAGGTTTAATTATATGTTTTATTCAACAAAAATACGGGCTACTACCAATGGAAGGCAGTAACCCCGATGCTTTTATTGTAAAGTATTATCCAGTTAAAGTAAAAATACCCGATGTGTTGTTAATAATAATAACTGTTTTAACAATTGGCTATCTAACTGCTAAATTTCCGGTAAGATTTATTACAAAAAAATACCTTCCAGACGAACACGAAGTAATATGATACAAACATTCTTAACATTATTTATTTTCATACATAGCTGTTTTTCGCAAAATGATGATATTGAAAACATAATTAGATACGATAATTTTATATATAACAACAACATTCACACAGTCCAAATTTTCAGGAAGGGTAATGAATTATCATATCCTATAATACAGTTAAATTCTACAGATACTCTTCAGGTTTGTTTCGACGATTTTAATTTAAACATGCAAAATTACTATTATACCATTATACATTGCGACATTAATTGGCAGCCATCAAACATTAATTTTTACGATTATGCCGCAGGCTTACAATTTTGTCCCGTTACTCACTTCTATTTTTCATTTAACACAATAAAAAAGTATATCCACTACGAAATATTTGTACCAAACGAAAATTTGCAAATTTTAAAGTCCGGAAACTATCTTTTAATTGTATACGATCAAAATAAAACACCATTGTTTTCTTTAAAATTTTTTATTTATGAGCCATTAATAAACATAGAAGCAGATGTATTTCCATCGCAGGTAACTGAATATAGAAAAACACATCATCAATTAAAAATTAAATTAAAACCATTTTTTAACTGTCAAAACCCTTCGGAAGAAATAAAAATAATAATATCGCAAAACTTTAGGTTTGATAATGCAAAAACAATAACAAACCCAACTTTTATTTTAAATGACGAAATTGTTTACGATAATTATTATGAGTTATTGTTCGAAGCTGGCAACGAGTTTCGATGGTTCGATGCAAAAGATGTAAGATTTCAGAACCAAACAACTCAAAATATTTCATTTAAAGACAGCTTTTATTTGTTTATTTTATATCCAGAAGAAAGAAGAGCATTTAATAAATATATTAATTGGCAAGACATTAACGGAAAATTTCTTATAAAAAATAACCTTGCTAGAAATTCTCATACAGAGGCCGATTATATTAAAGTAAAATTTATTGTACCATTAGAATACACATTAACACACGCAAATTTATATATTGCTGGTTATTTCAATTTCTGGAAATTCACAAAAGAAAACATGCTAAAGTACAATGCTACCTCAAAAGCATATGAAACAGAATTATATTTAAAGCAAGGTTTTTATAACTATCAAATTTTATTATACGACGATAACAAAAAATCGGCCGAAACAGAATTTTACGAAGGTAACTTTTCTGATACCGAAAACGAATACTTAATTTTTGTTTACTGGAAAAAGATAACAACAAACTATTGGTCACTTGTAGGAATAAAAAGTGCCAATTCTATAATTAAATAGCTTAATTGTAAAACTTGGTATTTAAATACATAACCTCACAAGAATTTAGGAGTATGTTGCTAGAGCTTTAGCTTAAATTTTTTTCAGAAAATTAATAATAGTTTTCGTTGATCATGCTTTTAGGCATAGCATTTTATCTTAACCCGTCGCTAATGTTATGCAATATATCTAAAAACACGCTAAATTTATATTCATCTCTTTATTTTCTAAAAGTCTAAAAGTACTTAATTGCTACTGGTTTCATTTTTTTTTGGGCATATAAAAACCGTAACTCAGCACTTATTAAGTAGCATAGAAATAAGATATTCTATAAATAATCGCATTGAAAAATTGAGCTTTTAGCCTCTTTATGAAATTAATATAGTTTTCCTCTCAAAAATCTCTTTATAGGCTATTTAATAGTTTCGTTTTGTAATTATTTTATACCACATAAATAAACGCCTCTATAAAAAGAAATGGTTACCCAAAATGAGTGTACAAGCTTTTATGACCCACAACTTATGTGCATACAATTAAAGAAAATTACTGAAGCAAAAAAATGTGTATTATCAAAAAAAATAGAAAAAATAACACGCAAAGTACCTTTGAAGAATAACCAAACCTATATTTATACCTTCAGCGAAACAACATTGTTAATAGACGATTAGTACCACCGCTATCGATACAAAAGAAAACTTCGATTCAACAAAATAACATTGTTAATGGACGATAGTAATTATTACTACTCGAAGGAATTTTAAGTTAGGTGAAACACACAAGATATACAAGAGTTGAAATGGGAATAGAACAGATGTTTGATAAGTGAAGAACATATATAATGATGATAAGACAATATGCAAAACAAAAAAGCGGTGAAAGGCTGAATTACGCACATGGTTTTAAATGTTATTATGAAATATAATAAGAAGTTAAGGTAAAAAAGATTTAATTTTAAAA
>JAOAFV010000029.1 GCA_026416095.1 Bacteroidales bacterium | reverse complement strand
CGGTAACGGAGTAAGTGCCGGCTTGAGTAGAGGAGATGTTGGATATAGTAGGATTTTGGCTGGAGGAGGAGAATCCGGCGGGGCCGCTCCAGTTCCAGGTATTGCCAGCGGAAGCACTTAGGTTTAGGGTAGCACCTTCGCAGACAGGATTGGGGTTAGCGTTTGCAGAAGCTGTTGGGTTGGGATTAACGGTAACGTTGACGGAGGCTGTTCTGGTACATCCGTTAGCTTGAGTGACGGTAACGGAGTAAGTGCCGGCTTGAGTAGTAGAGATGTTGGATATAGTAGGATTTTGGCTGGAGGAGGAGAATCCGGCGGGGCCGCTCCAGTTCCAGCTATTGCCAGCGGAAGCACTTAGGTTTAGGGTAGCACCTGCACAAATAGGGTTTGGGGTAGCATTTGCAGAAGCAAGAGGATTAGAATTAATGGTAACACTAACCTGAGATGTTGCAGTACAATTAAGAGCATCGGTTACAGTAACATAATACGTACCTGCATTGACAGTTGTTACATTTGGAATTGATGGGTTTTGTTGTGTGCTTGTAAAACCATTAGGGCCACTCCATGAATAAGATAATGTGCCTACACCACCACTAGTCGAGACGTTTAAGTTTAATGTAGCTCCCTCGCATTGTGGACTATTACTACTTGCTGTTGCTGTTAGTGTGCACGATGATTTTGCAAGAGTAACCTTTATATATGATAAGCTATTGGGAGCAGTTGAACTACTTGCAGTATTAGGATCCGGACTTGCTACATCTGTAGGAGTAGTAGGTCTAATTTGCCAATTACCAGAAGTATTGTATAATTGCATCATTTTTAAATCGGAAATGGGAGTGTTACCATTCAATTCGGCATCGAAGAAGTAAAAATTATTAACAGTTAAGGTTGCATAAGTTGTTGGTTGGATTTCGTAATAGCGCCATATACTATTACCACTAATAGCTGAGCCACTTTGTTGTAAGTGACCTCTATAAATAACGGTATTCCCCATGTTTGTAGAAGGAGTGAAGTCAAGACCAAGACCAGCAACATTACCTGTGGGATTAGTTCTTGTGGCTTTTAGTCTACCTGTACCTAATCCTTCGGTTCCAGATGCATTGGTTGCTTTTATTCTTGCGTTTTCATTTTCGCCAGTCACAGAACCTGAAGTTGATAAGTCGACTTCGTAGTCTTTGAGATCCAGATAACCATTCACCATTGTTAGTGTCCCTAATACAGAAATATTTCTTTTAACGATTACGTTAGTATTTCCACTTTTATCAATTGTTAAATTGGCAAAAGCAGTAGTATTTGAACCATCAATATCTTGGTTACCAGTACCGGTAAATTTTACAGTAGTACCAGCATTCAAAGTGACTGTTCCATTATTTTTCCAGCTAGTAGAACCTGTTAATACAACAAAACCTCCTGTTTGTTTTAGTTGACCTATATTAACCATTGTCTGAGCAAATAATTTTGAGCTAATTGTTATAAGAAGTATAAAAGTTAAATTTTTTGAATTCATAAGACAATGCATTTTTTTTAATATTTATTTACAAATATAAACAAAAAAGTTTAAAATTAAAAAATTATTTTATTCAAATATTAAAATCTTATATAGATAACTTCATTTGATAAATGGTAATAAAAAATTTTTTTATATTTTGAAACTATAAAATTATTATAGCAAATTTTAAAAACACATATGTAGTATTAATGCATTAATTCAATAGCGTCTTTGATATTTATTCTGATGTCTTTATAAAATGCCACAACAAAAGCGTCATTGAAACCTTTGTTTTTTAAATCTTGTAATTTGAAAAATGCTTCTTCGAAGGTATTAAATTTTCCTACTACATATTTAAATAAATTGTCATGAAAGTAGTAGTCTACTTTTTCATTTTTAAATATGTTTTCCTTACCAGTTAATTTATAAGAAGACGAAAGTATTTGTACTTTAAAAAAAATTTTACCATAATATTTTGATTTTGGTTTTATATTATTTTGTGAAAAGTAATCTTTCAGGGAATGAGATAGTAATAATTTATAATTATTAATAGCATAAATTCTACTACATGAATTAAAATGCCACCATTCAGTTTCTATTGGAGAAAATCCGGCTTTTGTCATAATTTCTCTTAGCAATAGTCTATTTTTATATTGTTCATAAGTTAGTACCCCATTTTTAAGCAAATAAGTTTCGGCTATTGTAAAAGATCTTTCGCTAAATTCGTCGAAATCAGAGCCCATATCTAAATATTTACCATTTTTATATATTGTAACATCAACGGCTGCACCAAAATTATGTAAAGAATATACTTCAGGACTAGTGACAAACTTTTCCTTTTCATTGGATGGTAATTTAATATCGAGCCACATTTTTTTTTGAAATGTTAAAGGTCGTGCAGCATCAAGTATGACTAACCTACAATCTTTACATTTTTGTTTCAGTAATTTTGATGCTTTCACAATTTTATAAGCAGCATCTTTGTTTAAGAAAGCTTTGTTTAATTTTCCATAAAAATTTACACCAAACACATTATTTTTACTTGCATATTTAAGATCGACAATTATTGTTGAATCTAATTTTTGTACATCTATAAGACCTAAATATGTTAAAGTTTTTTCTAATTCTGAATTTGTACTTTCTTTTAAATAAAAAATTCTTTCAGATATGTTAAGAGGATAAAATATTTCCTTATTGTTTATAGTGTTGTATGAATAAAATTGGTGAAGTAAAAGAACTTTTAGTAATATAAAAAGAGTTAAAAAAAAATGATATATATTTGCACGAATCAACAGTTACAAAGTTATGAAAAATATATTTAGTTTTATTCTAGTTGTAATCTTATGTGTTAATTCTTATACACAAAAAAAAGATTTTACATTAGAAGATGTTACATATAACATTTATAGACAATTTTATGTTCAGTTACTTTATAATATTAAATGGCGAAATAACGATGAGGTTACTTATGTGCAAAATAATTTACTTAATTCTTACAACATAAAGAAAGGCAAGAAATTAGTATTGTTAAGTTTAACGGAACTAAACAATTTAACGCAAATTAATTTTAATGACTTTCCAAACTTTGAATGGGAAACTGACGAAATTATATGGCTTTATAATGAAAAGTTTGTAATTTGTTTTGATATAACAAAAAAGCGACAATTGGAAAGAATTGTGTTGCCTGATGGCGCAGAAAATATTTCTTTGTGTATAAAAGCAAAAAGTATTGCTTTTACAAAAGGTGATAATTTATTTATTGCAAACACTAAAAACGAAATTGTCAATATAAGCTCTGATACTACGAAAGGAATGGTGTATGGAAAAAGTGTTCATCGAAACGAATTTGGAATAAATAAAGGCATATTTTGGAGCAATAGTGGAAAATATTTAGCTTTTTATAAAATGAATGAAAGTATGGTTACGGAGTATCCACTTGTTAACATTAAAACACGAGTTGCCGAGTATAAACCTATTAGGTATCCTATGGCTGGAATGACAAGTCATCAGGTAAAAGTAGGTATATATAAGTTGGATAGTAAGGATACTATATATTTGAAAACTGGTGTCCCGCTCGATAAATACTTAACAAATATTTGTTGGACACCTGACGATAGGTATATTTTAATTGCTGAACTTAATCGTCAGCAAAATCACATGAAATTAAATTTATATGATGTACTCACTGGTAATTTTATTAGAACACTGTTTGAAGAAAAAAATGAAAAATACGTAGAACCATTAAATCCTGCTTACTTTATTAATGATAAACAATTTATTTGGCAGAGTCAAAGAGATGGCTATAACCACCTTTACTTGTACGATATTTCTGGTAATTTAATAAGTCAGCTTACAAAGGGACCTTTTGTTGTTACAAAAATA
Source organism: Bacteroidales bacterium (assembly GCA_026416095.1). Lineage (GTDB taxonomy): Bacteria > Bacteroidota > Bacteroidia > Bacteroidales > GWA2-32-17 > Ch61. The sequence continues at coordinate 25,308 of JAOAFV010000029.1, read as the reverse complement.
ATTGGGCATTACAAAGATAATATAATATTTGAGGCAGCTAAACCTACACCATTAGATAGAAACATTTTTGTTGTTAATAGTAACAATACAAGAATAAAAAATCTCACTAACATAAAGGGGGAATTAGAAACGTTTCCTTCGCCAGATTATAAGTATTTTTTAATAAGAATCTCGGCTCCTAGTGTCTTTGCAAAATATGAATTGTATGATAGTGAAGGCAAATTTATGACAAAAATTTTTGAAACAACAGATATTTTAAACGATTATAACATACCACAAATAAAAGTTGACTCAATGTTTAGTGCCGATAACAAAACTTACTTATATTATCGATTAATTTTACCGCCAAATTTTAAAATTGAGAATAAATATCCTCTAGTGTTATATGTTTATGGAGGGCCACACGCACAACTTGTTACAAATGAGTGGTTGCACGGAGCGTCGCTTTTTGATTTATTTCTTGCACAGAATGGGTATATAGTTGCTACAATTGACAATAGAGGCAGTGCAAATCGCGGTTTTGAATTTGAAAGTGTAACATTTAGAAAGCTTGGAGTGGAAGAAACGAAAGATCAAATAAAATTTGTTGAATTTTTAAAAAAAGAAAAATATATAGATAGTACAAGAATTGCAGTTTATGGTTGGAGTTATGGTGGTTATATGACATTAAATCTTATCACCTCTTATCCAACAGTTTTTAGAGTGGGTATTGCGGGCGGACCAGTAATAGACTGGAAGTATTATGAAGTTATGTACGGAGAACGGTATATGGATACACCAGAAGAAAACCCCGAAGGATATAAAAAAACAAGTTTATTAGCATCGGCAAAAAATATTTTGGGTAAGTTACTTATAATTCACGGTTTTATGGATGATATTGTAGTACTTCAGCATTCGTTATTGTTCATAGAAGAATGCATAAAAAATAATGTAAATGTAGATTTTTTTATTTATCCAACTCAAGCACATAATATAAAAGGAAAAGATAGATTACATCTTCACAAAAAAATATTTCAATATTTACAGGAAAACTTATAAATACTATTTGATTAATTTGAGACCTTCAAGAGCTGAGGGATCGTTTGGATTGTTGAGCAAAACTTTTTGAAATAGTATTTTTGATTCGGAATATTTTCCAAGTTTTAAGTTAGTCCATGCAAACATAAGAAGTCCATCATACGAAAAAGGGTATAAATTTGTAATCTTTTCAAAGTATTTATATGCTTTTGAATAGTCGGCTTTATTGTAATAAATAAGTCCTGTTCGATATAAAACAGTACTATTAAATGGGTCTATTTTAAGAATTTCGTGATAAGTTTTTAATACTGCATCCCAATTACCCATAGCAGATAAGGGTAAAACATAACCTAATTTTGCTTCTATGCTACTAGGTTTTAATGTCATGGCTTTATTGTAATAGGCTATGGATTCGTTAAAGAGCCCTGCTAAATATGATATCCAGCCAAGGCGTAAGTTAACTTCATAAGAATTTTCGTCGTACACTTCTTTTAAAACTTTAGCTGCACTAGAGTAATCGTTCTTTGCTTCGTATGAATAACTTTTTTTAAAAGCTTCTGCAAGCTTGTTAAAGTCTTGTGCAGTTAATGAATAACTTAAAAAAATTAGTATAAATAATCTTATAGTTTCCATATGCAACCTACGTTAAAAATGTTTTCTGCAAAATTATAATCTTTTTTTGTAATAAAATCCCTATAAAGGTTATTAAAAAAAACACATTTGGCAAATAAGTTTAAATGTTTAAACACTATAATATCTGCTTGGATTCCAAAGTAATATTTTACCCAGTAAGGATAAGAGTAAACATAAAACAAAGAATTAGTAGCAATTGAATAAAGTTTACCTATTCTACCAAAAATACTTAAAAACATGTTTTTAGTTAAAGTTAAATAAAATGTTTGTTCAATGCTAATGTGGGGATTTTTAACAGTGTCGGTTTGCAAATATAAAAGCAAAGAGGAATTTGCAAAAACTTTATTATTTTTTAGTAATGAATAATATGATGAGGATTCGGCATAAATTGAATGATTCTCATTAATATCGGAAAAACCTAAACTTAAAGAAAAAGAACTCTTATTAGCAAGAACCATATAATCAAATGCAAAGCCATAATTGGTATTTGTTATTTCTGTTTCTTTTATTAGGTAAGAAATGTTAGTATTATTTGCTGGATAAATGTTATATAACTTTTTTAATGTATTCATTTTAACATAAAGGCCAGATAAAGCAATTTTTTTATTTTTAAAATACCAATTTAATTTTCCATGAAAATGGTTTCCGTGACTTTTGTAATTGTTTTTATCTGCAACGGTTTGGTTAATATGTAATTCCTGAATAAAGTAATATTCAGAAAATTTATAATTTAGAAAAAATGAAAAATTTGAAAGATTTACTTCGAAAATTCCATCGATTTGTTTAAATTCTTTCAAGTAATCAAAAACATTGTAAAGCGATTTATTGTTTTTATAGATATTTTGGTATAAATTGTTTGCTGAATATAGATAAGATATTCCTGCCTTTTCAATAAGTTGCATTCTTTTTATGTTATATTTTTTAGTTATCTCTGGAGGCAATTTTTTTGTTAAGCAATACGCTTTTCTGTATTGTTTGTCTTTTAAGTAAGCGTTATATAAATATTCGGTAGCTGTGATATCGTTTTTGTTAAAATTTAAAGATTTTAATAGCTCTTTTATTGAATTTTTGTACATGTTGTTGTTGTATAAAGCAAGCCCTCTTCTTAATCTGAAGTAATAACAATCGTAACCTAACATAATTGCTTTGTCTGTAATTTTAAGCAAACTATCTAAATTGTTATTGTTGAAGTACTTTAGCGATAATGTATCGAAATAAAAGAAAGATAATTGCTGTGCATAAAAGACATGACTACACATATGAATTATTATAGAAATCAGTATTATTCTTTCCATTCAAATGTAAGACTTTTATTATTTAGTTTGTTTATAATTACTTTTATTTTGCTATCTTTCACAATAGTTTCGAATGCGTATTTTTGTTTTTTTCTTGCAAATGAGCAAACAGTAACACTACTTTTTATAAGTATGTCATTGTTATCGAGTATTTGATGTTCAGAATAATATTCTGCTCGCTTAAGTAAATAAAATGGAGAAATGAAATCGTGTATAAATAACTTTGTTTTGCTAAGAATGTGGTGAATGGGAAATTCGTCATATGTTTTGCAATTGTTTACATTGCTAAATTCAATGTTAAAACATGATAGATATAAAATGTATAAAGGTGAGCTCTTTTTCCCTATATAATTGGTAAAATAATGTGCATAATAATCGTTGTATATATAAAGCATAGACTTTGTTTTCGAACAATATAAATATGTAACATTTAAACTATCGGTGAAGACTGCTATTTGATAATTATTATTGTTATATTTAATAACGAATTCCATACCAGGTAGAAATTTAAAAGCGTTACTCAGTGATAAGTTAATAGTAACGTTTTCAACCTCATCGTTTTTATTAGGAATTGAATATTTGTGTAAAGTTGTATTAATATTTGTTTTGGAATATTTTTTATATCTGACGAAAGGATAATTAATAGGTTTAGCGCCAATGATAGGAAAGGGTTGAATTTGAAAATGTAAATGAGGTTGAGGTGAACGGCCTGAATTGCCAACTCTTGCAATGGGCTGTCCTGCGTAAACATAGTCGCCTTCTTTTACTAAAAAACTATTTTCTTTTAAATGACTTATCTGTGAGTATAGGTGTTCGGCATGTTTTATAACTATTGAATTCCCCCAGTTTTGAACAGTATTAATATCTCCAATTACGTTATCTTTAATATTATCTAATATTTTTACAACATAACCGTTTCCAGGAGAAATAACTATTTGATTATAACAATAATAATCTGAAAGATTAAAGCCGTTGTTTTTAAATGTATAATTATTCTCTTCTATAACAAAATCGAGAGCATATTTATAATCGTTAGTATGAGTGTATTTGTCGTTGTACCCTTGCCATACTTTCCATTTACCCCAAAAGGGTAATATTATTGGAATAGAATTTAAAATATTATAAAACCTTTTCCTATGGTTCACATCTCGGTATAAATTATATTCGGGACGAAATTCTTGAAAATATACTATTTTAAAAATATCGTACTTTAAATTAGTTACAAATAAAAGAAATATATTTGTCATAACCGAAAATGGTATTGAATATGAAGAAACCTGTAACAATGAAAATAATTCATTAAAAAATATTGTAATGAACACAGACATGGAACTTAAAATAAAAGCAGATACATACGAATAAAAGGAAGGAACAATAAAAAAACCACCTACACTAATAGCTAACAAAATGAAATTAAACCCACCAAATAAGGTGTGTATTTTATCTGTTATTCCAATGTGGTAAATTATAAGATAAGAAGAAGCAAAGCCAATAATAGAAAGAGTTGCTGATATTCGGGAATATAACAATAATAAAAAGAAAATTATAATGCCCGAAATAATATCGTCTAAAAAAAATATTGAACCAAGCGATTTAAAGAATAAAATCCAAAATTCTGGTAGATTATCGGTTATTTTATAGTATAACGATAGTATATTTGAGTTTATAGTATAATAATAATCGGCAAGAAATATTTTATTTTCAAAATGTTCTAATAGTATGCTATTTCTGAGTGAAACATATATTATAATGAAACATAGAACAAAGGGTAAGCTTAATACATATAAATTATGTTTTTGCAAGAAAGTTTGCAATGCAATTTGAATTAGTAAAGTAAAAAAAGCAGCAAAGAGTAATATTAGAATTAAAGTAGCTGATAACTTATAAAATGTTCCTAATCCGAGTCCTACAAGTAATGCATTATAGCTATAAAGGCCTTTTTTAAGAAGGTAATTATCTAAACCTATAAAATATGCAATGATGGTAGCAAAAATAGTACAAATTAAACCACTTAAGCCAATGTTAAATTGTATTAAAGTAACCAATAATATTAGAAAACTAAATAGAAATGAATTTGAAAAGAGTACTTGCCCATAACTTAATATTACGCCACTTATAATACTTAAAATTTTGTTTTTAACATACATTTTTGTTTACTTTAAGTGATCTGGTAATTTTTCTAAGCTGCTTATATAGTTTAGGTTTTCTTTTTCTCTGATTACATGTAAATTTTTATTAGTATCGATTAATATTACAGGAGGACGATAAGTGATAAATTGTAACCATTGTGTTGTGTTATATGCCCCAACTCTTGGTATTACAATTAAGTCGTCTTTTTTTAGTGGTGGTAGCTGAATTTCTTCTCGAATAACGTCGATGTTCATACACAATGGTCCGTAAACGACAGTACTTTCAGAATATAAAGGGAACTCTTGAACAGGTATAATTTGATGATTGTACCACCATGATGTAAATAAAGTATTTACTCCAATATTAATTATTAGAGCTGGTTTTCCATCGGGTAATTTTTTGTTTGCAACTACCGAACCAATTAAATATCCTGCATCATCGATAAGGGCTCTACCTGTTTCTAGAATAAGTAAGGGTAAGTTTTCTATGTCTATATTACTATTGATGATTGCAGAAGTAATGGCATCGGCGTATTGTTCGAAAGTAGGACATGTATCGGTGCCTGGTAAATATGCTCCTTTTAATGTGTTTTTAGAAGCAAAACCTCCGCCTATGTCGATATATTCAATATTATGATTAAATTTATTTTTCACTAAAACCCATAAATGTGCAAGTTTAGCAGCAGCTGTGGCGTAGGCCCATGGGGCCATAATATATGTGCCAATATGTGTGTGTAAACCAACAAGTAAAAGTTTTTTATTAATCATAATACGTTGAATTGCTTCGAGTGCTTCACCATTTTCGTAATTAAAGCCAAATCGCGACCACTGTGGATAGATGCCAGTGTCCATATTTACTCTTATAGCAACCTTAGGTAGTTTTTTTGCATTTTCTGCTATTTCAAATAGAGTGTACATTTCGTCGAAGTTATCAATGTGAATTAAGCTATTGTTTTCAATTGCTTTTATTAAATCTTCTTTGGTTTTATAAGGGCCATTAAAAATTATTTTGTCGCCACTTATGCCATTTCTTAAAGCTTTTTCGTACTCAAAACCAGAAACCACTTCGGCCCAGCTACCTAACTTATGAAAAATTCTACAAACAGCATCTAAGTAATTTGTTTTGTACGACCAAGCAAATTGTACTTTAGGGTATCTTAAAGAAAAAGCTCGATAAGCTTCCTTGTATGTGTTAATTATAGTTTGTTCCGATATAATAAATAATGGGGAACCGTATTTTTCAACCATTTCTTTTATTTTAATTCCATCGATTTCTTGAAGTGGGTAAAAACTTGTTGTTTTTCCGAATTTATTAGGAACATTAATTGTAATTTTTTTAATAAAAGGTCTCTCAAAAACTTTTTTTTCTTTTTTCATTTTTTATATTTTTTTATGTTTCGCCGTATAAAGTTAGTTTTTTGAATTTCTCTAAGTCAGTTATAAGATCCCAGGAATATCTTATAAAAACAATGCCTTTTTTATATGTTTCATAAGGTTTAACGTTTTCGCCAAGAGCAAGCATAACAAGACTTTCTGGCAAGTTCTGACCTGCTCCTACACTTAGATAAACCCATGCTGGAATGCGGGGGTTTATTTCCATTATGTAATATTTATTCTCTGAAGTTTTCATGATCTCCAATTCAAGAGCACTACGCCATTTGGTTTTTTTAAAAAAATTGTAAGTAAGTTCATTAAGATTATCATCGTCGATAGTAACTCCTGCCCAAGCTTTTCCTTTATCGGTAATATATAATTTTCGCATTGGTACGTAACAAATAGTATTCCCATTACCATCGCCAAGAGCAATTACATTTACTTCTGTACCCTTTATAAATTCTTGTATTATTACAGGTAAGCCCCATTTTTCAGAAATTTTATTAAAATACATTACTACTTGTTCATATCCATTAGCAATATATGCTTCATAAAACTTTCCCTTAACTACAACAGGGTAGGAATAATTATTCAAAATTCTATGTAATTCGGCAATGCTGTAAATATTATCTGATTTAGGTACATCGAGGTTATACTTTTTACCGAATTCAATAAGATTTGTTTTTTGACGTGCTTCAAATTGTTCTAATGTTGGTAAAAATGTTTTTATTCCAACCTTTTCAAGTTCATTTTGTAAATTAATAAAAGCATTAAGTTCTGAATCGAAGTTAGGGATAATTACATCAAGTTTTTCTTTGTTGTGAATATATAAAATACGCTCAAAAATAACTTCTTGACCCGACGAAGGATATGGCAACTGGTAGCATTTACTAAACATGTTTTCCATGTATATGCCTGGTTCTAAATTTTCGTAAACAAAACCTATAAGCTCGCAATCTAATTTTTCAGATTCTTTTAACGCCCTTGCAACAGCAACACCTGGCCCAGGATTATCGGTTGCATTTAAACCAGATAAGGCAATTTTTAACTTTCTTTTATTCATCTCTTAGTATATTTTGAAACTTTAACATATCTATAAACTCATAAAAGTATCGCTCGAATTCGTTGTTTTTTATGTCGTAATTTTCAAGAAAGTAACTTTTTATTTCTTCAAATTTATTGTTTTGCTTAATTAAATCGATAATAATTTTACCTGTTTCGTTGATAAAAAAACTTTCACCAGTTTCTGAATTGTATACATAACCATCGTCGTAAATAATAACTTTTGGATTTAGCTTCATAATTTGCATATTAAGTATGTTCAACAAAAGTAGATAAAAAAATTAAATTTATAAAGATCTTTAAGAACGCACAATTTTTTTACCGATTTTAATAATAAAAACCTGATATTAATTAATTCTAAAATTTGATGTTTGTTATGATAATTAGAGAATTTATTTTCCACAATTTCAAAGGTATTTTTCAGGAAAAAATTTTTAAAAAATTGTTTAGGCCTTTGTTTAAATGTTGGTAATCAAATGTTTCATTTTTAACAAAGGTAAACACTTAAAAATATGATAAAATTATCATTAGATTATAGTGAATTTAATGAATTTTCATATTATAAATATTTGTTATAATTTTGCTGTAAAATGAGAGCAATGGAAAGAGATAACTTAGTCTTTAGCCTTATTAACGAAGAATATCAAAGGCAAATAAATGGAATAGAATTAATTGCATCGGAAAATTTTGTTAGCCCACAGGTACTTGAAGCGATGGGGTCGGTATTAACAAATAAGTATGCAGAAGGGTATCCTGGTAGGAGGTATTATGGTGGTTGTGAAGTAATAGATAAAACAGAGCAGCTTGCTATAGATCGCTTAAAGGAATTATTTGGTGTTGAATATGCAAACGTTCAGCCGCATTCTGGAGCTCAAGCTAATGCTGCAGTTATGTTGGCAATTCTTAAACCCGGCGATTGCTTTTTAGGGCTTGATTTAGCACACGGTGGTCATTTAACGCATGGGTCGCCTGTAAGTTATTCGGGTATTTTGTATAAACCTATTGCTTACGGAGTGCGCGAAGATACAGGTACAATTGATTATGATCAAATGGAAAAACTTGCATTGGAATATAAACCTAAACTAATTGTATCGGGTGCTTCGGCTTATAGTCGCGATTGGGATTACGAAAGAATGAGAGCTATAGCTGATAAGATAGGGGCTATTTTAATGTGCGATATTGCACATCCTGCTGGGCTTATTGCTATGAAAGAATTAAATAACCCGTTTCCATATTGCCATATTGTTACTTCTACGACTCATAAAACCCTTCGAGGGCCACGAGGCGGTATTATTATGATGCATAAAGATTTTCCAAATCCGTGGGGTCTTAAAACACCAAAAGGAGAAACTAAAATGATGTCGGCAATTATCGATTCAGCTGTATTTCCAGGCACACAAGGTGGTCCACTTGAACATGTTATTGCCGCTAAAGCTGTGGCATTTGGCGAAGCTTTGCAGCCTTCTTTTAAAGAATATATAAAACAAGTTCGCAAAAATGCAAAAGTCATGGCCGAAGCCTTTCTTGAAAAAGGTTATAAAATTGTTTCAGGTGGCACCGATAACCACTTACTGCTTATTGATTTAAGAAACAAATTTCCAGACATTACTGGTAAGCAAGTAGAAAATGCACTTGTTAAAGCTCATATTACTATAAACAAAAATATGGTTCCTTTTGATACAAGAACTCCTTTCCAAACTTCTGGAATTAGAGTAGGAACACCAGCAATAACAACAAGAGGTTTAAAAGAAGAACATATGCCTATAATTGTCGATTTTATTGATAAAGTAATAAATAACATTAATAATGAAGACGTAATAAGAAAGGTAGGAAATGATGTTGTTGATATGATGTCTAAATTCCCCTTATTTGCGTGGTAACTTTATGAAAATATTGTTAATCGATAATTTCGATTCGTTTACTACGTTAATTTATTATTATTTAACTTGTAATTCGAAAGATGTTTATATAGTTTCGTATGATACATTAAATCTTTCTAAAATTTATGAGTATAATGCAATTTTAATTTCACCCGGACCGGGTTTGCCTAAAAATTATCCTTTATTATATGATGTTGTAGATAAGTGCTTCCAAAAAATTCCATTGTTTGGAGTATGTTTAGGAATGCAATTAATTGCTGAATACTTTGGTTGTAATTTAAAGCCATTAAAAAAACCTTTACACGGAATTAAAATGAGAACATATATCACCAATAATAATGATTATATCTTTAAATCTATGCCTAAAAAATTTTATACGGCTCATTATCATTCATGGGTGGTGGATAAAAAAACATTTAATAATAATGACCTTATTATTAGTTCGGTCGACGAAGAGGGAAATATTACAAGTTTTTATCACAAGAAATTTAATGTTAGAGGAATACAATTTCATCCTGAATCTATACTTACTACAAAGGGAGAAATAATTTATAAAAATTGGTTAAAACGAATTTAAACTATGAATAAGATGTGGTATCCGTTAAAATTTAAACCTATTTTACATATAAAATTATGGGGTGGATTAAATTTAAAAAAATTTTGTAATAAGCCAATTAAAGGAAAAAAAGTTGGCGAATCATGGGAATTAAGTACAATTGAAAATAATATTTCTATAGTAAAAAATGGTTCTTTAAAAGGAAAAACACTTACTGAATTGCTTAATTTATATCCTTACGAGATTTTAGGTAAAAACTTTGTAAAATATAAAGAAAAATTTCCTCTGTTAATTAAATTTATTGATGCTTCGGAAAATCTTTCTATACAAGTGCATCCTAATGATAGTTATGCTCAACTTAAACATAAGCAAAACGGTAAAAATGAAATGTGGTATATTGTAAATGCCGAAAAAGATTCATACATTGTAGCAGGTTTTAATAGAAAATTATCGAAAGATGAATTTTTAGAACACTTGAAGAATAATAGTATTGAAAAAATATTGAATAAAATATATGTAAAAAAAGGCGATGTAATATACATACCTGCTGGAACTATTCACTCCATTGGCAAAGGAATTGTACTTGCCGAAATACAACAGGCTTCAGATATTACCTACAGAGTTTACGATTATAATCGTAAAGATGAAAACGGAAATTTAAGACCATTACATATTGAAGATGCTATTAATGTACTTGACTTTGATTCTATAAATATTCAACCTATTACCTACGAAATTAAAGATGAAGGTAGCACAAAAATATTAAGGTGTCCTTATTTTTCTGTTAATTTAATAAGCTGTATTATTGGATCTTCTTATTATTATAAGAATGAAGATAATAATTTTAAAATTATAATGATTATAAATGGTTATGGTACAATAGAAAACGAACAATTTCAAAAAATAGAATATGCTGCTGGTGATACATTTCTTATTCCTGCTGCAATTGAGCATTTTAAAATAAACTCAAAGTTAAAATCAGATATACTCGAAATTTTTTCAGAGTAAATTTATTTTTTAAATTACAATTTTCGTTTTTATAGTAGAATATGGTTATTAAAAGTGTTAAAACATTGAGATTCGCTTTATACCCCGAAGATTTTCCAAAAGAACATTTTCCTGAATATGCATTTTTGGGGCGTTCAAATGTAGGAAAATCATCGCTAATTAATATGATTCTAAACAACAAAAATATAGCAAAAGTCTCTGCTAATCCCGGAAAAACAAAAACAATTAATTTTTATCTTATTAATAACCAGTGGTGTATTGTTGACATGCCAGGCATTGGTTATGCCAGTGTAAGTAAAAAGCAAAAGTTTGAATGGACAAAATCGGTAAACCACTATTTAGTTACTAGAAAAAGTCTAATCTATGTATTTTATTTAATTGATTCACGTTTACCATTACAAAGTATCGATATGGAGGTCTTAAAAAATTTTGGCTTAAATGCTATTCCATTTATATTGATTTCTACAAAGATTGATAAAGCAAAACAAAGCGAAATAAATTTACATAAACAATCTATAAATAGTTTTATTAGAAAATACTGGTCAGAAAGTCCTATTCATTTGCTTACTAGCTCAATTTCGAAAGAGGGTAGAGAAGAGATTTTAAAAATTATAGAAGAATGCAACAATAATTTTTATCAACAAAATGCAAAAAAGTTTGTTTGAAATAACAGAAAAATTTTTAAATAAGCATTTTTTACCAATTTCTATTACCTTGTTAGTTCATCTATTGATTCTGAATATACTGGTATTGATAGATATAAAATCGACCTCTGAAAAAAGCATTCAGGAAATTATAGTAGAAATAGAAGACTTAAAAGAAGAATATGATCGGTTAATTCAAAAAGTGGAAGATTCAAAAGTTTTACAGAATGGTGAAGAGGAAGCTTTAAAAAATATTGCTAAGAATTTAGCAGAGAATAATAAAAGCTTCGATGACTATTATAACGAGGCAAAAAAATTACTTGAACATTCGAAACATTTAGAATCTTTTAAACCTGGCGAATATTCAGATAAAAGGGTATTAATTAAAGATTATAGTTTAGAAACACCAGATATTAAAGATTGGGATAAACCAATAGATAGTATAATTACTAAGGTCGATGTAAGTAATAAAACATATTCGGGCAACACTGTTATTGGTTATGATTTGGGAGGAAGAAAATCGAAGAAACTTAAGATTCCAGCATATAAATGTTTAGGAAGTGGAAGCATTACAGTAGAAATAATGGTAACAAGAAAGGGAGAAGTAAAGGAAGCAAGAATTGTTGCTATGTCATCTACGTTAAATGAAACATGTATTCCTGAATCGGCAATAGAAGCAGCCTTAAATTCCTTATTTTTTGCTGATTACAATGCACCTGAGCTGCAAAAAGGCTATATATTTTACCAATTTGTAAAACAATAAGTTATGAAAATTGCTGTTTTAACAGTTGATAATAAGAGCTGTGCATCTTATATTTCTAATTATGAACCCGACATAATTCCTTCCTATTACTTTAATGTTTTTTCAAGATATAAAATAAGTTGTGAAGTAAAATTAAGTAAGAAAAATAGCTTAAGTGTTCTTAATCGTATAAAAAATGATTTCGACATTTTTGTTAACTTATGTGATGGTGCTAAGGGAGACGATCGTCCTGGAATTGAAGTAACTGAATTTTTGGAAAAAAATAAACTAAATTATACAGGAGCCGATCCTTTTTTTTATGAACCAACGCGCGAGCAAATGAAACATGCGGCCAAGATAAATAAAATTATGACTCCTAAATCGTATTTTTTTTATTCAAAAAAAGAATTCGATAATTTTAATAAGCTAAAATTTTGTTTTCCTTGTGTTGTTAAACACTATTGTAGTTATGGAAGTGTAGGAATGACTAAAGATTCTGTGGTTTATAATTACGATGATTTAAGCAAAGAAGTTTATAGATTCATTGAAAATTTTGGAGGCGTATTAGTAGAAAAATATATAGAAGGCAAAGAATACACTGTGCTAATTGTTTCTTATAGCAAAGATAAAGTAATAACATTTGAGCCAGTTGAAGTAGTATTGCCTGAAGGAGAAAAAATAAAACATTTTAATTTAAAATGGCAAAATCATAATTTACTAAACTTCAAATTAATAGATAATAAGCATGTTACTGACCTTTTAAAAGAATATAGTTTTAAAATTTATACAACTATGAGAGGTAATGGTTATGCTCGCTTCGATTTTAGAGAAGATAATGAAGGAAATTTATATTTTCTTGAACTTAATCCGAATTGTAGTATCTTTTACCCCCAATCTGATCCTTCAAGTGCAGATGTGATTCTTGCTTTAAACCAGAATGGTTATACAAAGTTTATTGACTCAATAATAAATTTTGCCTTGGTACGACATTTATAAAACCAAGTTAAAATATTATTTTTGTAAAAATAAATTGAATGAATTATATTCTATTAGATAAAATTAATTCACCTGATGATTTAAAAAAGCTGGAAATTACAGAATTACTTCAACTTGCACAAGAAATAAGAGAATATATTTTAGATGTTACTTCGCAAAATCCTGGTCATGTGGGAGCAAACTTAGGAGTTGTTGAGTTAACAATAGCAATTCATTACGTTTTTAACCTTCCATACGATAAAGTAATATGGGATGTAGGTCATCAATGTTACACTCACAAAATTCTTTCTGGTAGGAAAGAAGCTTTTAAAATGTTAAGAAAAAAAGGTGGTATTAGTGGTTTTCCTGATCCTCAAGAAAGTGAGTACGATGCATTTATTGCAGGTCATTCTTCTACTTCAATATCTGCAGGTTTGGGTTTTGCCATTTCAGACAAGTTAAATAATGTTAACAACAGAAATATTATTGTGGTTATTGGTGATGGCAGTATGACTGCAGGTCAAGCTTACGAAGCATTAATTAATGTTGGGTGCCATAAGCCTAATATTCTTATTATTTTAAACGATAATCGAATGTCTATAAGCCCAAACAAAAGTGCCTTTAGTGAATATCTTTTTGATATTGCAACTTCTAAGACGTATAACAAAGTTAAAAACGATGTTTGGCGATTACTCGGTAGGTTCGAAATAGCACAAAAATTTGTTCAAAATATCGATAATGCTATTAAAAGCATTGTTTTAAGACATAGTAATATATTTGAAGCCCTTGGAATACGATATTTTGGCCCTATAGATGGGCATAATATTATTTCGTTAATAAGCGCCTTGAATGATTTAAAAGATATAAATGGTCCAAAACTATTACATGTTTTAACGCAAAAGGGAAAAGGTTATAAAGCTGCCGAAGAAAAACAAGATATTTTTCATGCACCTGGAAGGTTTAACCGTCAAACAGGTGATTTAATAAAAGAAGACGATACCGATAAACCTCAAAATTTTCAGTATGTTTTTGGCAAAACACTTGTTGAACTTGCCCACATGTACAACAACATTGTTGCAATTACTCCTGCCATGACTATAGGAAGTTCGCTTGAAGAATTTGCTCAAAAATTTCCAAATAGGTTTTTTGATGTTGGTATTGCAGAACAACATGCAGTTACTTTTGCTGCTGCTCTTGCAAAAAACGGACTTAAGCCCTTTTGTGTAATTTATTCAACTTTTATGCAACGTGCTTACGACCAGTTTATCCATGATGTTGCCTTACAAAAATTGCCCGTTATTTTGTGCATAGATAGGGCAGGTTTAGTTGGAAATGATGGTGTAACTCATCAGGGGGCATTTGATATTTCATTTTTTAATTGTGTGCCCAATACAGTAATTGCTGCACCTAAAGACGAAATTGAATTAAGAAATTTAATGTATTCAGCTTTGTTTTATAACGTGCCAATAATTATCAGATACCCACGAGAAAGCGGAATACATGTAAATTGGAATAAGCCTTTTGAAAAAATTGAGTCTTTTAAAGCAGAAGTAATTGAGGAAGGAGAAAACATTGCTATTATTTTTGCGGGGAATTTATATTCTGAAATTAAAAATCTTAATGAAGAATTATTACCAAAAAACATCAAAATTGGCATTTATAACTTTCGTTTTATAAAACCAATAGATGAAGAACTCTTACATTTAATTTGTAATAAATATAGAGTTATCATTACCTTAGAAAATAATTCCATTATAGGCGGACTTGGTTCTATTGTAGCAGATTTTATTGCAACTAATAATTACAATGTGCGGCTTGTTAAACTAGGCATTCCCGATAGATTTATTAAACATTCATCGGTAAATGAGCAATACGAAGAATGTGGTCTCGATAAAAGAAGTATTAAAGACACTGTTTTAAAAGTAGTTAGTAGATATAAATTTAATTAAAATATGAAATATATTACGAAAACAGTAATAATTTTATCGTTAATAAGTTTGTTTACCGACATTGCCAGCGAAATGCTTTTTCCTGTTATACCTTTGTATTTGGCGTCGTTAAATTATACACCTGTGTACATAGGTATACTTGAAGGAGTAGCTGAACTTGTTGCTGGATTAAGTAAGGGATACTTTGGGGTTTTATCTGATAAGCTACAAAAAAGAGCAATTTTTGTAAAGTTAGGATACTCCCTTAGTGCACTTGCGAAGCCATTAATGATTTTATTTCAAAATTGGTTTTGGATACTGTTAATGAGGGCATCCGATAGATTAGGAAAAGGAATAAGAACTGGTGCTCGCGATGCAATATTATCGCAACAAGCAACACCACAAACTAAAGGTAGAGTCTTTGGATTCCACAGGGCAATGGATACGCTTGGTGCTGCTATTGGCCCCTTAATTGCTCTTGTTTTTTTATATTTCAATCCAGAAAACTATAGAACATTATTTTTACTTGCTTTAATACCCGGAATAATTACTATTCTGATGGTTTTGTTCATTAAAGATGTTAATAAAACTAATAAGTTACAAAACAATAAAACGTTTGACTTGTTAAGCTTTGTTAGATTTTATTTCAGAAGTAGTAAACAATACAAATATTTAACAGCTGGATTATTATTTTTTACCTTGTTTAATAGCTCCGATATGTTTTTGTTACTCAAAGTTAAAGAAGCAGGTTATGATGATTATACAGTAATTGGATTTTATGTTTTTTATAACTTAATATATGCTTTAATGTCGTACCCTTCTGGAATTTTAGCAGATAAGTATGGGTTATTAAATGTACTTTTGTTTGGATTTACAATTTTTGCAATTGTTTATTTAGGACTAGCTTTTGCAAGTTCCATTCTAATTATTGCAATGTTATTTGCTTTATATGGAATTTATTCGGCAGCAACCGAAGGTATTTCAAAAGCATTAATTAGCAATATAGAAAAAGAAAATGTTGCAAGTGCTATTGGTACCTATACGGCTTTCCAAAGTATTTTAACACTTTTAGCCAGTTTTATGACAGGTTTATTATGGACTTTTTTTGGTTCTCATGTGGCTTTTGTTGTAATTTCTTCGGCTTCGTTTTTAGTAGTAATATATTTTTTTATCTTAGCAAGAAAATCTCTCTTGTCTTTAACGTAAAAATTTTTTTCTAAATAAAATTAAAAAAATAAAATTTTATTAACAAAGACACTGAAATTCAGATTTTTATATTGTTAATTTTTCTTTTTTGTTGTTTTATGTGTTAAAAAAAGTAAGCATTAACTTACACAAATTAAAATCAAATAAAAAATGAGAAACAAGTGCCTTATATTTTTTCTTACTATAATGATCAAACTAATGTCGCAGCCATCAAATATAGTTAAAAACAGTAATGAATATGTTGATAATTTAGATTTGAGTGCTAGTAATATTATCGAAGAACGATTACGTTCTATACAAGTAAAAACCCCAATTTCTCTGGAATTTAATGAAGATATAAAAAGAATTTTAAATCACCTTATTATAAATAGGAGGGAAGTATTAGAAAAAGCCTTTTCTTATGCAAGTTATTTTTTTCCATTGTTTGAAAAATACCTTGATATGTATGAATTGCCACTAGAATTGAAATATTTGACTGTAATAGAATCAGGTTTAGATCCTTTTGCACGCAGCAAATCTGGTGCAACAGGTTTGTGGCAAATCCTTTATCCTACTTCTCAATTATTAGGCTTAACAGTAAATTCTGTGATCGATGAAAGATGCGATCCTTTTAAAGCAACAGAAGCAGCATGTAGATACCTGGAATATCTTTTCTTAACTTTTAATGATTGGTTACTAGCAATTGCTGCTTATAATTGTGGACCAACAGTTTTAAAAAATGCTCTTGCCCGCTGTAACTGTAATTCTTTTTGGGAAGTAAAACCTTTTTTACCCGTTGAAACACAAAATTATGTGCCAGCATTTATTGCAACATTATATATATTTAATTATCCTTACGACTTCGATTTTCAATATACTCAGTTTCCTTTTATTAATTATGATGTCGATACTGTAAAGATAAAATCCCCTGTAAGCCTTGAAGTTGTAGCAAATAAATTGAATATACCTTTTGATTTACTTAAATTTTTTAATCCTTCTTATAAATTAAACTATATACCTGCAACCTCAGAAAATAATTATATAGTCTTACCCATAACAAAGATAAACGATTTTTTAAATCTTGAACATGAGATTTACAAAGAAACTAATATTAATAATTACTTTCAGCAAAATGCCAAAACACAAATTAAATATACGGTGCAGAAAGGAGATTATTTAGCAAAATTAGCAATAAAGTTTAGATGTAGTACAGAAGATATAAAAAGATGGAATAATCTTACTACAAACCAACTTAAAACAGGTTCAACTATTGTTATATGGACTAATGTTAAAAATAACGAAAAAGTTTATATGTTAAATGATTAAATTAAAAGATAAACTTTTATTTACTTTGTTAAAATGACTTTAATATTAATGAAGTAGAATAAATAGAGTAGTTGATAAACTAAAAAAAAAATATTAGTTAATACACATTTTGTTAAGAAATATCTCTTACAATTTGTAATATTTGTTGGTTAGGTAAAGGAATAAGTCGAGTTTCGAATTTTCTTATTCCAATGGGGGTGTTCATTTCATAATAAAAAATTTCTACTTTGTTGTTGTATAAACAAGAATCTAGTTTCATTTTATAATCTTCGTAAACCTTTCCACTGAAAAAATCAGATAAATTTTTCCCTATAACTTTAGAATCGTCTTTTGCAAGTTTTCTTTCGCGATCGGGCTTAAAATATATGTAATTATAATTTTTATCAAGTATAAACAGTAAATCTGGAATAGCTTCGATAAGCGATTTTATTCTTTCTTCGTTTTCTTTTATTAATCTTTCATTTCTTAATCGTTCGGTAATATCGTGCATAACTAATTGAAAACATATTTTTTTGTTACCTAAAACTACAATATTTATAGATACTTCTACGTCGAATATCTCATCATTTACTAATAACTGTAAGTAAATTTTTGAGTTATTTCCTAATATTGCTTCTTTCATAGCTTTTCTTAATAAATCTTCGCTTTTTTGCCCGTTGGGTAATGTTTCGGGTATAAATTTCAGTATTGAATTATTTAGTATTTTTTCTTTATTAAGCTTTAATATATTTGAAGCGCTTTTGTTTAATTCTATGATAATAAAATCGTCTAGTAAAAAAATAGCATCACTTGCTTCATCAAATAATGATTGGTATCTTAATTTAGCTTGTTTTAACATTTCTTCAGTTGTTTTTTGTTCGGTGATGTCAATAAAATATCCTAAAATATCGTACGAATTTTTTTCTTCGTCGTAGATAATGGTTGAAAAGTCTTTAACCCATATGTAATTACCATCTTTTTTCCGCATTCTATAAGGGGTGTAAGTAATTCGCCTAATATAGTTTTTTACACAATACTCTCTTTCTTTTAAATGTAGATCATAATCGTCTGGATGAATTAACTCATCGTAAGTAATTTCACCTCTTTTAAATTCTTCTGGTTTAAAACCAAGCACTTCCTGAACATTTTCTGATATATATATGAATTTATTGGTAGGAGCATTAATTCGTGTTATTACCACATTACCTTGAATAAATAGTTCACGTTCTTCTTGCAAAGTTTTATTTAGTTTTAGTAATTTTTCTTCAGTTTGTTTTAAGCGAGTAACATCAGTAATAGCGCCTGCAAATCTTAAATTATTACCATATTCATCTCTGTATATTTCTCCTCTTTCTATAACCCACACGTACGAACCATTTTTATGCCTTAATCTAAATTCATTTTCGTAAACTTCTCTTTTGCCTTCGAGATATTCGTTTAAAATAGCATCAGCTTTTTCTTTGTCGTCGGGGTGTATTAAACTGTCTCTAACTCCAAATTCGCTCGGTAATTCGTAATCTTTATAACCAAGAAGTGCTTTCCACCGTGGAGATAAAAACACAGTATTTTTTACCATGTCCCAATCAAAAATACCATCATTACTTCCTTTTACAATTAGTTCGTATCTTTTGTTAGCTTCTTCAAGTTGCTTTATTGCTATTTGTTTATCGGTAATATCTAGTGTCCAAATAAGAATGCAACTAATATTTCCTTGTTCATTTATGATTGGATCAAGATGTACCTCGTTGTAATGAATTTGTCCTCTAATAGAATATTCTTCGGTATATGAAATACTATGACCTTTTTTTGCAAGTTCAAAGTAATTTACAAACACATTTTTTCTTTCTTCTGTGCTAATAAGAGATAAAACATCATCGCCTTTTTTTAAAATTCTTCCAAATTCTTTAAAGATTATATCTTTTGCGGCTTTGTTGAATGATATAAGTTTATAATTTAAATCTGTTAAATAAAACCTTTGAATGCTTGTGTCGAAAATTGGTTTTATTTCTTCTAAAAGCTGATTATACTCTTTTTCAAGAAGTTTATATTTTGAATTATCATTACCAATTATCAGCACATAAGGTATTTCTTCTTTTATCTTTACAGGTATCCATTGAAAGTTTATATAATAAACTTTATCGTCGACTTTAATTGTTTCTTCTGTATAATGATAAACACCTTGCAAAGTACTTTTAAAAAATTCATGAAGCTCTTTTAAATTTGAATGAAAATAAAATATTTCATTAAAATTGTTTTCTTTTGAAATGTTTTTATTTAATACTGTTGAGTAAAACTTATTTACTGCTGGATTAGCAACAACTAATTCCATGTTCTTGTTAAATACAAAAAATAGGTGGTTTGATGAATTAATATAAGAAATGTATAATCCGCTTATAATTTGAAAATCTCGTAAAAATTCAAACTTCTCTGTTTCGTCGTTAATATATGCAATTACACCATATATTTCATTAAGTTCATCGAATAGTATTGAAAAGGTTGTTTTTAAATACTTTTGTTTGTTTGATTGACTTATAATAAAGTATTTAACTAAATAGCTATCGCGTAAAACTTCTTCAATAATTTCTTTATAGAAAGTTTCTTCTTTAATTTTTAATAAATCGTATAAATATTCAACATCAGAATTTTCAAATATTTTAGTTGTAGCTTTGTTTTTATATACTATTCTTCCGTTTAGTGTTATGTTTAAAATTGCAACTTCTGATTCATTAATTAAGTGTTCAGAGATCTCTTTTTGAAGTTTATATTGATGTCGCCAGTAAACCAAATCTAGTGTGAAACTTAATGTGTTTTTATCGATAGGTTTTACAATTATACCATATATTGCATCTCTGATTGATATATCTATATTCTGTTGTTCAAAATGACTTGTAATTAAAATTACGGGAATATCATACTCATAATAAATTTTTTTTAAAGTCAATTCTATCGATTCCTTATCAAAAACATTTGTGTCTACTAAAGCAAGATCGGCTTTTTGCTTTTCACAATTAATCAGAAATTCTTGAATGTTAGAAGTAACAGTTAAAACACAATGGCCAAGTGTTTCTAAAAAAAGTGAATATATTGCTTGTAAAAAATCATCTTTTTCTAAGATCATTATTCGATATGAACTTTTTTTCATAGAAAATATTTACCTTTATAAGTTTTTTTGTTTATGACATATAGCATTTAAAGAAACAAAATTATTAATTTTTTATTAAAAAATGAATATTCTTGCAATAGATATAGGCAATACTAAAATAAAGTATTACAAAGAATACAACGGTAAAAAAGAGTATAAAGAAATAATTACTTCAATAGCTTTATTAAGAGAACTTAGAAGGTTACCTATAAACGAATATTATGTTATTGTATCGGATGTTAGAAATATTATAAACAAAATAAAACCTTATTTAAAAACAGCAAAGAAATTAATTTTGTTCAATAAAAATATTAAGTTACCGATAAAAGTAAGCTACAAAACTCCTTTTACACTTGGTAACGATAGAATAGCGGCTGCTGTTGGGGCTTTTGTTGTATATGGTAACATTCCTATTTTAATAATAAATGCAGGAACCGCCATAACCATAGATTTAGTAGAAAATGGTACTTTTTTAGGTGGAGCTATAAGTCCTGGTATTGCAATGAGATTTAAAGCACTTAATGAGTTTACAAGTAAATTACCATTAGTTAAAGAGTTCAAAAAATGTAATATAATATACCCAGCTAAAACAACTAAAAGTTGTATTAAAACTGGTGTTATTAAAGGTGTTGTTAATGAACTTAATGCTTATATAAATGAGTTTGAAGAGAAATATGAAAATGGAAAAGTAGTGCTAACAGGAGGCGATTATTTTGTTTTGGAAAAATATTTAAAAAAACCCATTTTTGTGGAAAAATTTTTAACAATTTCTGGGCTCATAAATATATTGAAAATGAATGTTTAACACTAAAGGGTTAATATTGTTTTTGTTAATTACTTACCTTTTGAAAGGTCAAACATACACCGTATCTCCATATTCAGTTTTTGGTGTGGGCGATTTATGCTTGTCTTCGTATGCTCCTGGAAAATCAATGGGCGAAACTTCTATTTCTGGATTTTCTAAAAGATATGTTAACTCCGATAACCCTTGCTCTTCTGGATTTATTGATACATTATCGTTTATTGCCGATTTTTCAATAACAACATTTTACAATAATTTAAAAACACAAAGTTTAAAGTATAATAATATTAATACTGATTTTACATATTTTGCAATAGGCTTCCCTATATCTAGAAAAATTAAAACTTCTATAGGCTTGACACCTTTTTCATCGGCAGGTTATAGAATTAGGGAAGAAAAGTTTATTGATACCATATATTCTCAAAATACTTATACTGGCGAAGGTGGGTTAAGTAAAGTGTTTCTGAATGTATCTTTACTTCTTTTGAATTTAAGTAAGCAAAAAGGGTTATTACTACACAATCACAATATAATTTTAGGTGTGCAACCGTTTTATTTGTTTGGTACTTTGCAAGACTTAACTAAGGTTACTTTCCCTTATTCTTCTAATATGTTTTATTTAACTATAAAAAACAGAAATTTTTATAGTGATTATAATTTTCGCTATGGGTTAAGCTATATTTTTACAAAAATCTATAAAAACAATACAAATGAAGAAAAAAAACTTAAATATGGATTAGCTTTTGTGTTTGAAAATAATAAGAATATTAAGTACGATAACTCTTATCTTTTTTTAAAACAAATAACTGTAAGTGGTGTATTATTTAGCGACACAATACAAAATATAACAAATGAAAATCGGAAAATAAAGTATCCATCACTATTTGGTTTGGGTGTATTTTTAAACTTTAATGAAAATATTGTAATCAACTTAGATTGTAAAACTCAATTATGGTCGCGTACATTAATACATAAAATTAAGTTAAGAGATACAAAATTTATAGGTGCTGGCATAGAATATACTCCACAACCCGAAAAATATTTTTATTATTGGAAATCGGTTAATTACAGAGCTGGTGTATTTTATAATCAAACATATTACTTTATAAATAATACTCCTATAAATGAATATGGCATAACTTTTGGTATAGGACTACCATTAATAAGAGCCGAAAAAGCAGAAGCAACAATGATAAGAAGAAAGTTGCCAACAATGTTTAATTTTTCTTTAAATATATCTCAAAGAGGAACTACAGAAAATAATCTAATAAAAGAAACGTTTATTATGTTTGTAATTAATTTAAATATTTACGATATATGGTTTGTAAAAAGAAAGTACGACTAATGAATAGAGTGTTCTTTCTTCTTGGATTATGTATTGCTTTTCTTTCATTAAAAGCTCAAATAGAAGATGAGAGTAAATATGGGAATAATCCTGAAAAGTGTAAAATGAATTTATCGTTATATAGAGAATTTTACAAGCAAGGAAATTACCACGATGCATACGAACCTTGGAGTAGTGTATTTAGAGAATGCCCAAAAGCAAGCAAAAACACATTTATTCATGGTACAAAAATTGTGTGGGACAGGATTATCAATACTAAAGATCCTAATATTAAACAAAAGTATATTGATACACTTATGCTTGTTTATGATAAAAGAATAGAGTTCTTTAATGAAAAAGGAAAAGTATTAGGGTATAAAGGAGCTGATTTTAACAAGCTATTTCCTGAAAAAAAAACGGAAACTCTTAAAATATTGCTCGAAAGTATAGAACTTGAAAAAGAAAATAGCGATCCTGCCATACTGACTTTACTTATGAGTTTAGCGGCTGATGTGGTTAAACAAAATAAATTAAGTGCTGAAGAGGTTTTAGAGTATTATAATAAATGTATTGATATTCTTTCATACCAACTACAATTAAAACCAGACGATGAAGTAGCAAAAAAAGCTCAAGAGAACATCGATTTATATTTAGTAAATTCGGGGGTAGCAACGTGCGATAAAATTATACCGATTCTTAGAGAAAAATACAATAAATATAAAGATGATTTAGCAAAAGTAAAAAGCGTAGTGAAGTTACTTTCGAAACAAGAATGTACAGATAATGACTTATTTTTTCAAGCTTCTGAACAACTATATAAATTAGAACCCTCGGCCTTTTCGGCTTATTCTCTTGCTCAAATGTTTGTGAAAAAGAATGAATATTCAAAAGCTATTAATTATTATCAGCAAGCAATAAATTTAGATACTAATAATTATCAGAAGGCACAGTATTATTACGAAATGGCAATTGTTACAGGTACACAGTTAAAACAGTTTACAACCGCTCGTAATTATGCTTTAAAAGCAGCTGAATTAAGAAAAAATTGGGGCAAACCTTATATTTTAATAGGGCAATTATATGCTCTTTCAGCTAAAGAGTGCGGCGAAGATAATTATTATCAGTCGCTTGTTTATATAGCAGCTGTAGATAAATTTGTGCAAGCAAAAAATATAGACCCTTCTTGTGTCGACGAAGCAAACAAGCTTATTATTTCATATAGCTCTATGTTTCCTAAAAAAGAAGATATGTTTTTCCATGGTCACAAAGAAGGTGAAAGCTATACAATTACGTGTTGGATTAATGAAACAATTAAGATAAAAGTAGTTGATTAAAACTTTTTATTTTATTATTTTTTTACAATAATTCTTGTTATATTTCAAATCTATAATATTTATAAGGTAAATGCCCGAAGAAAGTTTGTTTAAATCTATTTTTATTTTGTTTACGTTGTTATAATGTTCAATAAATACATTTTTACCATATTCGTTGTAAATGCTTATAATACCAACAAAACTTTCTGTAAATTTAATATAGATATATTCTTTTGCTGGAGTTGGATGAACTTCAGGTTCCAATAATTGATTGTATAATACATTACTACTTTCAAAAACATGAATGTAATTTTCTTTAAGTAAAGTATCGTTTGGCAAGGGGGGATTCATAGCAATGAGTTGAACAGAATATGTGCCTGCTTGAGTATATTGGTGCCACGGGTTAACCTGAGTAGAGGTATGTCCGTCTCCAAAATCCCACAGATACGAGACTGCATTCTGACTTTGATTAACAAAAAGTACAATTGCGTTTGGTAAATAAACAGTATCTTGAATAGCATAAAAGTCGGCATGTGGCAAATTTGTTGGACTTAAAACAAAGCCATCGGACGATATTTCTTGTATAAGCCCAGCATTATTTTTGGCTCTTACATTAAAATAGTAAGTTTCTCCATAGGTAAGATTAATATTTGTTAATGTTACATAATTATTTGTTCCTGCATATGTCCAGCCAATTATGTTATCGTTACCCATCGATGTCCCAATCGAATAATAATATTCCAGTATTCCTGAATTAGGATCGTTAGCTTGCCAATATGCTGAAAATGAAGTATTATCTGTAATAGTATCTATATCGAAATTCTGATTACCATCGTAAACATAAGAAAATACAGGAGGTGTCCAGTCTACGTTTAGATCATGGTAAGCTATTTGTGAAAGATTATTACTATTATCTACTACTATCGATTTTATTTTTGCTCCATAAGTAGATGGATTAGGATTCTGATATCTTATGTCTTTCGTTGTATCACCA
>JAOAFV010000062.1 GCA_026416095.1 Bacteroidales bacterium | reverse complement strand
GTATAAAAACGGAAAAAAAGGCTTTGATGTAACGATAGCTGCACCAGCATTGGAAAAGGCAACCAAACATTTTAATCAAATATATTCTTTTGGCAACGATTCGTGGCTATACTTAAACGATGCTACAAGCGTGTTTTGTTCACGACAAATGTTTAACGAAATGAAAACAAACAAAAAAGTTACATTTTACCCTTATGCAAATGAAAAAACAGCAGGAAATCCTGTAACTTTAGAGTATAAAGAAAGTAAAACCGTATGTGTCAAACAAAACAATGCTTTTATTGGATTGCCATGTTTAGTTTTTGAAGCTGCAACAGGCGAGCGTTTAGTTGTACTCGACAATCAGCAATATCCCTTGATTGTGCAAATGCAGCTAACATTCAAAATATTCTTGAAAAGCATTGAATAAATGGAAAAGAATCCATTACCTGAAAAACTTCTTTATACACAAACTTGGTCTGATATTAAAATATTACTTGCGATTGTAGCAATTTTTTGTGGAATTCTTTTCTTTACATCCAAATCTATGTACGATAAATTTGCTATTGCAGTTGTATTTTTTATGATATCGGTATTTATTATTCTTATATTTGCTTTTATTGCAATTCGAAAGCTTGAAATACATCCCGATAAAATTATCGTTAAGTTTCCTTATTACAACGAAAAAATTATTTATAAAACTGACATAGAAAAAATTATCATTAAAATAATTCCAGGTTTCGCTTTAGGTTCAAGAAGTAAAGATCCCAAAATGGTTTTTCAATTTTATCTGAAATACAATTTAAATATTCTTTGGTATCAGAAACATTTTTCTGTAAATAATTTTTTATGGGGCGATACATATAAAGGCGATAGAACAAACGAATTAATACAATATCTAAAAAAACATTATAGCGAAATACTAATTGATTTAACAAACTAAAAAAATGATATGAAAATATTGCTTTGTTTCTATTTTATTGGTTTATCATTGTGTTCTTTGTCACAGGTTAATATTACGCTTATTGATTCTTTTCCATTAACAATACCTGTACAGGAACTAAAGGTTCAGAATGGCACATGGGTGATGTTAAGCAAAAATAAATTTTATATTTCTACATACGAAAAAATGAAAGCACAGAAATACGATTCCTTAGTTATAAAAGATTTGTTGGGTTATTATATTTACGATTCCATGCTTTTAGCATATACAAAAAATATGCTCTTTATATATGATATACAAACATTGAAATTATTGAGTCAAATTAGCACAGAACCCGAAAAAAAAGATTATTATTTTCGCTATGAACCCAAAATTGACTATGTTAATAAGCATTATATAATCTTAAACGATAATCGTATAATCAATATAAAAGATGTTCAAAAGCCATTCTATGAATCATTTGTGTTAAATGTCAAAAATCCTGTAAAAAAAGAAATAAAACTTCGTTATTTTTATAATAATTATTTATATCAAGTTGATGATTATTACAATATTTTGGAAGATTATAAAGATACTGACGGAAACTTGTCGGTATATTCAATAGAAAATCTTCAGCAACCCCAATTATTATCAACTACATGTATTACTAATTGCGAACATTGGAAAGATAGAATAGACATTTATCCTACAAGTATGGTAGCTAACGACTCTTTATTATTTATTTGCGGCGATAATTTTGCACTTAGCATATACGACTTGCGAAATAAAGAGAAAATTGAAATTTTGGAACAAATACGCCATACCATAGGCATGGGTAGAGATGAATGTAAACATATATGGTTATCAAATCGAAAAATTGTTTTAAGTTGTGAATATCGTTGGTATTTTTACGAATACGATCAATCCATTATGTCGCCATACGATGGAAAATGGTACGATAATAAAATGAAATTAAAATCTAACTATATAAAATATAAAATAAAAACATTGACGATTGACAATGAAGGGAATATATATGTACTTTCTGATAAATATGTATATATATTAAAATAAATAATAATTATGGCGAATTAGTAAATATTACTCTCTACCAAAACAACGAGTATTAGCAAATGGATGAAGTTAACATTAAGTTTACATAATAATCGCTACATAAAATATTTTATAAAAAAAAAGTAATTATTTTCAGAAAAAAATGCCATAGTGAAAAAAATATATAAAATATAATATAAAAAAAAATAATACGTTAATAGTTATAAGAAGTCTAACCATTAAAATTTAAGTTTATGTTACTTGTAAGTAAAAAACAATTTAGGTGGATATTATTTATATTAAATTTAAAAAGCTTACCTTCTCGGTTTAACTGGTTAATTCCTCCATTCCAAATTCCAATTTTTTCAAAAAGAATAGAATCACTAAAAAGTGGAATTATTTTATTCAATAAAATAGTAATTTTTGGTCAGGGCGAGAAATGTATTCTAGATGGCTATGTCTTTATTAATTCAAACTTTAGCGAAAGTGAAATCAATAATTGTAAGTTTATTAACGCAAGTTTTTATGAATGTTCTTTTAAAAAATGTACTTTCAAAAATGGCCATTTATTAAATTCGTATGCTGAAGACTGCTATTTTAAAAGTGGCACATTATATCAAACAATAGTAGAAACTTCAATAATAAAATTAAAAACTACATATGAATCAAATTTTGAAATTTCGAAAATATTAAAAATAAAAAATCCGATTTATTGTAAATTTAAACAATGCATTTTAGAGACACCAATAGAAGAAGATACAAATACTTTAATAGACTCTGTTTACTCATTTTTATAACAACTTCACGAGTGCATATATTAATATTCCTTTACAACAATTCTTTTAAAAAATAAAGGCATTAATAAAGTTCTTCGTACAACGCACATCCTATGCGTGGAAAAAAATAGAATGATAAGAATTCTATAAGATCAGAATTATTAAATCATGGAGTTTGCCTGCAAAACTATCAAAAGCTAAGCTTTGGTTGAATAAATGTGTGGCCAATGCTCGTTGCACAAATTTAACTTTCGCAAAGCAAAGAACAATCCTTGTTTTTCTGAATGCTCAGAATCCTTCAACTATGGCTTTCGCTCGTAAACTCGCAAAAGCCAAGTTTCAGTATAATGGACGTTGACGGTCTCAAAACCCGAGTTTATTCTTCGCAAAGCGAAGAACAATCCTTGTTTTTCTGAATTCTCAGAATCCTTCAACTATGGCTTTCGCTCGTAAACTCGCAAAAGCCAAGTTTCAGTATAATGGACGTTGTACTTT
>JAOAFV010000052.1 GCA_026416095.1 Bacteroidales bacterium | reverse complement strand
AAGGATAAGAAAACCAATGCGATGAAATGCAATTAAGATTGTGGTAAAAAATAAATGGAGGAGTGTGTTGTAAAAGTAGAAATTATGAAAATAATTGAATATCTACCATTTATTATTATGAAAAAAATATTTTTGACAATAATGAAAAAATTTCTTAAAATGTATTATAATTTTTTTTACATGCTCTTAGTGTTTTTTTGCTTCGTTTATTATCTATTACTCAGAAAAGTGAGTTAAAAAAATTCTAAAAAAGTAAAGAGAGCAATATAACAACTACTGCCATTAAATTTTGAGACCTTAAAAAATTATCTAAAAGAAACCTTTGCAAAAACCTTTTGTAAAGTTCTCAATAAAATTTTTACACAAATATCTCAAAAATTACACTTTTTTACTTATTTCTCCTTAACAAAAGAAAATTTTAATGGCAATAATTGCAAAGCATCGGGTATTAAAAAAACTTTATTTTTACCAGCAAGTATTAGTACAATTGTATTTTTTTGTCTTTCAATTACTTCGGCGATTACCTGACGACAAGAACCACATGGCGAAACAGGATAATCTGTTATTTCATTATTTTGAATAGCAATTATAGCTAAAGCAACAATAACATTATCAGGATTTATAGATTTTGCGTAAAATAAAGCAACACGTTCAGCGCATAAGCCTGAAGGATAAGCAGCATTTTCTTGATTATTACCAGTTATTATTGTGTTATCTTTCATTAAAAGAGCTGCTCCAACCTTAAAATTTGAATAAGGAGCATAAGCATATTTTGCAGCTTCTATTGCCTTTTCCACTAGCCGATTATATTGCGATCCTAATTCGTCGATACTATTATATTCAATATACTCAATGTTAATTATTTTACTTTTCATAAAGTGCCTCATTTAATATGATATGTTCCATCAGCATTTAAAATAATATTAGGAATTATTTTATTGTTTTCAAAAAACTTGTAAACAGAAGCTAAACTAGCCCAGAATTTTTCGTATTTGTTGTTTGTCTCGACAAGAATTTTTAAATTTTCATCATTCATTCTACAAGGGAAAATATGCACGGGTATTTTACTCTGTCCATTTGCAACTGCATAAATTGCAAATAAAAACAATTCCTTAATATAAGGTTCACTTATACCAAAATTACCTAAAGAAAAACATTGTCCGCAAATATATACAGGCGAGGTAGAGCTCTGAATGTAAAAATTATCTACTGGATTAGGGTAATTTAATTTTAAAGCAAGAACAAAGCTACTTTCAGCATCAAAATTATCAATATTGTAAACGCCTTCTGGAAGTTCATCAATTTTGTTAACCCTTGGCCCTAATGGGCCAATTTTAATACATAAACTGTAAATCTTTATTAATTTCCAATTCTTATCATTTTTATTCTTGCCCCATAGTTCTAGGAGCTTTTCTTTTTTAAAAATTCTAATAAAAACCTCGAAACTATCTATCTTTAAATTATTAGCCAATAACAATACTTCTATTATTGCTTGCTTTTCGCTTATTGCTTCTTGAACTCGTTTATGTTTTTTCAGATTTTCAATAAAAGTTTGATTTATAGCTCTATTCCAACAAAAAGCAACAATTATAATAATCAAAATTAAAATTTTCATTAATTTATATAATTTTATGAGGTTTACCTTCTAAAAATAACACAAATAAAATTTTTTTATTTAATTCATTATCTTCATTGTATTCATATAATACAGGAGCTAGAGATATTATTTTTTTGTTTATGCTAAAAGTTACAGTATCAATAAACCACCATTCTTCGAACAATAAACTGGAAATTGATACATTCGAAAAATCACTTCCATTTACAATTTCTAATTTTTTTCTTATAGTATTTTTATCTAAAACTTTTAAAGAAAAAGGGTCATAAACCTTAAATTTAATACTTAATGCTATTTCAGATAATATTCTCTTTAATGTTGAAACATTAATATTAGAATTCATTAATAAAATGGTATCATCAATATTTATTTCATATTTAGTTTTAACTTTCACTACATTTTTTGATATTTTTTCAGTATTTTTAATTTTGAAAGGTATCTTTAATAGCCTAGCACTGTCATTAAAGTACACTGGCGACCAATAAAGTGGTTCTTTCTTAAAATTTATTCCATTTAAAGTATCTAAATGCCACTTTTCAAAAAAATAAATTGCATTGTAAAAATTTTTTTCTTTTATAAATTTATCGATAATATTGTTTTTTTCATTTTTTCCAATTGCCCGAAAAACTGTATCACTAAAACATGAATTATAAATTATAATATCTTTTAATTTTTGAAGCAAAAAAGTAAAAAAAGTACTTAATAAAAAATTATTATTAAATATCTCATTCCTTAAATCTTTTTCACTAATAATGTATGCACAAAATATATTTTTTTCAATTAGAACATTATCGCTCTCATTAATTTTATAATGATTACAAGACCCCAGAAGCAAAAAGAAAACAATACAAAAAAAATATTTCATAAATTATTTAGGCGCAATACTCATTACAGGAATATCAAAATTGTTGATTATCTCTTGAGCTAACGATCCTATCACTAACCGTGTAAAATTTGTTTCTTGTTGAGTCATTATCATAATTAAGTCCGCATTTCTTTCATGAGAGAAATTATACAAAGCTTTATAAACATTATCATTTCCCCCTTCCGACGTTAAAAATGTTTGTGTACATTCAATATTTTGTGCACTTATAAAATTATAAACCTGTTCAAGCTGAAGTTTTAATCTACCCATAATATAAGTATCGTTACTGGTATTAACAGTACAAACATGAACTACTGCATTAAAATATCTGCCAAAATGAATTGCATAGCTTACTTTTTGTTTTGTTTCCTTTGTTAAATCTAATGGCAAAATGATGTTTTTAATTACATTATTTACAGGTTTTTGCTTTAGTGTTATTACAGGGAAAGAAGCCTCGTTTATTATTCTTAAGGCATTACTTCCTATCAATTTAGTTTTAAGCGACGACTTTACATGGGTCCCCATTATTAAAAATTTAACCTTTAATTTTTCTGCTGTTTCTATTATCGACTCTACAAGAGGGCCATGAGTTACATATGAATATATTTTTAATCCAGTTTTTTTTACAAGTAAGTTTGCATAATCTGAAAGTTTTTCCTTTAATTTTTCTACTAAGTTATTTTGTTCTTTTTTACCAAAAAGCCCCCATAAAGGATTATTCTCAGTAACAACATGACATAAGTAAATACTTGCATTAGACATTTGTGCAATGTTATAAGAAAATTCTATTGCATAATTCGATTGTTCCGTAAAATCAACAGGCACAAGAATAATGTTTTCTCTGGTTTCCATATATTTATTATATTTCAAATACAAAATTAATTCAAACAAACTAAATATCAAAATCATTATCTAATAAAACGCCTGTACATATTTTTCTTTTAATTAATTAGTTAGCAAGAAAAGTAAATTAAATAAAGAACTCAGTCAACGTGAATGATTTTGGATAATAGTTTCTCCTTAGAAAAACATGCAAATTTATTGATACTAAAGAAGTTTTGTGTAACAAAATAACATAATGATTCACTTTCAATTATGTTAAATTTAATTAGCAGATTATTAGCATTTTTTTTTTGCTATGAATACAATAACTTTGAGCATATGTATCAATTCTATATTGAAACATACGGATGCCAAATGAATGTTTATGACAGCGAACTAATAAGTTCTATTCTTATATCTTCAGACTTTAAACAAACCCACGACGATCGTCAGGCAAACGTAATTATAATAAATACATGCAGCATAAGAAAAACAGCCGAAGATAAGGTTTTTAACAGGTTAAAACATTTCGAAAGTAGAAAGAAAAAGAAGAAAGACTTCATTTTAGGTGTAGTTGGTTGTATGGCCCAAAGAATAAAGGAAGACATTATAAATAATTTTCCTTTTGTAGATTTTGTTATTGGTCCTGATGAATATCACAACATAGTTAAGGCAATAATCGATAGTACACAAGGAATAAAATCTATAAAAACTGTTTTAAATTCAAACGAAACATACGAAGATATAATACCTCACCATTTTCTTTCGAATGGCATAAGCACCTATGTGGCTATTACAAGGGGTTGCGAAAATTTTTGTTCATATTGCATAGTACCATACGTAAGAGGGAAAGAGCGTAGTAAAAAGCCCGAGGTGATATTAAAAGAAATAGAAAAAGCCCTTCTAAAAGGTATAAAAGAAATAATACTAATTGGCCAAAATGTCGATTCATATAGATACGAAGAAGTTGATTTTGCCGATTTATTACAACGTATTGCCATAAATTTTCCCGGAATGCGTATAAGATTTTCTACTAATCATCCTAAAGACATAAGCAATAAAGTTCTTGAAACTGTTGCTAAATATCCTAATATTTGCAAACACATACACTTACCAGTGCAATCTGGAAGTAATAAAATATTGGCATTAATGAATAGAAAATATACACGCGAATACTATCTAGAAAGGATTAAGGCAATAAAAAAAATAATTCCATCATGTGCCATTACAACCGATATAATGGTAGGTTTTTGCAACGAAACCGACGAAGATTTTAAAGAAACTCTTTCGTTAATGAACGAAGTAATTTTTGATCATGCTTTTATGTTTAAATATAACCCACGCGAAGGTACTTACGCCTACTATAATTTAAAAGATAACGTTCCTGAAGAAATAAAAATTGAACGTTTAAAAAAGGTAATCAATTTACAAAATAAACTTGGGTTATTATCTAAAAAAAACGATATTGGCAAAACATACGAAGTACTAGTTGAAGGTACTTCTAAAAAAAATAAAAGTGAATATATGGGTCGGAATTCACAAAATAAAGTTGTGGTATTTAGTTCGCCGGTACCAATTGAAAAAGGTACTTACGTAAATGTATTTATCGAAAAAGTTACATCGGCTACTTTAATTGGAAAAATAATAAAATAATTAAGTAAAAAAAGATTATGAGCAAAAAAATAAAAGAATTTAACCAATATCGGGCAAAAATGAATAAAAGAATTTTATTGTCTGACAATAAAGTAATAAAAAGAATTTTCTCTATTGACACTCTTGCATATCAAGATGGAGCACTCGATAGAAAAACAAAAGAAATGCTTGGTTTAGTTGCTTCGCTCGTATTACGATGCGATGATTGTGTAAAATATCATATTGAACAGTGTTATGCTTTAAACATTTCGGAAAAGGAATTATTTGAAGTTTTTTCGGTTGCTATGACTGTAAGTGGCACCATTTTAATACCTCATATAAGAAGAGCTATAGAATTTTGGGATGAATTAAAAAAAGGAAAAACTAATTCAGAATAATAATTAATTTTGATAAATTCATTTAGAAAACATTCTCCGGCAGGTAAAAAAGATTTAAAAAAATAATTAGAAGTAATTTTTTAATTTATACTTTTAAACCATTTATCTTGATTTTATTAAGCCTGTGAATAATAATTTGTGAATAATAATTTCTTAAATAAAAAAATTAAAATAATTTTTGAGCTTCGTCTTTTAAGAAATCAATAGCAACACTAGTAGGAGTTGGGTTTATTTGTATCCATGCTGTAAAAATGCGATTACTTAACTGTGTTGCAGGAGCATCTGGTGGAATTTCTTGAGCCGAAAGATTAATTAATTTAATAACATTTTCTTTTGCATTTAAAATTAAATTCCATGCTTCCTTCGATATATAAAGCTGCTGCGATAAATTATGTTCAAATTCAGTTCTTATAATTGAAAGAAGTTCAGTATGTAAATTAAAGGCAGTGCTATTAATATTTTGTGCTCTAATAACTAAGGAATTAGGAGATATTCTTTCTAATAACAGTATAAGTCTTTCATAAGCTTGTAGCCGCAGGGGTAATATTAATTTTTTATTATCTTTTTTTGTTTCAAGAATAACGTTTTTATACTCTCGCTCGAAAAATAATTTAAGTAAGTAATAAGCAGTAGCCCATACTAAGATACCTACAAGCAAAACCAACAAAATTGTACCAATTTCATTCATAAAAATGTTAATAAGTTTTATCAAACACAAAGTTATTAAAAAAAAAATTATTTCATACCTTTGCAAAAATAATAATATGAAAGTGAGCACAAAGATTAATTACGAAGATTTATTGTCCGATAGGATAAAAAGATTATCTGAATCGGCCACTTTAGCCATGAATCAAAAAACAAAAGAATTAAAGGCTAAAGGTATTAACATAATTAACTTAAGTATTGGAGAACCAGATTTTTTTGTTAGCGATGAAATAAAAGAAGCTGCAAAAAGAGCTATAGATAATAATTACTCCTTTTATCCGCCTGTTGCTGGGTACGATGAGTTACGAGAAGCAATTGTTGAAAAATTAAAGCGCGATTACAAATTAAATTATAAAAAAGAACAAATAGTGGTATCGAATGGGGCTAAACACAGTATAATGAATGCAATTCTCTGTCTTGTTAGCCCTGGCGATGAGGTTATAATTCCATCGCCTTATTGGTTAAGTTATCCAGAAATGGTTAAACTTGCTCGCGGAACTCCTGTGTTTATTGAATCATCTCTTGATACCGATTTTAAAATTACACCTGACCAATTAGAAAAAGCTATTACACCAAAAACTAAATTATTTATCTATAGTTCTCCTTCTAATCCTGCTGGTTCGGTATATTCCAAGGAAGAATTAAAAAATTTTGCTTCAGTACTTCAGAAATACAAACACATAATGGTAATTTCTGATGAGATATACGAATTAATAAACTTTACAGATGAACACATATCTTTAGCCAATTTTCCAGAAGTAAATGATCAGGTTATTCTAATCAATGGGGTTTCAAAGGCATACGCTATGCCCGGTTATAGAATTGGTTTTATGGCAGCCCCAGAATGGATTGCGAAAGCAGCAATAAAAATCCAAGGACAAATGACATCTAGTGCTTCTTCAATAGCTCAAATGGCCGCTGTAGCTGCATTTAGAAGTGATGTAGAAAAAGTTAAACAAATGTGCAAAATATTTTTACATCGACGAGACCTTATACTGTCGCAACTAAAGGAAATTCCGCACCTAAAAATAAACGTTCCGCAAGGTGCCTTTTATGTCTTGGCCGATGCATCATACTATATTGGCTTAACTGATGGTGAATACACTATTACCGACGATGAAAGCTTATGTCTTTATTTACTCGAAAAGGCCCATGTTGCTGTTATAGGAGGGTCTCCTTTTGGAGTTAAAAACTTTATTCGCTTTTCATACGCAACTTCCGATGAAAATATTATTGAAGGTGTTAAAAGAATTAAATATGCTTTAAGTAAACTATATTAAAAGTTTTTTGTTATTTTTTTGCTAAACCCTTGTAATCTTATACATAATTTACTATTAAATTTAACGTTAAGGTTTTATTAAAATTTAGTTTTTAGTTTTTCATCATCCTTAAGAAAAGCAATGATTTTGATTGATTGTTTATATTTAAATCTTATAAAATTAAAAACTTTTTACTACAAACTAAAAAGATATAATCAAATTGTAACAATTTTCTTAAATTCAACTGTTTTTATAAACCTATTTTTTTCACAAATTTGTACTGAAAAATTTCTATTTTTAAAATTTCAATATTACAATGTAATCTAAAATCTTTTAGTCTCGATAAATCTTATGTTGCCATAGAAATTTCAAAAAACTTAGTATTTTAAGGGTTTGCAATTTTATGGTGTAAATATTCTTTTTTAAACATTCTTTCGCTTACGTACAACATCATTATTTTTTTAAGAGGCAAAACAGTCTTAAACTTTTTATTATATTCTTCCAAAAGTTGAATGTGCCTTTGTTGAATTTTAATGTATTCACTAATTAGATAATCGATATCTTTTTCTGTCATCTTATCAATATCTTTAACTTTATCCATTATTTCTATTTCTGAATTAAATAATTCTTTTTTTTTGTTTTCATATTCATTATAGAGTGGCCAGAACTTTTGAGCTTCTTCAACAGTTAAATCTAGTCTGTTTGTAAGAAATGCAACCTTTTGTGCTTTAATTTTTTCATAATGTTCGCAAAATGGTTTTTTCTGACCATACAAAATAATTGTAACAAAACACAATAAAATATACAAAACATTTTTCATAGACTAAAATACTTAAGGTTCATATATTACCGATTCGTTATTATCAAGTATTAAATAATAATCATAAACATTTTCATTAGTGGTATGTTCTAAGTTTTTATAAATTTGAAAAGTATAAATATCCAAATCATCTATAATTATATGCGAAAGTTCATTATTTGACAGTTTTTTGTTGCTATTGTTTAAAGTATAAATTAAAAAAAGCGACACAAAAAGTATAATAACAAAAGATGCTGCTATAGACACATATCGTATAAAAACCGATATTTTTTGCTTTTTTAAGGACTGATATTCTTTGTCGATCTTTTCAATTTTTAAGAGAATTTCATTTGTTAAATTATCAAAATAATTTTCAGGAACTGAAAAAAAATCTTCTATTTTCTTCCTTTTTTGCATTTATAATTTAGACAAATTTTATTCGTAAATGTTTAATTTGATATTTAAGTATTTTTCAATTTTTTTTACAGCATGATGATATGAAGCTTTAAGCGCTCCAACCGATGTGTTTAAAATTTCCGACATTTCTTCGTAAGACATTTCATCAAAGTATCTCATATTAAAAACTAAGCGTTGTTTTTCTGGTAATAATAAAATAGCTTTTTGGAGTTCCTTATCTGCATCGCTGCCATTAAAATATGGATCGGTTTCAAGCTTTTCTATAAGCATCTTGTTTAAATCAAGAGGTATAAAAAATTTATTTTTTTTATTTTTCAAAAAGTTTAAAGATTCGTTGGTAGCTATACGATATAACCACGTATATAAGCTTGATTGTCTTTTAAAAGTGTAAATATTTTTCCAAACTTTAATAAATACATTCTGAAGTATATCATCAGTATCGCTATGACTTATAACAATTTTACGAATATGCCAGTATAATTTTACTTTATACTTATCTATTAATTCTTTAAATGCCTGAGTTGCAGTATTGTTATTTTCGATATCTTTTAAAATCTCTTCGTCGGAACGGTACATTTACTTACGTTTAATCACTTTAATGGCTGCTTCGGCAATTTTAGTAGATGTAAGACCGTATTTTTCGAACAATTCATCTGGTTTACCACTTTCTCCAAAACAATCGTTCATTGCCACAAATTCTGCCGGAATTGGGTAGTGTGTAACAAGTATATTAGAAATTGCATCGCATAGTCCGCCATTTATTACATGTTCTTCGGTCACTACAACACATTTTGTTTTTGTTACCGAACGTAGAATTGAATCTTTATCAATAGGTTTTATAGTATGTATATTAATAACTTCTGCCGATATATTTTCTTCTTTTAATATTTCCCAAGCTTCGAGCGCCTTCCATACCATATGGCCAGTTGCAAAAATTGTAACATCAGTACCTTCTTCGAAGGTTACAGCTTTACCTATAACGAAATTTTGGTTAATATTTGTAAAATTTGGTACGCTGGGTCTTCCGAACCTTATATAAACAGGGCCATAATATTGAGAAGCTGCAATTGTGGCATTATAAGTTTGATTGTAATCGCAAGGATTTAAAACCACCATATTAGGTAAGGCACGCATAAGAGCGATGTCTTCCATAATTTGATGCGAAGCTCCGTCTTCCCCTAAAGAAATTCCTGCATGTGACGCCGCTAATTTTACATTTTTCCATGAATAAGCCACTACCTGTCTTATTTGATCGTAAACTCTACCAGTTAAAAAATTTGCAAAACTCCCAACAAATGGAATAAAACCACATGTAGCAAGCCCCGCCGCAATGCCAATCATGTTCGCTTCGGCAATGCCAACTTGAATAAAACGCTCGGGAAATTCTTTAGCAAAAGCATCCATTTTAAGGGAGCTAGTTAAATCGGCACATAATGCTACTATTTTCTCATTTTTTCTAGCTATATCGAGCAAAGCACACCCAAAACCCGAACGAGTGTCTTTTTTTTCCTTAACTATGTACTTTTTTTGCACTGTTGTATTCATTTTATTTCAAATTTACAACAATCGACGTATTGCTTACTACAGAAAATTTTTTTTCTATAGAAAAAATTGTTTTCTTAGAATTTTTTGCTCGCCATACTACTCTATAATTACCCGGCAATAAGGTAAATGTTTGACGTAGTTGTTGTTCGTCAAGGTTTATTACCCATTCAAGTTTATTGTCTCTTTCTACTAGTATAGCTCCATAACCAGGAGCATTTAAAAGAAATGTAACAAAACCCGGCGTTGGTAGTTGCACAGTTGTAGTATGATTAGGTTTGATATTCACATTAAAATAAAGACGCGGTAATGTTAAAACTTCTATATAATAATCCCCTTTTAATAATTTAGTAGTTTCTTTAATTTTTGTAACATGTAATATTTTCGATGTTTCATTCAATCTGATTATTATGGGAACATCTTTATAAAACTGGGCATTACCATTTATTTGAAGTAAGCCTTGGGGTGCAAATGTTCCAAATATTGAATGTTTACCAGGAGTAAGTTTTATACTGTCAATATAAACAGGAGGTATTGTAAAGGCGGTTAGATTATAATCAATCCAAGGATCAATAACTAAGGTATCGGGATTACCTAAGTGATTTAGCGTATGTATATAACTATGTCTAGGTTTTCCAGTTTTTTTATCATAAAAAGTCATGGGTATATCTGTTTCGGTAGGATTTTCATTAGCATCTAAAAAATTTATTTGTAAGGTTGTATTACTTAACGCTTGTTGTATTACAATTCCTAATACTTCCTGAAATTTAGTTTCGTTTCCTGCATCAAAGTATTTACCTACACAATCAAACGATTTTTTTAAACCAGGATCTAAACCAATGCCTATAATAAAAGGTTTAAGTATTATTCCTTCTTTTTGGAGTTTTTCCGAAACTAAACATGGATCGCCATCGCAAGCTTCTATACCATCGGTTATTAGAATAATTATATTTCTTGAAGGTGAAGCTTTTGGAAAATCCAATGCCGCACTTTCTAACGAATAAGCTATTGGAGTAGTACCTTTGGGCTCAATTTTCTTTATAACTGCTTTTATTTCATCAATATTATTTTTTTTAAATGGCACCTCGAGTCGTGTATCGCTACAATCCTGTGGAGGTACTGGTTTTTGATGACCATACACTCTTAGTGCAAGTTCTACATTTTCTAAGGTTGCAATACTATCGAGCATTTGAAGCATAACTTTTTTTGCAATGTTAATTCGTGTATCACTTTCCCATTTTGCCCACATACTTTGCGACGCATCGAAAACAAATAGAATACGAGTTAATTCTGGTTGCTTCTGCGAATAAAATTTTAAACAACTTGATAAAACTATTAATTTAAACAACCATTTCATAAATTAGAAATCTTCTAATGTTGAAGGCAATTGTTGTAAAGCTCTTTGAGTTTCTTCGAGATTTGGTGGTGTTCCATGCCATTTGTGATTATTCATCATAAAATCAACTCCATATCCCATTATTGTTTTCATAATAATTATTACGGGTTTACCTTTTCCTGTATTTTCAATTGCCACATTCATTGTTTTAACTATATCTTCAATATCGTTTCCATTCATTTGTAATACATACCAATCGAACGCAATAAATTTAGCATGTAAATCACCAAGCGAACATACCTCATCTGTTTTACCATCTATTTGCAATCCATTGTAATCAACAATAGCAATCAAATTATCTACTTTTTTAGCTCCAGCAAACATTAATGCTTCCCATATTTGACCTTCTTGTAATTCGCCATCACCCAATAACACATAGGTTAAATATGGATCTTTTTTTAGTTTTTTTGCCAAAGCAATTCCAATTGCAACAGAAAGCCCCTGCCCAAGCGAGCCAGTAGCTATTCTTACTCCGGGCAAATTTTCCGATGGTGAAGGATGGCCTTGCAAACGACTATTAATTTTTCTGAATGTCGATAACTCTTTAATAGAAAAATAGCCACGCCGTGCTAAAACACTATACCACGCAGCCGAAATATGACCATTAGATAAAATAAAAACATCTTCGCCATAGCCATCCATTTTAAAATTTTCTGGCTTAATTCGCATAAATTTAAAATAAAGAGTTGTTAAAAAGTCGGCACATCCAAGAGATCCACCTGGGTGCCCCGAACCTGCATTGGAAATCATTCTAATAACATCTCTTCTTACTTGTTGCGATATTTTTTTTAATTCATCGATGGTCATTGAAAAAAAATTTTCACAAAATTGGTAGAAATTTATAAAATCTAAAAATTTTATCTGACTAAATGCTTGCAAATAATGTGTTACTAAATTACCTTCTTAAATATTAGATTTAAATAAGGTTGCAACTCTTATTAAACTAAGCTTATAAAATTTGAAAGTATTATTTCTTTACAAGCTTTCTAAAAAAATATCAGTAGGATATTTTACTTCTTCTAAGAATAATCCATAAGGGGGAACCGAATGACTAGCCATTTTTCTATCTTTTGAATCAATAATTTTTTTAAGATAATCAGCATCAAATTTACCACGTTGAAATTCAAGCAAGGTGCCAACAATACTTCGTACCATATTTCTTGTAAAGCGATTTGCAGTTATAGTAAATATTAAAACATTATTTTTCTGAGTCCAGGTGCATTCGTAAATTTCGCATAAACAATGCTTTTGCCCTCCTTGCGTTTTAGTAAAGGCAGTAAAATCTTTAGTATTTTTTATTATTGAAGAACCTATTTTTAAAAGCTCTATATTCACATTATACCTATAATAAAAGCTGTATTTCCTTATAAAAGGATCTTTTAACAAGCTAATATAATACCTATAAGTACGCATAATTGCAGAATATCGTGCATGTGCATTTGGTACAACAGAGTAAATGTTATTAACAGAAATATCTTCAGGTAAAAAAGAGTTTATTTTTTTTTTGAAGTTTATTTTATCAATTTCGTTGTTTACATCAAAATGAGCAAAAAATTGCCGAGCATGAACGCCAGTATCGGTTCTTCCACAACCTACAAGATTTATAGTTTCTCGAAGTAATAACGAAATTTTTTCGTTTAGCACTTCCTGAACCGAAATTTGATTTTTTTGTATTTGCCACCCATAATAGTTTGTACCATCAAAAGATATATCTAAAAAATATCTCATTTTAATCATTATTAAGAAAATCAAATACAATATTAAATTATTTTAAATGTTATACATATTATTTTTGCAAAAATACTAAAAATTATGACAGTAACATTAGGCACCGATATTCGAGAATTAAACGAAAAAATACAAAAAGAAAGTCAATTTTTAGATTTAATACAAACAGAGATAGGGAAAGTAATTATAGGTCAAAAAAATTTAGTAGAAAGCTTGCTCATTGCCTTACTTTCCGACGGCCACATATTATTAGAAGGAGTACCTGGGTTAGCTAAAACCCTTGCAATAAAAACATTGGCTCGCACAATTGATGTTGGATTTTCTAGGATACAATTTACACCCGATTTATTGCCTGCCGACCTTATAGGAACAATGGTATATAGCCCAAAGTCGGAATCTTTTACAGTAAAAAAAGGCCCAGTATTTAATAATTTTATTCTTGCCGACGAAATTAATCGTTCTCCCGCAAAGGTACAAAGTGCTTTACTTGAAGCAATGCAAGAACGGCAAGTTACTATTGGCGATAATACTTATAAGCTACCCGAACCATTTATGGTACTTGCAACTCAAAACCCAATAGAACAAGAAGGAACCTATCCTCTACCTGAAGCTCAAATGGATCGTTTTATTTTTAAGGTAATAATAACATATCCAACAAAAGAAGAAGAACAACGTATAATTAAACTTAACGTTGCTCCTAATTTTCCCGAAGTTAAGCCAGTAGTATCGCCAGATACTATAATAAAAGCCCGCCAATTAGTAAAAGAAATATATGTTGATGAAAAAATAGAAAAATACATTTTAGATATTGTTTTTGCCACAAGATTTCCAGAAGATTATAAACTCGAAAAATTAAAGGATTACATACAATATGGAGCATCTCCACGCGCAAGTATATATTTAACACTTACTTCAAAGGCACTTGCTTTTATTCGAAGACGAGGTTACGTAATACCTGAAGATGTAAGAACAGTATGTCATAATGTATTACGGCATCGCATTGGACTAACTTACGAAGCCGAGGCTGAAAATATTACTACAGAAAATATTATTAATGAAATTCTTAACACTATAGAAGTTCCTTAATATGCTAACTTTTCTTAAATTGCTTATTCTAGTTTCGCTAGATATACCTTTTGAAAAACATATTTCTATGACCAAAGAACAAATTTTAGAGTTCTACAAAGATAAAAAGGAATTTAAAAATTTATCGTCGGTGGTTAAAAATTCAGATAATACTATTCGGTATTACAATAATCTGCACGATGCTTCATTAATTTACTATTTTAACAATCTAAACATATGCTATGCCCTAAAGATTATTGAAGATTCAGAGTCAATAGATGAATGCGTAAATACATTATCTTTAAAATACAGAAGATTAAAAAACCTTGTTTGGGAAGCAAATGTTGAAGGAAATAAAATTAAAATTTATATAAATAAAAGTAAATATACATACGAAATTATATTCAAGAAAAAAGAATAACCGGTGGACACGAAAGAATTAATAAAGAAAGTAAGAAGAATAGAAATAAAAACTAAAGTTTTGTCGGGCCAAATTTTTGCTGGCGAATATTTGAGTGCTTTTAAGGGCAAAGGAATGGCTTTTAGCGAAGTTCGTGAATATCAATATGGCGACGATATAAGAAACATTGATTGGAACGTGACCGCTCGCTTTAATCATCCTTACGTAAAAGTGTTTGAAGAAGAAAGAGAATTAACTGTTATAATTTTACTAGACTTAAGCGGATCCTCTAATTTTGGAACTCAATTGCAACTCAAACGTGAGCTAATTGCTGAAGTTTCGGCTGTTATTGCTTTTTCGGCAATGTATAATAACGATAAAATAGGCGCAATATTTTTTACCGATAATGTCGAAAAGTTTATACCTCCAAAAAAAGGAAGAAAACACGTGTTGCGTATCATAAGCGAAATTCTTAACTTTTCTCCTAAATCAAATAAAACCAATATTAGTAATGCTCTTCAATAT
The DNA here is from genome assembly GCA_026416095.1 of Bacteroidales bacterium. GTDB lineage: Bacteria > Bacteroidota > Bacteroidia > Bacteroidales > GWA2-32-17 > Ch61. The sequence goes on along the minus strand of JAOAFV010000052.1, from coordinate 26,451 downwards.
TTTGCAAACGCCATTAAAAAGCGTAGTATAGCTTTTGTACTTTCCGACTTTTTCGACACTGGTTTCGAAAATTCTCTTAAAATTTGTGCGCAAAAACACGATATAATTGCTCTAAAAATTAACGACTATTACGAAAAAAACTTTGCAAAGTTAGGACTTGCTTACCTCTATGACCCAGAAAATCAAAAAACTATATTGGTAGACTTTTCTAATAAAAAACTAAAAGATTCTTACGAAAAATGGTTTAACACCTTACAAGAAAATATAGACTCATTGCTTAAAAAATACGAAGTTGACTTTGTTAACTTGTACACAGGCCAAGATTATGTTAAACCATTAATGCAACTATTTAAAACGAGATAAAAAAATGAAAAAATATATTACAATAATATTAATTTTTATTGTAAGTATTTCAAAACCACAGTTTTTAACAGTTTCTCCTAAACTTTCAAAAGAAAATTGTTTAATTGGAGATACTGTAACATTATTTTTAAAAATAACTTCTACTTCCAACGAAAAAATAATATTCCCTTTCAAAGATACTCTCACTAAGAATATATTAATTACAAATTTCTCCAAAACCGATACAATATCTTATCAAAATAACACTGTAGAACTTTTACAAAAACTTACACTTGCTGTTTTCGATACTGGGAATATTAAAATTTCGCCACTTCCTTTGTATGTTATGAAAGATACAATCATAGATACTATATATACCGACACAATAAGACTAACTGTTAATTTATTACCAGTAGACACAATAAAACAAAAAATTTTCGACATAAAACCACCCCTTGATGAACCTTTTTCTTTTAAAGAAATTCTTGAAGCAATTTGGCTTTTTTTAAAAAAATACTGGTACCTGATTATTCTAGGAATTATTTTTATTACTTTAACAGCTATGCTGATTTACATATATATAAGAAAAAAGCAAAACAAGCCATTATTTCCTTTTTTAGCAAAACCACAAGATCCTCCATTCGTAGTAGCATTAAAAGCTCTCGATGCCCTAAAGGAAAAACGTTTATGGCAAAAACAACTATATAAACCATATTACACAGAATTAACCGATATTTTACGAATTTACCTTGAGAAACAATTTAACATTCCTGCAATGGAAAGTTTAAGTTATGAAATTATTCAACACTTAGAAAAAAATAATTTCGATGAACAATTAATAAAACAAATGAAATTATTGTTTGAAACAGCAGATTTTGTTAAGTTTGCAAAAGCAGAACCCCTACCAGATGAAAATGAATGGCATTTAAAAAATGCATATAACTTTGTTGAAAAAACTAGACCTAAACCCGAAATTAACTCAGATAGTAAAAGCAAAAAAGAAACAAAAGAAGAAACTGTATGATTAATTTATTAGAAAATATAACTTTTTTGCATCCTTATTGGTTTATATTAATAATTATACCAGTATTTCTTGTTTGGTTTTATATAAAAAACAGGAATAAAACAACACCATCAATATTATGGAGTAACATTTTTCCTTTTTACAATAAAGAAAGTAAAAGTTATAAAATATATATTTCTCATTTTGTTTTTGCATTGCAAATACTTGGAATAATCTTAATAATAATTGCTCTTGCTCGTCCTCAAAGTTCAAACCAACTTCAAAACATAGAGACTGAAGTTATAGATATTGTTATTTCGATGGATATTTCGGGTAGCATGCTTGCTCAAGATTTCAGACCCGACCGATTAGAAGCAGGTAAAAACATTGGAATAGAATTCATAAGTAATCGTCCTAACGATAGGATAGGTCTTGTAGTGTTTAGTGCTACTAGTTTTACCCAATGTCCAATAACAACAGATCATGCAGCTCTTATAAATCTTTTTAAAAAAGTAAAATACGGACTACTTGAAGATGGGACCGCAATTGGCGATGGTCTTGCCACAGCCGTACTACGATTAAAAGATAGTGATGCTAAAAGCAAGGTAATAATTTTAATTACCGACGGTATTAATAACGCAGGATCAATACCACCTATTACAGCAGCCGAAATAGCAAAAACATACGGAATTAGAGTATATACAATAGGAATGGGCTCTTATGGTGAAGCGCCTTATCCTGTTCAAACTCCCTATGGAGTTCAAATTTATAAAATGAAAGTAGAAATCGATGAACAATTATTGCAACAAATAGCTTCAATAACAGGAGGTAAATATTTTAGAGCAACCAATAACGATAAACTTAGAGCTATTTACAATGAAATAGATAAATTAGAAAAAACGAAAATAAGAATACAAGAATACCGCAAACGAAATGAAAATTTCCACTATTTTACTTCTACCGCTTCGTTTTTGTTTTTACTTACTCTATTATTAAACTTAACATTACTTAAAAAGATACCATAATTATGTTGCAGTTTACTTATAAAATAATGCTTTGGTTAATACTTTTTTCGGTTATAATCTTCCCAATATTGTTTATTATAAATAATAAAGCAAATGCAAAAAAATTAAGAGCTTTTGCCAGCGAACATTTACATAGGTACCTATTATTAAATTATTCTAAAGGCAGGAAAAATTTAAAATTTATTTTTCTATTATTGGGAATATGCGCATTGCTATTTGCGGCATCAGATCCTAAGATAGGTAGTAAACTTGAAAAAGTTAAATTTAAAAATGCCGAAATAATAATAGCCATCGATGTTTCAAATTCTATGCTTGCCGAAGATGTTTATCCTAATCGACTCGAAGCCGCAAAAATGGCAATGGAATTGCTATTAGATAAATTAGAAAATTATTCAGTAGGATTAATTGTTTTTGCCGGCGATGCTTTCTTACAAATGCCTATTACTTACGACTTTATTTCAGCCAAAATGTTTTTAAGCAACATAAACACTAATTTGGTACCTATTCAAGGAACAGATATAGGAGCAGCAATAAACATGGCATTAAATTGTTTTTCCTCAACAAAGCACGATATTAAGCGATTTATTATTCTTATTTCTGATGGCGAAGACCATGAACAAAGAGCCATTGAAGCAGCTAACGAAGCCCAGAAAAAGAACATCGTTATTCATACAATCGGTATGGGGAAACCAGAAGGTGCACCCATCCCAATTATCAATAGATTCGGTAAAAAAGAATATAAAACCGACAAAAACGGTAATATAATAGTAACAAAAACCAACGATGCAATACTCCAACAAATATCATCAATAACAGGAGGTACTTATATAAGAGGCTTAAATTTTAAAGACATCGCTAAAAATATAATTGAAAAAATCGAAAAATCTACCAAAGAAAAGCAAGAAGCTTATGTTTATACTGAATTTGATCATCAATATCAATATCCATTATTTATTGCTTTAATATTTCTTACTTTAGGAATTATATTCCCCGAAAAAGAATCTAAAATACCCTTTTCAAAGTTCATAAAAAAATTTAAATATACAGCACTAATCTTAATGTTGTTTACACTTAACACAAACACTTACTCACAAAGTTATAAGAAAAATATAAGAGAAGGTAATAAAAATTATTACAACAAAAAATACGATAAAGCATTAATAGAATACTCAAAAGCATTTAAAAGTAATTCCGATTCATTTATAACAAATTACAACCTTGGCAATGCATTATATAAAACTCAAAATCTCGACTCGGCTCAAAAACTTTTTAACAACGCAATTACCAAAACCCAAAACAAAGAATACTTAGCAAAAGCTTATCACAATATTGGAAATACTTATTTACAAACAAAAAAAATTGATGAAAGCATAGAATCATATAAAAAATCTTTATTATTAAACCCCAACGATACTCAAACAAAATATAACCTTTCTTATGCATTAATGTTGAAAAAAATGTTGCAACAACAACAAAATAACAAACAACAAAACCAACAACAGCAAAACCAGCAACAGAATCAACAACAACAGCAACAAAAACAAGAACAACAAAAAATATCGAAACAAGATGCCGAAAACATTCTTAAAGCCCTACAAGAAAAAGAAAAAAATTTACAAGATAAGATGAGAAATAAATTAATAGAACGACAAAAACGTGAAATAGAAAAAGACTGGTAAAATGAAAACTTTGGTAAAAATATTACCATTATTTTTTTATTTAACAATTTTCTCACAAGATGTAACGTTTATAGCAAAATCTCCAAAACAAGTACTTACAGGCCAACAATTTGTAGTATCATATACGTTAAATGCTAATCCCTCCGATTTTAAACCTCCTTCATTTTCTCCCTTTGAAATACTTTCTGGACCTAACCGTTCGCAATCTACAAGTATTCAGTTTGTAAACGGACAATTTTCTCAACAAACTGAAATATCTTACTCTTATTATTTAACTTGCGATAAAGAAGGTACTTATACCATTCCACCAGCCGAAGCTACTGTAAATGGCAAAAAGTATAAATCCAATTCTTTAACCATTGAAGTTGTAAAAGGACCTCAACAAAGCTCTCAGTATGCACAACAAAAACAACAAACACCAGAACAACAAGAAAGAGCACCTGAATCTACCGACGACGTCTTTTTGTACATCTCGGTAAGCAAAAACGAAGTTTATCAAGGCGAAACTTTTACAGCTTCTATTTATATTTACACAAGAGTTGGAATTGTTGGTTTTGAAGATATAAAATTCCCATCATTCACAGGTTTCTGGACAGAAGATTTAGAAACACCCCAAAATATTAGTCTCTCAAAACAAGTGTTGAATGGGAAGACATACAACGTAGGTTTATTAAAAAGAATACTACTTATACCCCAGCAGTCTGGTAAATTAACTATTCCGCCTGCCGAAGCAAAAGTTGTTGTACAAAAAAGAATAGGGGGCCGTCCACGTACTATATGGGACGAATTCTTTACTCAATATCAAAATGTATCGGTTAAAGTAAAAAGCGAACCCATTAGCATAACAGTAAAACCTTTACCTGAAAACAGACCAACTTCGTTTAAAGGTGCTGTCGGAAACTTTTCGGTCGAATCTAATATAAGCAACACCTCAATAAAAATGAACGAAGCAATAACATACACCCTAAAATTATCGGGAAAAGGTAATATTAAACTTATCGACTTACCTAAGCCAGAATTTCCACAAGATTTTGAAGTTTTCGACCCCAAAGTATCAACATCAATGAAAGATTATCAAACCGGAACAAAAACCGTTTCGTACATTATAATACCTCGCCACTATGGAACATATACTATACCTGGCATTGAATTCTCATATTTCGACCCCTTATCAAAATCTTTCAAAACCATAAAACTTAATGATATTAAAATTAATGTGAGTAAAGACACCTCGGCAACCAGTTATTCAGGCATTATTGCCAGCTTTTCAAAAAGCGAAGTAAATATAATTGGAAAAGATATAAAATATATAAAAACAAATATTGAACCACTTAAAAATAAAGAAAAATATATTTTTACCGATGTACTTAACATCTTATTCTACCCTGCAAGCTCCTTTATTCTTATTACTTTACTCTTTTTAAGAAGGAAAAACATTAAAGAACGACAAAATGTTCTTGCTTACCGCAATCGAAAAGCAAATAAAATGGCTAAAAAGCGTTTAGCAGTAGCTTATTCGTATTTAAAGAAAAATGAACAAACCAACTTTTATAACGAAATTAATATTGCTATGTGGAAATATCTCAGCGACAAACTAATGATTCCTGTTTCTGAACTTACAAAAGAAAAAGTAATAGAAACTCTAAAAACAAAAAATATCGATGAAACATTAATTAATAATATTTTACAAATTATAGACACATGCGAACTTGCAAGATTTGCTCCAGCTACTATTAATGTAAATGTACACGATATCTACAAACAAACCATCGATATTATAAAAACAATGGAAACAAAAGTTTAATTTTATGAAGAATATATTTTATTTTATACTAATTTTTGTATCTATTAAAAATACATTCTCACAAAATATCGATAGTGTTAAACTTTATAATAATAAGGCTATTTTTTATTACAAGCAAAAAAATTACGAAAAAGCTCTTGAATATTATCATAAAATTGAAAAAATGCATGGAATATCATCTGCTCTTTATTACAATATCGGAAATTGCTATTTTCGTTTAAAAAATATTTCTAAAGCTATTTTATATTATGAAAGGGCCTTAAAAATAGATCCCAACGACGAATATATTAAACATAATCTACAACTGGCAAATGCTTATGTTACCGATAAAATAAACGAAATTGCTCAACCTTTCTACAAACAATGGTTTATGAGCTTAATTCATTTATTTGGTCCAGATACATGGGCTATTTTATCAATAATAACTTTTTCTATTTGTCTTGTAAGTATATACCTAATTTTTGTTTCAAATAAAATTTACATAATACAAACTTCAAAAGTGATCTTAATAATATGTGCTTTCCTATTTACAACGTGTATTGTTTCTTCTTATGCAAGATATAAAGAAATAACATCTAAAAAAACAGCTATAATTACAAGCGATGTAGTAGAAATTAAAAGCTCGCCCGATGAAAAAAGTACTGTACTTTTCGTTTTACACGAAGGAACAAAACTATTTATTACCAACGAATACGAAGATTGGTACGAAATAAAAATTGCCGACGGCAATAGCGGCTGGATTAAAAAAGAGCATATAGAAATTATTTAAGTGTAATACCTTTTAAATAACTTGTTGAGAAATCAAAAATTCATATTACTTTTTAATTACATTAAGAATGTTATAAAATTTGTAAAAGTGTAAACTTTTGTAGAATTTGCATTTTTACAAAACGAGACATTTGCAAAACTACTTAAAAAATAAGGTTTCTACAATTAAATATAATTTAAAAATCAATACTTTCCAAAATATTTAGTGTCCTTTATAAAAGGTTTTGCAAAATTCTCAAAACTGCAAAAACTGTGTAAACAGTTTGTTCAACCAATTTCATTTTTAATATATTTTCTAGGAAAAATTCATTACTTTTATAACAAAAACTTATTATGAAACTTTTATTCGTAATAATATTGTTATTTATAACAACAACTTACCTTTCAACACAAAATTTAACATATTCAAAAATAAAAATTTACATAAAAAACAAAAACGACTTGGCAGTAATATCATCAAAAGGATTTGCTATTGATGGTTGTTATGTTACCGAAAAATACATAATTGGCGAATTTCCTACTTTTTTGATCGATACTTTAAAAAAATATTCTTTTGAATACAAAATTTTAATTGAAGATGTTTCATCGTTTTATAAAACACGATCAAAAAATGCAATGGACAGTTTAATGGATTATAAAAAAAAAGAAAAAAATGTTTGTTTTCAAGATAAATACTTAACACCTCAAAATTTTACTTTAGGAACAATTGGAGGATATTACAGCTACAACGAAATTTTACAAAAACTCAATTTTATTCATACTTCTTATCCTAATTTAACTTATCTTTATGTTCTTACGCCCAGTAGTATACAAAACCGGCCTATATATGCAATAAAAATATCTGACAATCCTAATCAAAACGAAAACGAGCCAAAAATTTTGTACATAGGCTTAACACATGCACGAGAACCTATGTCGATGCAGCAAATTTTTTTCTTTGCATTATACCTACTCGAAAATTATAATCATCCTTCAGTGAAATATTTAATTGATAATTCCGAAATATATATAATCCCATGTGCTAATCCCGATGGTTACGTAAAAAATAATATAGAAAATCCGGAAGGAGGTGGAATGCATCGCAAAAATTGTAGAAATGTTGGTACATATAACAAAGGTGTAGATTTAAATAGAAATTATGGTTACATGTGGGGCTTCGATAATATTGGTTCTTCTAATTATCCTGATGCAGAAACATACCGCGGTACAGCTCCATTTTCGGAACCTGAAACTCAGGCCATAAAAAATTTTATAGAACAAATTAAATTCGATTTTATTATCGATCATCACTGTTACAGCAATGTTTTACTTAACCCTTGGAGTTACATAAATCTAAATACTCCCGATAGTTTACTATATAAATTTTACTCAGAACTTTTAACTACAGAAAATGGTTTTCTGTATGGTACTCCATACGAAGCTATCGGATATAACGCAAATGGCTGCTCTTTTGATTGGTTTTATGGCGAACAAATTACTAAACCTAAAATTATAGGATGGGGATCAGAATCTGGTTATGTTAACGATGGCTTTTATCCTTCACCCAATAGAATTGAACATATAGCAAAATCTTTTATGGATATGAACCTAATGTTATTACGTTTTGCTACTAAATATGCTCTAATTTTAAATAGAACAAATAGATATATTTCTTATGATAGCTTTATTAAATTCGACGTTTTAAATATTGGTAAAATTTCTCCCGCAACTTTTACTGTTTCGGTACATTTTGAAAATAATTTAGTAAGTGTTTCCGATAATTATAAAACATATCAGAACTTAGGTTTTACTCAAATTATTGCTGATAGTTTTAATATTTTTACAACTTCCGATATTGAACCTGGTACTCTTTTAAAGTATTATTTTAAAATAGAAACAGACTTAGGATTTTACTATACCGATACATTTGAAGTAATTTATGGAACACCACAAGTTATTTTTTACGATGCCTGCAATAATACCCAAAATTGGACGTGCTTACATTGGGGCATTACAAACAACGACTATATCTCAGCTCCTTATTGTTTTACCGATTCTCCTAATGGATATTATTCCGATAACATAACTGCAACATTAACCTTAAACAATAATATTTACATTCCCGATAGTGCTTATACCGAATTATCTTTCTGTGCAAAATGGGATATTGAAGCTTTATCAGATTATGTTCAAATTCAGATTTCAGAAAATAATGGCTATACCTGGCAAACTCTTTGTGGTAAATATTCTACTCCATCTTTCTTATCTGCTAATTATGGCTCACCTATATATGAAGGAATAAGAAAAAAATGGATAAATGAATACATTAACCTTTCTGAATATAAAAATAAAAATGTTAAGATAAGATTTGTTTTAAAAAGTAATAATGGTCTATTAGAAAATGATGGAATCTATATTGATGATATTAAAATAATTAGTATTACAAATGAAAACTTACATATAAATGATGCAATAACCGAGAAATTTATATACCCTACCCCTACGTCTTCTACTGTTTACTTGCCTCAACTATACGAAAAAATAATTGTTTTTGATTTATTATTTAATAAAGTTTGCGAATTTAACAAAACCAATGTCATCGATATTGGTATATTACCAGCTGGTTTGTATTTCATTACTGTAATCAATAACAACGAAAGTAAAATTCATAAAATAATCAAGCTCTAAAAAAGCACATCTAATTAATTGCTAATTATTTTAAAAATTAATCGGTAATTCCTTAAGAATTAAGTAGATACATTTATAGTTTTAACTCAAACTCCTTTAGAAAATTAATAAATTAGTTTGTTGTTTCGGTATTGTACTATACTCCTTTATCTGTATTCACATAACCGTAAGCAAAATGTTTTAATAAATTTGCTAAGTTTTTTGTGAGTTTTTTAGTTACAAATCAAAATTCACATAATGAGACCTTTGCAAAAATATCTTAAAATAATTTTTTTTACCATTAAATATAATTAAAAATCAATATTTTCCAAAATACTAAGAGACCTTTACAAAAGGTTTTGCAAGAGTCTTTTTTTTTTAAAATATCTTTTGAATTACAAAAAATATTCGCACATGCAAATTTTTTCTAAAAAGTAATTAGTATGAAATATTTAAGAAACAAAAAAAAGAATTTTTTAATCTTTTTATTCACAAAATACCTTATTTATGGCACTTAATAAATGCAGAGAGATAGTTTTAATTTTTAGCATAAACAATTTTAACGGGCTTTTGAGCAAGCAAAGAAAATATAAAGAGCATGAAAAACCTAATAACCTAAAAGTGTTTTACTTTCGTTTTTCCAAAATTTAAAAGCTAATACTATTTCATGTGAGCCGGCCGATTGTTTCCCCAAATCAGATAAACTATAGTCATAGCCATAACCAAACAGCATTTTATCAGCATTATATGCAATTATAAAATTTAATCCGTCGTTTCTTCTATAACCCAACCCTCCTACAATTATTTCTTTGTATGTAAATAAAATTTTCAAATCAAACTGCCAGATTTTTGAATTAATAAAGCTTCCATTTAATAAAGTTGTAACTTTAAAATTTTCTGCAGCTTTTATATCGTATCCACCTTTTAAATAATAATGCCTAACTTGCCTGTTTTCAATATAATCATTAAACAATGTAACTTTTCTGTTAAGTAACTGTAATACCGATAACCCGAAAAATAGACGATCATTATAATAAACAACCCCGAAAGAAAAGTCTGGGTAAATAGATTTTTCGCGTATATAATCAATAGCTTTATCGAATGGTTCTTCTGTTTTTATTTTGCTTTTATTAATGTAAAACTGAAATAAATGACTCGATAATCCCATCGAAACAAAATTATTATCTGACATTTTAAACTTGTAAGCATAAGTGGCTTCGATTCCACTTTTTCTAATTAAGCCCAAATTGTAATTATACATTTTCCCTCCTACACCCATACTTTTATTAATTTCAAAAGTAGCCGACAGGTATTGTACTTCTGGAGATTCATTTATACCAGCCCATAGTTGTTTATAATGAAACGAAACATTATTCGAAAAGCGACCATTACAAAAAGCAGGGTTATAAATATAAGGATTCAAGACATTGAAATTTACATCTGGTATTTGTTGCGAATTCATTACTATGTAAACGAAGTATGGCATTATTAGTAATAACAATTTCATTGTTTTCATAACAGCATTATTTTAATATTGTTAAACTTCCAGTATAAACCTTATTAGCGGTTTTTAAGTCAATTACATAATAATAAGTACCCGCCGAAACTTGTTTACCATCTTTTGTACCATCCCATTTTTCTGTATATCCTTTTGATTCAAATACCAACATACCCCATTCATTGTAAACCTTTACAACACATTCTGGATAATTTTCAATGTTTCTTATTGTCCACTTATCGTTGATACCATCACCATTTGGAGTAAAAGTATTAAAAACTTCTATATCTTTCATTTTATAATCGACAAATACTGTATCAGAAATTGTACAGCCGTTGTAATCGGTTATTGTTATATAATAGGTTCCATATGTCAAATTATTTATATCTTTACTTGTGCTTCCATTCGACCAAGAAAAAGAATAAGGTGTTATGCCACCAAAAACAAATGTATTAATTGCCCCATCAGAGGTATTTTCAAAAGAAGCTGGGGTAACATCAAAATTTGCATAAAGCTCTCCTGGTTCTTTTATTTCAACAATTATTGTATCGGATTTTCCACATCTATCGGTTACAATTATTGTGTACTTATTTGCCGAAAGATTAAAAGCGCTATTAGTAGATGAAATACCACCCGACCATTGGTAAGAATATGGTAAAGCACCATTTTCGGCTGTTATAATTATTTGCCCATCATTTTTACCGTAACATGTTACATCTTTCGAAACAAACGAAGTAGTAAGGTTAGATGTTTCTTTTACTTCTGCTTGTAATGTTATAGATTTACAATAATCAGACACAGTAACATAATAAACACCTGCCGAAATATTATCTGCTACGGAATCGGTATCGCCATTGCTCCATACAAAGCTATAAGGAGGGACACCATACATATACGAAACACTTATACTTCCGGTGTTATCTGTAGCACATTCAACATTAGTAATTTCTTTAATAAAAGCTACCATTGGTGTTGAATATCCAACAAAAAAGGTATCGATAAATTGCACTCCGCAACCATCAGTTATAGTTACATAATTCCAGCCCGGTGGTAAATTGGTAGCAATGTAGCTAGTAGAATTTGAATTCGCCCACTGTATTGTAAGTGGATCAGGTCCTGTTTGATTAAATATTATTACGGCTTTACCATCATTGGTGTTTTCACACGTTGCCGATTCAACAAATATAGAATTAACAGATAATGAAGGAGTAGTACCAATAAATACCGAATCAATCAAAGTAGTACAAGCATCGGTAACAGTAACATAATTATATCCTTCTATTAAGTTTGTATTAATTAAAGAAGTATCACCTGTAGACCAATTTATTACATATGGCTCCACACCATTATTTATATTTAACTGTGCTGCCCCATTATTTTGACCACTGCATTTAACATCATTAATTTTAGTAATACTTATAGATAGTGGAGGTAATTGATCAACATAAAATTCAATTATAGTATCACCACAAACATCAGAGATAGTTACAAAATTTTGTCCAAAAGGTAAATTATATGCTATATTGGTTTGTGTTGATGAGTTGCTCCATAAGTAAGAAATTGGTTCGGTTCCTCCTGTAACTTCAGCAAACGCAATTCCATCATTTGTATTTTGGCAAGTTGATGGTTTTAATAAATTTAGTGTTGCTTGTAATGGAGGCAAAGAAGTAATAACTATGCTATCTACAACATTGCTACCACATTGATCGGTTACTGTTACATAATGTATGCCAACAGAAAGATTATTGTTAAAAGGGGTTATAGAGCCATCGGACCATAGGTAAGTGTAAGGAGCTATACCTTCTTCTGCAATAACATATGCTGAACCATTGTTGCTTGTGGCACATAATAATATTTGTTCGTGAATGTTTAAAAATGCAATTAATTGTTGATATGGTTGTATATTAACAGAATATACTGAAGTACAATTATCGGCAGTTGTTACTGTTACAGTATAATTGCCTGGTAATAGATTATATATGTCTTCAGATGTTTCGCCTGTCGACCATAAAAAAGTATAGGGAGCTGTCCCAGATTCAACATTTATATCTATAATACCCGAAGCCGCTGTACATTGCTGATTTGTGATTGCCGCACTTAACTGAGGCTTTTTATTTACTACAATCTGAATTGAATTACTGTTTGTACAACCATTTATATTGGTACCTGTTACAAAATAGGTAGTAGTATTATATAATTGTAATGCCAAAGTATCACTTATACTTCCATTATCCCACATGTAGGTGTCTGCCCCAGAAACACTAATATATATAGAATCTCCCTCACAAATTGGATTCCCCGAAACAGAAAAAACTAAAGATGGTTTTGTATGTACATTAACATTAATTGCATTAGAAATGCTTGTGCATCCATACTGATTCGTTGCTACTACATAATAAATACCTGAATCTTTTGCTGTATATAAAATACCGTTAAAATTAACAATAGGATTACTATTATAAAACCATGTTAAATTATTAGCATCAGGAGAATTTGCTATTATTATTAAACTATCCCCTTCACAAAATGTTGTATTTCCAAGTGCTTGAATAAATACAGTTGGGTAAATATAAAATAACTTGATTGTATCTTGAACACTACAATTTGAAGCATCAGTTATAGTAATAATATAAGTACCACCAGCTAAACCTGATAAATCTTCAGAATTACTGCCTGTATTCCATAAATAAGTATAAGGAGGATTTCCATTATATACTATAATATCAATACTTCCATCATTATTGGGAACACAGGTCGGATAATTAATAATTTTTGAAATCGAAATATTATTATACTGATTTAATGAAATGTTACTTAATGATGAGGTACAATTCATTCCATCGCTAACTGTTACCGAATACAATCCAGCTCCTATCCCACTAAGATCTTCCGTTGTAGCACCATTGCTCCATAAAAACGTGTACGGCATCGTACCCCCTGTAACTATCAAATCTATTGCACCATCGCCCCCATGGCAACTAACTCCCCTAACATCGTACGATATCGAAGGCGGTACTGACTGACTAACCACTATATCGCTCAACACCCTAGTACAAGCCATTCCATCACTAACTGTTACCGAATACAATCCAGCTCCTACCCCACTAAGATCTTCCGTTGTAGCACCATTGCTCCATAAAAACGTGTACGGCATCGTGCCACCCGTAACTATTAAATCTATTGCACCATCGTTGCCATGGCAACTAACATTTTGTTTAAAATACGACAAAGATAAAGATGGAGGATTATTAAGATTAAAAGTTTTAGTTTTTGTACAACCATTAAAATCGGTCACCGTAACTGAATATACACCTGCATTTAGGTTACTAATGTCCTGATTAGTACTACCGTTTGACCATAAGTAAGCATATTGTGGTGTTCCTCCTGATATTTCAATATCTATTAAGCCATCATCACCTGGCATGCAAGAAGGGTTAGTTAAAGTATATGTTATAACTATCTCAGAAGGCTGCATTACTATAACAGAATCGATTTTTGAACAACCAAAAGCGTCGGTTACTGTAACTTTATATTTTCCTGCAGGTATATTGGTAATATCTTCGGTAATTTGGCCATTAGACCACAAATAAGAATATGGAGACAATCCACCAACAACAGTAAGATTTATTTTGCCATTGTTATATCCGAAACAAGAAGGCTCTATAGTATTAAAAATTAAACCAATTGCCGATTTTTCACCAAGGTAAGTTGAATCTACTTTTTTTGCACCAATATTATCGGTTATTGTAACCTTATACCAACCTGAATATAAATTATAAATATCTTCATTATTTGAAGAGAATCCGTTAGGACCACTCCAGTTATAACTTAAAGGAGGAATAACATCGCCAGAAACAGTGAGATCGATACTACCATTATTATCGCCATAACAGGTATTATCTGTGACATTAAAACTTATATCAATTTTACCAAACTTCGATAGGAATATGTCGTAATAATTAATATTATCGTTAAATAAGTTATATTCAGATATTCTAAAGTCGGTCGATTTAAACTGGCCTGCAAAAAAATTTGTATTGTTATTATCTATAAAACAAAGTTTTGTTAAGTCTTCTAAACTTCCACTTGCTTTTATAACACTTATTTCGTTGCTACTTCGATCAGTTTCCAACATAAAACCATCTTTCTGTTGATTAAAAAGAGTGAAGTTACCAAAGGTTATTTTACCTGAAAATTCTCCTGCTAAAAGTATTTTTGAGTTATTTGCAAAAATTCCATTAACTCTATCGTTTAAAGGTGATCCATAATTTTTTACCCATTGAAGTGTGCCATTTTGATTATAACATCCAAACAAAATATCTTCACCTCCATTGTTTGGCAATATTTTTAAAGACACATCTGTTTCTGTTGAATCAACGGTAAGTGATGGGCTTAAATAAAAACCTCCAAAAAAAGTATAACCTCCATCATCGGTAAAATGAGCAGATAAATAGTCTTCGTCGGTCCCCTTTATTTGCCGTACCCATTGAATATTACCATCCAAATCGGTTTTAAATAAAATTATATCTCTTGTTCCTAAAGTACTACTAAAAGAATAAGCATCTATAATTAAATTAGAACTATATTGCCCACTGAAATAATAATCTGTTAATGTTGCAGTTACATTTTTTATAAAAGTATTGCTATTATTGCTTGATAACAATTTAGCCCAAAGAACATTACCGTTACTATTGAATTTAGTTAAAAATCCTTGAGGAATTGCACCAAACAAAGAATTTAAAGTAACTGTACCCGGATAAAAAGTAACACTATTTATAAATTTTCCAAGCAAGAGAATATTATTTTGTTTATCAATTTTAATTATTCCTCCAGTCTGCCTTGTTGTTCCATAAGCTACATTATAAACCCAAATTGGGGCACCGTCGGTTACATTATATTTTCCTAAAAATATGTCAAAATCACCAGTAGAAGACAAAAAAATACCATTGAAATTACAATTTGTGCTGTTATATTGACCACTTATGTACAGATAGTTATTATCTAACGATAAATCTATCCCCCATACACTTTCGCTATTAGCTCCAGAAATAGTAAATCCCCAAACAAATTCGCCTTTATTGTTTATTTTAATAACATAAATATCCTGCGAACCACCATTAGAAGAATAAATATTACCAAAACAAGATATTGTTCTTGTAAAGTTGCCTGTTAAATATATGTTTCCTGCATTATCTTTAGTTGTAGCTTGTATATCCATGTTACCATTGCCTACCCCCATGAGTTGCTTTAACCATAAAAGATCTGTATTTTGCGAATTTGAATACCCTGCAAATACAATACATGCAATAAAAATTAAATATATTTTTTTCATAACTTTATTTTTTTTGATTTTCATGAAATTTTCAACTTAACGAAGGAGCAAAGCTTCCATCGGCATTTGTGCTACCTCCTTCTTCGGCAGATTTTATAGAAATTTCTTCAATTTGGGGAGTTTCCCACTTTTCTTTTTCCATTTTTTTTTTGCAAATTTAATTTTCAATTTTTTATTTAACAAAGTTTTTAAAAATATGAAGCAAATAAAAATTTATTTTAACCATTTTTAATAAACTAAAGAAACTATTTAACGATAATTAGTTTTTTGAGTTTCGTTTATACCTTATTTTTGCACCAGTAAAAAAACGTGATTGATAAATTAAGCTATATCGAAAAAATTTGTAATTTATTTTTCAAATATGGTATTCGAAATATTACCACCGATTTTATTGCAAAAGAAATAGGAATTTCAAAAAAAACTCTTTACGAAGCTTTTCATTCAAAAGAGCAAATAGTAGAAGAAGCAATAAATTTCATAATTAATAAGCAAGAATTTCATAAAACTTATAATGACTTAAATATAAATTACGAAAATTTGAATGCAATAGATCAGATTTTAATAGTAATAAAAAATCTTGCAGAACTTAACCAAAAAATAAATCCTATTTTTTTCATTGAATTGGAAAAATATTTTCCACATCTTTTCTCAAAGTTTATTAAATTTAAAAAAGAACTCTTGCGAAATAAAATTATAGAAAATCTTAAAAAAGGTAAAAAAGAAGATTTATACAGGAAAGAAATTAACGAAGAAATAATATCTGTGTTATACTTAAGTTTTATTGAAAAAATTAATCCCAATAATTTTACTGAATATTTTGGCACAAAGTACTCTTTTCAGGAAGTTATAAGAGAAATATATCTTTTCCATCTTTATGCAATCGTTAATAATAAAGGGAAAAAATATCTTGAAAGTAAAATAAATGATTTATGAATATTGCACACCTAAGAAAAATAATTGTTTTACTTATATTTTTAGCTATACATGGTTTTCTACCTTCGCAAGAAAATTTAACATTAAGTATTGAACAGGCAAGAGAGTACGCTTTAAAAAATAATAAAGCTTTACGCAACTCAAAAAACGATATTTTAATAGCAAAAAAGTCTATCTACGAAGTTATTTCATCTTACTTACCTAAAGTTAGTTATGAGTATTCATTTCTTGATAACCTTCAGCTTAGTACTGTTTTATTACCAGGAATTTTTTTTGGTAAACCTAATGAATACTTTCCTGTTCGATTTGGTCAGGAATATCAAATCAGCTGGTCAATAAAAACACAACAACTTATATTAAGTGTTCCTTTAATTATTGGAATTCAGTTATCTTCATTGTCTAAACAACTTGCCGAAACAGGATATCTTAAAACTTCTGCTGAAATTATAAACTCAATAAATATCCTTTATTCAAGTATTATTGTTCTCGATAAAATCATTAATACTGTAGATACAAATATTAATAATTTAATTAAATTAAAAAACAAATCTGAAACACTATATAATGTTGGTATTATTCAAGCAACAGATGTTGACCAAATAAAACTTAATATACTAAATTTACAAAATATAAGAAACAATCTAACTCGAAGTAAAGAATTATCTTACAACCTTTTAAAGTTACAACTTGGTGTCGATACTAACGCTACAATAACACTTACAACAAATCTCGACCAACTAATAAACGAAACAGAAATTTTAAATTACCTTGTTGAACCTTTAAACTTAAACTCCAATTACGATTTTCAGTTAGTAAAAAAACAAGAAGAAATATCTAAAGCAAATTTACACAAGGAATTATCGGATGCTTTACCTACTGTAGTTGCTTTTTATAATTACTCAAAAACAGGCCATGGAAATGAAATTGACCAGTTGCGATGGTTTCCGGCAAAAGTTATCGGGTTTTCTATATCGTTTCCAATTTTTACAGGACTACAAAACAATATTCAGATAAGTAAAGCTAAAGTACAATACGAAAAATCAAAGTTAAACTCTCAAATTGCCGAAGATCAATTAAAACTCCAAGAAAAACAATTAAAATATAATCTTTCAAATGCTTACGACAACTACATTGCTCAAAAGCAAAGTGTTGAGCTATCGCAGAAAATATATAAGAATATCGAAAACAAATACCTTCAAGGACTTTCTTCAAGTTTAGATCTTACCCAAGCCCATACAAATTACCTTAATGCTCAAAACAACTATTACAATGCTGTGCTTGAATTATTAAAATCTAAATACAATCTTGAAAAGTTATATTGTAAAATAAATTAATCTATATGAAATTTTTGGTATTAATAGGTATTGCAGTTTTTTTTATTGGTTGCAAAAGCAGAGTAGATGATAGTAATATCATTAACAAGCAAAAACCTGTTGCTGTTAGATTAGGAAAAGTAGAAAAGAAAGTTATCGATATATTTTACGAAGCGCCTGCCATTATTGAACCATGGCAAAAGGTTTATCTTGTTCCTGCTCAGCCAGGAAGAATTGAAAAAATTTTTGTTGAAGTTAGCGACCGTGTAAAAGAAGGGCAGTTGCTTGTTCAAATGGATGCTACTCAGTATAATCAAACGTATTTACAGTTCTTACAATTAAATAAAGACTTTACGAGGTACGATTCATTAATAAAAGTTGGAGCAATAACACAGCAACAGTACGATCAAATAAAAACAAATCTTGATGTTATTAAAAACAATCTTAATTTTCTTGATAAAAATATTAACCTAAAATCCCCATTCGACGGAATTGTAACAGCAAAACTTTTTGAAAATGGAGAAATGTATACTGGTGCTCCTAATACACGCGAAGGTAAAGCTGCTGTGTTAATACTTGAACAAACTAACTATATGAAAGTTAATATAGACATTCCTGAAAGATATTATACAACAGTAAAACTTGGTAATAAAGCCCACATACAAGTCGATGTTTACAAAGATAAAATATTTGAAGGTATTGTAACAAAAATATACCCTACAATAGATATAAGCTCTAAAACTTTCAAAGCAGAAATAAAGATAAATAATAACTCCGACTTACTACGTTCAGGAATGTTTGCTAAAGCAAAGCTATACTTAGGACAAAAAGAAGCATGTGTTGTTCCATCGATCGCTGTTTTAAAACAACAAGGTGGATTTAAAAGATACCTTTTTACAGTTGAAAACAACAAAGCAAAACAAATATTTGTAAATGTTGTTTCGGTAATTGGAAATGACTCTGAAATTGAAAGCCCAGAAATTCAGCCTGGTATGAATGTTGTTATTGTTGGCCAAGAAAAACTTGTTGATGGAACATTAATTGAAAATAAGTAATTTGTTTAATGATGCAAATTAAAATTTAATATGAAAATATACGAAGCTGCCGTAAAGAAACCTGTAACTACAATAATGATATTTTTAGCAATAATTGTTACAGGTGTTTATTCATTAACTCAACTAGCTATAGATTATTTTCCTGAAATAGAATTGCCAGCATTAACCTTAGTAACCACTTACAGAGGGGCCGATGCTAAAAGCATTGAAGAAAATATTACAAAAATTTTAGAACAACAACTAAGCTCTTTAAATAGATTAAAAAAGTTAACTTCACGATCAAACGACAATATTTCTATTATTACCGCTGAATTTGAATATGGTACAAACTTAGATGAGGCTGCCAATGATATTAGAGATATTATCGACAGAATTTTACCTTATTTACCCGACGATATTGATAGACCTGCAATATTCAAATTTTCGTCGTCTATGCTTCCTATCTTAATATATACTATTAATGCCGATCAAAACTATGAAGGACTCGAAAAAATTATAGAAAATAAAATAATAAATCCCCTTAATAGAATTGATGGGGTTGCAAATGTTATGCTGTTTGGACTACCAACAAGAGTTATATACATTGAATTCGACCCAGCTAAACTTGAAAACTATAATATAACTATTAACCAAGTTGTAAATATCTTAAAGGCACAAAATATAAACTATCCTCTTGGTAATATAAAAACCCAACAATTAGAATATAGAGTAACAATGGAAGGGGAATTTCCCTCGTCAGATTTAATAAAAGATATTTTTATAACCCTTCAAAATGGCAAAAATGTTTATTTGAAAGATATTGCTGT
Source organism: Bacteroidales bacterium (assembly GCA_026416095.1). GTDB lineage: Bacteria > Bacteroidota > Bacteroidia > Bacteroidales > GWA2-32-17 > Ch61. The sequence continues at coordinate 6,247 of JAOAFV010000052.1, read as the reverse complement.
CGTAAAAGACACACTTAAAGATTTTACTCAAATTGAGAGCATAAACGGAGAAAAAGGAATAAGAATGGCTATAATTAAACAATCTGGAGCTAATACTTTAAAGGTCGCATCTAAAGCAATTAATTTAATTGAAGAAGCTAAGAAAACTTTACCTTCCGATATAAAAATTAACATTGTTTTCGATACATCCAACAACATAAAAGCTGCCATAACTAATCTTGCCAAAACAATACTCTTTGCATTTATTTTTGTAAGCATCGTTGTATTTCTTTTTCTCGGCAGAATAAGGCAAAGCTTAATAATAATTGCTGTTATTCCTATATCGCTTGTTTCTGGGTTTATTTACTTATATGGAGTAAATGACAGCCTTAACTTAATATCGCTTTCTGCAATAACTATTGCTATAGGAATGGTTGTAGACGACGCAATTGTTGTAATTGAAAACATAACAAAACATATTGAACGCGGAAGCACACCAAAACAATCTGCTGTAAACGCAACTAATGAAGTATGGGTAGCTGTTATTGCTACTACTATTGTAATTGTTGTTGTTTTTCTCCCTATGAGCTTTGCTAGTGGACTAACAGGTGTTTTATTTAAGTCATTAGGATGGATTGTTACTATAACGATAATTTTATCAACTATAACAGCAATCAGTTTAACACCTATGTTAAGCTCCATTATGCTAAAAGAAAATAGCACTAAAAAACAAAATTTATGGAATAAAACCTTTGGACACTTGTTAAATAAACTAGACGAATTATATCATAATTTTATAAGATTTGTGTTACGCCATAAAATACCTTCGCTTCTAATTGCAATTATAATTTTTATTAGTTCTTTGTTTTTAATAAAAGTGATTGGTACAGATTTTTTCCCCTTATCAGATCACAGTGTTATTAGAGGTACAATTCAAATACAAACTGGAGTAAATCTGGAAGAAACCAAAAAAATTATTAAAAAGCTTGAAAATATAATCGAAACTAGATATCCCGAAAAACTAAGAATGGTATTTTCTGCTGGAACTTCTGAAAGGGTAACTTTTTTAAGTGCCTTCCTAAGCAATTCAAATTCTGTTATTAACGTTTTAATACGACTTAAAGACAGAGAAGAGCGTAAACGATCGATTTTTGAAATTATAGACGATTTAAGATCGGTACTCGATACAATGCCAGAAATAGTTAAATATAATTTTACATCAGAAACAACAATGGGAGGAATGGGAGGAAATACAATCGACATAAAAATATTTGGTTACGACTTAGATAAATCAACATCGTTCGCTCTTAAAATTAAAGAAGAACTAAAAAAAATTAAGGAAGCAAAAGACATTACTATTTCCAGAGAAAACGACAATCCCCAGTTAAAGATATTTTTAAAAAACGACAAACTTTCTCAGCTAGGATTAAACACTGCTATTGTTAGCAATGAACTTAGAAGTTACATAACTGGAATAACAGCAACAAAATATAAAGAAGAAGGTAACGAATACGAAGTAATTGTTAGATTAAACGATCAAGTTAGAAACAACATAGAAATATTGAAAAACTTATCTATAAATACACCTTTTGGAACAAAAGTAAAACTTCATGAAATAGCCGATATTAAAGAAGAATGGGTGCCTCCTTCTATAGAGCACGAAAATAAGCAACGAATTATTAAAGTATCTGTAAAACCTGGAAACATATCATTAGGCCAATTAGCAAATCAAATACAAAATATAGTTAATAAAATTGAAAAACCAGAAGGCATTGATGTTGTTGTTGGCGGAGCCTTTCAAGATCAAATGGATGCTTTTAAAGATCTAGCATTTATGTTTGTAGTAGCCATTATTTTGGTTTATCTTACAATGGCTGCTCAGTTTGAATCGTTGACAATGCCAATCATCATTATGACTGCTATTCCGTTTGTGATTTCTGGCTCTCTAATTGCTTTATTCATTACTGGTAAAACTTTAAGCGTTAACGCAGCTATTGGTATAATCATGCTTATCGGTATTGCAACTAAAAATAGTATAGTATTAGTCGATTTTATAAATTTATTACGAGATCGTGGACAAAGTCTTATTGATGCAATTACTAACGCTGCACGTTCAAGATTACGTCCTATTCTTATGACTGCTGTAACCACCTTATTTGGTATGTTACCAATGGCTTTAAGCACAGGCGAAGGTAGCGAACAATGGAGTGTTATTGGTATTTCGGTTATCGGAGGTCTTTTCTTCTCTACTATAATTTCTCTTATCATTGTTCCTGTTTCATACTATATTTTTATAAGAATTAAAAATGAAAAACTAGTTAAATAAACAATGAAAGCTGTATTAATAATATTTAACAAAGTAATTATCGACCAGGTTTTAAATATTCTCGAAATAAACGATATACATGCATATACGATATGGGATACTGTAAAAGGTAAAGGCTTAAAAGGCGACCCTCATATGGGAACTCACACCTGGCCCGAACTTAACTCCGCTATTTTAACAGTAATAAACAAAGAAAAAGTAGATACATTATTAAAAATGATAGAAACTCTCGATAAAGAAAAACCAAAAATAGGAATAAAAGCTTATGTGTTCGACGTAATTAATGGTGTCTTCTAACAATTATCTCGTAAGAACTTGTAATAAAAAACTTTTAAAAAGATATTTTAAACTTGTTGAGTAATATTATTAAATGTTTGTATCTTTGCAAAAAAAATGAAAAAAGCTATTTTTCTTTTATTTATCGCAATAATATTTAACTTTGATACAAAATCTCAAACTCTTGAATTGTATAACAATAACAACGAATTACTTAACTATGGTGATACCTTAACAATATTAGGAGATGTACAAATCACCGAGTTAAAAATAATTGTAAAAATTAAAAATACCCTAACTTCAGATGTTCAAGTTACATGCCATAAACAATACATTACGCTAGTTGAAGGGACTACCAATACGTTTTGTTGGGATAACAGTTGCTATCCACCACATGTTTTTAATGCACCTGCTATGACAATTCAAGCTAATACAACAACCGATAAATTCTCGGCCGAATATTATCCTAACGGCATAGCCGGAGAAAGTATTATTAAGTATACATTTAAAGTAGTTAATGGTGATTCAGCATGGATTTTCGTGAAATTTTCTATTTCTACAAACATTAACTATTACACGTTGTATCATTTTAATATTTATCCTAATCCTGCTACCGATTATCTTATGATACATGCACCTATTAATAGCATAATTAGATTTTATTCACTAGAAGGCATTTTAATAAAAACAATAAATTTACAGCAAGAAAACGCACAAATAAGCATACAAGAACTAAAAAAAGATTGCTTTTATATCCTAGAAATAACAAAGAACAAAATAACAAAAAGATGGAAAATTTTTTTGCAAAAAAAATAAATTTTTGTTTTTAAAATAAAATATATATTTTTGTGCAAATAAAAAATTAAAGTTACTATGAAAAACTTTTGTGTGTGGTTGTTTTTATTAGTTAGCGTAATATTACTAGTAAATACAGCATGTTCGCCATTAAAAAAGATGAAGAAAAATCAGGGATTAATTACCTATACATTAACACCAAAAATTCTTGAAATGCATGGCGATAGCGTTGCTTTAAGCATAACAGGTAAATTTCCTGGTAAATATTTTGGTAAAAAGGTTATTTGTGAAATTAAGCCAGTACTTAAAACTCAAAGTGGTAACGAAATTCCTTTAACACCTATAAAGGTTCAAGGCGAAAAAGTAACTGATAATTACAAAGTAATAAAATATGCTGATGGAGGTACCTTTAACTACTCAACTAAGGTTGGGTATCAAGACGAAATGAAAGTTTGCGATGTGAATATTAAAGTAACAGCATCTCAAAAAAGCAAAACTATCGATTTTGACCCAGTAACTATAGGGAAAGGCACTATCATTACCCCATCGCTTATCGAGAAAGAAGGAAAAATGATTTATGCGAAAGACAACTTTGTTAGAATAATACCCGAACAAAAAGAAGCAAGTATTTTATATTTAATAAATCAATCAAATGTAAGGCCTCAGGAATTAACAAAACCAGAAATTAAAGAATTACAAAAATATTTAGCTAACTTGCCTAAAAATCCTCGCAAACAAATTAAATCAATAGACATATCGGCTTATGCTTCACCAGATGGCCCCGAAGATTTAAATACACGATTATCAATAAATCGTGGAAAAACATCGCAAGATGTAACTAAAAATTTCACCAGCAAAATTAAAGGAATTAATTTAAAAGATAAATTAAATGTAAAGAATACACCAGAAGACTGGGAAGGGTTCCAAAAACTCATGCAACAATCTGATATACCAGATAAAGATTTAGTTTTGAGAGTTCTTTCTATGTATTCCGATCCCGTTCAAAGAGAAAAAGAAATTAAAAACATGAGCAAAGTATATAAAGAAATTGCCGATAAAATACTACCTAAACTACGCCGAGGACAAATTAAAGTTAATGTCGACAGCATTGGGAGAAGCGACGAAGAAATTGTAAATACATTTAATACAAATCCTAAGCTACTTACTATTGAAGAACTAATTTATGGTGCCACATTTCAAAAAAATTTAAATGTTAAAAAAGAATTTTATAGAGTAGCAACAGAACAATATCCAAACGATTGGAGAGGGTTTAATAACCTTGCTATTATAAACTATCTTGAAAATGACATTAATAATTCTAAGAATAATCTTGAAAAAGCCAAATCGCTTAGTCCGGGAAACCAAACAATAATGAACAATTTAGGTGTTATTGCTCTTAAAGAAGGTAACTTTACAAAAGCTGAAGAATATTTTAAATCGGCTGGTACAAGCAACGAAACTCGTTATAATATGGGCATATGTTTAATTAAAAAAGGAAACTACGCCGAAGCAGTTAATTATATGGGTAATAACTGTTCATTCAATGCTGCTTTGGCAAAATTATTATCTGGGAATTTAGATGGAGCTTCTAAAACTATAGATTGCTCGGAAGATAAGGATAAAGATAATATGTACTACCTGAAAGCTATTATTGGTGCAAGACAGAATAATTCCGACATGGTTTATAATAATTTGCGCGCCGCAATAAGTAAAAACTCAAAATGGTCGTCATACGCAAAAACCGATATGGAATTTGAAAAATATTTCAACGACGATACTTTTAAATCAATTGTTAAATAAAATTTTTGTTTATTGAAAATTAATTTAACAAGTTTCCTTAATTTTATTTATTACTGTAAATGATTCAGCTAAAAAGTGGTGTTGTTCTTTTAGGTTTTTATCTCTTAAACAATTTATTTATAAAAATTTAGTGTAAATTAAAAATAACTACTATAGTTTAGTTAGTAAGATTAGTAAAGTTAAATTAACTATCTATTTAGCTTTGCAAAAAGCAAACTATTCATAAATAAGTATTTACATAATTTTTCTTTATGAATCTGAGATGTATTTTTCATTGACTTGTCTTTTCTAAATAAATTCCTTTAAAATAATCCGTAAATTTCCACAAAATTACCTTTAAAATAAACAAATTACATAAACAATAAATTTCTTTTTTCTAAATGTCAAAATTTTATATTTTATCTTGCAAAGTATAATACATATTTAAAATTAAAAAATTCATCTTTTCAATTTTTGTTGTAGTGTACATATCGCTTTAGCTGTTAAAAATAATTCAACATTTTGCATTATTAATTATCGCATTCTTTTTTGTAATAAACATAACACTTAAACACATCCAATAATACATAAAAAAATAAAAAAAAAATCACAATTCTGGCTATAATAAACATATCTTTTAAACTGTTCAACGTGATACATTCTACTTATACATTAAGTAGTCGCAAACCTTGTTGCAATAAACATATCACTTAAACCAGAATTATTAAAACTTTAAAAAAGATTAATGAAGATATGTCGCAATCCTTGTTGTAATGGACATATCACTTCAACCGCATTTTTGAATATCTGGGAAGGAAACTCCCAGATAGTCGCAATCCTTGTTGTAATGGACATATCACTTCAACCTAGAGGCCCTAATACATGAAGAGATTTCCAAACTTAAGTCGCAATCCTTGTTGTAATGGACATATCACTTCAACTACTATGGATTCAGCTTTTGGGTCAAAAAAGCAGAGTCGCAATCCTTGTTGTAATGGACATATCACTTCAACAAAGCGAATATTATGATTTATAAAATAAACGACCCATGTCGCAATCCTTGTTGTAATGGACATATCACTTCCTGTCTCT